>JAFQIE010000022.1 GCA_017397645.1 Lachnospiraceae bacterium | reverse complement strand
CAGTTCCGCCGCTCCGGCCGCGTGTCCGGCGCAACGGCAGCCATTGCCACGGTGCTGAACATCTGCCCCATCATGCGCCTCGATGCCCACGGTGCTATCAAGGCCTACGACAAGGTGCGCGGCAAGCATAAGGGCATTGAGACCACGGTGGCAACCATGCTGGCCAATGCTGAGAACGGCGCGGCTTACGATGGCCCTTGCTATCTCTGCCACTCCCGCTGCCCCGAGCTTGCCCAGCAGATGGTGGAGGCGGTGGAGGCCGCATTCCCTGCCTTGCAGGGGAAGATCCGCATCTGCGAGATCGGCACCATCATTGCCAGCCATTCCGGCCCCGGTACGGTAGCAGTGTTCTTCTACGGCGCGGAGCGCCCCGAGATGGAATAACCTTACATAAGAAAAGACGCCCTCGCGGGCGTCTTTTTTACATCTATTTGAAGTTATTGTGCCTTCTTATGGGGCATCAGTTCGCTCAATACCGTAGAGCCCAGCACCAGCACTGCGCCGATGGCGCAGAGGGCATCCATAGGCTCGTGGAGCAGGAGGGCAGAGAGGAGGATGGCTACCACGGGGTCGATGTAGCTTAACAGGGCAGAGGTCTGGGCAGGCAGATGGGGGATAGAGCCGAAGTACAGCCAGTAGGCGATGCCCGTATGTACCACGCAGAGGATAGCCAACATGAAGATGCCCATACCGTCGATGGAAACGGTGGAGAAGTCCACCGTCAGCAGGTTGTAGGGCAGCAGCACGATGGCGGAGATACCCAGCTCCACGATGGTGATGTCATAGGAGCGGATGTTGCGGGTGAACTTGGTCAGCAGCACGATGCAGGCGTACATCACCGCCGCGCCGGAGGCCAGCAGCACGCCGCGGGCATCCCAGTTGCCGCCGCCACCGCTCTGGATCACGCCGGAGGTGAACACCATGCCAACCAGTGCGATCAGCACGAAGATACAGCGGCGCAGAGTCAGCTTTTCCTTCAAGATAAGGGGGGAGACCAGCATCACCACCACAGGGGCGAGGTAGTAGAACACCGTCGCCACCGCCACGGTGGTATAGCGATATGCCTCGAACAGCAGCATCCAGTTAAAGCCCATGACGATACCCACGGGAATCAGGATCTTCAAATTGGCGCGAATGGCCTTGAAATCGAGCTTTTCCTTCTGCAGATACAGCACCAGCAGCAGGAAAATGGCACCCACCGCGCCGCGGAAATTGGCGATCAAACTGGTGGGCAGAGAGATGGAACGGACGAACAGGCCGATAGTGCCGTAGATGACCATGGACAGGACAAGACGGAATTTTGCAGAGTGTGCGCTCATGGGGAATTGCCTCTTTTCTTTCGCGGTTTATTGTGTCAGTATAACAGGAAAAATAAGGGATGGCAAGAGAATTTCCCTCGCCTTTTACCTTTAGGGCTGATTTAGAATAAAAATAACCTCCTATCGTCAATTTGGCGGTAGGAGGTATATTCATAGGAAGCAACTGCTCGACAAATTGGAATTCGACTAATTGAATAATATATCAATCTTTTTCATCAGTAACATATTTCCAATAATACCCTTTCGATTTTCTACCATTTTTAACTGCTTGAAATATGGCATTTGGTACCACTTGTATTTCTCTTGCGGCTTGATGTAATCCTTGGTAGGTTTTGATTAATTCTCCGGCATCGTTAAATTGACCAACTAGTTTGGAATTCTTTTCTCCTATTTTTATACGAGCGCAATCAGGGCATCCAGAACCTTTTATCTTGTTGCCTGGATATGTAGCATAAGAATTACCGCAAGTATCACAAATCCAATAGTATTTTTTATTTGAATATGGTTTTATTTGAGATGGAAGAGTATCTCTGTTTTTCTCATAGTCCCATGTCTTTGCTATATCTGGATATAACGTTTCTAAATCGTCAACTCCTTGCATTGCTACTCTACCAGAGCAATGTGGACAATCTGCTATCTTATCTCTTCTTACTCTTGTGTTTGGGGAAGAAGACCACTTATAACCACATTTATTGCACTTCCACGCTACCTTAAAACTATAATTCAATGGGATTTCATAAGGAGAAAGACTTTCGTTTGCTTCAAAGTCCCACTGCTTTAATAACAACTCACTTCTTTCCGCTAGACTGCCATATTTGGATGCTTTCACCTTTGTGATAGTATTTCCGTTTTTACGCATAGAACATACTCTACAAGATGATACTTTTCTTGAAACAATGCTGGAAATTGGTGATTTCCAAGTATCGCCACATTTAGGACATTTCCAAGAGGCTTGATAATTAGACCCTGATGTAAACATAAATGGTGTCAACTCGCCGTTTCCTTTTTCATCCCACATTGTTGCCAATTCTGGATACTGACTTCCAAAAGAATGTTCAATATCAACTAAATATTCTAATATTTCAGTACGGTCTCTTGAAACATTAAAATCTGTAGGAAAACCATAACGGTGATTCAAAAGACTTTCTATAGTGTCACCATTTGTAAAGGTGCGAGATTTAAACCAAAATACATTGCTGAAAAAATGCCGTAAAAATGATGAGAACTCATCATCCTTCATTTTCTTGCTAACATAAAATATTTTATCTGCAGTATCATTCCACGTATTCTGTGATTCTTTTATTCGAATTAGTTTTATACCTAGCTTTTTACACTCTGAATATTTTTTTAGCTCGCGTTGATGCTGATCTTTATCATTATGGAATGCCAGACCGTCATATTCTATCCCAAATTTGAAGGTAGGAATGTAAATATCTAATTCCATTCCTTTTTCAAAAGGTTCTTTATACCTATTTATTGCTTCAGGAAAACATTTTTTTACATAATAATAAATAGCTTGTTCAGGAAATGATGTTGAGTGCGCCTTTATACATTTTGGACAATCTATCGGTTTATGAAATTTTGTTCTCTGAACAACTTTTTTCTTGTATGAGTGTCCTTTAGGACAAATCCACCAATATGAATTATAGGTATACGCAGAGACGGCTCTAGGCAAAATACCGTCATTTTTTTCTATATCCCATTCTTTTGCTATTTCTGGAAAAAGTGTTTCCAAATCACTTTCACCGAAAATAACTTTTTTACCTGTACAATACGGACATTTTGTTTTTCTAGAAACACGATGTTCTACACTTTGCCAAAAACTAGGATGATTTTTGTTACAAGTCCACCAATATGATTTAGTATCTTTAGGTGAAATTTTATCTGGAGTTATTCCGTTTTTATCAATATTAAATTCTTTTGCAAGTTCAGGATATAATGTTTGCAGGTCATTCTCTCCAGACCATATTTGTCTTCCCGTACAGTAAAAACATTTGTATTTTCTCCTGTACATTACATTTATCTTTTCTTTAAATGTATGACCGTTTTTACATTTCCAATTTATTTCTTTTGATGAATTAACATTAAATTTTGAAATATCGATGTTTTCTGATGTATTTCTATCGTTATCCAGTAAGGACATCAAATCATCTACTTCTGAAACTTTAATTTTATTTACCATAATTATTTATCTCACAAAGCTCTGGTTATCAATCTATTCGTCAAATTCCAATTTATCTATTTAATCCTCCGAAACCCTTGTGTTTTCAAGGAAAATCGGCATTTTAATGTTCGTTCCTTATGTATTTTCCCTTGTTTTTGCCCTTATGAGCCGAAACAAGGGAAACTTTTTGTTTAGGCTTCCCCGACCACCTTATCAAGCAGTCTTGCGGAAGTTCGTTTCGCTTCCCTTTTAGAGTGAGCGTAGATGTTCATTGTGGTACTTACGTCAGAGTGCCCGAGCAGTTCCTGCACATCTTTCGGTGCTGCACCATTGGAGAGCAGATTGCTGGTAAATGTGTGTCTCAGCATATGAAAATGGAAATCTTCAAATCCTTCCAGTTTCTTTTTTGCCGACCTTGTCATAACACCAACCGTACTCGGTGACTCGTATGCTCCGTCAGGTCTCAGGCAGACAAAGGATATTTCCTTGTATCCGTCTGGCACTTCATCCGTTCTCGGCAGGCTGTAGACTTCATAGTAAGTACGGTCTTTCTCCTTGACCTCTTTATAGTAATTGAGGCGGTAGAGTTCGCCATACTTGAAGCGGCTCTTGTGCTGTTCCGTCTTTGCCTTTCTGAGAATGTCCGCCAGAGTGTCGCAGAAGTCCACGGTGCGGACTTTCTTGCGTTTGGTAGCACCTATCTCTGTCTTGTGCCTTTGCCCGTTGTATCGCATACTGCGTCGTACTGTGAGGTACTGTCCGTCAAGGTTGATGTCCTGCCAAGTCAATGCACACGCTTCTCCGATACGAAGCCCTGTGTAATAGGCTATCTGCATCGGGAGCAATGCAGGATTGTCTTTCTTTTTCAGAAAGTCCTCCAACATTAAAAACTGCTGATGGTCAATGGTAGGAGCATTATCAACTTCTCCGTCCTCGTCTGCAAACAGTTCATATTCCTCTTTCTTTCCCCTCCATACCACATACTGCATAGGGTTAAAGGAAATCAGTTTCTTTGGGAATACCGCAAATCGGAACGCTCCCTGCAATACCGCTGAGAACAGTCTCAGATACCCTTTGCTAAGTGCCTTTGCTGTTGTCCCGTCAGGGTTTTGTCCTCCGAAAGTGAGAAAGTCCATAAATGCCTGTAAATGTTCCGCAGTGACCGTTTTCAGCTTTCTGTCGCCGATAGGATATTTCTTTATCCTGTTCACTGTTCCCATATACGCCATCACTGTACCGTTGCTCAAATTGCCGGGTTTCAGTTCTTCCTCCACCCACATATCAAGCAGCATACCTACTGTGGTGTTCTCAGGCTTTGCCACGAACTTCTTCGCTTCGTAGTCCTCCATTGCCTTGCGGAGCAGACTCTCTGTTTCAGATTTGCTTTCTGTGCCTGCAAACTCACGCTGTACCATCTTTCCGCTTTCATCTTCTACATAGAAGCGGTAGTACCATTTCTTGCCCTTTTTTCTTACAGATCCTTTTGCCATTGATAAATAGTCTCCT
>JAFQIE010000021.1 GCA_017397645.1 Lachnospiraceae bacterium | reverse complement strand
TCCTGTTTTAGTGGCAGGGGATTTGAACAGTACGGATGCCACCAACCTTACTCTGGCAGGATATGAGGAAATGATAAGTCACGGGATGAAGGATGTGCGGAAACTGGCAAGAAAAACCTGTGATACATACACTTTCCACAGTAATCCCCAGCATGACGGAAATGGCACCTATATCTATTCAGAAGGTCCTTACATGACGCTGGACTATGTGTTTGTATCAGATGAAACCAAGATAGATGCGAAAAGTTTCGAGGTATTGGTGGATGAGAGGGCGTTGATTAGTTCAGATCATTGCCCGGTGATTGTGGAGTTTTTAACCATATAAGGAAAGGCGACAAAAAAACACAGGGTACGAATTATATATGTACTCTGCGGCTTTTCTAACAGTATACAACTTGCAATGAAGAAAGAGAAAAGGAGGATATAACAATGGATTTTACAGGTAAAGTTGCAATTTCCACAGGCGCGGCATCCGGCATGGGCTTGCTTTTTGCTCAGAATTTTGCAGCGCTCGGCGGAAATGTATTATTGTGTGATGTCAATGAAGTGGTCCTGAAAGAAAAAGTAGGAGAGATTAACGCCAAGGATGGTGGCAGAGCTGTAGGTGTTATCTGTGATGTGCGCGACTATGCGCAGGTGTGTGCAGCCCGCGACAGAGCGGTGTCTGAGTGGGGACGCATCGATGTGATGGCGAACTTTGCAGGTGGTACCGCGTATAGAATGCGGGGCGTGGATAGAAAACAGCACCCCGAGTTCCCTGATGTGCCCATTGATGTTTTTGATTGGGGATTGGATGTAAATTTGAAGGGACCTTTTTATTTTGCGCATGCTGTCTTAAAACAGATGCGGGAGCAGAATAGCGGGCTTATCATCAATATCGGTTCCATTACCGGAGCAGAGGGCGATGGTTATGGTATGGATTACCCTACCGCAAAAGCCGGTCTGATGCATGGATTGACAAAGAGTATTGCACAGTTTGGTTCAAAATATGGTATCCGTTGTGTCTGTGTATCTCCCGGACCTGTCCTTACCAGAGCTAATATGGCTGAGATGCCCACACTTTTGGGCAGAGCTGCCGAGCCTCAGGAAATTATTGATTTGGTGTTGTTCCTTGCGTCAGAGAAAGGACAGTTCATCAACGGTGAAAATATTATGATTGATGGTGGCAGAAATGCCATGTCAAGGAAATGGAGCTGATGGATATGACTTTTTTGAATCATGAAAGACCGTTGCTGACCGTAATGCTGGAGAACGAGATTCCTGAAGATGTTATTCGAAAGATACGAAATGCCAATTGCACGGGAGCTGATGCATATGGGTTGCAGGTGGAGTCACTAAAGCCGGAGTATCACAATCCTGATATATATCGTAGAATTATTGGAGAGATGCAGGGCAGACCGGCGTATGTAACCAACTATCGATTTAAGCACAACACCGGACAGTCGGACGAAGAACTGGCACAGGGGATGTTAGAAATCGCAAAAAGCGGAGCGACTCTGTGTGATGTGATGGGAGATATGTTTTGCAAACACCCGGAGGAACTTACGGATGATCCGGCGGCAATCAAAAAACAGATGGAATACATAGACGAGCTTCATGGAATGGGAGTAGAGGTTCTGATGTCTTCTCATCTATACAAATTTGCACCCGCAGAGCGTGTGCTGGAAATCGCCAAAGAGCAGAAGCGCAGGGGAGCAGATATCATTAAAATTGTAACCGGTGCCGATACCATGGAGCAGCAGATGGAAAATCTCAGGATTACCAATCTGCTGAAGCAGGAACTGGGCGCGCCCTTCCTGTTTTTATCCGGTGGTGAAAGCAAGCTTCACAGAAGACTGGGCCCCACATTGGGGTGTTGTATGGGCTTATGCGTTTATGAACATGATGCATTGTCTCATCCGCCTCAGCCGTTGCTGTCTACTATGAAAACCATTCGTGATACCATAGATTTATAATAAACTATGTATTTTAAAGGCAAAAAGGAACATCCGAAATTTCTCGTGTTGAGAGATTTCGGATGTTTTTTAAAGTCGCAATTTGCTCCTTAACTTAAACTAGAATTTTACCAAATCGTCAATCTTCACTGGCATACCGGAAGCAATGGATTTGTTCGCTGCTACACCGGTCAGAATGGACATTGCGCCATCGACATGATTTGCTGCTCTGTGGAACTTATCTTCTACGGGTTCGCCAAAGATATCATTCAAAAGAAGCGGGTCTCCGCCACCGTGACCGCCCTTTCCTTCAGGAACCGGTACTTCATAAGGGCCCGAGAACATAGGGGTAATGGTAATCTTTTTGTATTTTGTTGCACCTTCTTTTGCGCTGTCTCCGCCGCCATTTGTGTAGGAGTCTTCTAACACATCTACTTCCATGCGTCCCTTGCTGCCGTTAAATACCACACGGAAGCCTTCCTTGGGAATGTAAGCATTCAAGGAGTAGGTCATGACTACATTGTTTTTATAGCGAACCATAACTGCCATAGTATCCTCAATGTTGATTTCCTCAGAGAATACGCTCTTATCGCGGATGTATCCATCTTCGTGTTCTGCATCTAAATAAAGAGCCTTCTGGGTTTCACTGGCTTCCATATCCAAATAGAAGGGCTGGTTCTTTGCGATTTCACTGCCGTGGCAACGGTAGTAGAATTCCTTCACACCTCTACGCTCAGCTGCGGTACGGCCGTAGAAATTCAGTCCGCCCATGGCAAATACGGTATCGGGCTGTGTGCCCAACCAGAAGTTTACAAGGTCAAAATGGTGGGTTGCTTTATGTACCAATAAACCGCCGCTGTTTTCTTTGTTACGATGCCATCTTCTAAAGTAATCTGCACCGTGTTCGGTGTTCAGGAACCATTCGAAATGAACACTGTATACATCGCCGATAACACCATCCATAATCAACTCGCGGATCTTGGTGTTGTGAGGTGCATAACGATAGTTGAAGGTGACACGAACCTCTCTGCCGGTGCGTTTCTGAGCGTCAATGATTGCCTGTGCACGTTTTTCGTCGATGGTCATAGGTTTTTCTGTGATAACGTCACAGCCCAGTTCCATGGCACGGATAATATAATCGTCATGAGTTCTGTCCACGCTGGTAACGATGACTACATCAGGCTTGGTCTCCTCAATCATTTTTTCAAATTCATAGTGCTTGTAGGTAGGTACTTTTTCCAATCCCACACTTTCCAAATAGTCATTGGCATAATTCATTCTGGTCTGGTTCACATCACAGAATGCTACCAATTCACAGGTTTCATTAAACTGTTCTGCAATTCCGTGATACCAGAATTTCGCTCTGCCTCCGGTACCCACATGTGCATAACGTTTTTTTGCCATAATAAGAATCTCCTTTTCTGTTGTTAAGCGATGAAAATCCCTTCTAAAACATATATTCGCTTTTGTTCATAGTATACAATATTTTTTGGGGGGTTAGCCTTTAATTTATTGTACTTTTTTCTGTAGAACTTTATTTTTTTGTTCTTTTGGGATACTCTTAAAGCATTTTCTTGTTTTTTTTGACAAAGTATAAACACAATGTGTAGAATGAAAGCAATTGACGGCAAATATAAGGGCTTATCCGAAGGTTCCTCGGATAGGCTCTTTTTGTGTAAAAAAACGACTGAAATTTCTCCATGCGGGTTATTGACAAAATAAACGTTGCATATGTAAAATAGAAATAAATCAAAACATAAAACGAAAGTAAACGAAAGAAAGAAAACTTGAAAGGATGCAGATAAATGGTTAAGAATTATCAAATCAAAGAGCCTTTTTTTGAGTATGGTCCTAAATGTTATATGTACGGCGACGTGCTTTTGAATATTGCCAAGGGCTTGGACGAACTTTCTGAAAAATATGATGTAGATGTGATTTTGGATGTGCCCGATACCGAAATTTACAACATTGCACATAATACCAAAAGAATCCATGTATATTCCCAGCATATGAGCAGATTGGCTGTAGGTAAGGGCATGGGCAGAACTTTACCGGAAGCTGTGAAGGCAGCAGGTGCTGTGGGTGTCATGCTGAATCATGCAGAGCATAAGCTTACCATGGAGGAATTAGAGGAAGCCATCAAACGTGCCGATGAAGTGGGACTGGCTACCATGGTTTGTGCGGACAGCATTGAGGAAGTACAGCAAATTGCCAAGCTTGGTCCCAATATTTTGGTGGCAGAACCTACAGAACTGATCGGTACCGGCAAGCCCGCTGACAAGGAGTATGTGGACGCAGTCATCAAGTGTATCCGTGAGATTAATCCTGATATTAAGCCCTTCCCTTCTGCCGGCATCAGCAAGGGTGAGGATTGCTACAATATCATCAAGGCAGGTTCCTCCGCTTCCGGTTGCTCCAGCGCCATCGCAAAGGCAGAGAATCCCTTGGCATTGGCAGAGGAAATGATTGCGGCAGTTAGAAAAGCATGGGATGAATTACATAAGGCGGAGTAAGCATATGAAAGAAGAAACCATAAAAAGAGTAAGAGATGTATTTACCATCGAGTC
Organism: Lachnospiraceae bacterium; assembly: GCA_017397645.1. Taxonomy (GTDB): domain Bacteria; phylum Bacillota; class Clostridia; order Lachnospirales; family Lachnospiraceae; genus Acetatifactor. Next base: position 114,738 of record JAFQIE010000021.1, on the reverse strand, counting down.
GGAATGTATCCGTGAGATGGAAAACTACTTTGAAGAAGAAGCTTTTGATAAGGCTGTAGAGCTCTTAAAGAATGCCCCTCGTATCGGTGCCACCGGTTGCGGACATTCGGGGATTATTTGCCAGCATTTTGCACACTTGATGTGTTGCATCGAGTTACCTGCGAAGTTTATTTCTCCGGCGGAGGCGGTGCACGGTGGAACGGGCTTTTTGAAGAAAGATGATGTATGTGTGTTTGCTTCCCGGGGAGGTAAGACCAAAGAGCTTCTTCCTATTTTGGATATATGCAAGGCAAAGGGCGTAAAGGTGATTACCATTACCGAGAATCTGGAATCCCCTCTGGCACAGGCGGCAGATGTAGTACTAAAGCAATATGTGAATCGCGAAACAGACAGATACAATGCCCAGGGAACAACTTCTTCCACTTCGTTGGCAGTGATTTGCCATTTGCTGCAAACAGCGTTGATGGAAGAGATGAATTATCAAAATGAGCAGTTTGCTCTCATTCACCCCGGAGGAGCTGTGGGGGAGAGATTAAACAAATAGATAAAGACAAAAGGAGAGAAATAATGGAATTTAAAGTTTACCAAAAAGAAATTGAATTGCAGTCAAGAGGTTGGAGACCTACTTTCCACGACATCTCAAAGGAGATTATCGAGATCGTAAAGGCATCCGGTGTAAAGAATGGTACCGTTACCATCGCTTCCCACCACACCACCTGCTCTGTCATGGTGCAGGAATGTTCTCATGACTTGGATAAATACGATATGGAATATTTGCAGCATGATATTCTCAACATCATGAGAAAATTGGTGCCTGATTATTCTGAAGAGAACGAGTATATGCATCCCGGTCCCATCCACACCCAGTTCGGCCGTTTCGTAAACGAACCCGGTGACTTCACCAGCTTGAATACCGACGGACACTTGAGAAGTGTGTTCTTTGGCAGAAGCGAAGCTATGACCATCAAGGACGGCGTTTTGGACGGTGGTGAATTTGCACATGTTTATTTCATCGACTGGGATCAGGTGCGCGCAAGAAGACGTCAGGTGAATGTTACCGTTATGGGTACTACCGAGGATGTAGAGGATAGAAAGTTCAACAACGGTGAAGTCATCAATACGCTTCGTAAGTACACACCCGAAGAGAAAGCAGATGATGTTCACTACACCCTTCAGTTGCAGAGATAATTCAGATAGGAGCGAGATTATGTTATACATTTTAGACACAGCAGATTTGACAGCTATCAAGCATTGTAACGAATTTTACCCTCTGGCGGGCGTTACCACCAACCCTTCCATCATTGCGAAAGAGGGCGGTGATTTCTGGCAATTGGTAAAGGAAATCCGTGCGATTATCGGTAAAGACAAAATGCTTCATGTACAGACCGTGCAGACCACTGCAGAAAAAATGGTGGAAGAAGCAAAACTTCTGAAGAAGGAGTTGGGCGGTGATTTCTATGTGAAGATTCCCATTGGGGAAGAGGGCTTGAAGGCAACCATGGAATTAAAGAAATTGGGTATTGGCGTGACCATGACAGCAATCTTTACTCCGGCGCAGGCTTTGATCGCTGCAAAGGCAGGTGCATCTTTCGTGGCACCCTATGTAAACCGATTGGATAATATCATCGGTGACGGTACAGAAGTGGTGGCTCAGATTGTAGAGCAGTTGGAAAATTACAAGTTGGATTGCAAGGTTTTGGCTGCAAGCTTTAAAAACGCAGAACAGGTTCATAAATGCGCACTGTACGGCTGCCATAGCGTGACTGTTTCCGCAGATATTCTGAAGAATATCATTTCCCATCCTATGACCGATGCGGCAATCGCAGGCTTTGAAAAGGACTGGGCAGGCGCTTACGGCGACAAGACAATTCTTGGTATGTAGAAGGGATTTTTCCCATAAGAAGAGGAGAGACGGTTTTCGCCTCTCCTTTTTTGTGCCTTAAATTGAAAACTATTTTATGGGCTTTGCACCTGCTTTTTCCTGTGCACGTTCCAAAGCCTGTTTGAAACGGCTCTTTTTCTTAGCAGGTTCCACAGCAGCTTTGCCGTGAAGCCCCTTCACGTCCATTACATAAATACCGCTGATTACAGCTTTTACTTCTTTCTTCACGGGAACGGAATCAAAGATTTTTTCCTCGCAAATCAGGGACATTACCTGGGAACCAAACTGTGTGGTGAGTTTTGCCTTGATGATGGGGAGTTTTGCCCGACGCATCATTTTCGGTGCCTGCTCCATCACTGCGGCAGGAAGACCTGCATCTGCCAGTCGCATACGCTTTTTGTCGATAATCAGCATGGAGACCGTCTGCTTATTAGCATCCATCATTTCCTGTTGTTCTGCCTGTTTTTTCTGTGCTTTTTTTCCTAAAAAGTAGAGCACCACCAGTGCCGCCACTAAAATCACTGCAATTACGAGTAAGACAATTGTCCAAGGTTTCATAAATTGTAAGCCTCCTTTTTCATAAAAGGTATTTTATCACAGAAGTGAGTGGATAGGCAACTACATTTGTACACAAAATTATCACATATTTATAGTACAAAAGTCTTTTAAAAGTGTCGAGAATGTGTTATATATATTAAATGTACTAAATTTTTTAATCTTGCGTTATGCAAAAGAATTGAGAAAGAGGAAAGTTATGAAAAAGAGTTTAGCATTATTTTTGGCAGTGTTAATGACGATTAGCGTATTGGGCGGATGTGCAAAGGAAGAAAAGGGTACTCCTGTTTCCGGCGCACTTCAGCAATTGACGGTGGAAGACTATGTGACTGTAGGCGACTACAGTAATCTTGCCATCGAGGTAGCACCTATGGTGGAAGTGACCCAGGAGGAAGTGGACTACTACTATACTGCTCTTTATGAGGATGGTGCAAAGGTGAAGGACCGTGCAGTGGAAAACGGAGACACGGTTGTGATTGATTTTGAAGGCAAAAAAGACGGAGTTGCGTTCGAAGGCGGTACCTCTGAAGGATATCCTTTGGAAATCGGCTCAGGCTCCTTTATTGCAGGATTTGAAGAGGGCTTGGTTGGTGTAATGCCCGGTGAAACTGTAGATTTGGACTTGACCTTCCCTGAGGATTATCAGAGTGAGGATTTGGCCGGTGCAGCTGTGGTATTTACCGTTACTGTGAACTACATCATGGGAAGTGCAGATGATATGAGGGATGAATTGGTGCCTTCCATGGAGATCCCTAATGTAACCACTTTGGCAGAGCTTCGCACTTATATAGAGGAGACTTTGGCAGAGAATGCTAAGGCGCAGTATAATAATAATGTACAGAGCGCAATTATAGCACAATTGTTGGAGACCAGTTCTTTCAACGAATTACCCGAGGATTTCCTGAACCCTTATCGTGTTGGCATCAATGCACAGTTGGAGAGCATTGCAGGTCAGTATGGCATGGATGTGGAAATGTTTGCCAGCTATGCACTTGGCACTACCTCTGAAGAGTATGTGGAGGAAATGGCTTTGAATGAGGCACAGCAGCAGGTATTGTTGCAGGCCATTGCCAATAAAGAAGGCATTGTAATGACCGAGGAAGAAATCCAGGCTAAGATGGCGGAGGAGATGGAAAAATACGGCATTGAGACGGAGGAAGAGTTGTTCGGAACCGCGTCTAAGGAACAGTATGTAAACTTCTATGTATGCAGAAAAGTGCTGGAATTCCTGGCGGAGAAGGCTACCATTACTGAGGTGGAACCCAGTGTAGAAACAGATGTGTTGGCGCCTGAGGTGCAGACAGAAGCTTCCGAGGCAGAGGCATCTGTAGAAGCAGAAGCTTCTGACGTGGCAGCATCTGATGAAGCTGTGGAGAGTTCTGCGGCAGCAGAGTAATCCTGCCGGAAACAAAAAGAATGGTGAAATAATATTAGTATAAAGATATTATACGAGGTGTAAGGATATGGAACTGACAGATATCAGGGATTTATATCATGAGAAAAAACAGTATATTGGCAAGGAAGTGACCGTGGGTGGTTGGGTGAGAAGCAATAGAGACTCCAAAAGTTTCGGCTTCTTGGTTATCAATGATGGTACTTTCTTTGAGCCTTTGCAGGTAGTATATGGAGAGGGGTTATCCAATTTTGAAGACCTGTGCAAAATGAACGTAGGCACAGCTGTGATTGTCAAGGGAACTATTGTGGAAACACCTAATGCCAAGCAGCCTTTTGAAATGCAGGCGTTGGAGGTGTTGGTGGAAGGTGCTTCTACCGCAGATTATCCTTTGCAGAAAAAACGTCATACTTTTGAGTATTTGCGTACCATTGCACATCTTCGCCCCAGAACAAATACTTTTCAGGCGGTGTTCCGTGTGCGTTCCCTGATAGCATATGCGATTCACAGTTTCTTTATGGAGAGAGGTTTCGTCTATGTGCATACCCCCATCATCACGGGAAGTGACTGTGAGGGTGCGGGAGAAATGTTCCAGGTGACCACTATGGATTTGAATAACCTGCCCCGTACAGAGGATGGTCAGGTGGATTTTTCACAGGACTTTTTCTGCAAGCCCACCAATTTGACGGTAAGCGGACAGTTGAACGTGGAAACCTATGCTTTTGCATTTAAAAATGTATATACTTTTGGCCCTACTTTCCGTGCAGAGAATTCCAATACCACCCGTCATGCGGCTGAGTTTTGGATGATAGAGCCGGAGATGGCATTTGCGGATTTGACGGACGATATGATGCTGGCAGAGGCGATGCTAAAGTATGTGATCCGTTATGTATTGGAACACGCACCGGAAGAAATGGCATTCTTTAACCAGTTTGTAGACAAGGGATTGATTGAGAGACTGGAGCATGTAGCAAATTCCGATTTTGGTCATGTGACCTACACAGAAGCAATCGAAATCTTGGAGAAGAATAACGATGCTTTTGATTATAAGGTATCTTGGGGATGTGATTTACAGACAGAGCATGAACGCTATCTCACCGAAGAGGTGTTCAAGCGTCCTGTGTTTGTAACGGATTATCCGAAAGAGATTAAGGCCTTCTACATGAAGCTGAATGACGATGGTAAGACAGTGGCAGCAATGGACTGCCTGGTACCCGGAATCGGCGAAATCATTGGTGGAAGTCAGCGTGAAGATAAGCTGGAGCTTTTGGAAGCACGAATGGACGAACTTGGCTTAAACAAGGAAGATTACGGCTTCTACTTGGATCTGCGCAAATACGGTTCCGTGAGACATGCAGGCTTTGGCTTGGGCTTTGAGCGCTGCGTGATGTATTTGACCGGTATGAGCAATATCCGTGATGTGCTTCCCTTCCCCAGAACAGTGAAGAACTGTGAATTATAAATTCGGATTTTTGTTGCCGCCCCAAGGGCGGCATAGGGAGTTTATTTCAATTTACCCAACTTGGCTATATTAGCAATTACGATCAGCGTGGTTTCTGCTTCAAGAGGCTGTTCCGGGTTGATATTTACGTTTACATTTTCTCCTTTTTTGAAAGCGACAATATTGAGTCCATATTTTTGGCGGAGATTCAGTTCAATCAAGTTTTTACCGCACCACTCATCTTTGACGTCGATTTCAATCACAGATACGTCTTTGGACAGAGAAATCATATCAATAAATCCTGAACTCAATAGGTTCTTGGCAAGGCGGATGCCGGACTCGTTCTCGGGGAAAACCACCTGATCTGCTCCCACACGAAGCAATATTTTTTGATGCATTTCATTAGCGCATTTTGCAATCACTCTTTTGACACCTGCTTCTTTGCACAGTGTGACTGCCATCACGCTCGCTTCGAGATTACTTGCCATACAAATGATTACTGTGTCGATGTTGCTTATACCGAGGCGGGAGATGACCTCGGGATCTGTGACATCCGCACATTTACAAACCGGCAGATACGCTGCTACGTCATTCACAATTTTTTGTTCGGCATCTATTGCAATTACTTCCATGCCATTCTCCACAAGTTCTTTTGCAACTGCAATACCATATCTTCCCAGGCCGAAGACGGCATATGTTTTCTTTGTTTTCATAATATTACACTCCTTTATCCAATACTTATATCTTCTGTCGGTTCAGAAATGACATTTTGACTTTCATTCTTACTGCCCAAGGCGATTGCAAGGGATATGGGGCCGACTCTACCTAAATACATAGTTATAATTATAATGAATTTTCCGATTGCATTAAGTGTTGTCGTAAAATTTCTTGAAAGACCAACAGTTGCTGTTGCACTAACGACTTCATAAACCGCATCAATGACCGAGGCATCACTGGTTGCCAATAAGAATACAGTTGAGGTGGTGCAGATGATGAAAAAGGCTGTTGCTACGGCAACTGCTTTTTTAATTGATTTTTCAGCAATTTGGCGACCGAACAGGGTCGCATTATTTTTATTCCTAATGGTTGCCATTGCAGAACAAAAAAGAACGGCAATGGTTACTGTCTTCATACCGCCTGCAGTTCCTACGGGTGAACCACCAATCAGCATCAAAACCATGGATACAGTAGCAGAGGCGTTTGTTAAATTCTCTTGCGGGATTGTAGCAAATCCTGCTGTTCTTGTGGTGACCGACTGAAAGAAGGCTATCTGAATTTTATCAAAAAATGCCATCTCTTTGAGCGTCATAGGGTTATAATATTCAAAAACCAATATAAGAATTGCACCGGAAACAATGAGTCCGGCTGTGGCGGTAATAGCGATTTTGCTATGCAAGGTCAGGTGCCTGAATATTTTTTTGTTTTTAGGTGAACGGCTCTTCACTACACGAATTAAATCCCACCATACGATATACCCGAGGCCTCCGAGAATTATAAGGGCGCAGGTTACAGTGTTGATCAAAGGGTTCGTGGCGTAATTGCACAGGCTGTTTTCTGCCACAATGTCAATTCCTGCGTTACAAAAGGCTGAAATGGAATTGAATATGGATATCCAGATGCCTTTGACGCCAAACTCGGGGATGAAAATGAGCATATATAGAATTGCTCCGATTCCCTCGATGATAAGCGTACCAAATAGCACATTCTTGACAAACTTGACAAGTCCGGCCATGGTGTTAAGGTTAAAAGCATCTTGAATAAGCAGTCTGTCGCTGACGCCCAGTTTCCTATTCAAAAGGAGCATCAGTCCCGTCATAATTGTGACTACTCCGAGTCCGCCAACCTGTATTAGTACCAGTATGACAACCTGTCCAAAAACACTCCATGTGGAAAAAGTTGGAAGCGTTACAAGTCCTGTAACGCAGGTTGAAGTTGTTGCCGTGAATAGGGCATCGATATACGGTACTGCAATCCCGTTTGCTGAACTTATCGGCATTGCCAAAAGAATACTTCCGGTGAAAATCACCAAAAGAAAACTTATCAGAATAATTTGAGTCGTTGTTAATCTTATTCTTTTCATACTTTCCTTCTTGCCACACACTTGCATTAATTAAGCATTATTACAACAAAAATTAGACTTTTTGTCAATGCAATGCGATAAATTATGGATGTTTTGATAGTCTTTATCAATCGTAACATCAATTTATATAGTCAGGAATACTCTTCCGTTTTTCTTTTATATGTGTTATTCTATAACCATGAGTAAAATAAAGTATAAAATGATGAAGTTCATAGGGTGTGGTGTATTTGCCGCCGGCTTAGTTTGTTTTTGTGCGAAAACTGAACTGCCGGGTGTTGTTCATGCTACCACCATAGAGGGATTGAAAGGCCAGATTCAGACGGATAAGAATAAGTTGCAGGAACTTTACGACCAAATCAGTGCACTTGAAACTCAGCAGGATTTGTTGCAGGAAGAGATTGATGATTTAAATGCAGAAATTCTGCATATCATGACAGAGATTGGGTTAAAGGAGCAAAAGATTGCTGCGACTCAGGAACAAATCACTGCCAAAGAGGTGGAGATTACTGTGAAAAGGGAGCAGATAGCGCAAACGGAGGCCCGGTATAATGCAGCCCACGAGAACGAGTTAGAGCAGAGAGAAAGTATCCGACTGAGTACCAGGGCAATGTATGAAAAGGGTACCACTTCTTATCTGGGTGCTATATTGCAGGGAACAGGAGTGAGGGATATCCTGAATCAAATGGATTATGTGGAGCGGGTATACAGCTACGAAAAAGACCGTCTGTTAGAATATCTGCGCATTCAAGAAGAGGCAACCATTCTATGGCAGCAGCTGGAAGAGGAAAAAGCACAGTTAGAAGAAGCCCAACAAGCACTGGAGACAGATAAGCAGCAGTTGGAAGAGGAAAAGGCTAAGGCCGAAGCTCAAAAGAAAGAATTAGATGGTATGCTTGCCAAGAAAAAGAAGCAGTCTGCTAATTTTGAAGCGGAGATGGCCAAGGCGAGAAAGGATGCGGAAGCCGCTGTTAAGAGAATTCAAGAGGAGGAAGCAAAACTGAATTCCCTACAGGGAGGAAATAACGCTGCCAACCAGAATTACAAGCCCACAGAGTACAGTTCTGTCATTGACAACGCATCGGGCAGTGAACTGGGTAAACAGGTGGCCAGATTTGCCTGCCAGTACATTGGCAATCCCTACAAATATGCCGGTAACAGTTTGACCAATGGTATTGATTGTTCCGGATTTACCCAACAAGTGTATCTGCATTTTGGCTACAGAATATCCAGAAGTTCTTCTTCTCAAAGAAATGATGGACGAGCAGTTTCTTATGACAAGATGGAACCGGGGGATATTATTTGTTATGAAGGCCATGTGGCCATCTATATTGGTGGTGGATTGATTGTCCATGCCAGCAATAGTAAGCCCTATCCTCAAGGTGGTATCAAGGTGGGTACGGCAGGCTATAGACCATACATTACGGTGCGGAGAATTATCCCGTAAAGCCAGGCGTTGTCAAGCGAATCGGTGAAATAAAGAAATAGATAGAAGCAGAGGAATTGATTATGAGAATAATTATTGCCGGAGACGGTAAATTGGGTTCTTCCCTGGCTAGGCAATTGTCAGCTGAGGGGAATGACATCACAATCATAGATTATAAAGAAGGGGTATTGGAAGACAGCGAAGAGCGTTATGATGTTATGGTGGTAAGCGGCAACTGTGTGTCCAAAGATGTATTGATGCATGCGGGAGTCAAGGAGTCGGATTTGCTTATTGCTGTAGCGGAAGCAGATGAGGTCAATTTGCTGTGTTGTATGACGGCGCACACACTGAACCCTAACCTTCATACTATTGCGCGGGTGCGCAATCCGGAATATACCCAGCAGGTGTATGAGATGCGCAGTCAGTTTGCGCTGTCTATGATTGTAAATCCTGAACGTCAGGCGGCGGTTGAAATCGCAAACTTATTAAAATATCCCGGTTTTTTGCAGAGGGATACTTTTGCAAAAGGGCGCGTTGAAATCGTGGAATTGCGTGTGGATGCAGACAGTAAACTTTGTAACGTGCCCTTGAGCAGTATTCAGGAAGTGGTGAAGTGCAAAGTCTTGGTATGTGCAGTGCTTAGAGATGGTGAAGCAGTGGCACCCGGTGGTGGTTTTGTGCTGCAGGAGGGTGATCATATTTTCGTCACAGCAATGAATGACACCTTGGCTGTGCTGTTGAAAAATCTGGGTATCGTTACGCATAAAGTGAAAAACGTGATGATTTGTGGGGGTGGCCGCATAAGCTATTACCTCGTAAAGTTATTGGAAAAGAATGGATTGAATTTGCAAATCATTGAAAAGGACAGAGAAAGATGCGAAGAGCTGGCGGCAATATTACCTGATGTGGATATCACCCATGGCGATGTCAGCAGTCAGTTCCTGTTAGATAGCCAGGGGATCAAGGATGTGGATGCGCTGATTACTTTGACCGGACTGGACGAGTTGAATATGATGGTTTCTTTGTTTGGAGAACGATGCGGAGTTGCGCAGGTGATTACTAAGTTGGGCCGGCTGGATAGTACAGGTATTCTGGGAGATTTATCCATCGGTTCTGTGGTGAATCCCGGAGAACTGTGCCGCAACCGTATTGTGCGTTATGTACGTGCCATGAACAACCAGGTGGGGGCAGCGAAATCCATTCATCGAATTGCAGATGGGCAGATGGAGGCCTTGGAGTTTGTGGTGGAGGCTAGTACGCCGCACTGTGGTGTGCCTCTGAAGGATATTAAATTGAAAAAAGGTGTTTTGATTGCTTCCATTGCAAAGGGGGCCCAAATCGATATCGCCCATGGTGGTTCCAGTTATGCTGTGGGAGATACGCTGGTGGTTGTGACAGACAAGGACAAAACAATATATCATTTAAATGAAATATTTGAATAGATGGTGATTTTGTATGAATTATAGAATGATGTCAAAATTTATCGGAAAAATTCTTATGATGGAAGGGTTGTTTATGCTTCCCGCCCTTGGCATCAGCGTTTTTCAAAAAGAGACAATGTCGGTAAAAGGATTCGCGTGGAGCATTGGTGTAATTCTGTTGCTGTCGCTGTTATGTTCTCTGTATGGCAATAAATCGGAACGCAGATTCTACGCCAAAGAAGGCATGGTTTGCGTCGGCTTTAGCTGGATATTATTAAGTGTATTAGGATGTTTGCCTTTTTATATATCGCGCGAAATTCCTTCTTTTGTGGACGCATTATTTGAGACGGTTTCAGGCTTTACCACCACCGGAGCCTCCATTTTATCATCCGTTGAAGATATGTCCAAAGGACTTTTATATTGGAGAAGTTTCAGTCACTGGATTGGCGGAATGGGAGTGCTGGTATTTGTATTGGCCATTACTTCCGTCGGCGGTAGTGAAACCGGATTTACCATGCACCTGCTCCGTGCGGAAAGCGCCGGACCCAATGTGGGTAAACTGACTCCCAAGATGAAGACCACAGCCTCTATTTTGTATTGGATGTATATTGCTTTGACAGCGCTTAATGTGGTATTTCTTCTACTCGGTGAAATGCCTGTGTTTGAGGCACTTTGTACAGCGTTCGGCACGGCAGGAACCGGCGGGTTTGGAGTGGCAAATGATAGCTTGGCGGGATATAGCCCCTATATTCAGAATGTAACCAGCATTTTTATGTTGCTGTTTGGTGTAAATTTCTCTTTTTATTATTTGTTGATGATGAAGCGGTTCAGGGAATTTTTCAAAGAAGAGGAACTGCGGATGTATTTAGGTTGCGTACTGATAGCGGTATGTCTGATTGTTTGGAATTTGCGCGGAGTCTATGATGGTTTTGGAGAGACTCTAAGACATGCGCTTTTTCAGGTGTCCAGTATCATTACGACAACGGGATTTGCTACCACGGATTTTGCACAGTGGCCGGAGTTTTCAAAGGCAGTGCTGTTATGTCTAATGGCCATAGGTGCCTGTGCCGGAAGTACAGCAGGTGGTTTCAAATGCTCCAGAGTACTGCTTTTAATGAAAAATGCAAGAAGAAGCATCCGTAAGGTAGTGCGTCCTCAAAAGGTGCAGGCAGTACGCTGTAACGGACATGCCGTAGGGGAAAAAGTGCTGGATAATATTAGCAGTTATTTGGTGCTGTATGTGTTGATTATTGCATCCAGTTTTTTCCTGATTTCGGTAGATGGATATGATCTTACCACTAATATTTCTGCTGTTATGGCATGCGTAAATAATGTGGGTCCCGGATTTGGATTGGTTGGACCTACCGGAAATTATGGTGGATATAGTATTTTGTCGAAACTCGTGCTGATTGTAGACATGCTGGTTGGGAGATTGGAAATCTTTCCAATATTGATACTAATTTCCAGATCCACTTGGAGACGTAAGTAGATTTTGGGAGCATACCAAACGAGAGGTTATGGACATGAAAAAAATGTTATGGAAAAATGTATGGATATTGGGTGCTTCCGTTGTGGCAGGATTTTTGCTCCTTTTGCTGGTACATCTTTTGCCTACAGATAAAATGCAGGAAAATGTGTATTGGTCCAAGGACACTATTCTGGCAGAGTTCGAAGACCAGCTTGTAATAGATGGATATGAATCCACTATGACAGGTAGTTTTACGGATTGCCTGATGTTACATCATGCCATATATAAAAGCGAAGAGCATTCTGCTTTGGAGCAGTCTATGAGAATGTACCGCAGTGAGAGTTGTCCGGAAGGGGGCGATGCCTGGTGGGCAGGTCAGTCCCTGGTCGATTATTTGGATGGCGCACAGCAACCCAAGGAAGCGCAGTATCCCAGATATTGGCACGGGTATCTTGTGCTGCTGAAACCACTGTTGATGTTGACTTCTTTAAATGGCATTCGCATGATGAATGTGATGGGAATGATGGTACTGTTGGGGGCAGTGCTTCTGATATGCGGATACACGAAAAAAATTGGCTTGGGAGTGGCGTATTTAGCAGCTTTGCCGTTTTTGTACTATGGCACCAGTTTTGCCTCCTTATCCTTGAGTATCTGTTTCTATATCGCTTTTGGGTCCGTATTGGGCGTGCTCTTGATGAAGAAAAAAGAGTATTGGCCATTATGGTTTTTGGCGACGGGAATTGCTACGGCGTATTTTGATTTTCTAACCTATCCTTTGGTGACTCTATGTTTCCCCCTGTGCGCGTGTCTGTACATAAGCGAGAGTGGCGTAAAGAACAAGTGGAAAATGGCATTTGCGTGTCTGCTGGAGTGGGGCGTTGGTTATGCTGTGATGTGGGGAAGCAAATGGATTTTGTCCGATTTGATGACCGGAGGCAGCACTGTTTCAGATGCGTTTGCGACCATTTTTACCCGCGCGGGCAGCGCCGAAGGAAGCGGAAGATTCGGAGGATTTGTCCAAGTGGTACAGAGCAATCTGGCACCATTTATGAATTTGAGTTTTGTATTATTTATGTTGGCTGTTTTGGTGTGCCTGATCTGGTTCCTGGCAAGGCGTGAACGGACATGGTTGAAAACTAAATTGCAATTTATAGCCAAATTGCAACAGATGAGCGTGTTACTGGGTGTTGCGGTGTTACCCTTTGTATGGTGGTTTGTCATGCAGAATCATTCCCAGGAGCATTGGGCGTACACCTGTCGTAATTTTGCCATTGTGGTTTTGGCGGTTGTGGCGGCGGTGCTACAGCCTGCAAAGGAGTAATTGATAGACAAAAGAGGAGGACCCTATGGATTATTTTCATCTTCCGGCAATTAGTTGCTTTTATTCTAACGAAAAAAATCTAAAGTCATTTTCTGCAGGTGAGCCGGTGATGCTTGCCGAACCGGAAGCACATTTCGAATATGAGATGATTTTGGTGACCGGTGGTAAAGGCACGGCTACCATCAATCATAAGGCGTATCCCATCCAAGAGAAATCGCTGATTTTTATCAGCCCCTATGAGAAGCATTATTTTCAGATTGAAACGGACGTTTATTGCCGTTATGTGGTAACTATGTCCAGCGATTTAATTTTATCCAATATTAGGGATGTGGAGCTGGCGGCTATCTTTGTACAGAGTTCCAAACGATTCCCCCATGTGATTTCCCTGAGCAGTCAGGCGTATAATATGCTCCTTCCGTTGTTTGAGCGTTTGGAGCGTGAGAATCGCAACAAAGACGCGTTTTATATTTCCAGAAGCGCTTCTGTGGTAGTGGCGATTTTGATTGACTTGTATCGCACACATCCGGAAATGTTTCAAGGGAAGCTCACCCAGGCATCGTTGGCGGTGATTAATGCCCAAAAATATATCAATGAGCATTTCAGTGAGAGGATTTCACTGGAAAGTCTGGCTACGCAAAATTTCATCAGCAGTCATGGCCTGTCTTTGGCATTCAAGGAGTGTGTGGGAATATCTTTTAAAGACTATCTCATCGGAATCCGTATTCTGGAAGCCAAGAAAATGCTGGTTACCACCCACAAATCTGTGGAGGAAATTGCCGGAGCGGTGGGATACATGAATGTAAATAATTTCGTGCAAATATTTAAGAAAAAAGAGGATATCACACCATTGCAATATCGAAAGAAGTTTTCCGCATAGTGGTAAATGTACAGAAATATATATTTTTGCTAAAGTATAGATAATTCACAGGATAGCAAAAAAATGGTATGCTAGTGTAAATGTAAGAAAGGACTCTATAGAAATGCACGAAAGATTTACTTATAAAAATTTTGAGGATATCAAACAGAAGGAAAAAGCACTGGGGATTTCTCTCCCTTTTGCGGACAAAACCGATATTTTGTCCACACCTTTGCAGGTGGGAGGTATTACTTTACCTAACCGCTTGGGAATTGCACCTATGGAGGGCGCAGATTCTTTGCCCGACGGCGCTCCTTCTGAATTTACATATCGCCGCTATATCAAGGATGCTGTGGGCGGTAGTGCAGTGATTTGGTTTGAGGCTATTTCTATCGTGGAAGAAGCACGTTCTTCCAAGACCCAGTTGCTTTTGACCAAGGACAACGTGGACGAATATAAGAAATTGACCGATGCGGTAAAGAAGGCAGGTATGGAGGCCAACGGTTTTGCGCCTTATCTTATCATGCAGGCAAATCACAGTGGTAGATACTCCAACCCTGACAATAAGCCGGCACCCTTGATTGCGTACCGTCATCCTGAATTGGAACAGTTCCGTGCAGCAGATGATTCTTGTATTGTATCTGATGATTATCTGAAGGGATTGGAGGAAAAATACGGCGAGGCAACCAAGTTGGCAAAGGAGGCAGGCTTTGATGCAGTGGATATTAAATCCTGCCATGGTTATCTGTTTGTGGAACTTTTGTCTGCCTACAATCGTCCAGGTCAGTATGGTGGCAGCTACGAAAACCGTACCCGTATGTTGAAGAACTGTGTGACTGCGGCAAAAACATATGAGGACAAGGACTTCGCAGTGACCTGTCGTTTGGGTATCTACGATGGTTATGCATATCCCTATGGTTTCGGCGTATCTCCCGAAGGCGGTGTGGAGCCTGATTATACAGAGCCTATCAAACTGGTTACAGAATTACATAAAGATTTTGGGATGAAGATGATTGATATCACCATGGGTAATCCTTACGCAACCACCCATGTGACCAGACCTTACGACAATGGAAAGTACATTCCTGATGAGCATCCTTTTGTGGGTATTGACCGTATGGTGCATGGAATCGAAGCCATCAAGAAGGCGGTACCTGAAATGGTAGTGTTTGGCTCGGCACCCACATATTTGAGAGAGTACTCCGATTTATTGTGTGCGGGTATGGTAGAACAGGGCATGTGTGATGGTATGCTGTTCGGTAGAATGTCCTTTGCAAATCCTGATTTTGCCAACGATATCGTAAAGAACGGCAGAATCAACCCTGCCAAAGTATGCCTTACCTGTGGTATGTGTGGTGACCTGATCCGTGCGCATAAGCCCACCGGTTGTGTAATCAGAGATAGAGAGACTTTTATGCCTTTCTATCAGGAATTCATGGCGACTAAGAAGGATTTACCCAAGAACTTCCGCGGTTAATGACGGAAAAGGATGTGAGGATTTGAGATGAAAAAAACAGCGATTATTACAGGCGGTAGCCGGGGGATCGGTTTGGCCATTGCTGAAAAATTAGGTCGTGATGGCTGCCAGGTGGTGATTTTCTCTACCGGCGGTCAGGAAAAATATAAAGAAACTTTGGATGATTTAACCAAGCAGGGAATCACCTGGCATTTCGTACAAGGTTCCATTGATTCTGCGGCAGACCGGGAAAAACTGGTGCGTGAGACCGTGGAAACTTTCGGACGAATCGATATTTTAGTGAATAACGCAGGCGTGGCTCCCTTGCAGAGAAATGATCTGTTAGAGATGACCGAGGAAAGTTACGACAGAGTGATGGGCATCAACACCAAGGGTACTTTGTTTTTGACCCAGATGGTGGCCAATCAAATGATTGCCCAGGAGAAGGTGTTTGACTTAAAGGGTCACATCGTCAATGTGGGTTCCTGCTCCGCAGAGGTTTCCTCTGTGTCCCGCGGAGAGTATTGTATTTCCAAGGCAGCAGTATCCATGATTACCACACTGTTTGCTGACCGTTTGGCAGCCGAGGGTATTATCGTTAATGAGGTCCGCCCGGGCGTGATTGCAACGGATATGACCAGCACTGTCACAGGCAAATATGATGCTTTGATTGCCCAAGGTGTGTTCCCTATTGCAAGATGGGGCACAGGTGCGGACGTGGCAAACATGGTCAGTTTCTTCTGCTCCGATCAGGTGGCTTATACCACCGGCAACTACGTGGACGTAGATGGTGGATTCCATATTAAGAAACTGTGAATAGAAAAACGTGCAACAAGGCATGGCATAGGAAGTAACACAACATCTTTTACAGGATGGGACGAACATGAAATTTGAAGAAAAATATATTGAAAATTTAGTGATTGGCTCCGGCGCGGCAGGGTTCGCGGCGGCCATTCGTCTTTTTCAGAACAATGAACGCAATGTGGCTATTATCACAGAGAACAGAAAATCCGGCACCTCACGTAACACCGGTTCGGACAAGCAGACCTATTATAAACTCTCGCTTTCCGGAGGGGATATGGACTCTGTGGAGGCTATGGCGGAGGATTTATTCTCCGGTGGTTGTATAGACGGGGAGATTTCCCTATGCGAAGCTGCTTTGTCCCCCAGAGGGTTTTACCATTTGGTGGAATTGGGAGTTCCTTTTCCCTGCAATGAATTCAATGAATATATGGGTTACAAGACGGATCACGACAGAGGCAGACGCGCCACCAGTGCGGGGCCCTATACTTCTAAGATGATGACCCAGTGCCTGGAGAAGCGGGTGGAAGAATTGCAGATTCCGGTGTTGGAGAACTATCAGCTGATTCAGTATTTGGTGGAAAATAATGAAATCAGGGGCGCAGTGTTTGTCACCACGGGAAAGGCAGTAGAGAATCCTTATTTGATTGTTTGGTGTAAAAATATCATTATGGCTACCGGGGGACCGGCAGGTATTTACCATGACAGTGTCTATCCCTATTCCCAATTTGGTGCCACGGGTGTGGCATTTTTGGCCGGGGCCAAGGGGAGAAACCTGACCGAGTGGCAGTTCGGTATGGCTTCCCTGAAGCCCAGATGGAATGTCAGCGGTACCTATATGCAGGTGTTGCCCAAATTCGTTTCCACTGCAGCAGACGGAACCGATGAGAGAGAATTTCTGACAGAGTATTTTGACAGCCGTTCCCTGATGTTGTCCCATGTGTTTATGAAGGGTTATCAGTGGCCCTTTGACGTGAATAAGATTTTCGGTGGGTCCTCTATCATAGATATATTGGTGTATCAGGAGACGATTCTGAAAGGCCGTAAGGTGTATCTGGACTTTAGAAGTAATCCCGGTGATAGTGAGATTGATTTCGAGGGCCTGTCGGAGGAGGCATACACATATTTGAAAAAGGCGGGGGCTCTGTTTGGTACGCCCGTCGAGAGATTGCAGCTGATGAATCAGCCGGCCATCAATTTCTATTTGGACCATGGTGTGGATTTACACAAAGATAGATTAGAGATTGCCATCTGCGCCCAGCACAACAATGGCGGTTTAGCAACAGATGCCCAGTGGGAGACCTCTATTAAGGGACTGTTCGGTGCCGGCGAGGTGTGCGGAACCCACGGTGTCACAAGACCCGGTGGAAGCGCATTGAACTCCGGTCAGGTGGGAGCTATCCGCAGTGCGGAGAGCATACATATCAGAAAGCTGCAGCAAGAAGACGCAGAAGCCTGTCCTTCGGCAACCCATGATGGGACAATCGCAAAGAATCGTTGTGATGCACATGAATGTAACTTCTATACAGAAGAAATAAAGGATGCCATGAGAGCAAAGGCAGAAGCTTACATTAGCTTCATTGAAAGTGCCGACGGCGATTCCCTTGTCAATGACATCAAGGAAGCTGCCACCAAAAAGATGAGTGAAATCGGCGGTATTATCCGTAACGCAGAGCAAATCGAAAGTGGACTTGCATTCATTGATGACCTGCTTGCCAATTTTACCAAGGTGGTGAAGAAGCCCGGCGGGCAGAATCTGTTCCACTACTATAGATTGCATCAGATGCTGTATTGCCAGAAGGTGTATCTGGCGGCCATGCTGGATTACGCGAAAAAAGGCGTGGGCAGCAGGGGTTCTGCACTGTACACCAACGCCCGGGGAGAAAAGCCCTTGGAGGTATTGTCCGACTCCTTTCGTTGTGTTTTAGATGCAGCGAAGCACAATCATCTGACCCAGGATGTGTCTTGTGTTGCGGAGGGCATCGGCTTTGAATGGCGTAAGGTGCGTCCTTTGCCTGAGAGAGATGATTTTTTTGAGAACCAGTGGAGATTGTACCGGGAGAGAAGGAAGATATAGGATATGCTGAACATTGCTATTTGCGATGACGAGCCAATATGGCTTCGGAACACCCAAGAACTGATAAATGCATATTATGTTGCCCGGGGCAACACAACGGCCAAGATACATACCTTTTCCTCCGGACAGGATTTGTTAGATGCGCTGGAGGATTTTGGCTCCTTTGATTTGTATGTGCTGGATGTGGTGATGCCTAAGATGACCGGTATTGAGTTGGGCAAAAAACTGCGGGAAAAGGGCAGCAGAGGGCTGATATTGTATCTTACCACCTCTAAGGATTTTGCGTTGGACGCATACGATGCCCAGCCAATCGGCTATCTCATCAAGCCGGTGCAGGAAGACAAGCTGTACAAGCTTCTGGGGCAGGCCACGGAAATGTTTCTCAACCGGAAAAACAAGTCTGTTTCGGTGAAGTCAAAAAGTGCCACTACCAGAGTTCCCTACGAGGATATCGTGTATGTGGAATACGCGGACAGAGCCTGTCATTACTACCTGAAGGACGGCACCGTGCTCCATGGCACGCAGCAGAGAACCTCCTTTGCGGAGGTGATGATACCGCTTTTGACGGACAGCCGTTTTGAAAAATGCGGGGCAAGTCTGGTGTTAAATCTTTTTTATATCGGTGCCATTGAGAAGACGAAGGTTGTGTTCAAAACACCTGCCGTGAATGCCAGGTATCTGCCTCAAAATGCCGTGGCACCTTTGTTGTCGGCATGGCTGGATTATTGGATGGAGGGGGAAATAAAACTATGAGTGAAGTGTTGAGATTATCATCTGCAGCATGGTCGTTGCTTCATATTCTTTTGCTGTTTTTATTCTTTTATGCGCCCCGGTACCCGAAGAAAAAGACCTTTGCCTACACCTGCGCCACAATGCTTCCGTTGGTGTTTCTCAATTTACTGCTGCTTGTGGTTTGGGGACAGGAATTTTATGGAAAATGCATGCTGTTTCTTTTGGTGATTCCCAGCTTTGTGTTTTTCATTCTGTTGGCAAAGCACAGGGATTTCCGGTTTGTCTTCACTTTTTGTGTAGTGGACACCATCTCTGCAGAGATTGTTATTTTATCCTTGATTTTGAATCAGTATTTTACGCCGGACAGTAATATTGTGATGTTTATTATCCGCATCCTTGGCTTCCCACTGGTGGAATATTTTGCTGTCAAGAAGCTGAGGAAGCCTTATTTTGAGATTCAGGACAGTGTGAAAAAGGGATGGGGACTGTTTTCTTTCGTGTCAGTGATTTTTTATGTGCTTATCCTGATGATGATTGCTTTCCCCACAAATATCATCAACCGTCCCCAGGATATGCCGGTGGTACTGGTTTTGATGGTGCTGATGCCCTTGATGTACCTGAATATTTTCCGTATTCTTTCTACCCAAAAGAAGCTTTATGTGGTGGAGAGAGAGCGGGAATTGTGGCAGATTCAGTCGGACCAGATGCAGCGTCAAATCCGGCAAATGGCGGAGGCCGAGGAGCGTGTCAGCACGGAGCGGCACAATCTTAGACACCGTCTTTCCGGCATTGATGTGATGCTGCAGAAGGGGGAGGTGGAGGAGGCCAGGAATTATATCCGGTCTTCTTTGGAGACTATGGTCACTACCACCGACGAAAAGTACAGTAAAAATGCGGTGCTGGATGCCATTTTCAGTTATTATTTCAAGATGGCGGAGGACAGGGGGATTGTGGTAGAGCATTCCCTGCAGGTACCGGACCCGCTGCCTGTGGAGGACGCAGAATTGTCAGTGGTGATTGCCAATGCCTTGGAAAATGCCATTCATGCCTGTGGAAAGCTTGCGCCGGACGTGCGCTTCATCAAATGCCGGTGCATTGAGCACCCTCAGTTTATGTTGCAGTTCAGTAATTCCTTTGACGGGAAGATTTCTCTGGACGAGCAGGGGGTTCCCGTGAATGAGGAGAAAGACCACGGGATTGGCACCCGCTCTATTCGGGCCTTTTGTGAAAAACATAATGCCCTGATGGACTACAAAATAGAGGACGGGATTTTTGCCCTGCGCATTGTCATTCAAAAATAAAATATGTGAAAAAAATAAGAAATTATGTGAATTGAAAAATATGATTCCCTCTGTGTGATAAAATCATTATCCCGACAGTTTTATGTTCGGACTTCTCAGATAAATTTGGAGGAAGTGACCATGAAATATTGTAAGAAGATAATGATTTATGTAATCGCCCTTGCGCTGATCGCCACAGGGGGTATTTTTGTGCCCGAACCTATGACTGCGCAGGCGTTAGAAACAGGTGCGCCTGCGGGAAGTCCTGCACCGGAGGCGACAGCGGTACCTACAGAAAGCCCTGCACCGGAAGCGACAGCGGTACCTACAGAAAGCCCTGCACCGGAGGCGACGGCGGCACCTACAGAGAGCCCCGTACCGGAAGCGACTATGGCTCCTATGGAAAATTCCGGGCCGATGATGATGGCACCGGCTCCTACGGCGGCCCCTGCGGTTGTGTCGGTGGAGGTGGGGTCCCAAAATGGGGAGTACACCACAAATCACCATGGCGTTATGGCTTATCGGTATTTGTCCATGAATTTTGATATTTACGGGTATTTCGCAGATGCGTGGAGACAAACCACATATAAGGATTACGGGTATTATACCTATGTGGAGGTGGGAAGCAACACAGAACGGATAACCGCAAAGCCTTATGCAGAGGGTGGTGATACGCAGCTGGGATTAAATGTTGCACTTGATTTTGTATTTGCCAACGAAGGAAAAACTTTGCAGATTGTATATAGAGTAAAAAACACCACCGGGGATGCCATCACTTTTTCCATGGGAAGCAGTGCGGACATCCAGATTGGTAGCGATGATAACGCGGTAATCACTCCTTTTGATGATGGCAGCGGTTATAAGATGGTGTCGGACCGTGATAATGATATGGGACCGGAGGGGGATTATGCGCAGTTTAATTTCTTTGGAAAGAGTTATGCCGGCGTGACCTCCGTTGACGATTTTTGGTACGGAAGATATTCCGACTGGGTGCTCGATAGGGATATCTACACTTTTTGCGGCGTGGAGCAAAGTCAAAGTGGAAACTTTGACTCCGCCGGAGCATGGCATTGGAAGGATGAAATTCTGCCTGCAGGAGAAGAAAAGACCTATTCCGTATTGATAGGTATCGGTGGTGCCGGCAGCGAAAATGCGGCCTCCGGAGGAGGGGTGTCCTCAAAAGACGGCTCGGTGGAAATTGAGCTGGAGCAGCCGGTTGCCGGTGCGGAGAGCTTTACGGTTTATGTGGATGGACTGGCATCCGAAAATATTTTGGTTTATGGCACGGATTACACCATAGAAGATGCTACGGGTGTGAACCCGGTGATTCAATTTAAGGAGAGCGCAGGCCTGACCTGTCAAAGCGTGATTCAGGTAAGAATAGAGGGCGTTGCCAACCTGGTAAATATCGAAAACAGTATTCCCCATACCCCGGGGTATCATAAGAATGGGAATACCATTGAAGTAAGCTGTTCGGAGACAGGGTGCGCAGAGCCCATGGGAAGTGTCACACTGACAGTACCCACGGGGCCGATTTTGGCTGATGGCACAGCCAAACCGGGCACTTTGACAAATGCGTTGGACGGACAGATTGTATGCCCTGCCATTGTTTATGAGTACAAAAATGGGGGGATTTACCAGCTTATGACGGGGGTGCCCACGGAGGTGGGAGAGTATAGGGCCGGCATTACCATGGGTGATGTGACGGTGGCCTTGACTTATTCCATTGAAAGCCCCATTACAGAGGTGGCAAAGCCTACGGGAGATGCCCGTACATTTACTTACAGTGGTGAAGACCAGACCTATGTCATCACGGGAGAGGGAAATGATGCCTATACCATCAGCGGTAATGTGCAGAAGAATGCCGGAAGCTATACAGTAACGGTTGCCTTGAAGAATACGGACAAGTATGTGTGGGCGGACGGAAGTACGGCGCCTTTGACCTTTGATTTTGTGATTGGAAAAGCAACCCCTGTGTTGGGAGATGTAACACCCTCCGGCGTGATTATGGATACCACTGCGCCCGGTGAAGTGGTGCTCAATCGTGTCAACACTACAGTGCCGGGGTCTTTGAAGCTGGCAAATTCGGTGACGGCCATGAAGGCCAATGTAAGTGTCTATGACTGGACCTTTATTCCTACAGATGGGGATAACTATTATCCTGTCGGGGGACAGGTGCAGATTGATGTACTTGATACCGTGAGTCCTTCTGTAGAGCTTCATTTTGCAGACCAAAACTGGAAAACTCTTTTGAACAACATTACCTTTGGCCTGTTTTTTCGGGAAACACAGACGGCTACAGTGACGGCATATGACAATGCAGATGGCAGTGGCTTACGGGAAGTGTTGTATTATGTGGCAGACCGGGAGCTTGCGGAAACGGAGCTTTCTGCGGTTTCCTGGCAGGTGTACATCACGGCCTTTGATGTCAACCCCGATGGAAAGTATGTGGTATATGTGAAGGCCTTGGACAATGATGGCAACAGTGTGATTGTGAATTCCCAGGGTGTTGTGCTGGACGCTACACAGGCAGTCTTAGCGGGCATTACCGATGGCGGGGTTTATTATGGGGACATTACCTGTACGGTGACGGACGCACTGGCTGGAGTGAAGGAGGTCATTGTGGACGGAACCCCTGTGACCCTGACCCAGAATCAGGCCCTGATTGCAGCAGATAACGGGCTGCATACGGTGAAGGTGACGGACAATGCCGGCAATGTGACGGAATATAGTATTACGGTTTATAAGAATTACCAAGTGGAATTTAAGGTGGACGGTGTCACGGTGGATACCCAGACCGTTGGTTATGGGCAGGATGCTGTGCTTCCTGTCATTCCACCCAAGGCGGGATATGATGATGTGGCTCCCGTATGGGAAATGGATGGCACCAATGTGACTGCAGACCTTGTAATCCATGCGGTGTATACCCAAAATACGCCGGGCGTCACAGAGCATGTGACGCGCCCTGAGGGCAACGCCTTTTGTGGGGATATTACCTCGGAGGATACAGAGATTATAGGGGCGGTATTAGATGATAATGATACGCCCATGATTGCGCTGGGCAAGGATATCGATATCTATCTGGAGGTGACGGATATTTTTGCCACGGTTTCTCCGGAGGATAAGGCCTGTGTGGAAAGGGCTCTGGTGAATAGCGCGGCATGTTTGTGGATGGATATTTCCCTGTATAAGCAGGTGGAGGGTGAGGCGGCCCAAAAAATCACTTCCACCAGCCGGGAATTGGATGTTACCATAACGATTCCCGAGGAGTGGATGAATCACACCGCAGGCATCAAGCGGACCTATCGTATGGTACGGGTACACAATGGTGAAGCCACAATTTTAGATGGCGTTTTTGATTCCGGAAATGCTACCTTTACCATCAAGACCGATAAGTTTTCCACCTATGTGCTGATTTATGATGACAATGCAGGCACACAGCATGGAGGCAGTGACACCACCGGTGGCACACAAGTCTCCGGCAGCACAGAGACGGCCTCTGCTTCCACAGGTGCAGCCAATGTGATGTCACCCAAAACAGGAGACGAAAGCCATAGGATGCTTTGGGTGGTGCTGATGGTTGTCAGCGGCGGAGCAATGCTGTACGGAACAATATGGCGCAAAAAGGAAGACTAAAATAGTTTTTTATCATACTGAAAAAGCAACCCTCATACAATGTAAAAAAGCATGTATGAGGGACTTTTTTTGAAAGACTACATCGAAGAGCGTGCCTTGGGTATCGCAAATTATATTATCGAACACAACGCCACAGTGAGACAGACGGCCAAAGCCTTTGGGGTGAGCAAGAGTACGGTACATAAAGACGTCACGGACCGTCTTCCGGGGTTGAATGCTTCTTTGGCGTCGGAAGCCAGAAAGATTTTGGAACACAATAAATCAGAGCGTCACATCAGGGGCGGATTGGCTACGAAGGAGAAGTATTTGCAAATGCATAAATAAGAGTTGAAGAGTCCGCAAGCGGACTCTTTGTTGTTGTATTCAGTCATATTGTGTGCGTTTCTTGCATGAAATGTACCTATTTTTAAGAAAACAATGGATGACATTACCATTTGAATGTGGTAGAATGGACAACGGAAGAAGTCTTCCAATATTGATAAAGTGTGAAAAGGAGAATATCAATATGTCTATGACATTGGAGCAGATTAAGGACAAGCTGGCTGCATACGGCCAGGAACATGTTTTGAAGTACTATGATGAATTGGATGCAGAAGGCAAGAAAGGATTGCTTGCACAGATCGAAGCGACAGATTTGAGCATCCTGGACGCATGCAAGAATAAGGAGGCACTGGCACAGAAGGGTGAGATTTCTCCTCTGGCAGCAATGCAGCTTCCTGAGATTGAAGCAAATAGAGAGAGCTTTACCGCCACCGGCATCAAGGCCATTCAGGATGGCAAGGTGGCAGCAGTGCTTTTGGCAGGTGGTATGGGAACCCGTCTTGGTTCTGACAATCCTAAGGGTATGTACAATGTAGGTGTCACCAGAGAACTTTACATATTTGAGTGCTTGGTAAATAACATGATGGATGTTGTAAAGCAGGCAGGCGCCTGGTTCCATCTCTTTGTGATGACCAGTGATAAGAACCACGAGGCAACCGTGAATTTCCTGACGGAGCATAATTTCTTTGGATATAATGCGGAATATGTGCATTTCTTCCAGCAGGAGATGGCACCGGCTACCGATTATGATGGCAAGATTTATTTGGAAGAGAAGGGCAAACTGTCTACCTCTCCCAATGGCAACGGTGGTTGGTTCATTTCGCTTGTGCGTTCCGGTCTTTTGGATTTGGTCAAAGAAGCCGGCATTGAGTGGCTGAACGTATTCGCAGTGGATAATGTATGCCAGAGAATTGCAGATCCTTGCTTTATCGGTGCTACCATTCAGAAGGAATGTGTGGTAGGTGCTAAGGTGGTTAAGAAAAATGCACCGGATGAGAAGGTGGGTGTCATCTGCTTGGAGGACGGCAGACCTTCTATCGTAGAGTACTATGAGTTGACCGAGGAATTGATGACTGCTAAGGACGCCAACGGCGATCCCGCATATTATTTTGGCGTTATCTTGAACTATCTGTTCAATGTGGCTGAGCTTGAAAGAGTACTGGAGCAGAATCTCCCTCTGCACATCGTAGAGAAGAAGATTCCATATCTTAACGAAGCGGGTGAACTTGTAAAACCTGAGGAACCCAATGGTTATAAATTCGAGAATCTGGTATTGGATATGATTCATCAGATGTCCAGCTGTCTGCCCTTCGAGGTAGTGCGCGAAAGAGAATTTGCACCTATTAAGAATAAGACCGGTATCGACTCTGTAGAAAGTGCAAGAGCGCTCCTGCAGCAGAACGGGGTAGTGCTGTAATATTGATAAGCCAAGTATAGAAAACATCGGTTGGACAGACAATCGAATGGAGGGAAAAGGATGAAGAAAATATTAGTTACCGGTGGCGCAGGCTATATCGGTAGCCACACGGTAGTGGAATTACAGGAAGCCGGATATGATGTAGTGGTATTGGATAATTTAAGCAACTCCAGCGAAAAGAGTTTGGAGAGAGTGGAAGCCATTACAGGGAAGAAGGTTCCCTTTTACAAGGCTGACATTTTGGATAGAGAAGCATTGGAAGAGATTTTTTCTAAGGAAGAAATCGGAGCAGTGATTCACTTCGCAGGCCTGAAGGCTGTAGGCGAGTCCGTGGCAAAGCCTTGGGAGTATTATGAGAATAATATTGCAGGCACCTTGACTTTGGTTGATGTAATGAGGAAGCACGGCGTGAAGAATATGATTTTCTCCTCCAGTGCAACGGTTTACGGCAATCCTGCCATTATCCCCATCACGGAAGAGTGCCCCAAGGGACAGTGTACGAATCCTTACGGATGGACCAAGTCCATGCTGGAGCAGATTCTTTCTGATATTCAGAAGGCAGATCAGGAATGGAACATCATCCTGCTGCGTTACTTCAATCCCATCGGCGCACATAAGAGTGGAACCATGGGCGAGAACCCTAACGGCATCCCCAACAATCTGATGCCCTACATTACCCAAGTGGCAGTTGGCAAGTTGGAGAAATTGGGTGTCTTCGGGGATGACTATGATACGCCCGATGGTACCGGTGTCCGCGACTATATCCATGTGGTGGATTTGGCAAGAGGTCATGTGAAGGCGCTGAAGAAGGTAGAGCAGAATTCCGGTCTTCGCATTTACAATCTGGGAACGGGCGTGGGCTACAGTGTATTGGATATCGTGAAGAATTTCGAAGCGGCCAACGGCGTGCCGATCCCTTATG
Source organism: Lachnospiraceae bacterium (assembly GCA_017397645.1). Lineage (GTDB taxonomy): Bacteria > Bacillota > Clostridia > Lachnospirales > Lachnospiraceae > Acetatifactor. Next base: position 88,256 of record JAFQIE010000021.1, on the reverse strand, counting down.
TGATAAAGGACAGACGCCCCGGCGATATTGCTACCTGTTATTCCGATGCAAGCCTCGCAAAAGAGGAGCTCGGCTGGGTGGCAGAATATGGTATTAGGGAAATGTGTGAAGATGCCTGGAGATGGCAGAAGAATAATCCCAACGGTTATGAGGACTGATTGTGACCGATGAACAGAAAGACATATTAAGATTACAAAAGACGCAAAACGGAAAGGTTTTGCGTCTTTTTTGCGGGTGATGCTTGCAATATTTGAATTAGTCTTCTTCAATGACTTGGATTTCCAGATAGTCAAAGGACACGGACTCAATAAAATTGTCCTGATTGAAACGGGTTTTACTCAAACGTTTGAAATCTGCAATGTTTTTATCCAGCCACACAGGAACACTCAAATCAAATTGATTGCAAGCTTTCTCGATGGCCCGGAACACCTTATGTGTGCGTGTGTCTACGGATTCGTCCATGACACATGTGTCAGAAATCATACGATTGTTTTCAAATATTTTAGCCCATAAGCGAAACATGGATTCTCCTCGTCTTCTGAAAGATTGTACGTCTCTATGTTAATCTATTTCCTTATAGTTGGCAAGAGAAGAATCGTAATTATAGGGAGAAGCAGGGTAATTGTAAACAAAGCGTAAATTTTATGTGAAACTATGTATTTGTGTTTTCATTTATGTTATACTGAAGTTGCACAGGTTGCAAAGCAAGGAGTTAAGATGGAATTAAAAGTTGACCACGGCGAGGGTATTGAAAGCTGGCGGGAAGTCACTCTGATCTACACGGCTGCACTGAAGCAAATTGAGACCAAGATGGCCATTTTGAATGATGAGTTCCAGCATGTACATCAGTACAATCCCATAGAACATATCAAGTCCCGTATCAAAACGCCGGAAAGTATTGTGAAAAAATTAAAGAGAAACGGGTACGAATCCACCATTGACAATATGGTGAAGTACATCAATGATATTGCAGGCATCCGTATCATCTGTTCTTTTACCTCTGATATTTTCAGAATCGCTGAAATGATCAGCGACCAGAGGGATATTAAGGTAATTGCTGTCAAGGATTATATTACCTTCCCCAAACCAAGTGGGTATAAGAGCTATCATATGATTGTTACGGTGCCGGTGTATTTATCGGACCGGACGGTGGATACCAGGGTAGAGATTCAGATTAGAACAGTAGCTATGGACTTCTGGGCCAGCCTGGAACATAAAATCCATTACAAATTCGAGGGTGATGCACCGGAGCATATCAAGAATGAGTTGATAGAATGTGCCAGAATGGTGTCAGACTTGGATAATAGAATGCTACAGTTAAATGAAGAAATATCGGCCCTCGGGCAGGAAAAGGAACCTCGTTAAGAGGTTCTTTTTGTAAGTGCACCCCGATGGTTTTTGACAGTTTTTGTTGTAATATCTTGTCGTAGATGGTATGATATTTATATTGCTCGAAGTGTGGTTTGTGTTCGGGAGGAGAAAGAATGGACATGTTTATGGATAAGTTGGTGCAAAAATTTACACCCCAGGAAACGACGAAAGCAAATACATCAGCGGATGCAGAGGATTTGAAAAGAATGAGAAACCGTGTGGCTGAATATAATGAATGTTTAGATAGATTGCAGGCACTTTTGGAAGAGAACGGTGCTACAAAGGAAGGTGGAGAATTTATCGCGAAGATAGATGCAAGCCTTCACAAAGAATGCATAAAAGTATACCGCAACATGCAGGCAGTGGTGGTGGAGGAATCCGGGAAAATTCAAGAACTGGAAGAAGAAGTCGCTGTCACTACGTCTAAGATATTGAAAAAAACCAACACGATGTTAGGCCTGGCAATTGCGGCATTCTCTATGTCCGTGGTGAGTTTTGGCGTGGCGATTTTTGTGGTATTACAATTGTTTGGGATCAAATTGTTCTAAGCAAACTGTCTTGAATGCAGTAAGTATGAGTTGATGTTAGAGGTGTGAAATGGCGAAGCAGTTGTGGAAACCCGGCAATATGTTATATCCTTTGCCTGCGGTCATGGTCAGCATGACGGATAAAAATGGCAAACATAATATTATCACCATTGGCTGGACGGCAACTATTTGTACCAATCCACCGATGTTGAGTATATCCGTGAGACCGGAGCGGTATTCCCATGCCATTTTGAAGGAAACCGGGGAATTCGTGGTCAATCTGACGACGGAGGATTTGGCTTTTGCTACAGATTATTGTGGTGTTAAAAGCGGAAGAGATGTGGATAAGTTTAAGGAAACAGGGCTCACTCCGATTTTCGGCAGTGAGGTAAAAGCGGCTATGATCGCAGAAAGCCCTGTGAACATTGAGTGTAAGGTGAAGGATATTCTTTCGCTGGGATCCCATGATATGTTCCTGGCGGAGGTGGTGGCGGTGCATGCCGACGAGCAATATATGGATGAGAATCAGAAATTCCATTTGGAGGCAGCCAAGCCTATTGTGTATTCCCATGGCACCTATTTTGGTTGCGGTGAGCAGCTGGGAACCTTCGGGTTCAGTGTAAAAAAGAAAAAGTAGGATGTTTATGAAGTTTAACTTGAATCTAAAGAGTGTAAAATATATACATGCTAAAACTACGCTTTTCATTTTGGTGTTGAGCCTTTTTTTCATGCGCGGATGTGGATTCTTTGGTGGCATTGGTGAAAAGGTATACCACGTTTCCTTAAACGGGCACAATGTGGGTACCCTGTTAGATGGCAGCAGAGTAGAAAAATTATTATTACAGGCACGCAAAAATGTGGCGTCTGCTACGGATGAACTGATGTTTATGGAAACAGAACTGGTGGTGGAAGAAGAGAAGGTTCTGTGGGCGGATGTGGATACAGAAGAGGATGTGCTTCTGCGTATGGAATCCGTGGTGGCAGAGGCAGTGCAGGAGAGTACCTTGCATCGTGCATACACTATGAAAATCAATGAATACATCATCAATGTTCCCACTTTGGAGGATGTCCGTCAGATTCTTCAGACGGCAGTTTCTAAGTATGATCCCGAGAACCGTTTTCAAGTGGAACTGGTGTTGGATAATTTAAGAGAGTTCAACGTGCTCACCACTAACATCGTGGAACAGGTGGAAGAAGAACCTGCCACCATGCAAGGGGGCAATTTTGAGGCGGGTATCCAGTCCTTTATGTCCGGACTCACCGGTGAGGTAGAAGAAGAAAAAGAAGAGCTGGGATTCGAAGATTATGAATTGGGCACTACCGAAATCGGATTTGTTGAGGAAGTGGAAGTGGTAGAAGTGTATTTGCCATCCAGTCAGTTGACAAGTTTGGATGAGGCTATCGAAAGGGTGACAAAAGAGCAGGCATCGGCGGCAATTTACGATGTAAAATCCGGAGATACGCTGTATGAGATTGCTATTAATCTGAACATTACTATCGATAAAATTGTGGAAATGAACAGCAATTTGCTCAAGAATTCCGAATCAACCATCCGTGTTGGGGATAAACTATATATTACTATTCCCGAACCTGAATTGTCTGTACACAGGACACAGGTACAGTATTATGAAGAAAACTATGATGCGGAAGTTGTCTACATCGACAACGATGAATGGTATACGACTAAGCAGGAGGTCAGACAGCAGCCTTCCTCCGGCTTTCGTAAAGTAGTGGCAGAAGAATCCTATGTCAATGACAAGGAAGTACAGCGTACAATCCTAAAGGAAGAGGTTCTCAAGGAAGCGGTTCCCAAGATTGTGGAGAGAGGTACAAAGGTTCCTCCTACCTATATCCGACCGCTTACAGGTGGCAGAATTACTTCTAAATTCGGATATCGGCAAAGACCCACTGCAGGTGCAAGTACCAATCATAAGGGCGTGGATATAGCGACACCTACAGGCACCACCATCAAGGCTTCCAGTGGCGGAACCGTCACCCATGCCGGATGGGCCAGCGGATACGGTTATTTAGTTACCATCAAGCATCCCGACGGTACGGAGACAAGGTACGGACATTTGAGTAAGGTATTGGTATCCGTAGGTCAGAGCGTAAAACAGGGGCAGACCATTGCGAAGAGCGGTAATACCGGCGTCAGCACAGGACCGCACCTTCACTTTGAGATGAGAATCAATGGTGTTCCCGTGGACCCGTTCAAATATGTGAAGTAAACGAAATATCATAGAAGTTTGGACATATGTTCGGTTTACAAATGATAGACTTTGTGGTAGTATGAAAGACAGAGTTAGTTTAGCAAAACTTTAACTGAGGTATAAAAATGGAACAGTACGCAATCAAAGGCGGTAATCCATTGGTAGGAGACGTTGAAATAGGGGGTGCAAAGAATGCTGCGCTTCCTATTCTTGCTGCTTCTGTGATGACTGATGAGACCGTGTATATCGACAATATGCCGGATGTAAGAGATACCAATGTACTACTGGATGCCATGCGCGATATTGGTGCTTCCATCAAGCGTGCCCAACGTCACAAAGTGGTGGTCAATGGTGGCAACATTCACAGCCTGGTGGTGAATGGAGAAGGTGTGAAAAAGATTCGTGCTTCCTATTATTTTTTGGGGGCGCTGTTAGGTAAATATAAGCAGGCCGAGGTGGTACTTCCGGGTGGTTGTGACATTGGAATGAGAGCCATCGACCAGCATATCAAAGGTTTCCGTGCTTTGGGTGCCGAAATCACCATTGAGTACGGTATGATTAAAGCAAAGGCTGAGAAACTGTCAGGCAGCCACATTTATATGGATGTTTCCAGTGTAGGTGCTACCATCAATGTGATGATGGCAGCAGCTATGGCGGAGGGCTCCTCTACCATAGAAAATGCCGCAAAAGAACCCCATGTGGTTGATGTGGCCAACTTTTTGAACAGTATGGGCGCTAATATTAAAGGTGCCGGTACAGATGTGATCCGAATCAAGGGAGTACCCACCCTTCATGGAACAGAATATACGATTATTCCTGACCAGATAGAAGCGGGTACCTTTATGATGGCAGCAGCTGTAACAAAAGGAGATATCACGGTAAAGAATGTGATTCCAAAGCACTTGGAGTCCATTACCGCGAAACTTTTGGAAATAGGCTGTGAAGTAGAAGAAGCGGACGATTGCGTGCGGGTGGTGGCGTCCAAGCCTTTAAAATCCACTCACGTGAAGACGCTTCCCTATCCGGGTTATCCTACGGATATGCAACCTCAGATTACAGTGGCTTTGGCACTGGCCGGCGGAACGAGTATTGTGACTGAGAGCATTTTTGAGAATCGCTTTAAATACGTGGACGAACTGACCAAGATGGGTGCCAATATCAAGGTGGAAGGTAACACAGCGATTATCACCGGTGTGAGCCATTATACCGGTGCAAGTATTTCATCTCCGGACTTACGCGCAGGTGCAGCTTTGGTTTTGGCGGCACTGGTGGCAGAGGGTGTTTCATTGGTGGATGAGATTAAATACATCGAACGTGGCTATGAGGACTTCCATTTGAAACTCAAAGCACTGGGTGCACAGATAGAATTGGTGCAGACAGAAAAAGATGTCAGGAAATTCAAACTAAAAACCAGTTAATTCGTTTTATATAGTTTCTCTTATTCAGAGTTGGTGGAGACACATAGGGTCAACGAAGCCACGGCAACCCCTTACAGGAAGGTGCCTACCTGAGCGAGTATAATCGATCAATAAGAGGATTTAAATCGTTAGATTGAGGTCCGCTTGTTGCAAGCGGACCTTTTGGCATAAGAAATCAAGAAACCTAAAAGGATTCTTTATCCTATAAAAAGAAAGAAAAGGAAAAACAAATGGAAAAGCATTTATTTACATCAGAATCAGTAACAGAAGGACATCCCGATAAACTTTGTGATGCAGTCTCCGACGCAATACTGGACGCATGTATGGAACAGGATCCCATGAGCCGCGTGGCTTGTGAGGCAACAAGCTGTACCGGATTTGTATTGGTGACAGGAGAAATTACCACCAAAGCTAATTTGGATGTTGCGGCAATTGTACGTAAAACAGTAGTGGATATCGGCTATAACAGTTCTAAAATCGGTTTTGACGGCAATACCTGTGCCGTGATGGTGGCTTTGGACAAACAGTCCCCTGATATCGCTATGGGTGTGGACCGTGCGTTTGAGGCGAGAGAGTCCAACATGAGTGATGAACAGTTGGAAGCCATCGGTGCGGGAGATCAGGGTATGATGTTTGGTTATGCTACCAATGAGACCCCGGAACTTATGCCCTATCCCATATCTCTTTCCCACAAACTGGCAAGACAGTTGACCAAGGTGCGTAAAGACGGCACTCTGCCTTACCTGCGCCCCGATGGAAAGAGTCAGGTTTCAGTGGAATATGATGAAAATAATAAACCTGTACGTTTAGAGGCAGTGGTACTCTCCACCCAGCATGATGAGGAAGTGACTCAGGAGCAGATTCACGCAGATATTAAGAAATACGTGTTTGACCCTGTGCTTCCTGCAGAACTTATCGATGAAAATACCAAGTTCTTTATCAATCCTACCGGCAGATTTGTAATTGGCGGTCCTCAGGGTGATGCGGGATTGACCGGTAGAAAAATCATTGTAGACACCTATGGTGGCATGGCCCGCCACGGTGGCGGTGCTTTCTCCGGAAAGGATTGTACAAAGGTGGACAGAAGTGCGGCTTATGCGGCCCGTTATGTGGCAAAGAATATCGTAAAAGCCGGCTTGGCTGACAAGTGTGAAATTCAGTTGTCTTATGCTATTGGTGTGGCACAGCCCACATCCATCATGGTAGATACCTTTGGTACAGGTAAGCTTTCTAATGAGAGATTGGTGGAAATTGTTCGTGAGAACTTTGATTTGCGCCCTGCAGGCATCATCAAGATGTTGGATCTGCGCAGACCTATTTATAAACCCACTGCAGCGTACGGACATTTCGGAAGAGATGATGTGTCCCTGCCCTGGGAGAATTGTGACAAAGCGGAAGATTTGAAGAAGTATCTGTAAGAGGAAAGAAAATGGCATTTACACATCTCCATGTCCATACGGAGTATTCCCTTTTGGACGGCTCTAACAAAATAAAAGAGTATGTAGCCCGAGTGAAAGAACTTGGGATGGATAGTGCTGCCATAACGGACCATGGTGTGATGTATGGTGCCATTGATTTTTACCGTGCGGCCAAAGCGGCGGGAGTGAAGCCTATTTTGGGTTGTGAAGTGTATGTAGCACCCAATTCCCGTTTCGACAAAGAAATCGGCGGCGGTGAGGAGAGATATCATCATCTGGTTTTGTTGGCGGAAAACAATGTGGGCTATGCCAATTTGATTAAGATTGTCAGTAAAGGATTTACCGAAGGCTATTACTACAGACCCCGCGTGGATATGGAGGTATTGAACCGCTATCACGAAGGAATTATCGCTTTGTCCGCCTGTTTGGCAGGCGAGGTGCCCCGTTTCATCATGAAAGGTATGATGGCTGAGGCCAGAGAGTGTGCCCTCAAATATCAGGCATGCTTTGGTAAGGACAACTACTTTTTGGAATTACAGGACCATGGCATACCTGAGCAACGTCAGGTGAACACGGAACTTTTGAAAATGAGCCGGGAACTTTCTATACCTCTGGTTGCCACCAATGACGTGCATTATACCTACGACACAGATGTGGATTCACACGACGTGCTGTTGTGTATGCAGACCGGCAAAAAACTCAGCGATGAGGATAGAATGCGCTACGAGGGCGGACAATACTTTGTAAAAAGTGAAGCCCAAATGAGAGAACTATTCCCCTATGCTTTGGAAGCTGTAGAAAATACGCAAAGAATTGCAGACCGGTGCAATGTGGAAATCGAGTTTGGTCACACCAAATTGCCCCATTATGAGGTGCCGGATGGGTATGATTCTTGGAGTTATCTCAACAAATTGTGTCTGGATGGACTGAAGGAGAGATACGGAGATCCCAGCCAGCCGGCAGGAGATACGGGCCAAACCTTGCAGGAGAGATTGGACTATGAATTGTCCGTCATCCGCAAAATGGGTTATGTGGACTATTTCCTCATTGTTTGGGATTTTATCAATTATGCGAAATCGAATGATATTCCTGTGGGCCCGGGACGTGGTTCCGCTGCGGGAAGTATCGTTTCCTACTGTTTGAAAATTACGAATATTGACCCTATCCGCTACAGCTTACTGTTTGAGCGTTTCCTGAATCCGGAGCGTGTGTCCATGCCCGATATCGATATAGACTTTTGTTTTAATCGCAGACAGGAAGTGATTGATTATGTGGGACGCAAATATGGTGCGGAAAAGGTAGTGCAGATTGTCACCTTCGGTACCATGGCGGCAAGAGCAGTGGTACGTGATGTGGCGAGAGTGATGGATTTGCCCTATTCCACGGCAGATTCCATTGCGAAAATGGTACCCAAGGAGCTGAATATTACTCTGGACCGTGCACTGGAGATGAATCCGGAATTGCGCAAGATGTACCAGGAGGATGAAACGGTCCACACGCTGATAGATATGTGTAAGAAATTGGAGGGTATGCCCAAGAATGTTTCCATGCATGCGGCAGGTGTGGTAATTTGTCCCCAGGCAGCGGACGAGTTTGTACCCCTTTCCAGAGGCAGTGACGGTTCTATTACCACCCAGTTTACCATGACTACTTTGGAAGAGTTGGGCTTACTTAAGATGGACTTTTTGGGCCTTCGTACCTTGACGGTAATTCACGATGCGGTGAGATTTGTGAAAGAAACCACCGGTGTGGAGATAGATATTGATCACCTTGATTATAATGACCCGGAAGTGCTTGCTTCTATCGGAACCGGCAAAACAGATGGTATTTTCCAATTGGAGAGTGGTGGTATGAAGAACTTCATGAAGGAGTTGCGCCCTCAAAATTTGGAAGATGTGATTGCGGGTATTTCTCTGTACCGTCCCGGTCCCATGGACTTTATTCCCAAATACATTAAGGGTAAAAATAACCACGATTTGGTGGCTTATTCCTGTCCTCAATTGGAGCCTATTCTGGCACCTACATACGGATGTATTGTATATCAGGAGCAGGTAATGCAGATTGTGCGCGATTTAGGCGGATATACTTTGGGACGAAGTGACCTGGTGCGTCGTGCCATGAGTAAAAAGAAACAGGAAGTGATGGAAAAAGAGCGGGCGAATTTTGTCTACGGAAACGCGGAGGAAAATGTTCCCGGCTGTGTATCCAAGGGCATCAGTGAGTCTGTGGCTTCTTCCATTTATGACGATATGATGGACTTCGCAAAATATGCCTTTAATAAATCCCATGCGGCTTGTTATGCAGTGGTTGCATATCAGACGGCATATTTGAAATACTATTATCCTGTACAGTTTATGGCGGCACTTATGACCTCTGTCATTGATAAGTCAGAGAAGGTGTCGGAATATATTTTGACATGCAGAAGTATGGGCATTCCTCTTTTGCCCCCCGATATTAATCAGGGACAGAGCGGTTTCTCAGTGTCTGACGGAGGAATCCGCTATGCCCTTACCGCCATCAAGAGCGTGGGTAGACCGGTGATTGACTCTGTGGTGGAGGAACGCAAAGAAAGAGGACCTTTTACCAGCTTGAAGGATTTCCTTACCCGTATGGCAGACAAGGATTTGAATAAGCGCGCTGTAGAAAACTTTATTAAAGCAGGCGCATTGGATAGTTTGGGAGGCAACCGTCAGCAGTTCATGAGCGTCTATGTACAGTTCATGGATCATGTGGCGAAGGATAAGAAGACCACACTGGCAGGGCAGGTATCGTTGTTTGATATTGTGGATGATTCCCAGAAGGAAGCTTTTGACATCCGTCTGCCCAAGGTGGAGGAGTATCCCAAAGAGATGCTGCTTGCCTTTGAAAAAGAGGTACTTGGCATTTATTTGAGTGGCCACCCCATGGAATCCTACCAGGAATTGTGGCAGAAACATGTGACCCACAATACCAGTGATTTCTTTATGGATGAGGAAACAGGAGATGTCCGCGTGGTGGACAACCAGGACGCTGTCATAGGTGGTATGATCGCGGAAAAGAGCATCAAATATACCAAGAATGACAAGGCTATGGCTTTCCTGAGTGTAGAAGATTTGATTGGTTCCGTAGAAGTGATTGTATTCCCTGCCACCTACGAGAAATATGGACCGCTATTGATGGAGGACGCCAAGGTGTTCATCAAGGGGCATGTATCTGTGGAAGACGACAAGGATGGTAAACTTATTTGCGACCAGCTGGTGACGTTTGAAGAAGCACAGACAGCCGGTGATGGCCCGATTTTTCAAAATCGTGGCGGAAGATATGGCGGTAACTATGGTGGTAGTGCAGGCTACAGACAATCCTCACCCCGTCCCGTGCAGAGTGATTCAAACGGCAGACGGACCGTTCCCAATGGTATCTGGATACAGTTTGCAGATGCAAAGGAATATGCACAAAAGGAACAGGTATTGCTTGAAGCCATCAAGGATTCCGACGGAAACGATGATGTTGTGATCTTCCTGAAGGATACAAAGGCGTATAAGGTTTTGCCCGTCAACAGGCGTGTGCAGGCAGATGAAGAACTCAAAGAGCGTCTGATAGAGATTTTTGGGGCAGAAAATGTAAAAATTAGATTAAACTAAGGCAAAAACCTGTTATAAACCTATTGAAAACTGTAAAAAAAAGGATTAAAATAGTGAATCGAAAAGAATGAGGAGAGAGTGATTCTAGGAGGTTTCAATTTGAGTAACGAGATTAAGACGATTGCAGTTTTAACCAGTGGAGGAGATGCACCCGGTATGAATGCAGCCATTCGTGCGACGGTGCGTACTGCTATTTCCAGAGGTTTGAAGGTAAAGGGTATTAAGAGAGGTTTTAACGGTCTTCTTCATGAAGAAATCATAGATATGGAACCACGTCATGTTTCCGATATTATCCAGCGTGGCGGTACGGTACTGGGTACTGCAAGGTGTTTGGAGTTTAAAGAAAAAGAGTATCAGAAAATGGGTGCGGATATTTGTAGAAAGCACGGTATTGACGGCATGGTTGTCATCGGTGGCGACGGATCCTTCCGTGGTGCACAGGCGCTGGCAAGAGAGGGCATCAAAACCATCGGTATCCCCGGTACCATTGATCTGGATATTCCTTGTACGGATTATACCATCGGCTTTGATACTGCAGTGAATACGGCAATGGAAGCTATCGATAAGGTAAAGGATACTTCCTCTTCCCATGAGAGATGCAGTATTATCGAGGTTATGGGAAGAAATGCAGGATATATTGCGTTGTGGTGTGGTGTTGCCAATGGTGCAGAGGATGTGTTGATTCCGGAAAAATACGATTTTGATGAGCAGACCATCATCAACCATATTATCCAGAGCCGTAAGAGAGGTAAGAGCCATCATTTGATTATCAATGCAGAAGGCATTGGACATTCCACTTCCATGGCACGCCGAATTGAGGCGGCAACAGGTATCGAGACCAGAGCTACGATTTTGGGTTACATGCAGCGTGGTGGTAATCCTACAGCCAAGGACCGTTATTATGCGTCTATTATGGGTGCTCACGCAGTAGATACTTTGCTGGCAGGCAAGAGCAATCGTGTCATCGGATTCTGTAACGGAACCTTCCAGGATTTTGACATTGACGAGGCTATGAGCCAGAAAAAGGAAATTAACGAATACGAATTCGAAGTGGCTAAATTATTGACCATTTAATTTCAGATAATGTAAACATAAGCCGCAAGGTTCCGTGATAGGAGTTCCTTGCGGCTTTTTATAAGAAAGGTGTAACAGATGATTACTGCGGTGTCCAATCCACGGGTAAAACAAGTGGTGCTTTGGCAGACCAAAGCGAAGGAGAGAAAAGAGGCCGGTGTCTTTTTGGTGGAAGGCTTTAAGATGTTTGAGGAAGCCCCCATGGAATGGATCCGGGAGGTTTATATCTCTACAGATGCGTTGGCGAAGGTGACGGAGAATAGAGAATACATATCTATTAAGAAGAAACTGGACCAGGTGGTTTTCGAAGAGGTGTCTGCAGAGGTGTTTCGCAAGATGTCCGATACTCAGACGCCACAGGGAATTCTATGTGTGGTAAAGCGACCGTCCTACGGAATAGAGGATTTGTTAGCGTCAGAAAATCCCATGCTTGTGGTTCTGGAAAATCTTCAGGACCCCGGCAATGTAGGCACCATTGTCCGCACCGGAGAAGGTGCCGGCGTCACGGGAGTTATCCTCAGTGAGGGAAGTGTGGATATCTACAATCCCAAAACCATTCGTGCTACTATGGGCTCTATTTACAGGGTGCCGGTAGTGTATGCCGGGAATTTGGTGGAAGTCACAGAATTGTTGCGTAAACGGAATATAAAAAGCTATGCAGCTCATTTGGCAGGAGAAAAGTATTACAACGAATGTGATTTGCGAACAGGTTGTGCATTCCTCATAGGAAATGAGGGGAATGGATTAACGGAAGAACTGGCAGCGGCAGCAGATGAATACCTGAAGATTCCCATGGAGGGGCAGGTGGAGTCGCTGAATGCAGCCATTGCCACATCACTGTTAATGTATGAAGCGCACAGACAGCGCGGATAGGAGAAGAATATGAAAATAGGATTTATCGGACTTGGAAATATGGCCAGTGCCATCATTGGCGGTATTTTAGGTAAGGGATTGGTGCAACCCACAGATGTGTACGGTGCTGACCCTTCTGCTGTAGCCTGTGATAAGGCGGCTAACGCCTACGGAATGCAGATTTGCATGGATAATAAGGCGGTGGCAGGGGCAGTGGATGTGCTGTTTTTGGCAGTGAAGCCCAATTATCTGGGAAGCGTTATCGAGGAAGTGAAAACGGCACTGAAACCGGACACTTTGGTGGTCAGCATTGCTGCAGGTCGCACCATTGAGTTTATGCAAAATGCCTTTGGTGAAGTGAAAGCGAAAATCATCCGTTGCATGCCTAATACGCCTGCCTTGGTGTTGGAGGGATGTACTGCGGTAAGTCCCTGCGAACTGGTGTCCGAGGAGGAACTGCAGAAGGTGCTTTCCCTGCTTCGCGCCTTTGGCAAGGCAAGCGTGGTACCGGAGCGTCTGATGGACGCAGTAGTGGGTGTCAGTGGCAGCTCACCCGCTTATGTCTTTATGTTTATTGAGGCCATGGCAGACGGCGCAGTGGCAGCCGGTATGCCCAGAGAGCAGGCCTATGAATTTGCCGCACAGGCAGTGTACGGAAGTGCCAAAATGATGCTGGAAACGGGCATGCATCCGGGACAGTTAAAGGATATGGTTTGTTCTCCCGGAGGTACCACCATTGAGGCGGTCAAAGTGCTGGAAGAGATGGGCTTAAGAGGCACTGTCATGGCGGCCATGGAGGCTTGCATCGATAAGTCCAAGAATTTGTAAATTTGACAATATCAAAAACATCTGTTATGATAACCCCCGTAACAAATTTCACAGCCTTGTAATATTTTTCCAAGGAACGGAATATAATGATTATAAGATGGGCGATTTGTAAAAATGGAGGGTAAGCATGGCGAAAAGAAGAGAAGTGTTCGCCACTATGCTTGGGCTTGTGATGAGCCTGGTACTTTGCGTAGTGAGTAGCACGACTGCTTATGCCAACGACGATTATCTGCATCAATTAAGAGGTGGCATAGCCTCAGTCCTAAATCCGGTGGATGCGAATTCTGCCCGGGTGGTGGATGAGATGGCGAAACAATTGAATATAGAACTTTCCGGGGACTATCAGGAAAGTAAACTAGTCATGGCCAATGTAAAAGACGCATTAAACGTAAGAAGTGAAGCAGACCCTAACTCTAAAAGGGTGGGTATGCTGTATAAGGATTGTGGTGGCACCATTCTGGAAAGAAAGGATGGCTGGACAAGACTCCAATCCGGCAATATCATCGGATGGGCATCTGATGAATTTCTGCTTTTTGGGGAAGAGGCAAAAGCCCTTGCTGACCAAGTCGGCAAAACCATTGCCACCATTAACACGGAGACGCTCCGTGTTAGAACTGCTCCCGAGAGGACGGCAGAGGTTCTTGGACTACTGCCCATGGGAGAAATCGTAGAGGTCGTACACCAGGATGTAGAAAACTGGATTTGTGTGGACTACGAAGGCGCGGACGGTTATGTGCGCGCAGAATTTGCGGATGTAGACTTTATTTTGGCTACAGGCGAGACAGTGGCGGAGATTGAAGCACGTGAAAAGGCTGAGATGTACGCGAAACGTTTTGTGAATTATGGTGAGTTTACAACAGATGAAGAGACGATGATGTTGTTGGCGGCGCTCATTCACTGTGAGGCACAGGGCGAAAGTTATGAGGGACAAGTTGCCGTAGGTGCGGTGGTTATGAACCGTGTCCGCAGCAAGGCATGGCCCAATTCTATCCGCGGTGTTATCTATGCACCCGGACAATTTACTCCGGCTATGACGGGCAGATTGGACCAACTGGTGGCATCCGGTGGCATCAAAGCGAGTTGCATTGAGGCAGCGAAGGATGCGTTGTCCGGATATTCCAATGTAGGAGACAGAGTGTATTTCCGTAGAAATAGAGGCCAGGAAGGTCTGGTCATCGGAAATCATGTATTTAATTAGATAATCGTTATTCGGTAAATGAAGGTGGTATACGAAAGTATGCCACCTTTTTTTCAAAGTATGTCTGGTGTGCTTATCGCTATAAAAAACGAACCATTGCGGTTGAATTCTTCATTCTGCGTTTTTAACCGTAAACGCCGGGTAGCAAATACGGTGCTATTTAAGGAAACTTTATATTTAACCGTAAATGCTTGGTAAATTATGCGGCGCTATTTGAGAAATCTTTATTTCTGACCGCAAATGCTTGGTAAGTTATGCGGCGCTATTTGAGAAATCTTTATTTCTGACCGCAAATGCTTGGTATGTTATGCGGTGCTATTTGAGAAAACTTTATTTCTGACCGTAAGTGATTGGTAAATTATACGGTGCTATTTGAGGAAACTTTATTTCTGACCGTAAGTGCTTGGTAAATTATACGGTGCTATTTGAGGAAACTCTATCTTCAACCGTAAAGTGCATGGAGGAGTCTAAAAAACACAATTCCGAAAAGGGTAAAAAGAATGTGAATTTTTTGATTAGAATATTGCAAAGAATAGAGAATTCGCATAAAATTAGAGCAAGAGTAAAAAGAAGAAATCAGAAGAAATGGGAAGGAGGCACTTAAGATGATTTATTGGTTAATTTTATTGATTGTCTGTCTGGTGATGGAGGCTGCTACATTGGGGCTGACAACCATATGGTTTGCAGGCGGTGCCTTAGTGGCCATGGTGGTGGCTCTGCTGGGGGGACCGGTTTGGCTGCAGCTGCTGTTGTTCTTCGTTGTTTCGTTGGTATTGGTGGTATTTACCAGACCAATTGCGACAAAGTATTTCAACAGAGACAGGTTGAAAACTAACGCTGAGAGCGTGGTAGGACAGCAGGCAGTGGTCACTGTAGAGATTGACAATGTGAAGGAAGCAGGTGAGGTACTGGTACACGGTCAGGAATGGAGTGCAAGAGGTGTGGCAGAATATCCGCAGATTGCAAAGGACACGATAGTCGTCGTAGAGGCTATTGAAGGCGTGAAGTTGTATGTGAAACCTGTGGAAGAGTAGGAGAACGGTACAATTGCAGAAAAAGGCGTGTTATCGCGAAAATGTATTGGAACAATAAATAAAATAAACAGCACACTGCGTGCAGAAAGAGGTAGAGTATGGAAGGTATTATTATTTTAGTAGTTTTGATTTTGGCTATTTTTGTTACCAGCGTAAAAATTGTTCCCCAGGCGCAGGCTTATGTGGTAGAGCGTCTCGGTGCATATCAGGCAACTTGGTCCGTGGGACTTCATTTGAAGGTGCCCTTTATCGATAGAGTGGCAAGAAGAATTAACTTAAAAGAGCAGGTGGCGGATTTCCCTCCCCAGCCCGTGATTACTAAGGACAATGTAACCATGAGAATCGATACGGTCATCTTTTTCCAGATTACTGATCCCAAGCTGTACGCATACGGAGTAGAAAATCCTATGATGGCAATTGAGAATCTGACCGCTACTACTTTGCGTAATATCATTGGCGATTTGGAATTGGACCAGACGCTGACCAGCCGTGAAACCATCAATACCAAGATGCGTGCGGCATTGGATATCGCAACAGACCCTTGGGGTATTAAGGTAAATCGTGTGGAATTGAAAAACATCATTCCTCCTGCAGAGATTCAGAACGCTATGGAGAAGCAGATGAAGGCGGAACGTGAAAGACGTGAAGCGGTAACCCGTGCAGAAGGTGAAAAGAAAGCCAGAATTTTGGAAGCAGAGGGTGCCAAGGAATCTGAAATTCTTCGTGCGGAAGCTGACAAGCAGGCCGCTATCCTTCGTGCAGAGGCAGAGAGAGAAAAGATGATCCGCGAGGCGGAAGGTGAGGCTGAAGCAATCCTTAAGGTACAGCAGGCAAATGCAGATGGTATCAAGATGCTGAAGGAAGCAGGCGCAGATGCTACGGTTTTGAAGATTAAGAGTTTGGAAGCCTTTGAAAAAGTTGCTGACGGACAGGCGACCACCATTTTGCTTCCTGCGGATTTGCAGGGTATCGCAAGCTTGGCAACCACCTTTGAGGCGGTGAAGGATACCACCAAAAAGAAATAAGGATTTAGTGATATCGAAGAACAGAATAGGCAATTGGATATCAGGAACAAGATACGAAATCAAGTGATTTACGGAGGCACATTATGGACTTAAGAGGACGGGATTTTCTCAAACTATTGGATTTTACCCCGGAGGAAATCATATATTTGCTGGATTTGGCAGCAGAATTGAAGGATAAAAAGAAAAAGGGTATTCCGGTAGATACATTCCGTGGTAAGAATGTGGCTCTGATTTTCGAGAAAACCAGTACCCGTACCAGATGCTCTTTTGAAGTGGCAGCCCATGATTTGGGTATGGGCACCACCTATCTGGATCCTACCGGTTCCCAGATAGGCAAGAAAGAGAGCATTGCAGATACTGCCAGAGTGTTGGCAGGTATGTACGAGGGTATCGAGTACCGTGGCTTTGGGCAGGAGATTGTGGAGGAATTGGCTAAGTACAGCAAGGTTCCCGTATGGAACGGTTTGACCAATGAATTCCATCCTACCCAGATGCTGGCAGATTTATTGACCATCAAAGAAGAATTTGGTTACCTAAAGGGTATCAGGTTGACTTATATGGGAGATGCCAGATATAACATGGGCAACTCCCTGATGGTGGCTTGTGCCAAAATGGGTATGCACTTTGTGGCGTGTACTTCTGCAAAGTATTTTCCTGAGGAAGAACTGGTAAAGACTTGCCAGAAAATCGTGGCACAGACCGGTGGCAGTATCACGTTGACCGAAGACGTGGCGCAGGGTACCCAGGATGCAGATGTGATATATACGGATGTATGGGTGTCCATGGGTGAGCCGGACGAAGTCTGGGAGGAGAGAATCAAAGAGCTGTCCCCCTATCAGGTGAACGCAGCGGTTTTTGCCAATGCCTCCGACAAGGCAATCTTTATGCATTGTCTACCGGCATTTCATGACTTGAAGACCAAGATTGGCGTGGAAATCGCGAAGAAGTTTGGTATCAGTGAAATGGAAGTGACGGATGAAGTGTTCGAGTCCTTCCGTTCCAGAGTGTTTGAAGAGGCGGAAAACCGTATGCACACCATCAAGGCAGTGATGGCAGCGACGCTTTGAGGCATATAACTATGTGGGAAAAAGAAATCCAATATTATGATTGCCTGGATTCTACGAACTTGGAAGCACGCAGACAGGCCAAGGAGCATGCCCCTGAGGGACGCGTGATTGTAGCCAATCAGCAGACGGATGGTCGTGGAAGACGGGGGAGGAGTTGGAGCAGTCCTGATGGGAATTTGTACTTTTCCATTATATTGCGCCCGACCCTTCCGCTGGAGCAGATACCGCCGTTGACCCTACTGATGGGACTAGCGGTGGCGGATGCACTGGGATGTGAGCAGGCGAAGATTAAGTGGCCCAACGATATTGTCATTGACGGCAAAAAAGTGAGCGGCATTTTAGCGGAAATGGCGCCGGTGGAGGGAGGAATCAGTCCCTTTATCATCATCGGTGTGGGTGTAAATATTTCTGTGCAGGGATTGGAAGAGGAACTTCAAAATACTGCCATTGGCATAATGGAGGCGGCAGGCCGGGGCCAGGGCAGGGAAGCATTGTTGTTGAAGATTTTAGAACTGTTTGAAACATACTATCAAGAATACTGTGAACGCGGTGGATTTGATTCCTTTGTAGACAGGTACAATGCCCGTTGTGTCAATTGCAACAGGGAAGTACTTGTCCAAAGTCCTGCAGGAGATTTTCGTGGGACCGCCTTGGGCGTGAACGAAAAAGGAGAACTTTTGGTACGTCGGACGGATGGGTCCTTGGAATGTATCACCGCAGGCGAAGTTTCCGTGCGCGGTATTTACGGATACGTATAAAGAATAAACATAAGGCTATGTAAGAAAGGATTTGGACGTCTGTAGGAACAGACTATGGACGGACAGGAGAACGGAATGGAAGATAATAAAACAGTGCTTTGCGCTGCAAACGCTTATGAAATGAAGTATTATTTCAACGAGGAATTTTCGGGAATCCCGGAATCTATCAAGGAAGAATTACATATCCTATGTGTACTCTTTACAGAGGAAGTGGGCGGTGTGTTTACCATTGCTTTTGAAGAGGATGGCAATGTCATCCTGGAGACCAACGCTGATGATGACGATATCTACTATGATGAAATCAGCAGTGGTTTGATGGTGTCTGAGGTGCGTAGGAAGCGTCAGGAGTTGTTTGAGTCCTTGAGTCTGTATTACAGAGTGTTTGTTTTGAAGCAGGATATTACGGGGGAATTAGAACAGTAATCCTGTATTGGTTTTGGATGGCGTAAATGTGACGCCGGAAGAAGGGTAACAGATATGATTTTAGTAGTTGATGTGGGAAATACCAATATGACCTTGGGCGTGTACGAAGGGAAGGAACTTATGGCTACTTTTCGTATTACCACCAAGACGGTCAGAACTTCAGATGAGTATGGTGTGTTGATCACGCAGATGTTGCAGAACAAAGGAATTGTGGCAACGGAATTGGAAGGCTCCATTGTGTCCAGTGTAGTGCCGGATGTGATGCATGCTTTAGTGGGTGCGCTGGTCAGATACACAGACACCAAACCCATGCAGGTGGGGCCGGGTGTAAAGACCGGTATCCGTATCATCACGGAAGATCCCAGAGCCATTGGCGCAGACCGTATTGTGGATGCGGTGGCCGCCTATGAGAAATACGGCGGTCCTGTACTTGTGCTGGATTTTGGAACCGCTACCACCTATGATTTAATCACGGAAGCAGGAGAGTTTGCGGCGGGTATCACGGCACCGGGTATCCGTATCAGTTCTGAGGCGCTGTGGACCCAAGCGGCGAAACTTCCCAATATTGAGATTAAGAAGCCTAAGTCTATCTTGGCCCAGGAGACCATCAGCAGTATGCAGGCAGGTTTGGTTTATGGTCAGATAGGACAGACGGAATATATCATTAAACAAGTGAAGGCAGAGAGCGGCATAGAGAATCTGAAGGTGGTAGCCACCGGCGGATTGGGAAGATTGATTTCCGAGGAGACAGACACCATCGATATTTATGATCCGTCTCTGACATTGGACGGTCTGCGAATCATCTATGAAAAAAACTGCAAGTAGTGAAAAGGAAATTGCGAGAATCACCTGTCCCGGTGTGGGAATTGCCGGGGAGGGTGGAAGGAAAAAACGAAATGGGCAAATTACAAATAGGAAATGTAACTTTGGACAATAATGTAATATTGGCACCGATGGCAGGGGTAACGGACCTGCCATTTCGTTTGCTTTGCAGAAAAATGGGTGCAGGCCTTGTCTGTATGGAAATGGTCAGTGCCAAGGCCATTTATTACAATAATAAGAATACAGAGGAACTGCTCCGGGTGCATCCGGAGGAAGTGCCGGTGTCTTTACAACTGTTTGGGGCGGAAGCAGATATCATTGCATCCCAGGCGGCGCGGATACAGGAAGGACCCTATGCCATCATCGACTTTAATATGGGTTGTCCTGTACCCAAGGTGGTAAATAACGGGGAGGGTTCGGCTTTGATGAAGAATCCCAAACTGGTGGAACAGATTCTCACAGCTTTGGTGAAGGCTGTGGACAAACCTGTTACCGTGAAATTCCGCAAGGGTTTTACTGAACAGGATGTCAATGCGGTGGAGATAGCCAAGATTGCAGAAGCTTGTGGCGTGGCGGCGGTGGCAGTGCATGGCAGAACCCGAGAACAGTACTACAGCGGACAGGCGGATTGGGACATTATCCGTCAGGTGAAGGAGGCAGTGCGTATCCCAGTCATCGGAAACGGAGATGTGGATTCGCCCCAGACTGCCCGGAGAATGTTACAGGAAACCGGTTGCGATGGTGTTATGATCGGCAGAGCAGCCCAGGGCAATCCTTGGATCTTCAGAGATGTAGTTAGCTTCTTGGAGACAGGTGTGATTCCGGAACCTCCTATGTTAGAGGAGAAGAAAACTGTGATTTTGGAACATGCCAACCTGCAACTGCGGGCGAAGGGCGAGTATACTGCGGTTAGGGAGATGCGGAAGCACTTGTCCTGGTACACCACCGGCATGCCACATTCGGCGAAGTTTAGGCAGACTATCAATTCCATGGAAACTATGGAGGAATTATTAGAGGGAGTGAATCATATATTTATGCCATAACCTATCGATGGGATAGGGGAAGTGGATGGCGTGGATATGGAAACGATTTGCTTGGTCCGTAAGGATACCACTTTGCAGGAGCCCTGCGTAGAGGCGGTAGGAATGGGAGGGTATCTTCTCATTAGAATCGGCTTGGATGTGGATTGGAACCGATGGTTTGACATATCCTTAGAGATGCCGAAGGCAGACGAATCCGGTGGGACACCGATTGAGGAGTATTGCAGAAACAACCGATATGTGCAGGATAGTCTTCGGGCACTGGCACACAAGATATGTTCTTTGCCTGAACCGGATGGAGATATTCACCTTGTTTACGATGGGGAAATCGCCTGGCTGGGACAGCCTGAAATGGCCCGGGAGAGTATAATGGCCCGTATGTGGCAGGAATATTTTCCGATTCCTGAGTTTGGTGAATATGGTTCCCCGGAATGGATGGAGCAGTTAATCCAAGAAACATTGTGTCCAAATGTCCTGATTTTGGGAAACGGCCTGGGTATTTGTAAGGTATTGGAAAAACATGCCAGAAAAATAAAGGAAGTACGGTGGATACTATTTCGGGAGGACTACGATGAGGCCTTTCGAAATTTTATAGAAGATTTTTATCTGGAACATGGTTTGGCTATACGATATCATGTGATAACAGATGTGGCATATTTAGCGAAAAAGGGCGTGGGCTGTGCAGAAGCGACTACGGTATTCGACTTTACGGGCTCGTTAAATGTCCGCATTCAGAAGGTGGCGCGTGGCAGTATGTGGTTGGATGTTCGTGCATCTTACGCAAAATGGCAACAATTGAAGCCCTTTGCAGAGGGTAAAAACGCCGTATTAGAATATAGATCCCTATACAAAATATGGACGGAAATGCAAAAAAAATATAACCGTCCATATTTCCTTGACAGTATAGAAGAAAATGGGTATAATACCTTGGAAACCGTGGGGGCACGGGGTTACAAAGGTAAAGAACAAAGATAGAATTGGAAGGTATAGCACTATGCAGGGAAAAAAGAACATTCTGACCTACGAAGGCCTGAGGAAGTACGAGAGTGAACTGGAAGAATTGAAGGTTGTTCGTCGTCAGGAAGTTGCACAGAAATCAAAGAAGCAAGAGAACAGGGCGATTTGTCCGAGAATGCAGAATATGATGCAGCAAAGGATGAACAGCGCGACATAGAAGCGAGAATTGAGGAATTGGAAAACATTCTGAAGAACGTGGAAATCGTGGATGAGGATGAAGTAGATTTGGATAAAATCAACATCGGATGCCGCGTAAAGCTTTGGGATGTGGAATTCGAAGAAGAACTGGAATATAAGATTGTAGGTTCCACCGAAGCAAACAGTATCAAAGGAAAGATTTCCAATGAGAGTCCCGTAGGTAAAGCCCTTTTGGGACACGCGGTGGGAGAAGTGGTGCAGGTAGAAACCGGCGCAGGAATCATCGAGTATAAAGTTTTGGATATCCAGAGAAGTAACTAAGTACAGTAGACAAATTATAAGGAGTGAAGCAAAGTGGCAGACGTACAGAACACCAATGTTCAGGAACAGGATATTAACCAGTTGTTGAAGGTAAGACGTGAGAAACTTGCCAACCTGCAGGAGGCAGGAAAGGATCCTTTCGTTATTACAAAATATGATGTGACACATCATAGTACCGAGATTAAAGACAATTACGCGCAGTTGGAGGGCAAAACAGTCCGTATCGCCGGACGTGTGATGTCCAAACGTGTGATGGGTAAAGCATCTTTTTGCAATATCCAGGATTTGCCCGGCAACATTCAGTGCTACGTGGCAAGGGATAGCATCGGTGAGGAATCCTATGCTGATTTCAAAAAGTTTGATGTGGGTGATATCGTAGGTGTGGAAGGTGAAGTGTTCACCACCAAGACCGGCGAGATATCCATTCATGCAATGGCAGTGACTTTGCTCACCAAGAGTTTACAGATTTTGCCCGAAAAATTCCATGGTTTGACCAATACAGATATCCGTTATCGTCAGCGTTACACCGATTTGATTATGAACGCGGATGTAAAGGAAACCTTTGTGAAGCGTTCTAAAATCATCAGTGCCATCCGTCGTTATTTGGAAAACGAAGGATTTTTAGAGGTTGAGACCCCTATGCTTGTATCCAATGCAGGCGGTGCGGCAGCAAGACCTTTTGAAACTCATTACAACGCACTGGATGAGGATGTGAAGCTTCGTATCTCTTTGGAATTGTATTTGAAGAGACTGATTGTAGGTGGCTTGGAGCGTGTATACGAAATCGGCCGTGTATTCCGTAATGAGGGTCTGGACACCAGACACAATCCTGAGTTTACCTTGATGGAGTTGTACCAGGCATACACGGATTATTACGGAATGATGGATTTGACCGAGAATATGTTCCGTTATGTGGCACAGGAGGTATGTGGCACCACACTGATTCCTTATGCGGAGCATATGATTGATTTGGGCAAGCCTTTTGAGCGCTTGACCATGATAGAAGCAGTGAAGAAGTACGCAGGCGTGGACTTTGACGAAGTGGCTGACACTGCTGCAGCGAAGAAAATCGCAGATGAGAAGGGCGTACATTATGAAGCACGCCACACCAAGGGCGACATCCTGAATCTGTTCTTCGAGGAGTTCGTGGAAGAGCATTTGATTCAGCCCACCTTCGTGATGGATCATCCCGTGGAGATTTCTCCTCTCACCAAGAGAAAACCGGACAAGCCGGATTATGTGGAGCGTTTCGAGTTGTTCATCTATGGCCGTGAGATGTGTAATGCATACTCCGAGTTGAATGACCCCATCGACCAGAGAGAACGTTTCAAGGCACAGGAGGCTGCATTGGCAGCAGGCGACGAGGAAGCAAACACCACCGACGAGGACTTCATGAATGCATTGGAAATCGGTATGCCTCCCACCGGCGGTATCGGCTATGGTATCGACCGCCTGGTAATGCTGTTGACCAATAGCCCTGCGATTAGGGATGTGTTGCTGTTCCCCACAATGAAGAGTTTGGATAAATAAGGAATGTAAGTATACAAGACCCACTTTCAAGGAAAACTTGAGAGTGGGTTTTTGAAAGAGGATGATTATGTTGTCTAGAATCAGATTGTCGCTACATAACATAAATTATAGACTTTTTGGGGCTCTTCTTGTGCTTGGTCTTGTACCGTCTGTGTACACCACAGTACGTGTATTCTTTCTGGGGCAGCTGCCGGGGGACTATGCCTATTCTATTGCGGGGCAACTGTCCTGGGTAAATCTTCTGTATGAGGTATTGAATGAAGCAATTATTCTGCCGCTATTTTACTTTGTCGGGAAGGTTAGGGAAGACAGAGCGGAGTTTACAAATCGCGTAAAAACGGGTATGATAATTACGTTCAGTGTGTACATTATATTATCCGCACTTATGCATATTTTCGCCAAGCCCCTATTAAAACTGATGGCGGCTGATACAAGTATTCTTGAACTTTCTGCTTCTTATATACGTATCGAAAGTATTGCCAATATTTTTATGATTCTTAGCCAGTTTGCATTGGTAGTATTGATTTCGATAAATAAAAGCAGGTATCTGTATGTTCTTACGGGCGCCCGCTTGGTTTTGTGCCTAATCTCCGATACTTTTCTTGTGTCTGATTTGCCTGTGTCGGCAAATCTAGGCGTGAATGGAATCGGTTATTCCAATATTATTGTGAACGTTGTTTTGTTTGGCGTATCATTGATATTTTTGGCAAAGGAAGGCATCCGTGTTCTGACTAGGAACAAACTAAAATACACATGGATGAAGGAATTCTTCAGGGTTGGTGGAATTTCCGGACTGGAGTCCTTTGTCCGCAACTTTGCTTATATGGTGATGATTGCGAGAATGGTCAACGTAGTCGGCGAACAGGGTACTTACTGGGTGGCAAATAATTTTATCTGGGGATGGTTGCTATTGCCGGTCATTCAACTAGGTGAACTCATCAAACAGGAGGTTGCAGCTGACCGTGATAATGTGCAGAGGAATACTCCGGGATATTTGGCAATTACACTGATGATATCCGGTCTATGGTTTGCCACCATACCTGCGTGGAAACCATTTATGTCTCGGGTACTCGGGTTTGATGAGGTAGAGAAATTATTTGAACTAGTGATTTTGCTTGTGGGCTTTTACGTGCTCTATGCCGTTCAAAATGTGTTTGATTCCATCTTTTATGGATTGGGTAAGACAGATTATATGCTGTTTGAATCGGTTATTACAAATGTAGTTTACTATGGAGTGGCATTTGTTCTCTATGTGACAAATGTTTGGACACCGACATTAACCGGCATCGCTTTGCTGTTTGGTATTGGTAACGCGTTTGATAGCGTTGTGTCGCTATTTGCATTTTTGTACCTAATGAGAAAAGAGAAAATAGGGAACTTTTGGAGTAAAAAACAACGAAAAAGTTCCCTAATATCATAAAGGAGACGAACAAATGGAAATCTGGTATTATGAAGTGGTAAGTGTTGACGGGGATTATGCGAATCTTCGCAGAACGGATATCGAGTCCGACGACCTTAAATTGGTGGCGAGAGCCCTGCTGCCGGCAGAAATTGTAGAGGGCAGTAAACTTAAATATGAAATGTTCCAATACGAAATATGGGGATAGGATTTGAGGGTTTATGTGCCTAAATGATAGAAAGAGAGAAGAAACCAATGAAATACAAGATGATATGCTGCGACCTGGACGGCACGCTATTGAATAATCAATCACAGGT
The DNA here is from genome assembly GCA_017397645.1 of Lachnospiraceae bacterium. Classification (GTDB taxonomy): domain Bacteria; phylum Bacillota; class Clostridia; order Lachnospirales; family Lachnospiraceae; genus Acetatifactor. The sequence goes on along the minus strand of JAFQIE010000021.1, from coordinate 62,849 downwards.
GGACGTGGAAAACCTGCAGGCCATTGAAGAACTGGTGAAGAAAGGTGTCCATTTTGTGCCATCTACGGGACGTGCCTTTATGGAACTTCCGGAGGCGTTGAGAAACTGCGAATCCATACGATACATCATCAGTTCCAACGGTGCCATTATTTATGATAAATTGACCGGCGAAAGTTACAAGACCGTCATCGAAGGAACCAAGGCAAGGGAAGTCCTTGACGTACTAAAATCATATGATGCCCACATCACGCTTCGCAAGGACGGACAATCCATCATAGATGCCGATGCGGCCGATGAGGAGGCTTTTGCGCATTACCGCATGTTTCAGGCGCACCGGTTTGTTCTCAATCATTTTGGACAAACCTCAACCAACTTCGATGCGTTGTGCCAAACTGTAGATTTGGTGGATTTTTTCACGGTGGTTTTCCATAAGGACGAGGATGCAGTAGAGTGCATGGAGCGACTGGAAGCCTTGGGCGGACTGCGGATTGCAAGGATTGATGTGAATGCCTTGGAGATTATGCACATTGATGCGGGCAAAGGAAATGCGCTGTGTGCTTTGGCAGACATGCTGGGTGTCGGGCTGGAAGAAACCATCAGCATCGGAGACAGCGATAATGATAGCAGCATTACTCAAACAGCGGGATTGGGCTTAGCAGTATCCAATGCCAGTCCGGCCCTTAAAGAATTGGCAGACGAGGTAATATGTTCCAACGAGGAGCATGCTGTTGTTTATGTGTTGGACCACTATTTTTAATTATTAAGAAAGAACGTGCAATGTTTTATACGAGAAAAGTATAAAAACAATCACGAAAAGCATTTGTAATACCGATTCTGAGTGGTATAATCGGAAGTAAATGAACACAAGCAAAAGGAGACCGCATGACATGACGAAGAGGAAACTCAAAGTAGGATTATACGGCTTTAACGGACATCAAATATATAAGGCTTTGTACAATCATCCTGACGCAGAACTTACCGCCATCTGCAAAGCAGATGATTATTTCGTGGGTGAGATTCGTAAAAACTGCGCCAATGAGGTGAAGATATACGAGACCTTGGAGGAGATGTTGCAGAATGAGAATATAGAATTGATTAGTCTTTGTTCTCCTAGTAGAAAAGACCAGGAAGAGGATGCTTTGAAATGTCTGAAAGCCGGCAAGCATGTCTATGCGGAAAAACCGGCCACTTATACGGAAGAAGGTTTGGATTTTTTACTGGCAACAGCCAAAGAAAATGGTGTAGAGTTTCATGAAATGGCGGGAAGTGTTTGCGTGGAGCCTTATTGGACCGCCAGAAAAATTGTAAAAAGTGGAAAAGTCGGCGAGGTGGTGCAGGTATATGCACAAAAGTCCTATCCGTTGAATATGGCATACAGACCGCAGGATGAGGATCGGGACGGTGGTTTGGTACGTCAGGTGGGTATCCATGCCATGCGTTTTATCGAGCACATCACGGGCTTGGAAGTGGAAGAAGTACAGGTGCGTCAGACCCATTTGGGCAATGTGGACCCGGAGAAGGGGCTTTACACGGCATCTTCTTGGATGATGACATTGAATAATGGCGGTGTGGCTTCTGCATGTATCAACTATTTGCGACCTGCCGGATTCCCTGTATACGGCAACGAGAGCGTGCGTGTTTTCGGAACGGAAGGTATGCTGGAGATTACCGACGGTGGCACCAAGACCCATATTTACACCAATGCAAATGGGGACGAAGGTGTGATTGATATGACAGACAGTGATTGTGTGGATTTCTTCACGCTGCTTGCCAAACATTTGCTCCATGGCGATGCTATGCCGGTATCTGTAGAGGAAGAACTCCATCCTCTGCGCGTGGTCATCAGAGCGTTTGACAATGCAAAGTGTACGCAGGTACCGCGTCGGTCATAAGAAAATATGACGATAGATATATCAAACTGATGAGCAGGAGATATCCATGAAACTATTACAGACGAAGGAAGCTAAGAACGCATTTCTCATTGGAGGAATGTGTTCTGTTGCTTATTTGATTACCTATTTAGGAAGAAATATATTGAGTGCAGTATCGCCGGAGATGATAGAGAAGGGTGTGTTTGACACAGAGTTTGTGGGGACACTGTCTTCCCTCTTTTTCTTTTGCTATGCTGTTGGCCAGTTGTTGAATGGTATCATCGGAGATAAAATTAGGGCTAATTTCATGATTAGTTTTGGATTAATATTTGCGGGTGCCTGTGGCGTTGGGTTTTCCTACCTCACGGGAATGCCTGAAGTGGTTAGCATTATCTACGGTATGATGGGATTCTTTTTATCCATGATCTTTGCCCCGATGGTTAAGATTACAGCAGAAAACACCACGGAAACGCATGCGGTGTACTGTGGTCTGGGTTATGAGTTTGGGGCACTGCTGGGTGCACCCTTGGCAGGTGTAATCGCGGTTTTTCTGGGATGGAAACAAGTCCTGCAAACAGGTGGTGTGGCTCTCATCGTAGCGGGGTGCCTGTGCCTGACAGGGTTTGCAATCATGCGCCGCAAAGGGATTGTGAGATACAAACAGTTCAGTGCAAACAACAATGTCCAACATAAAGGGGGCATCCGCTCTTTGGTGGAGCATGAAATCGTCCGGTTTACCCCCATTGCTATGTTAACCGGTGTGGTGCGGACCACGGTGGTTTTTTGGATCCCCACCTACCTGACGCAGTATCTAGGATTTTCATCGGAAACCAGCTCCGGTCTGTTTACGGTGGTGACTTTATTGATTTCCACTTCTGCTTTTTTGGCGGTGTTCCTATATACCAAGCTACATAATAACATGCACACCACAATCTTTCTGGGATTCGCAGTCAGCACGGCGGCCTTTGTGGGTGCGTACCTTATCGGGCAAAGATGGGTGAACATCACACTGCTGGTGGTGGCCATTGTCTTTGAACAGGTGGCATCGTCCATGCTTTGGACCAGATACTGTCCCAGCTTGCGTGACACCGGCATGACTTCTACCGCGACGGGATTTTTGGATTTTGCCAGTTATATGTCAGCGGCAATTGCCTCCAGCCTGTTTGCCAATGCGGTGGAAGGAATCGGCTGGGGAAATCTGATTTTGATTTGGGCAGGATTGATGTTCTTGGGGATGCTTGTGGTGTGGCCGAGAAGAAGATGAGGAAGTGTTTTGGGTTTTCGTAGGATATAGATATGTTTTCCACAAGGCATAGGTAGTATAGAAAGATAGGACAGAGAATGACAGATAGGCTTTACTTAAAAGACGCATATTGTAAAAACTTCAGTGCTACGGTTTTATCCTGCCTGGAAATAGATGGGCAATGGGGCGTTGAACTGGACCGTACTGCCTTTTTCCCGGAAGGCGGTGGACAGGCTGCGGATCAAGGAACCATCCAAGGGTTCCCGGTAAAAGACGTGCAGGAAATAGACGGCAGAGTGCTGCATTTCTTGGATGTGGAAATGTCGGAGGGAAAAGCTGGTGAAACGGAATGGTATGTGAAATCCAATCCAGAGACCAAATTACGGGTGGGTGATATGGTAGAGTGTGCCATCGACTGGGCACTTCGATATGCCAGAATGCAGGCCCACACGGGGGAGCATATTCTGTCGGGAACTGTGCACAAAAGGTTTCACTACGATAATGTGGGATTCCATATGAACGATAGCATGATGGTGGTGGATTTTAACGGACCGCTTACCGGGGAGGATATTGACGCCATCGAGTTGGCAGCAAATGAAGCGATTTATCAAAATGCAGAAGTTAGGGCATGGTACCCTTCGGCGGAAGAAGTGGTGTCGTTGGAATATAGAAGCAAGCTGGATATTACCGAGGATTTGCGGATAGTAACCATTGGCGAAGGCATCGATTCCTGCGCCTGCTGTGCACCCCATGTGGCGAGAACAGGAGAAGTGGGGCTCATCAAAGTGCTCAATTTCTATCCCCACAAACAGGGCACCAGAATAGAGATGGTGGCCGGAAGTGTGGCGTTACGGGATTATATCCGGTTAAATGCATCTGTTAGGGAATTGATGCGTTTGACTTCCGCGACCCGAGAAGGAATCGTGGAAACCGTGCGCAAGCGATATGACGAGTATCAGGACTTATGCTATGAGAATCGTCAGCAGGCCTGCCGTTTGGCGCTGCTGGAATTAGAGACTCAGAGCTTGGATGATGTGATATATGGTTTTGCAGAGGAACTTTCCTTTGAGGAACTTAGATTCTGTGCGAATCATTATGCGGAAACAGGATGCCGGATGTGCCTTTTGTTATCACAAAATGCAGGAGAATGTATCTATGTGGCAAGTAGCAAAACCGAAGACGTGCAGCCCCTTGTGAAGGCTTTGAATGAAACGTTCGCCGGCAAGGGTGGTGACAAGGCAGGATATGCGCAGGGAAAGATATCGGTGAGAGACAGAGGGGAGATAGAAGAGTTTCTGGGGAATGCGTTGTTTTGATTGGATGTGCACGGAAACTCCGATTAGTTTATCTATATAGAAATAAAACAAAGCAGGCAGGTCGTGAGACCTGCCTGTAATTATTTAAAATTAAACTATGCTATCGCGCATTTAATACATCTCCACAATCGCGTGCTTCAAACTGCCATCTTCATTTTCCAACACTACTGTATATTTTCCATCGCGAAGAGCATATCTGCAATGGACGATTTGCCCGGGCTTGATTTCCTTGCTGTAACTGATGCGGAAGTTGTCAAACAAGCGCTTGGCATAGACTTCTTCCGGCAACGCTTCGTATGCCAAATCCAGATAGTAGATATTGTGCATATGCCCCATGAAATCCAAATCGCGGCGAACGACAGGGTAGGTCACGGAATGGTCAAAGGCTTCCGACTTGCGAAGTTTTTCGAACTTTTCATCCTCTGCAGAAGGAAAAGAAAAGTGGTCGGGCTCGGATTCGTATTTTGCCATGACTTCCTTATCTACCTTGCGGATAGCTTTGGTCTGTGTATCTACCAACAACCATTTGGAGGCGGCGATGATACAGAGATTTCCCACTTCATCGGTAATTTCGAAATCACGGAAGCCAAAGCATCCCACCATATCTCTGGACCAGGTGGTCACAGTCAGCTCCTGACCGTATGTGGGGCGGTGTAGCACCTGCACCTTCCAGTCCAATAACAGCCACGCGGTGGTGTTGCCTTCGCTGGCGGTGCCGCAACCGATGCTGTCGGCATGGTGGCAGGCGGCGTTTTCCAGATATTCCAGAATGGCTCTATTGCCTAGGTACAGTCCTTTTTCTATATCTTTGATTCCTATCTTGACTTTTTCTGTGTAAATCATATATTCTCCCAAACGATAGCTTGATATCTATTAAGGTAATAACGTCATTATACGCCAGCGACATTCGTTTTTCAAGAAGATGAGGTGAGGTACAAATAATTCGTCTTGCAGAAGAAACAGAGGTGTTATAAAATGGTGGTATCATCAAAAAACAAGGGAGACATTATAGTATGAAAAAGATTTGGAATAAAATGACAGCACTTGCCCTGGCAACCTTGGTTCTTGCCATGGGACTGTTGACCGGCTGTGCGAAAGATGGCACACAGGCGGAGGACTTTCACGCGGGATACACGGATTTATTGACAGGAAAATACTATGTGGAAATGACCATTCAGGATAAGGGCGTGATCAAGTTAGAACTGGATGCGGATGCGGCACCTATCACGGTAACCAATTTTGTGAAGTTGGTAGAAGAGGGATTCTATGACGGTATCGGGTTCCATCGTATCATCAATGGTTTTATGATGCAGGGTGGTGACCCTGCAGGGACTGGCGGTGGTGGGAGCGCAGAGACCATCAAGGGTGAGTTCAAGTCCAATGGCTATGACAATCCTATTATGCATAACAGAGGGGTGATTTCCATGGCACGTACCAATGATCCTAACAGTGCCAGCTCTCAATTCTTCATTATGCATCAGGATGCACCTCATCTGGATGGGGAATATGCAGCCTTTGGTCATGTAACGGAAGGCATGGAAATCGTGGATGATATCTGTGAGAATACACCGGTTTTAGATGGAAACGGTAGTGTGGCAGAAAACGACCGCCCTGTGATTGAGAGCGTAAAGATGATAGAGAGATAAAAAAGTAGAAATCGCTTAGCCCTACACGTGATGTGAAGCATACGTGAGGGGCTAAGCGATTCTTTTGTACTAAGCTGCGCTTTTTAGATTTGCTGCTCCTGCAGGGCTTGGTTCAGCTTATCGGTCTTATTCTTGGTGATAGTATAGATGATAGCCCAGATAATCAGGTAGCCGAGGACAAAGATCCCGGAGAACACCAGCAGGGGGGTGGTGCCGCGATCCAACCAATCGTTCAGTAAATAGGTAATCAAATAGCAGACATACAAAACGCCTCCGTGAATGAGTATGGCTGCCATCAAGGGTAACCGCTCCATTTGATAAAGCGCATTCAAACCGCCGGCAATAAAAGCGAGCACGGACAAGGAAAAGATGCCCAGACATACTTCATTTACCGAGAGCGTCTGCAGATTGCCTTCCTTCTGCAAAATTAAATAAACTATGGCCAAAACAAGGGGACCAAAACCACAAGCGATAAATCCCCGGCGTACAAATTCTAAAACAAACTTTTTCATTTTCTTTCATACCTCCTTTTGATTTCAGATAAACAACGTCTGGAAACATACTCCCGATATCCGCATCGGAAAACAGCGTCCACGCCACCACTGATGATTGTGTGAAATTTGGTAATGCGACGTTCGTTTGCGAGGGAGGATTTGTTGATGCGGATAAAATAAGAGGGCAGAACTTCCTCTAAGTCACGTAACCTTTCTTTCAGTGTAAACTGAATTCCATTCCGGTCGATGGCGGTTACCTTTCGGTTCACAACCGTAATGCACTCGATTTCCTGAAACGGAAGTTTGCGTATTTCATCCTCTCTGTACCCTATGATGCTGTCGGTGCCTGAATGGCTGCGCACCAGGGTTTCAATTTGTTGCGTTAGAGAGGATGCCTCGTGTACCACTGCAGTGATTTCTTCCTCTGCGTTTTTGTCGATAATAAGCTTAAACTTCATTTTTCACCTCCTTTTTCCCGATTATCCGCCGTTTGTATTTGTTTACAATAGTTATCATAGCAAGCGGAAGGAAAAAAGTCATAAATTTGGTCTGTTCGGTCTGATATGATGTCTCATCGGTTTTTTCAAAAGCTAATTGCAAGAAAAAGCACCGTGTGTCAACGAAAAACGGCATGACCATAGTCATGCCGTAGATTATGAGTAGATTCGTGGGTTATAATTTAACACCACCCGCCATCGACAGTAATGACTTGTCCTGTCATGTACTCCGGAGCGGTCGCTATCTGTAGAATCATGGCAGCCACTTCTTCGGGGGTTCCCATGCGGTTGGCGGGGATTTCATCGATCAGTACTGCCCGCTCATCGTCAGTGTAGCCTGCGTTCATATCGGTATCGATGACACCCGGGGCTACTGCATTGACTTGGATGTTGCTGGGAGCCAGCTCTCTGGCCAGCGCTTTGGTAAAGGTGTTCACCGCGCCCTTGGAAGCGGAGTAAGCCACCTCCATGGAAGCACCCTGCGTGCCCCAAACGGAAGAAACATTGATGATCTTGCCACTGTGTTTTTTCAACATCAAAGGAATGGCGAATTTACTGGTGTAGAAGCAGGAGTCCAAATTCACGGCCTGCACGCGATGCCATTGCTCGGGGCTCATGTCAGCCAAAAGACCGCTGTGGCAGATGCCGGCATTGTTCACCAGCACATCTAATTCCTCTATATCGGCAAACAATTCTTTTACATCTAAAAAGTCTCCCATATCGGCCTGGACGGCAGTGCAGGTAATGTGGTATTCCTTCTCCAATTGTCTGGCCAATTCGTATAATGCGTCAATGGACTTTTCGCATGTTACATACAAATCATATCCCGCCTTTGCAAAAGCAATGGCGGTTGCTTTCCCTATGCCTCTGGATGCCCCCGTAATCAGGGCGGATTTATTCTGATTGCTCATAAGACTCCTTTTTGGTTTCTCTGACAAATGAATTGTCACAAACAGTGATCATTTAAGATTCGTTTCTAGTATAGCACAATTTCTTCTCATAGTATACCACACCGATGCCTTGCATTTCCACCATAAAACTGATACACTTTAATGGCAAGACTATAGGGAAAGAGGTGGATGCTATGTATGATTTGATTATTATCGGTTCCGGTCCGGCAGGACTATCGGCAGCAGTATATGGTAAAAGAGCAGGGTTGAACCTGCTGGTATTGGAGAAAAGTCCTATCAGCGGTGGGCAGGTATTGAATACTTATGAGGTGGACAACTACCTGGGCATGCCTGGCATCAACGGTTTTGATATGGGAATGCAATTCAAAGAGCATGCAGATAAGCTGGGAGTGGAGTTCAAGGAGACCACAGTGGAATCTGTGGAAGATATGGGCGATTATAAAAGAATCCACACGGATGCCGGCGTGTTAGAGGCGAGAACCATCATTGTGGCCAGCGGCGCACATCACGCGAAATTAGGAGTTCCCGGTGAGGAAGAACTGCTTGGCATGGGTGTTTCCTATTGCGCTACTTGTGATGGCGCATTTTTCCGTGGCAGAACTGTTGCTGTGGTAGGCGGTGGCGATGTGGCACTGGAAGACGCTATTTACCTGGCGCGCGCATGTGAAAAGGTATACCTCATTCACAGAAGGGACGAACTGCGTGGTGCGGCGGTGCTTCAGCAGGAATTGGCAGCCCTTCCCAATGTAGAGATTCTATACAATCATGTGGTGGATGAGATTCTTGGTGAGGATGCAGTGGAGCAACTGCGCATCCGTAATGTTGTCACGGAGGAGAGCAGATTGCTTCCGGTTGCCGGTGTTTTTGTGGCGGTGGGTATTCACCCTGAAACGGAGCTGGTTCGTGACCTGGTGGCTTGTGATGCTGGAGGTTACGTGTTGGCGGGAGAGGACTGTGCTACCAATGTGCCCGGTTTATATGTAGCAGGTGATATCCGCAAGAAACCCATGCGACAAATCATTACGGCAGTGGCGGACGGAGCGAATGCCGCAGTGTCCGCAGGTAATTATTGCAAATAATGTCGAGTTGTCTAATAATTTGTTTTTTTCTAAAAAGCAAAATAATCCGCACATACTATACAAAATACACAAAGTTTAAAAAAAATAAAAAAATCGTATAATTGACAGGATGGTCATTTTCCAAAATTACCCACAAAAAAATACTTGAAAAATGCGGTAAAACCGACTTATACACCTAGTTTTCCACATTATCCACAGATTTTTTGGGCAAATGGGAGAATAGTTATCCACAAAAAATACTTGTCTTCTTTTGTGCAAAATAAACAAAAAAAATATTTTGTTGGAATTTGTCGAAAAGAAAACCGAAAAAATATAGTCAAAAATCAAATAAAATAATTATAAATTGTTGCACAATTTAAACTCATATGCTATAATGTACATACAATAAAAAGTGAAAGGGATGATGCATATGAAGTTTGTAATTGTAGGAAGAAATATCGAAGTAACCCCCGGCCTGAGAGCTGCTGTAGAAGATAAGATTGGCAAGCTGGCCAAGTATTTTAATCCCGACACCGAAGCCCATGTAACATTGAGCGTAGAGAAAGAGAGGCAGAAAATCGAGGTAACCATTCCTGTCAAGGGAAATATCATAAGGTCCGAACAAGTGAGCAGTGATATGTATGTTTCTATTGATTTGGTAGAGGAAATCATTGAGAGACAGTTAAAGAAATATAAGAATAAAATTGTGGACAAGCACCAGGCATCTTCTAATTTCAGTAAGATGTATCTGGAGAACGATTACATGGACGATGAGGAAGTGAAAATTGTTCGCACGAAAAAGTTTGATATTAAGCCAATGTATCCCGAAGATGCATGCGTGCAGATGGAGCTTTTGGGTCACAACTTCTTCGTATTTATCAACGCAGAGACGGATCAGGTGAATGTGGTTTATAAACGTAAGGGTGACACCTACGGATTGATCGAGCCGGAAGAATAGAAGCGGTGTGCCGGCCCTGATGGGTGGGCAGATAGACTTCCGAACGTCGTCGGAGGGACGGCGTCTTAAGATACAGCCCGATGCATCGAAAGATGTGTCGGGCTGTTTTTTGCGCCATTGTCTTTATTCTGCTTTCTTTTTGAATATGTAGCGCCGGTCGTAACGGTTCATATTGTGATTTTCGGAGAATTAACCGTAAGATTATGCTGGCTTGTACGGTTGTGGCTAATGGATTTAGGAAGTCAACCGCAAACTCAAAATGGTTTGTACGGATGGCGTCCGAGAAACTAGAAATTCAACCGCAAACTTCATAGAAAGATGAATAGTTTTGGTGTGATTTAGGATGAATTGGTGAAAGAATCTAGTAACATGACCGTTTTAGTAACTAAAATGTATATATTTGTACATAAAAACGCATTGCATTCTTCGAAAACCTATGATAGAATAGGCTTGTTGAGAATTGATAAAAAAATAACAATCAAATAAAAACAAAAATATGGAGGAAAAACAAATGGCAAAGAAAGTAGTTTTGGCCGGCGCATGCCGTACTGCAATCGGTACCATGGGCGGCGCACTTAGCACCACCCCCGCTGCAGAATTGGGCGCAATCGTAATTAAGGAAGCTTTGAACAGAGCAGGTGTGAAGCCCGAAGATGTTGATCAGGTATATATGGGTTGTGTTATCCAGGCTGGTCAGGGACAGAACGTAGCCCGTCAGGCATCCATTAAGGCAGGACTTCCTATTGAAGTTCCCGCAGTGACCATGAACGTAGTTTGCGGTTCCGGTTTGAACTGCGTGAATCAGGCAGCACAGATGATCATGGCAGGTGATGCTGACATCGTGGTAGCAGGTGGTATGGAAAATATGTCCATGGCTCCTTATGCTATGCCTCAGGCCCGTTTTGGTTATAGAATGAACAATGGTACCTTGGTAGATACCATGGTAAATGATGCACTTTGGGATGCATTCAACAACTATCACATGATTCAGACTGCAGACAATATCTGTAATGAATGGGGTCTTACCCGTGAAGAGTTGGATGAGTTTGCAGTAAAGAGCCAGCAGAAGGCTGAGGCAGCTCAGGCAAGCGGCGCATTCGACGCAGAAATCGTTCCCGTTATGGTGAAGAAGAAAAAAGAAATGGTTGAATTCAAGGTTGACGAGGGTCCTCGTCCCGGCACCAGCATGGAAGGTCTTGCAAAGTTGCGTCCTATTAATAAGGATGGTTTTGTTACCGCAGGTAACGCTTCCGGTATCAACGATGGTGCAGCAGCAATCGTTGTGATGAGCGAAGAGAAGGCAAAAGAGCTTGGCGTGAAGCCTATGGCTACTTTTGTAGCAGGTGCTTTGGCAGGTTGCCGTCCCGAGGTAATGGGTATCGGTCCTGTTTACTCCACCAGAAAGGTTATGGAGAAGACCGGTATGAAGATTGAAGACTTCGATATCATCGAGGCAAATGAGGCATTCGCTGCACAGTCCATCGCAGTAGGACGCGACCTTGGTATCGATGTAGATAAGCAGTTGAACCCCAATGGTGGTGCAATCGCTCTGGGTCATCCCGTAGGTGCTTCCGGATGCCGTATCCTGGTTACCCTGCTTCATGAGATGCAGGCAAAGGGCGCTAAGACCGGTTTGGCTACTCTGTGTATCGGTGGCGGTATGGGTTGCTCAACCATCGTTAAGATTGAGGACTAATCCTAATAAATAGTATGATAATAGACCCCCAAGTCACGAAAAGTGGCTTGGGGAGTTTGTGAGTATATAAGGAATATTATTATAAGAAGGAGAATATAAAGATGGAGTACATTTTATATGAACAAAAAGGTGCATATGCAGTGATTACCATCAACCGCGAAAAGGCATTGAACGCATTGAATTCTCAGGTATTGGAAGAACTGGATGCTACCCTTGATGCAGTTGATTTGAACACCGTTCGTGCATTGGTACTTACCGGTGCAGGCGCAAAGTCCTTCGTGGCAGGTGCAGACATCGGAGAGATGAGTACTTTGACCAAGGCAGAAGGCGAAGCATTCGGCAAGAAGGGAAATGACGTGTTCCGCAAATTGGAGACATTCCCCATTCCCGTAATTGCAGCAATCAACGGCTTTGCATTGGGCGGTGGTTGTGAAATTGCAATGAGCTGTGATATCAGAATCTGTTCTGACAATGCAGTATTTGGTCAGCCTGAGGTTGGCTTGGGCATTACCCCCGGATTTGGTGGTACCCAGAGACTGGCTCGTTTGGTTGGTGCAGGCTATGCAAAGCAGATGATTTATACCGCACGTAACATCAAGGCGGCAGAAGCTTACAGAATCGGTTTGGTAAATGAAGTATATTCCGCAGAAGTTGATGCGGAAGGTAATGTAGTGAAGACTGCTCAGGAAGTGCTTTTGGCAGCAGCAGAGAAGATGGCAGCAGGCATCGCAAAGAATGCACCTATCGCTGTCCGCAACTGCAAGAAGGCAATCAACGAAGGCCTGGATGCAGATATGGATGCAGCAATCGTTATTGAAGAGAAGTTGTTCGGCGACTGCTTCGAGACACAGGATCAGCAGTATGGTATGGCTTTCTTCCTTGACAAGAACAAGGAGAAAGTAAAAGAGCCTTTCGTAAACAAATAAAAATAACATAGAAGGAGAAATCAAAATGAAAGTTGGTATTATTGGTGCCGGTACTATGGGACAGGGCATTGCGAAGGCATTTGCTCAGGTAGAAGGTTATGAAGTAGCACTTTGCGACATCAAGCAGGAATGGGCTGATGGCGGCAAGTCTAAGATTGCAAAGGGCTATGCTAAATTGGTAGAAAAAGGTAAAATGACCCAGGAGACAGTGGATGCGATTCTTGCAAAAATCACTCCCGGTTTGAAGGAAGACCTTTGCGCAGATTGCGATCTGATCGTAGAGGCAGCATTTGAAAATATGGAAGTTAAAAAGACTACTTTTGGTGAGCTTGACAAGATTGCAAAGCCTGAGTGCATTTTTGCATCTAACACCTCCAGTCTTTCCATCACCGAGATTGGTAACGGTTTGACCCGTCCTATGATCGGTATGCACTTCTTCAACCCTGCAGACCGCATGAAGTTGGTGGAAGTAATCGCAGGCGTAAATACTCCTGACGAGACTGTAGAAGCAATCAAGAAGATTTCTGAAGAAATCGGCAAGACTCCTGTACAGGTAAACGAGGCAGCAGGTTTCGTAGTAAACCGTATCCTTATCCCCATGATCAACGAAGCAGCTTTCATCAAGATGGAAGGTGTTTCCGATATCGCAGGTATCGACGCAGCTATGAAGTTGGGTGCAAATCATCCCATGGGACCCTTGGAGCTTGGTGATTTCATCGGTTTGGACATCTGCCTGGCTATCATGGATGTACTTTACAATGAGACCGGTGACAGCAAGTACCGTGCATGTCCTTTGATCCGCAAGATGGTACGTGGCGGCAACTTGGGCGCTAAGACCGGCAAGGGATTCTATGTATACAACGCAGACAGAACAAAAACTCCTGTGGATGCACAGTAAATAAAAACAAACAATGGAGGATATAAAATCATGGATTTTACTTTAAGCAAAGCACATGAAATGGCGCGTTCTTTGTTCAAAGAGTTCGCTGAAAAAGAAGTAAAACCTCTGGCTCAGGAAGTGGACGAAACAGAAGAGTTCCCCAGAGTGACAGTGGAAAAAATGGCAAAGGTTGGTTTCCTTGGAATTCCCGTTCCCAAGGAGTACGGCGGACAGGGTTGTGACCCTTTGACCTACGCTATGTGTGTAGAGGAATTGTCTAAGGTATGTGGTACCACAGGCGTTATCGTTTCCGCACACACCTCTTTGTGCTGTGACCCCATCATGACTTACGGTACAGAAGAGCAGAAGCAGAAATATCTGGTTCCCCTTGCAAAGGGTGAGAAGTTGGGTGCATTCGGTTTGACCGAGCCCGGCGCAGGTACAGACGCACAGGGTCAGCAGACCAAGGCTGTACTTGACGGCGATGAGTACGTGCTCAATGGTTCCAAGATTTTCATTACCAATGGTAAGGAAGCAGATATTTATGTAATCTTTGCAATCACCGGCGTGACCGTAGATGCAAAGGGCAGAAGCAAAAAGAACATCAGTGCATTCATCGTAGAGAAGGGCACACCCGGATTCAGCTTCGGTACCAAGGAGAAGAAGATGGGTATCCGTGGTTCTTCCACTTATGAGTTGATTTTCACCGACTGCCGTGTCCCCAAGGAGAACTTGCTTGGTAAGGAAGGCAAAGGATTTGGTATCGCAATGCATACTCTGGACGGCGGACGTATCGGTATCGCTGCACAGGCACTTGGCTTGGCTGAGGGTGCATTGGAATCCACCATCGCTTATGTTCAGGAAAGAAAGCAGTTTGGCCGTGCACTTTCTGCATTCCAGAACACCCAGTTCCAGATTGCTGACATGGCTACCAAGGTAGAAGCTGCTAAGATGCTGGTTTACAAGGCTGCAATGGCGAAGGCTACCCAGAAGACCTATTCTGTAGAAGCAGCTATGGCAAAGCTTTATGCAGCAGAGGTTGCTATGGAAGTGACCACAAAGGCTGTACAGCTTCACGGTGGTTATGGTTACACCAGAGAGTATGATGTTGAGCGTATGATGAGAGATGCGAAGATCACTGAGATCTACGAAGGTACCAGTGAAGTTCAGAGAATGGTTATCAGTGCTAACATTATTAAATAATTAATTTGAACAAGGAGAAAATCACAATGAAAATTGTTGTTTGTATTAAGCAGGTTCCTGATACAAAGGGTGGCGTAAAGTTTAATCCCGACGGAACACTTGACAGAGCTGCGATGATGACCATCATGAACCCTGATGACAAAGCAGGTTTGGAAGCAGCACTTAGATTAAAAGATCAGTACGGCGCAGAAGTTACTGCAATCACCATGGGTCTGCCTAAGGCAGAAGATGTACTTCGTGAAGCCATCGCTATGGGAGCGGACAAGGGTATTCTGGTAACTGATAGAGTACTTGGTGGTGCAGATACCTGGGCTACTTCCCAGACACTTGCAGGTGCACTTCGCAACATCGAATATGATTTGATTATCACAGGCCGTCAGGCAATCGACGGAGATACCGCACAGGTAGGTCCTCAGATTTCCGAGCATTTGGATATTCCCGTAATTTCCTACGCACAGGATCTGAAGATTGAAGGCGACAGCGTAATCGTAGAGCGTCAGTATGATGACAGATATCATGTACTGAAGGCAAAAATGCCTTGCTTGGTAACTGCACTTGCAGAGCTTAACGAGCCCAGATATATGACTCCCGGCGGAATCTTCGATGCATGCGCAGCTGAGATTACCGTATGGGGCAGAAATGACTTGAAGGATGTAGAGGATTCTAACCTTGGTCTCAAGGGTTCTCCTACCCAGATTGCAAAGGCTTCCGATAAGGTGAGAAAGGGTGCCGGCGAAAAGGTTGCCTTGGATCCCGCTGAAGCAGTTGATTACATCGTAGGCAAACTGAAAGAGAAGCATATCGTTTAATTGACAAATGCAATTGAAAAATGGAGGAAGAACAATGAATTTAGAACAGTATAAAGGCGTGTATGTCTTCGCACAGCAGGTAGACAACGTGATTAACAGTATCGCTTTTGAGCTCATCGGCAAAGGTAAGGACCTGGCAGAAGCTCTTGGCACAGAAGTAACTGCTGTTTTGGTAGGTAGTGATGTAGCTGGCTTGGCTGACGAATTGGCTGAGTACGGCGCAGACAAGGTAATCGTAGTAGACGATCCTGAATTGAAAGAGTACAGAACTGAGCCCTATGCACATGCGTTGTCCAGCGTAATCAACGAGTTCAAGCCCGAGATTTTCCTGGTAGGTGCAACCGCTATCGGACGTGACTTGGGTCCCCGCGTTTCCGCAAGAGTACACACCGGTTTGACCGCTGACTGTACCGTATTGGAAATCGGTGATTTCCCCATCAACCCCGTTCCCGGCAAAGAGCAGAAGCCCAATCAGTTGTTGATGACTCGTCCTGCATTCGGTGGAAACACTATCGCAACCATCGCTTGCCCCGACTTCCGTCCTCAGATGGCAACGGTACGTCCCGGCGTTATGCAGAAAAGAGAAAGAGTTGCAGGCGCTAAGGCAGAGGTGATTAACTACAATCCCGGTTTCACACCTGATCACAAGTATGTTGAGATTTTGGAAATCGTGAAGAGTGTTGCAGACTGCAAGGACATTATGGATGCAAAGATTTTGGTATCCGGTGGTCGTGGTGTTGGCAGCGCAGAGAACTTCAAATTGTTGGAAGACCTGGCAGAAGTACTGGGCGGACAGGTAAGCTGCTCCCGTGCAGTAGTTGATGCAGGTTGGATGTGCAAGGATATGCAGGTTGGTCAGACCGGTAAGACCGTTCGTCCTAACTTGTACTTTGCAGTGGGTATCTCCGGTGCAATCCAGCACCTGGCAGGTATGGAAGAGTCCGATGTTATCATTGCAATCAACAAGGATGAGACAGCACCCATCTTTGATGTGGCTGACTACGGTATCGTAGGAGATTTGAACAAGATTCTTCCTGCATTGACTGAGCAGCTTCGCGCAGTTGTAAAGAGCAACTAATTTTCAGACCCGGCAGGTTTTCTGCCGGGCCTTTTTTTAGACATTTGAGACGGAAAAATGTGGCTGTTGCCTAAAATTGCGGCGAAAAGCCAAGAATTAGGTACTGAAGCTCCAAAAGAGTTGCCACCGCCTAAAAATTGCGGTGAAAAGTCAAGAATTAGGTATTGAAGGCCCCAAAGAGCTGCCACCGCCTAAAAATTGCGGTGAAAAGTCAAGAATTAGGTATTGAAGTTCGAAAAGAGTAGCCACTAACTAAAAGAAGGTATGAAAGGTTGTAATTGTGATGGTTCCCCCTTGACAGAGGCCTTTTTATTAATGATAATAAAGGCAACAGTTTTCGTGTATGAATTATGAAGTACACTATGTAAAACTAAAGAAGGAGTATAGATGTTTAAAAAGGATTTTGCCTGGGGTGCAGCAACCGCCGCATACCAGATAGAAGGTGCTGCATACGAAGACGGCAAGGGACTATCTGTATGGGATGTGTTTACCGTCAAGGGATATAGCTATAAAGGTGAGACGGGAGAAGTGGCTTGTGACCACTACCACCGTTACGAAGAAGATGTGAAATTAATGAAAGAAATGGGCGTGAACAGTTATCGTTTCTCTCTGGCGTGGACGCGTATCCTGCCTGAAGGTACAGGTGAGGTGAACCAAAAGGGAATCGATTTCTACAATCGTCTCATTGATTGCCTGTTGGAAAACGGCATTACGCCCTATGTGACCCTGTTCCATTGGGATTATCCTCAGGCGCTGGAGGTGAAGGGTAACTGGAGTAATCCGGACAGCCCCAAGTGGTTCCAAGAATATGCGGAGGTAGTGTTCAAGGCCTTTGGTGACAGAGTGAAACATTTTATCACCTTCAATGAGCCTCAATGCTTTATCGGCACAGGATATGGCGCGGATAAAGTGCAGGCACCCGGCATCAAGTTTTCGGATGGCGAATTGGTGCTCAAAGCGCACCATGTGTTGTTGGCACATGGATTGGCAGTGCAGTCTTTCCGCAAATTGGTTCCCGATGGCAAGATCGGATATGCGCCTACAGGCACTCCTGCGATTCCTGCCGGCGCATCTAAGGCGGATATAGACGCAGCCAGAGAAGAGTACTTTGATGTGCCCAAGGATGGTTGGACATGGAATGTATCATGGTGGAGCGACCCGGTGATTCTGGGTACCTACCCTAAGCACACGGAGATGTTCGCTAGACTTGAAAAGTTCCTGCCTGCAAATTATGAGGAAGACTTGAAGATTATTTCTCAGCCCATAGATTTTTACTGTCAGAATATTTACAACGGATACATTGTGAAGGCAGGTGAGAAGGGTAGGGAGTATATACCTAACCCTGTAGGTATCCCTATGACTACTATGCAATGGCCTGTTACACCCGCGGCGCTGTACTGGGGACCTCGTTTCTTATATGAACGCTATGGTTTGCCCATCATTATCAGTGAGAATGGTATGGCTTGCCCTGATATGATTTCCGGTGACGGGAAAGTACACGACCAGAGCAGAATCTGCTTTATGGAGCAGTATTTGAAGGAATTGGAAAGAGCAACTGATGATGGTGTGGATGTAGTGGGATATATGTACTGGTCCCTGATGGACAATTTCGAATGGGGATATGGATATCGTCCCCGCTTCGGCCTGATTCATGTAGATTACCAGACACAAAAGAGAACTCCTAAGGATTCCTATTATTGGTATCGGGAGTTTATTCAGAGTCGTAAGTAATTTGGGTCATGGGAAACAGGTTGCCTGTCATCGGCAGGCAATGGAATCATGGAACAAATGAAATGTGATAGAACAGACAAAAGGGAGGACATCGCAAGATGCTCTCCCTTTTTGACGAATGTCATTCTCTATTTTTATATTTTCTGTATTTAGAAATACAGATTATTTAAGTGCATGGGCAGTCCCTCCACCATCATGGGCGGTACTTCGGACTGAATCAAAGGACGGATGTAAGCAATTAGCTCATCGGAAACATTGGTGCCGTCGTCGATAATCCATTCTGCGGGAACAGTTTTTTCCACATTGGCAATCATGTGTACATCCTGGCAACCTGTAATACATTGATAGGGTGTATTGGAAACACGGTCCAGGGTAACCACCTGACCGGTTTTGCCTTCAAAGGCATATTTTACAGCAGCAGCACCCACCTGAAACGCTTCGGTGACATCTACATTGGAAGCCAAATGGGAAGCACAACGTTGCATAGTATTTAACTCAACGGCACGGGTCTTGATGCCAAGTCTTGCTGCCAGCATATCTGCCAGCACTTTGCCCACACCCTGCATCTGCTTGTGACCGAAGGCATCCACAGAAGATGCCTCGGAGGCAAGTTCAAACACATATCTGCCATCTGCTAATTTGATACCTTCGGAAACGGCGATAACAAGGCTCTTTTTCTTTGCCACAAGCGCACGTACCCTTTCGGTAAAGCTTTCAGGATCGAAGGTGCTTTCCGGTAAGTAGATTAAATCAACACCGGGGCAGTCAGCACCCTTCGCCAATGCGGCAGCAGCGGTCAGCCAGCCTGCGTTTCGTCCCATGATTTCGATGATGGTCACAGCTTTCATATCATACACCAGACTGTCAAGAATCAGTTCCTTGGTGACAGTGGCGATGAATTTTGCGGCACTGCCGTAGCCGGGAGTGTGGTCTGTAGCAGCCAAGTCGTTGTCGATGGTCTTGGGAACACCGATGAAGCGGATCGGGCTGTCAATCTGTGCGGCATAATCGGACAGCATTTTGATGGTGTCCATAGAATCATTGCCACCGATATAGAAAAATGCATCGATTTCCAGATCCTCCAAGCGGGCAAAAATCTGCTCATAAACCTCCTTGCCCATTTCAATGGGAGGCAGCTTATATCGGCAGGAGCCCAAATAGGAAGAAGGGGTTCTTTTCAACAAATCCACATCCATAGGGGATTTGATATAGTCTGTTAATAGTACATAGTCGCCTTCCAAGAGTCCCTGGATGCCGTGGCGCATACCGTAAATCTTGTCCGCGCCCAAATCCTTTGCGGCCTGAAATACACCAGCCAAACTGGAATTAATAACGGCGGTGGGACCGCCGGATTGTCCTACGATAATATTGCGATGCATAATTGCCTCTTTCTGCGTGTGCATCACGCGGAGATGATGTTTTTTGTATTGCAAATTGCCGTGGTCGACAGGGTTCTTTGCATCAAAAATATTTTATCAAATTTTCGGTAACATGACAATGGGTAAAAGCGGTGAAAAGGCAGTATGAATTGTAATTCCACAAGGTGCTGATAAATCACAGGAAAAATATATTGTACTGATAGAGAATAAATGCTATAATCGGAACAGAACATATGTTTGGTTTGGTGCGGCAAATGTGACATGATTTATTTAGTTAGGAAGGAGAAATGTATATGTCGAAAATTGTTAAGGAATTAATTCACGCAAATGGAATTGATATTGGGATTTATACAGAAGATTTTCAAAATGAATATATATCACTAACAGACATCGCGCGATATAAAAGCGACAATCCAACAGCAGTGATACAAAATTGGATGAGGAATCGAGATGTTATTGAGTTCCTTGGATTATGGGAGACTCTACATAACTGTAATTTTAAACCCCTCGAATTCGAGGGGTTTAAAACCCATGCAGGCGCTAACGCATTTACAATGTCACCTAAAAAATGGATTGAATCTACGGGTGCTATTGGTATTGTTGTAAGGCGGGCCGTTATGGCGGAACCTATGCTCATTCGGACATAGCTTTTGAATTTGCATCATGGATTTCACCGGAATTTAAGTTGTACATTATCAAGGATTACAAAAGACTAAAAGCAGAAGAAAACAGTCGCTTGTCATTGAATTGGAACTTAAACCGAGAACTTTCTAAATTGAATTATCGAATCCATACGGACGCAATCAAAACGAATTTAATTCCGCCGGAGTTGACGGAATCACAGATTTCTTATACATATGCCAGTGAAGCGGATTTGTTAAATGTGGTACTGTTTGGCAAAACAGCAAAACAATGGCGCGATGAAAATTCAAATGAAACCGGTAATATTCGCGACCAAGCCACAATTCATCAGTTATTGGTATTGTCCAACATGGAAAGTTATAATGCGATTTTAATCCAACAAGGAAAATCCCAGGCAGAGCGTATGAAATTATTACACGAGTTGGCTGTACAGCAGATGAAGACCATAAGTTCGCTGGACCTGGTGCATTTACCGTGTGTTGTTTCGGAATAGAAGACATTGACTGGATTTTGAAGTTTACAAGGGAATTGGCACGATAAATTGGGCCTAAATGTGGTAAGGGTTGCGCCCCGTGTGGGTAATTGTTATACTGGAGATGATGGAGTGTTTGAAAACTTATATTAAGGAACGCAAGGAGTCTTAAGGTGAAAAGGAATGTGAGTTTAGAAGAAATTTCAGATGGCCGCCTGTACGGCGAGAACGACATGGTCAAGGCGGATTGCCATGGGTGTAAGGGCTGCTCCAAATGCTGTCACGACATGGGAGAGTCCATTGTACTGGATCCCTATGACATCTATCGGTTGCAGGTGGGAGAAGGTATGAGTTTTCAGGAACTGCTTGCCACGGAAAAGGTTGAACTGACCGTGGTGGATGGTGTGATTTTGCCGAATCTGAGGATGGTGGAAAATGTGCAGATGCGTGACGGTCAAGGGACTGTGGGGAAGATGAGGACACCTCAGTGTGCTTTCTTGGATGCAACCGGCAGATGTAGTATCCACAAAAGCCGTCCCGGTATCTGTCGATTGTTTCCACTGGGGCGCTACTATGAAAATGGGGATTTCAAATACTTCCTTCAGACCGGAGAATGTGCAGAAACCAATCGCTCTAAAGTAAAGGTAAGTAAGTGGATTGACACGCCCAATCTGCGCTCGTATCACAACTTTTTATGCACATGGCATTATTTTCTGAACGATGTCGAAGAAAAGGTGGGTAGTTTAGAGGACATGGAAGCAGGAAAACGGCTGAACATGCTGGTGTTGCAGACCTTTTATATGGTGCCCTATGAAGTGGGAGAAGATTTTTTCACGCAGTTTGCGACTCGGATGAACGGTTTTTCAGAGAAATAGATTCAAAATTCATAGATTGTTTGGTATGAACAAATATTCTTTTCATAATTACGGCTTGACTTTATGATTTCATTAGTCAAGCCGTATTATATTTGCGTCCTTTGCGGTAAAAATTCATTAAATGTGAGTTTGAGCGGTATACTTGCGATGTGTTTTACAGTCGAGTTCCGTTGAATGCAGGTTTCAGCGGTACAGAAAAGAGGTATTATGCGGTTGGATTTTTGCTATGTGCGGTATGAACTGTAATTCCTATAAAGTATTACGGCTAAACAGGTAGATAGTCTAAGCAGAACCGCAAATCTCTGATGTTTTGTACGGTTTAGAATGAGGTGGATGGGATATGAGCTGCATTTTAAACAGAAACCAGCCTTAGTGTGTCATGGTCTGCAGTAGAATCATATAGCATACCGTGCCGCAGATGATACTGAATAGGGTGTTGCGTTTCCATACATGCAATACTACCACCAAAGCCACTGCGATGAGCTCCGGCAAGCCGAAGGGAGCGGCAGTGAAGGTAATGCCTTTGAGGCAGTACACCACCAGCATGCCCATAATGGCATAGGGAAGGTATTTTCCCAGGAAGCTGATATAGGCAGGAGTTTTCCTGTGACCAAATACCAGGAAGGGGAGAACTCTCAAAAGGAGTGTCATAGCAGACATGATCACGATGGCCCAGAAGGACTGGTTGGAAATAATGGTTGTCATACGCAATCCTCCTTATTATCAAACATTGAGATATCTTTCGTATCAAGTGTCAAAGTATCCTGTTGTTGTGAAGCGGCAGCTTGTTCGAAAGAATCTCTTTGTTCCAATACTTTGCGTTTCATGGTCAGAGCTGCAGTAATCAATATCATAGCCGGAATCAGGAAATGATCCGCTCCAAAGAACAAGAGACACAGCACCGACGCTTCCACACCAATCAGAGCGGGACGGTGCTCTTTTGTCGTTAGCCATTGTTCTACGAAGACAGTGACGAACAATGCAGTCATGGCGAAGTCGATACCTGCCGTGTTGAAGGTCAGCAGACCGCCAACGAGGGAGCCCAGCACGCTGCCCATCACCCAGTAGGTGTGATTCAGGGCAGAGATGGTCAAATAGTATCGGTGGGGCTGTAATCCCTCAGGTACATCCCCGGTGCACACCAAAGAGTAGGTCTCGTCGGTAAGGGCATGCATCAAATATGGCTTTTTATGTCCGGCACCGCGATAACGGTCCACCATGGAAATGCCGTAAAACAAATGTCTTGCGTTTACCATCAGGGTGGTGACGGCTATGGACACTAAGGAAGCACCACCAGTTATCAGAGAGATGCCTACGAACTGCATGGAGCCGGCATAAATAAAGATACTCATGGCCAGAGCCCAGAGGATACCGTAGCCGTTGACACGCAACAGAATGCCGAAGCCCATACCAAGTACCATATAGCCTGCCAAGACGGGCAGGGTTTTGGGAAAAGCTGTCTTTAAGTATTTCATAATTTTCCTCTTTCCGGACCAATTATTTCCACTATAAAAGAAAATAAAATAAATTGCAAGATTGAGGATTGCATTTTAAAAACCTTTGTGCTACATTCGGGGTAAAGAGACGAAATTTACATCATTTTTATATGCGCAAATGACCTTCATCGAAGAAAAATACAAGGTCTTGCGGAGGATGAATTGTGAACAATTTTACAGTGATGTACAGTTTGTTGGGTGGAAAGCTAAGGAGACTCTTTTTTATGTCCTATCCGGAAACGAATCAGGATTATAAAAAGAGCCGTATCTGCTATTCGGTAGCGAGTGCTGCGGTTGCCCCGGTGGGGGATTTGACCCAGGGGGCTTATCTGGTGGCGTTGATGACTTATCTGGGATTTTCGGATGGAGATATGGGCGTAGTCAATGCCATTGCCAGCCTGGCAGGTGTGATGCAATTGGTTTCCATGAAACTGTCCCGGCGCATTGTGAAGAATAAATTATTCGTCTGCACCGGTGATTTTCAAAGATTTTGGTTGGCCTTTATGTTTTTCATTCCTCTGTTCTTGGGCGCAGGGAGAACAGGCAGACTGCTGATGGCAGGATGTTATCTGTGGGCAAAGGTGTCTGAGACATTGATTTCCCCTGCCTTGACAGACTGGGTAGCCAGACTGGTGCCGGAACGATTTCGAGGCAGATATTTTTCCATCAAAGAAGCAGTGGGAACTTTTACCAATGTGACGACCACGCTGATTGTTGGAATCTTGCTGGATGCTCTGTCAGACAGACCGATGCTGATGTTCACTGTGGTGGGCTCCATCGTGGCTGTGTTGGTTACTGTCAACGTGGTGTTCATGCTAATGATGAAGGAACCTAAATTAGAGCATCTGAATGCTGAAGGTAAGGAGATGATGGGCAGGCTGGCGAAGAAGGATGTGGAGAACCATTCCGAGCCTTCGGTGAAGTTTGTACAGGAATTACGCATTGCCTTTGCGGACAAGAACTTCCGTCAATTACTTTGGTTTAACCTGTTATATACAGTAGCTCTTTTTATTGCGAATCCCTTCAATGGCAGTTTTAAGGTAAATGACATGGGATTGTCTTATACATTTTTATCCTTTTGTACCTTTGCGTTTTGCATGGTCCGAGTATACTTTTTGCCCAAGGTGGGTAAGTTGGCGGACAGGATAGGCATGACGCAGGTGACCACTTGGGCTTTCGTGGGCTTGGGAATCAATTATTTATTCACCAGTCTCTCCACGCCTGCCAATGCGATACCCATGCACATAATCAGTGCCATAGGAAATGCGGCGGCATGGGGTTTTATCGGCACAGGTATGCTGGGTATTAAATTGAAATGCCTGAAGGAAGAGAGGCGTATTACTCAGTTGGCGTTGATATCTGTAATTTCCGGATTATTTGGATTCTTAGTTACTTTAGTGATGGGTAAATTTGTAGATTGGCTGCAGATTTACATTGCTACGGGGGACAGCATCTTTACCTATGCGCAACAAGTGACAAATATGCTGGGTGTAGTGGCAATAGCTATTACCATCCTATATATGAGAAGAACATTTAAAAATATCTAAAAAGGCATTGACATATTTATATCAATGTGCAATAATCCAGTAAGGTAAACCGATGAAGTCTTCAGAATCGAAAGAGACTGAGGGCGGAGGAATTCTGGAGAAGTCCGCTATACGCGGGTGCCGAAGGTGCAAGGCGAGAGCCGAATCTCTCAGGCAAAAGGACAGAAGAGACCTTTACATAAGTAAGGTATGATACTGTTGATTCTTCAGAGCCATCGGGTTTCCGGTGGCTTATTTTAATTTATTCCATAAGAGAAAAGGAGAAGAAGACATGGAATTTTTTGCATCATTGGAAGCGGCTTTAATGCCCGTGGTAGTTACGATTAATAAGTATTTGTCCGATTACATATTAATCGTATTGTTGATTGGTACAGGTTTGTTCTTTACCATCAAAACAAAGTTCGTACAGGTTCGCTGTTTTGGCGAAGGTATGAAGCAGGTATTTGGCAACATGAACTTGAAGGGCGGCAAACAGGCTGCAGGTATGACATCCTTCCAAGCGCTGGCAACTGCTATTGCAGCACAGGTTGGTACCGGTAACATTGTAGGTGCATCCGGTGCAATCTTGGTAGGTGGTCCCGGAGCAATCTTCTGGATGTGGATCATCGCTTTCTTCGGTATGGCTACCATCTACGCCGAAGCAATTTTGGCACAGAAGACCCGTGTGGTAAAAGAAGATGGTACTGTATTGGGTGGCCCCGTGTACTATATCCGTACCGCATTCAAGGGAGCCTTTGGTAAGTTCCTGGCTGTATTCTTTGCAGTGGCATCCATTCTTGCGCTGGGCTTTATGGGCGCCATGGTACAGTCCAACTCCATCGGAGAATCCTGCAACAATGCATTTGGTATTCCTGCATGGGTTGTTGGTGTTATCGTAGCAGCTGTATCTGTAGCAATCTTCATCGGTGGCGTACAGAGAATTGCATCTGTTACTGAGAAGCTGGTTCCTATTATGGCAGGTTTGTTCCTGGTAGGTGGTGTGGTGATTCTCGTTTGCAGAGCACAGTATGTTCCTGAAACCGTTGGTTTGATTTTCAAATATGCATTTACACCTGATGCGCTCATCGGTGGTGGACTTGGTTATGCTTTGAAGACCGCCATCAGCCAGGGTGCGAAGAGAGGTTTGTTCTCCAATGAAGCAGGTATGGGTTCTACCCCTCACGCGCATGCACAGGCTATGGTAGAGGATCCTCACAAGCAGGGTGTTTCCGCTATGATCGGTGTGTTTGTTGATACCTTCGTAGTATTGACCATGACCGCTTTGGTAGTTATCACCTGTCTGTACACTGGAAACGGCGCGTTGGCAGGCTTGCAGGGAGATGCTTATATTGCAGCAACCTCCGGTGCAACTGCAGTGGTTACGAAAGCAACTGCAATGCAGATGGCAGCAGGTTCCGTATTCGGTACAGGATTTGGTAGTGCATTTGTGGCAATCTGTCTGTTGTTCTTTGCATTCTCGACCATCATCAGCTGGAACCTGTTTGGTAAGATCAATGTAGAGTATCTGTTTGGCAAGAAGGGTGTGTTGGTTTACTCCATCATCGCTGTAGTATTCATCTTCTTAGGTTCTTGTCTGTCCAACGATCTGGTATGGGAGTTGACCGACATGTTTAACCAGTTGATGGTAATCCCCAACGTACTTGCTATGTGGGCTTTGGCTAAGATGGTCAAGGGTAAAATGGGTCAGTAAGAACAGAGTGAAATAATTAATGCCACCTGTCATGAAATGATGACGGGTGGCATTTTTGGTTTTAATAGGTATTGGGCAAATTTGCTACAATATATACTTTTGTGCGACAGCTTATTTTGTAAACTGTGCTGTAAATTCCTCTAGTTGAACCATTTCTCCACCGCGTTTTCTGGATTCTTCTGCGGCGAAGCAAATCATATGGGAGTGCAGTGTCTCACGGGCACTGGTCAAATTGCTGGAGCCGTCACCTTGCATAGAGGCGATAAAGGATTTTACGATGCCTAAATCACCACCGCCGTGGGACTGTCCCTCCTTGCCTTTTTCTACAAATTTGCGAGGTTCTTTTTCGCTGAATAATTGCAAACTGATTTCGCCGGTTTCTGCATTTCCGCCCAACTCACCCATAGTACCGCAGATTTTAATAGTACGGGCCTGATTGTAATTGAAGGCGTTTAGATGGAAGGTTGCCAGGATGTTGTCCTCAAATTCCATTGCCAGTATCTGATGATCACAGACATTGTTGTCGCAGGCAAACACGCAGCGTCCTACGTCGATGGTTGCTAAATCTGCCAGTTTCTGCTCCTTGGTTTCGGTGTAGTCCTTTTGTCTGGAAAAGCGGATGACTTCGGGCACATCTTCCACATAGATTCTTCTGGCACTGTAAGGGCACTCTTTTTCGATTTTACAATCGATGGTACAGCGTGTTCCGGCGCCTTCCGGTGCGCATTCGGCTTTAAAGTAAGACAAGTCGCCGAAAGAGGACACTTTCTTGCATTTCTTTCCTGTCAAATACACCAGCATATCCATGTCGTGACAACATTTAGCCAAAATAATAGGAGAGGTAGTATTGCTATTACGCCAGTTGCCACGGACAAAACTGGATGTACCAAACCACCACGCCATGTTTTCGCTGTAGTTGATACTCATGACTTTGCCCATGATACCGCTGTCGATGATTTCCTTCAACTTTTGGAAGAAAGGTGCATAGCGTAGCACATGGCAAATCATAATGGTTTTATCGTAGTTTTTGGCAATTTGGTCAATTTCTGCTACTTCTTCAGGAAACGGGGAAACCGGTTTTTCCAGCAGGATGTGATAGCCCTGTTCGGCACAGATTCTGAAAGGTTCCATGTGGTCCCTGTCGTTGGTGCAGATGATGGCTGCGTCTGCCAGTTTTCCTGATTTCAGCATATCGTGATAATCTAAAAAACACATATCGTCGGCAATACCGCACTGGTCCTTGACCATCCTGACATTTTCGGGAATCAGATCTGCTACGGCTACAATTTTGACCCCTTCATTCATAAAGTGGTTCAGGTATGCCAAACGTCCTCTGGGGCCGGCGCCGATGAGGATGGCTGTTTTTGCTTGAGTTGCCATGGGGAAATCCTCCTTTGTGTAAGGTTGTATTTAAGGTAAATATACTTTAGGAATTTTTCAAATACAAGTGGGTTTGTTGCTGAGAATTAACAAATTATTGCGGAGTAATATCTACTTTTATAATCTGCAATACATTTTTAATATTGTGGCAACTCGTTGACTTTTAGTGGTATAAATTATACTATAGGGGTAGTAATCAACAAGTTTTAAGATGTAGAGAGGACGTTGCGATGAAAAAGACTTACAATATTGAAGTAGACTGTGCAAACTGTGCGAACCTGATGGAAGAGACCACAAAGAAGGTGGAGGGTGTCGTGGCAGCAGGTGTGAATTTCATGACTCAGAAGATGACCGTGGAGTTTGCAGATGGCGCAGATGACGCTCAGGTGATGAAGAATGTATTGAAGGCGTGTAAAAAAGTAGAGCCGGATTGTGAGATAGAGCTGTAATCGGAGTTTGACGGATGAATAAGAAGCAGAAGAAATTATGCAAAAGAATCCTTGTGGCGGGAAGTGTTTTTCTGTTGTTGAATATTGCGCCGCTTGTAACGAAATGGCTGTTGCTGACTTTTGGGGCGTCTGTACCTCACGGGATGGCGGTTTTTTCGTCCATTTTATGTCTGGTACTTTATTTGGTGGCATACTTTATCGTGGGCTGGGACATTCTGCGCAAAGCCTTCTTAGGTATGCGCAACGGTCGTGTGTTTGATGAAAACTTCCTGATGACCCTTGCCACAATAGGTGCCATTGGCTTAGCCTTCTACGAGAATATACGGGTGACCGGAATCTTGGACACGAGCCGTCCTTTGGACTTGAATGAGGCCGTGGCGGTGATGCTGTTCTATCAGGTAGGAGAATTGTTCCAAAGTGTAGCGGTGGGGAAAAGCCGAAAAAATATTGCGGCGCTGATGGACATCCGACCGGATTATGCTAACGTGGAGCAGGCGGGTGAAATTGTCCGCGTGGACCCTGCAGAGGTATCCGTGGGTAGTGTGATTTTCGTTTATCCTGGTGAAAAAATTCCCCTTGATGGTACGGTGACGGAAGGGAACTCTTCTTTGAATACCAGTGCCTTGACGGGAGAGAGCATACCTAGGGATGTGGCAACAGGTGATGATGTCGTCAGCGGATGTATCAATATGACAGGTGTTTTGCAGATACAAACCACCAAGGCATTCGGACAATCCACCGTGTCCAAGATTCTGGAATTGGTGGAGGAGGCCAGCTCCAGAAAATCAAAATCTGAGCAATTTATCTCCAAATTTGCCCGTGTATATACCCCTGCGGTTACGCTGTCCGCACTTGCACTGGCGGTATTGCCACCGGTGGTGCGCATGTTTATGGGGAATACAGGTATGTGGGGAGATTGGCTATACAGAGCGTTGACATTTTTGGTAATCAGCTGTCCATGCGCATTGGTGATTAGTATTCCCCTGACCTTTTTTGCCGGCATCGGCGGAGCAAGTCGGGAGGGGATCCTAATCAAGGGGTCTCATTTTATAGAGACCTTATCCAAAGCCTCCGTGGTGGTGTTTGATAAGACAGGTACACTGACCCAAGGCACCTTCCGTGTCAAAGAGATTCATGCGGCTTGCGGCAACGAGGAGCAATTGCTGGAGTATGCGGCGATTGCGGAAAGTGCTTCCTCACATCCCATCAGTAAAAGTTTACTGCAGGCTTATGGCAAGCCTATTTTACCTTCCGATGTCTCGGATATTCAGGAAATTAGCGGTCACGGTGTTACAGCCAAAGTGCGTGAGAACGTACAGATAGTGGCGGGAAATGCCCGCTGGATGGAGAAGTTAGGCATATCCATTCCTGACAGCGATACCGGTGTAGCAGGCACAACGGTGTATGTGGCAGTGGATGGCATATACGCAGGGTATCTGGTGATATCAGATGAGGAAAAACCCGGTGCTGCACAGGCGGTGGTTGCACTAAAAAAGAATGGGATTAAAAGAACCATCATGTTGACGGGGGATACGGAGCAGGTGGCTAAGCAGGTGGCAGCGGCACTTCATATAGATGAGGTCCGCAGCGAGTTATTGCCGGCAGATAAGGTAACGGAAGTAGAACGCCTGCTCGGCAGGATGGCGGGGAAAACCGACAAAGACCGGCCCGGCAAGGAGGGGACCGGTGTAAGAAATACTGGCAGCCTGGTCTATGTAGGTGATGGTATCAATGATGCACCTGTACTTTCCAGAGCAGATGTGGGGATTGCCATGGGAGCATTGGGCAGTGATGCTGCTATTGAAGCTGCCGATGTGGTGCTGATGGATGATGATCCCCGCAAGGTAACATCTGCCATCGCTATTGCGAAACGGATTATGGGTATTGTATACCAGAATATTATCTTTTCTTTGGTGGTGAAATTCGCCTGCTTGGGACTGGGTGCCTTCGGGGTGGCAAATATGTGGTTCGCCATTTTTGCAGATGTGGGAGTGATGGTACTGGCCGTGCTGAATGCCACCAGAGCAATTGTATCGAAAAGCATACAATCAAATACTTGAAAAATGGAATAAATAGGAGTAATATATGTAAGGTTGCGTGTTCTTTACGCAACCTTAGTTGCGAATAAAAGATAAAAAATACGAGGTGTAGTTATGAAAAACTGTCAGAACAAGTGGGTGCGTGCAGCGATTCCTGCATTGTTGCTTCACTGTAGTATCGGTACTGTTTATTGTTGGTCCATTTTCAGCCAGGAAATTGCCGATTACATCGGATTTTCCAAGGGTGCTACCGAATGGGCATTCAGCTTGGCTATTTTCTTCTTGGGAATGTCAGCGGCGTTTTTGGGAAATGTAGTAGAGAAGAATATACATAAGTCCTCCCTGATTGCGGCAGTTTGCTTTGCATTAGGTATGGTGGGCACCGGATTCTTCATCTATTATGGCGGACAGCAGTATGCTGCCAATGGCGTAGGCAGTGTTGTGGCGTTGGTTGGTATCTATGTATGCTACGGCTTTATCATGGGTATCGGTTTGGGTACCGGTTACTTGTCCCCTGTAAAGACATTGATGCTTTGGTTCAGCGACCGTAAAGGTCTGGCTACCGGCCTGGCAGTTGCAGGTTTCGGCGCGGCAAAGGCAATCGCAAGCCCTATTATGCAGTCCATGCTTGCTAACTTGGGCGAAGGCGGTATCTATAAAATGTTCTACATTTTAGGTGCAGTATACTTTGTTATGATGTTCGTAGGCCACTTGCTTTTGGCAAAGCCCGCAGACTGGCACGAGCCTCAAACCAAGGAAAAGGGTCAGGGCATTCTGTCCGTGATTAAGACTAAGCCTATCACCAACTACATCGGTATCTGGTTGATGTTCTATTTGAATATTACTTGTGGTTTGGCATTGATTTCACAGGAAAAAATGATTGTAAAATGTATCGGTTTGGCTGGCGTGGTTGGTATCATTTCCACTGTATCCGCTATCTTCAATGCTGGTGGACGTCTTGGTTTCTCTGCTTGGGCTGATACCATGAAGGATAGAAATACCATTTACAAATTGATTTTCATCTTGTCCATCGCATTTACCGCACTGGTAGTAGTGACCGGTGGTGTCCAGAATGGTAACGGCAACATCCTGTTGACCATCTTGGTATTGGTATTGATTTTCTTCGTAAATGCAGGCTACGGCGGAGGTTTCTCCAATGTACCCACCCTGCTTTCTGACCAGTACGGTATGGGAAGCATCAGTGCACTTCACGGCATCACCTTGTCCGCATGGGCATTCGCAGGTTTGACCGGTAACCAGATGGCAAACTGGATTGTAAATAAATTCGGTGCAGAGGTAGAAATTCCCCATGAACTGGCAGACGGCACCGTGGAAATGATCACAGTAAATCCTACCGGATATCAGACTGTATTGTATGTGACCTTGGCACTCTACATCGTGTCCGCAATCATTAGCTTCACCTTGATTTCCAAGAAGACTGAAGAAGCGAAGTAATTGAACTTGTGAGTTCGGGTCGGCGGGTTAATTCGAACGGTTTGAGTTAGGAATATTTGAATGAACGAGACGCTCTCTAAGGAGGGCGTCTTTTTTGTTGCAATAAGTCTCCAGCTTTGCTTCGTTTTCTCTAGTTTTGATGCTGTTGTGGGTGGATTACCTACTGAAGGGTGGGAAATGCTGCTTAGTAGGTAAAAAACAATAATGTGGCGCCCTAATTACCCACAGAAAGAGAGGGAAATGCTATCTAGTAGGTAAAAATGAGGCGTGTAGCGGTAGCTGGAATTACCTATTAGGTTATGGAAAATGTCATATAGTAGGTAAACAATGGTTGAAAATGGATTTGAAGATTTTATGGTTGCAAAACTGGAATTTAAAATTCACATTACGATAGAAAAAATCATTGTTATTTCCGTGAAAATGTCTTACAATATATGACAAAGAATTTATATATAACCTCAAATGATTATGCGACACATAAGCTCAAAGGAGTTTGTGGCACACAATCATTTGAGGTACATATAAGGAGGACGTTATGTTTATCAAGAGATCAGAAAGAATGGAAACAGTGCATTCTGACATTAGAGGACCACTTTTCGTGGAAGCCATGGAGATGCGTGAAAGAGGCATCGACGTGCTGAGATTGAACACAGGTAACCCTGCTACCTTCGGTTTTGAACTTCCCGAGAGCCTGCGCAAGGCGATTGAAGGTCACGAGGATTTGGCAGTGGGCTACTGTGATTTCAAGGGTATGAAGAATGCCAAAGAAGCGATTTGTGAATATGAGAAGACCAAGGGCATTCAGGGCATCACTCCCGATGATGTATTCATCGGTAACGGTGTCAGCGAGGTTGCATCTTTTGCATTGATGCCGTTGCTTAACCCCGGTGATGAGGTGTTGGTACCTTCCCCCAGCTATTCTCTCTGGGGCAACACTGTACGTCTTACTGGTGCGAATCCCGTGTTCTATACCTGTGATGAGAAGGCGCATTGGTTCCCGGATGTAGCAGATATCCGTTCCAAGGTGACTTCCAAGACAAAAGCAATCGTTATCATCAACCCCAATAACCCTACAGGTGTGCTTTATACCCCTGACCTTTTGGAGGAGATTATCAAGATTGCAAGAGAGAATAAAATTCTTATTTTCTCCGATGAAATTTATGACAGACTGGTAATGGATGGCAAGACCCATGTGTCTACGGCATCCCTTGCACCGGATCTTCCGATTGTTACATTGAACGGTATTTCCAAGTCCCACTGCGTGTGCGGTTACAGATGCGGTTGGATGCTTATCAGCGGACCTAAGGAGTATACCGAAGAATACAGAAAGGGTATCATCCAGATGACTTCCCTTCGTCTGTGTGCAAATGCTTTGGCACAGATTGTTATCCCTGCAGCAATGGCTGACGACGAGACTCCCAGAAGCATGATTTCTCCCGGCGGACGTATCTACGAGCAGAGAGAAGCAGTTTGTAGAGAGTTGGATAAAATCGACGGTCTTACTTATGTTAAGAACGACGGTGCATTCTATATGTTCCCTAAGTTGGACGTAAAGAAATTCAACATCACAAGCGACAAGGTATTCGCAAGAGACCTGCTTCATGCAACCAACATCCTAATGGTTCCCGGTAGCGGATTTGACTGGCCGGATCCTGACCACTTCCGTATCGTAATGCTTCCTAAGGCAGACGAGCTTGCTGACGCTATGAGAAGAATGGGCGAATTCCTGGATGGATATAAGCAGAAATAATTGATTGCAAGCGAATCGGGTACCCCGGTGCTTTTATAGCATCGGGGTTTTTGTAAGGAGAAATGGTATATGCACGATAATAAAGATTTTTTGGGGACGGAATCTATTGGACGATTATTGTTCAAACTGTCCGTTCCAACGGTAATTGCTCAGCTTATTAATATGCTATACAATGTGGTAGACCGGATATATATCGGACATATTCCTGTGGAGGGTAGTTTGGCATTGACCGGCGTGGGTGTCTGTATGCCACTTATCATGTTAGTGTCCGCCTTTGCCGCATTGGTCAGTTCCGGTGGAGCACCTAGAGCGTCTATCTATATGGGCAAACAGGACCACGAATCAGCGGAAAAGATTCTGGGTAATTGTTTTGCGTTGCAGTTGGTGGTTTCAATTGTGATTACTGCAGTTTTACTTCTGTGGAACGAAGAGTTGTTGTTGGCATTTGGTGCCAGTGAAAATACGATTGTGTATGCCGCAGACTACATGAACATATACGCGCTTGGAACACTGTTCGTACAGTTAACTTTGGGGATGAATACCTTCATTACGGCGCAGGGATTTACTAAAATCTCTATGGTATCGGTTCTCATTGGCGCGGCGTGCAATATTGCGTTGGATCCAATATTTATATTTGGCTTTGGCATGGGAGTGAAAGGCGCTGCGCTTGCAACGATTTTATCACAAGCCATCTCTTGCATTTGGGTAATGTCGTTTCTTTATGGAAGAAAGACATTGCTTCACATCAAAAAACAAAATCTACGCCTTCGGACAAAGGTGATTTTACCCTGTATCACCTTAGGACTTGCAGCCTTTATTATGCAAGCCAGTGAGAGCGTAATTTCAATATGTTTCAATTCATCTTTACTTCACTACGGTGGAGATATTGCAGTGGGCGCTATGACTATTTTAACCAGCGTGATGCAGTTTGCGATGCTTCCGATGCAGGGTGTTGCGCAGGGAGCACAGCCCATTTTGAGTTATAATTTCGGTGCTGGGAATAGAGAACGTGTGAAAAATGCCTTCCATTTACTTCTGCGGACTTGTTTGACATATTCGCTACTGCTTTGGTTGGCTATTATGTTAGCCCCGGAGGCGTTTGTCAGCATCTTTACTCCTGATGCTGACTTGGTTGCTTTTTCGGCGCCGATGCTACGCATTTATATGGGAGGATTGGGTATTTTTGGAATACAAATCGCCTGTCAAATGGCCTTCACATCACTGGGCGAAGCGAAGAACTCTATCATTGTTGCGGTGGTGAGAAAATTTGTGTTACTTCTTCCCTTGATATATGTCATGCCACGGCTTGTGGAAGACCAGGTGAAAGCGGTATATTTGGCAGAGCCGGTGGCAGATGTTATTGCTGTGTCGTTCACCGCAGTGTTGTTCACGTTTCAGTTTAAAAAAGTTATGGGAACAATGAATGAAGTATAAAAAAATGTCTATGCAGAAGAGAAGAAATATGCTATAATTTGTCTATCTTTGTGTGGAATTTTGTTTTTTGAGTATTTTGCCTGCGTGAGGGTACGCAGGTCGTAAGTTTTAGGTTATTAGATTTATGGAAATGAATGAAAAAATTGCAATGATTAAGGCCGCAACCGGCGAAGTAAAAGCAGATTTGGTACTGAAGAATGCTTCCTATGTAAATGTTTACACAGAAGAACTTTTACAGGGGGATATTGCCATTGCACAGGGACGTGTAGTGGGCATCGGCGAGTACGACGGTGAGGCGGTTTTGGATATGACCGGGAAGATCGTTTGTCCCGGCTTTATTGATGCCCATATTCATTTGGAATCCAGTTTGGTGGCTCCTGCAGAGTTTGTGAAGGCAGTGGTACCTCATGGTACCACCACAGTGATTGCAGACCCTCATGAGATTGCTAATGTAATGGGCACGGATGGTATCGAATATATGTTGCAGGCTACCGCAGGATTGCCTGTGGATGTGAAGTTGATGTTGCCCTCCTGTGTGCCGGCTACTCCATTAGATGAGTCTGGGGCGGTACTGACAGCACAGGACATTGAGCCTTTTTATGACAGACCCAATGTGATGGGATTGGCAGAGATGATGAATGCGTATGGTGTGACGCATACAGATAAAGATGTGTTGGCAAAATTGGTGGCGGCACAGGGGCACAATCGTCCCATTGATGGACATGCCCCGGGGCTGACCGGCAAGGCATTGAATGCCTATGTGGCGGCGGGTATTTATTCCGACCATGAGTGTTCCGAGCTGGACGAAGCTATGGAGAAAATTCGCTTAGGCCAATACATTCAAATCAGAGAAGGAACGGCGGCGAAGAATCTGGAGGCACTGGCGCCTTTGATTCAACGGGGATATGAGAACCGTACCATGTTCTGCACAGACGACAAACACCCCAATGATTTGCTGGAAAAGGGCCATATTGATTATATTATCAAAGAGGCCATTCATAAATATGGCGTAGATCCCATTATCGCGGTTAAGACGGCGGGACACACGGCGGCCCGATACTATAAAATGACAGACCGTGGTGCCATCGCTCCCGGCTATCTTGCAGATATGGTCATCATCGACAATTTCGACGACTTTACCATCGAAAAGGTGTTGAAGTGCGGAAAAGTGGTGTATGATGCAGGGCAGGTGAGTCCTGTGGAGGTACCTGAGATAGATGCAGATTTGGACACCTTGGCCTTGCATACTTTCCATATGTCACCTATCAGCAGGGACGATTTGGTAAGCAACGAAGCGCTGGGCTGTATCGGCGTTTTGCCGGGCTCCATTGTGACCAAGGATATGGGAACGAGAGAGTCCATTGATGTGGAAAATGATGTGCTGAAGATTGCGGTCATTGAACGCCACAAAGGCACAGGACATATCGGGCTGGGATACCTTCAGGGGTACGGCCTGAAGCAGGGTGCTGTGGCTACTTCTATTTCCCACGATTCCCACAATATTATTGTGGTTGGATGTAGCGAAGAAGACATGGTGTTTGCGGTGAATCGCCTATTGGAGAATCAGGGCGGCATCGTGGTGGTTGATCAGGGCACAGTCACCGGCGAGGTGATGTTAGAAATTGCCGGTTTGATGAGCAACCGAAGTTTGGAAGAAATCAACGAATGTCTGGAAAGTGCAAAGGCAGTAGCTTACAGTCAAGGCGTCAAGGAAGGCGTAGACCCCTTCATGTCCCTGAGTTTTATGTCCTTGCCCGTTATCCCGGAGATTAAGTTGACCACAAAGGGAATTGTGAAGGTGCAGTAAAAATACAAGGATGAAATCTAATTAGAAACACATCTTGTATCATATATGGAAACACAAATTGTAACATTGAAACGCAAGAGCAATTTAAAAATAAACAACAAAGTATTAACACAAAAGAAAGGGTATCACGATGGAAAAGAGAGTGGATGCAAAAACAGAAAGAGTACGTATTTGGGAGGAATTGTTGAAGGTAGCGAAGCCGGACTCCAAGTTCAGCTGGCAGTTTTCCGAGTTTATCTGCGACTATGAAGGCAGCGAAAAGGGAACTGCACTTCTTTGCGCAACCGATATGTACAAGAACGCGAAGGTTATCTTTATCACTCCTGACAATAATCTGGAGACTTTGAGAGAGCAGGCGTTCCGCGATAAGAAGACTGTGGTTATGACCAATTATGGTATTACCAGAGGATTCTTCCTCATTAAGCCCGAGCAGATTCCGGAGGGCAAAGAGGAAGTAGCTTCCCTACTTGACGGTGTATCCCGTTACTGGAAACATCAGACACTGGAACAGTTGAAGGAGTCCGTAGGACATATTGACATGATGGTAACCGGTGCTTCTGCAATCACTCCCAGTGGTATCCGTTTTGGTAAGGGACATGGTTATTTCGACTTAGAGTGGGCGATGCTTTCCACCATGGGAATTGCAGATGCTTCAACTGTAATTATCGGTGCAGGACATGATTGCCAGGTGGCAGATGTGCCCGTAGAAGTAGAAGATTACGATACAGCCATTGATTATATCGTGACACCTACACAGATTATTGAGACCCGTCACGAGTTCCCCAGGCCCAGCAAGGGTATTCTTTGGAACAGATTAGCTCCCGGTATGCGTGAGCAGATTCCCCCCATTCAGGAACTTTGGTGTAAGGTGCATTGTAAATAATGGATAACAAGAAAAAGAGTTTATTAAAAATTGAAGGAATCACCAAAACTTTTGGCAAAGTGGTAGCCAATGATGACATTAGTTTGGAACTGTACGAAGGCGAAGTATTGGCCCTGCTGGGCGAAAACGGTGCCGGAAAAAGTACACTGATGAATATCATTTATGGTATTTACCGCCCTGATGCAGGACGAATTGAAATCCGCGGTAAGGAAACAAAGATTGCTTCTCCCCGCTATGCCTTGAACAAGGGCATTGGTATGGTGCATCAGCATTTCATGCTGGTGGGCAGATGCAATGCCATAGAGAACATTTGTCTGATCAGTAAGACCAGCCCGTTTAGTTTGGTGAATCAAAAGAGAATTGCTGCTTCCCTGGAGGAAATCAAAGCGCGCTACGGTATCGATGTGGACATTCACTGTCCTGTAGAGCAGCTCAGCATCAGCATGCAGCAGAAGGTAGAAATTCTGAAGTTATTGTATACCGGTGCAGATATTTTGATCCTGGATGAGCCTACCGCAGTGCTTTTGCCCCAAGAGTGTGAGGCGTTGTTTTCCATCATCCGCAATATGACCAAAGAGGGCAAGGGTGTCATCTTTATCAGTCATAAATTGGACGAAATCATAGAAATCAGCGACAGAGTGGATGTTTTGGCGCATGGTAAAATGTGCGGGCATCTGATAACGAAAGAGGCAGACAAAAATGCTATCGTCAAGATGATGTCCGGCGACAATGTGCCGGATATGTCCGGTTATGTGAAGCAGAAACCTCAGGATGAGGTGGTATTTTCCTGTCGTGGCATTGAAGCCTATGATGACCGTAAAGCAAAAACCTTGGACGGTGTAGATCTTGAGGTTTACAAAGGCGAAATCATTGGTATCGCAGGCGTAGAGGGCAATGGACAAAACGAATTGGCAGAGGTTCTGGCAGGCGTCAGGAAGGTTATTGCAGGTTCTATTTCCATCAAGGGAAAGTCCCTGCGTCCCAACCGCCCCGCAGATTTCATTAAAAATGGTGTGGGGTACATTCCTGCGGAACGCAACGGAGTGGGTACCGTGCCGGATTTTATGTTGTACGAAAACTGGCTTTTGCGCAAGGCGCATTTCCCCACTAAAAATGGCATGATCGATACCAAACAGGTGGTGCATCAGTCCATTGGTGCCATCAGCGAATATGATGTACGTACCACCGGACCTTTGGAGAGAAGTGCCAACCTTTCCGGTGGTAATTTGCAGAAGTTCATTCTTTCCAGAGAATTGAAGAAGAAACCTGAGGTGCTGATTTGTTCTTATCCCACCAGAGGCTTGGATGTGAAGGCGGCATGCTTTGTGAGAAATCAAATTACCAAGGCGAAGCAGGAGGGTACCAGTACCATTCTGTTCTCCGGTGATATGGAAGAGTTGTTCACGATTTCCGATAGAATAGTCGTGTTAAATCGAGGAAAAGTAGTCGGTGAGAGAGTTCCTGAACAGACAACCCAGGAAGAGATCATACTGATGATGATGGGGGAAAAAGCATGATAACGAAAAAAGGATTACAAAGAATCGGCATCCTGCTTTTGGCCGTTTTGACTGCGATGTTGGCAGGTGCAGTGATTATATTGCTTTCCGGGGCAAACCCCTTAACCGCATATTATAGTATGCTGGTGAAACCCATGACTTCTTTGGGTAATATCGGAGGCGTGTTCATTCATTTTATTCCGCTTTTGTTGATTGGTATCGGTGTTTCCTTTACCTTTCATG
The DNA here is from genome assembly GCA_017397645.1 of Lachnospiraceae bacterium. GTDB lineage: Bacteria > Bacillota > Clostridia > Lachnospirales > Lachnospiraceae > Acetatifactor. Next base: position 23,495 of record JAFQIE010000021.1, on the reverse strand, counting down.
CTAAATTAAATAACTTAGGTGGTCAGGGACAGATGCTGATGGGTGCGCTGGGTATGACATTGATTGGTATCCCGCCCATAGGCGAAGCGTTGGGTGCGTTTTCTCTGCCTGTTGGGTTTTTGGTTGCTATGATTTTTGGTGCTTTTTGGGCGGCCATTGCGGGCTTTATGAAAACCCGTTTCGGTGCCAGCGAAATCGTGGTAACTTTGATGTTGAATTATATCGCGGTGCAGGCCATCAATTATATTTTGTTTTATCATCTTCGAACGGATGGAGAGATCCGTTCTCCCAGAATCGTGAAGATGTTGCCCAAACTATTTGAGGGCACCCGTATCACTTGGGGTGTTGTGATTGCCCTTGTGTTGGTGGTGGTGTATGCCATCGTGATGGCTAAGACCAAGTTTGGTTTCAACCTGCGCACGGTGGGTGGTAGTATCAAGGCGGCCAAGTACAGTGGTATCAATACCAAGTTGTACTATTTCCTTTCCATGGCCATCAGTGGTGCGTTCTGTGGTATCGCAGGTGCAGCACAGATTAGCGGTAATACCAGAAGATTGACCGAATCCACTGCCGGCGATTACGGATTCAGTGGAATTGTGGTGGCGATGCTTGGTAGTCTGCATCCCGTGGGCCTGGTGATTGCATCCTTTTTGATGGCGCTCCTTACCTCCGGTTCTTCCATGATGCAGACGGATACGGGAATTCCTGAGTCTTTTACGCAGGTGTTGCAGGCATTGATTGTGTTGTTCATCCTTATGGGTATGGCAATCAGTGATGGTAAGGTCAAAAGAAGAAAAGGAGGGAAAGAGAAATGAATGCGAGTTTCTTGACAGCTCTTTTTGCTTCCGGTATGCGTCAGGGCGTGCCTCTGATTTATGGCTCCGTAGGGGATTGTGTTTCAGAGAAAGCCGGCGTGGTAGGTATTTGTATTGAGGGCGAAATTATTTTCGGTGCCTTTTTCTCTTACCTTTTTGCCCTTCGCTCCGGCAACCTGTGGTTGGGGGTGCTGATGGGAGCCATTGCAGGTATGATTAGCAGCCTTTTGGTTGCAGCATGGTCCATTTATTTTAAGCAGGACCAGTCCATCATAGGTATTATGTTTAATATTTTTGCGGCAGGATTTACCAATTTCCTGAACCGTAAGATTTTCGGTGTGTCTATCGCATCCGAAAAAATTGAAACTTTTAAGCCCATTAAGATTCCCGGTTTGTCTGAGATTCCTGTCATCGGTGAGGTGTTTTTCAATCAGGATATTCTGACCTATCTTTCCATCGTACTGGCAGTGATTACTTTGCTGGTGATGAAAAAGACGAAACTGGGCTTACAGATGCTGGCCGTGGGTGAGAACCCTAAGGCAGCGCAGGCTTCCGGTGTACAGGTACAAAGATACCGTTTGATTGCCTACATGTTCTGTGGATTTACGGCAGGATTGGCAGGAGCGTCCTTGACACTGAGCACCGTAGGCTCCTTCACAGAAGTCATTTCCGCAGGTAGAGGTTTCATCTGTCTGGCGATTGTCATTTTGGCAAGATGGAATCCGGTGGTTGCGTGCATCGCAGGTTTCGGCTTTGGTTCTATTCAGGCGTTGCAGCTTCGTCTGCAGATTATGGGTTCGGTAGTGCCTCATCAGTTCTTCATCGCATTGCCTTACCTGATTACTCTGGTGGTGTTAATTGTGGCAGGTCACAATATCCGTGCACCCAAAGAACTTGGTGTTCCTTTTGACAAGGAAAGCCGTTAACTTACGTTTATTATTTTGAAGAAAAATAATAATATAAAACACATTATTCCAAGGAGGAAACAACAATGAAAAAAGTAGTAGCATTACTGCTGTCCGCAGTTATGGCTATCGGTATGATGGCTGGCTGTGGCGAAAAGGCTCCTGCAGTAGATTCCAGCGTAGCTGTAGAAAGTTCCGCTGCATCTGTAGCAGAGTCTTCTGAAGCACAGGAAGCAGAGATGAAAATCGCTGTTATCCTTCCCGGTTCCATCACTGACGAATCTTGGAACCACACTGCATACGTAGGTTTGCAGGCAATTGAAGCAATGGGTAACTATGAAACCGCTTACACCGAGAATATCACTGCTGACCAGGCAGAAGAGTACTTCAGAAACTACTGCGAAAGTGGTTTTGATTTCGTACTCGGCCATGGCGCTCAGTACGGCGATGCTTGCTGTGTAGTAGCAGAAGAGTATCCTGATGTAAACTTCTTCATCACCGGTAACGCTCCCGCAGATATTCCTGAGGAAGAGCTTCCTACCAACATCATGTTCTCCGACTATCGTGAGTGCGAAGGCGCATACGTTTGTGGTGTTGTTGCAGCACTTATGACCGAGAGTGGCAAGGTTGGTTACGTTGGTGGTGGTAACAACACTACCCAGCAGTCCGACAAGAACGCATTCATCGAAGGTGTAGCAAGCATTGATCCTGCTATCGAAGTAAAGACCGTTATCACCGGTACTTTCGATGACACTGCACTTGGTAAAGAAACCGCTATCGCTATGATCGAAGAAGGCGTAGACGTAATCCTTCAGACATGTGACCACACCGGACTTGGTGTATTGGAAGCTTGTAACGAGAAGGACGTATTCTGCTTTGGCTACACCACTGATCAGTCTGCATTGATTGAGAAGCCTGAATTGGTATTGACCTCTATGTTGATCGATATTCCTTTCATGATTTCTTCCCAGATCGACCTGATCAAGGCTGGCAACTACGGCGGAGTTACCTTCCCCGGTTTGCATGACGGCGTGGTAAGCATGGCTCCTTTCAGCGCTAACGTACCCGCAGAAGTTGCTGAGCAGGTTACTGCAATTGTAGACCAGATTAAGTCTGGCGAAATCGTTATCACTCCTAACTACAGCGAGAACTAATTATTACAATCCGTAATAAAAGGATTGTAGGATTTGTGAAATAGGTTGATACAAATAATGGGATGGTACCTTTCGAGATACCATCCCATTTATTTTTAATTTAATTAACTTTCGAATCCTACCAACACGCCTCCCACTTCGGCGTAGTAGCAACATAGACCTAAATTCGGCCGGATACTGATGTCTGCCTTAGGATATTCATTCAAAATCATATCGCGAAGAGTCTCTGCTGCAGCGGGGTTATAGGTGTGGCTCAAACGTACTTTGCCTCCTGTATACCCGGCCTCCTTCATGCCGGACAAGATGCGTTTCAATGCGTTGTGTTCGCCACGACATTTATGCAGGGGTTCCAAAGTTCCCTCGTCGCTGGCGCGGCCTATAATGCGGATACCCAAGAGCCCGGCGAGCTTTGCAACGGTTACACTGACACGTCCGTTCTTGGCGAAATTATCCAGGGACTCCAAGGAGAATAACAGATGTGTACGCTTGCTGTATTCCCGGATTTCCATTTTTACTTCTTCAAAGGATTTCCCTGCATCGGCCAGCTCTTTATATTTTTCCATAATGATTTCCATTTCGGGACCGGTAGAAAGCGTGTCCAGAATAAACACCTTTCTGTCCGGGTAAGCGGCTTCATATTCTTCGGCTGCGGCGGCTGCAGCGTTATAACAACCGGAAAGACCGCTGGTAATAGCAGCTCCGAACACAACGTCTGCGTCACCAAAACTTTCCGTCCATTCGCCGATGCCGGGGCAGGCTGAGCCGGATTTACCGCTATATTCAGCCAGTTCCTTTAACATCTGTGGAATATCCAAAGTATCATTATCAATATATTCTTTGTCTCCTGCACGCACTCTCATGGGAACGGAGGAAAAGTCTGCACCGTCCATGGAAAACAAATTGGCAGAAGAATCTGCAACGAATTTAATCTTCATCAAATCTACCTCTCAAACATTATTCGGTCAAATCATATCATAGATTTGTGTCCGCATGGTAAATTTCAAAAAACATATAGTTTACCTTTAGTTTACAGTACTTATCTTCGCAGTGGTAGTGTTACGGTAAAGGTACTGCCCAGGGATGGCTCACTGTCAATGTCAATGTTGCCCCCTGCCAATTCCACAATACGCTTGGCAATGGATAATCCCAATCCCAAACCGGGCGTGGAGTGTGTGGAATCTCCCTGGAAATAGGGTTCAAACAGTTTGCTTTTGATTTCAGGACTGATACCTTCTCCGGTATCCGTGATGCTAATCACTGCCAGTTCTTTGCCGGCCCCGTTTTCCCGGCGGCATACGACCGTGACCTCGCCGCCCGTAGGAGTATACTTAATGGCATTATCCAAAAGGTTCAGCCATAGGTGTTGCATCATTTCCTTATTGCCGTGAAATGGAATAGGGGGGAATTCTCCGCCAAATTCTATCTTTTTTTCCATCCAGCGTTGGGACAGAATGATGGAGCATTGACGCAGCTGTTCGCTGATGTCGTACTCTTCCGTGTCTGTCACGATTTGCTGGGATGAAAGTTTAGATAGCAGTATGGTGTTTGTGGCTAACTTGGACAATCTTGCCGACTCATCTACAATGATTTCCAAATACTGCTGACGTTCTTTTTCGGGCAAATCCTTTTCTAATAACAGAGATGCAAATCCGTTGATGGACGCGACAGGTGTTTTGAATTCGTGAGAGTAGCTGTTGATAAAGTCGTTTCGTAGGATTTGTACGCTTTCTAGTTCTGCACACATCTTGTTAAAGTCGCTGTAAATAGCTTTGCTGGACCGGGGTTTTTTGGTGACGATTCTGGTAGAATAGTCCCCCTTTGCCACGCGGGTAATGGCATCTGATAGTGTAATTACCTCATTGGCACGGCTGCGGTAGATAGCGACATTTAAGGGCACCACGGTGAGGACCATGATGATTAGGGCACCGATGGTTTCGTATGCGGTTGCCGCATAGATGTTTTCCACACCGAAGAAATCGGCCACCAGCCAAGTCATAAAAAAGTAAGAGCCAATGGCGGAAATGATAATCATGGCTGATTGTAAGATGAGCTGTGGAAGTATTTTACCCGTAAGCTTGCGCAGTTTAATTTTTCGTTCGGATTTCATCTTTACTCCTTGCTGATGTCGGCTTTGTAGCCAAGTCCCTTGATGGTTACGATAGTAAAACCGGAAATATTTTTCAGTCGGTTGCGGATTCGGCTGATATGGGTCTTGATGGTTTCTTCTCCGCTTTCCGCGTTTACGCCCCAGATGCTATCTAACAACTGTTCCTTGGAAAAGATACGGTCCGGATAGGAGAGCAGTTTGAATAGCAAGTCGAACTCCTTTTTGGGGAGTTCAATGTATTCAGTGTCCGTATAAACGGCGTACTTTTCGGAGTCCACCGTCACATTGCCGACTTCTATTTTCTTGCTTTGGGCGATATTAGCACGGCGCAGTAGTGCACCTACACGCCAAATCAATTCGTCGCTGCTGAAGGGCTTGGTCATATAATCGTCCGTACCCAGTGAAAATCCCTGCTCTTTGTCGTCAAGCGACTCTTTTGCGGTGAGTAGTAAAAAGGGCGTGGAATAACCTTCGCTTCGCACTTCCTTTAGCAACTCATAGCCATCCATACGGGGCATCATGATATCAGATACAATCATGTCGATGCCGCCTTTGTGGATGATATCTAATGCTTCTACGCCATCGCCGGCACAGACCACGTTGTGCAGGTCTCCCAGTCTGGCTGCTGTTAACAGTCGCATATTTCTGTCGTCTTCTACCACTAAAATCGTAGCCATTGTTATACTCCATTTCGCGGCGGGGAGAGTCAAAATGCAAACCCGCCAAACATCGTTTTATGTAAGTAGATTCATTATAACATATAGAAATGAAAAGTAGCAAAAATAAATTCACTTAAAGTTGCTTATTGACACAGCAGACACCTTCATATATAATACAATTAACAATTAGGTTAAATGTTAAAGGAGAAAGAATGATGGGACTGCAGCAGACATTGAGAGCACTTGCCGACCCCATACGACGGGAGATACTAAATCTTTTAAAAAAAGGCAGGCTGTCGGCGGGGGAAATCACAGAACATTTTCCGGTGACGGCGGCATCTATTTCCAGGCATTTGTCGGTGCTGAAGGAAGCAGATTTGATCCGGGATACCCGTGAGGGAAAATTTATCTTTTATGAGATTAACACCTCTGTGTTGGAGGAAACTTTAGTTTGGATGATGGATTTGAAAGGGGGAGACGCAGATGTTAAGAGAGAATAAATGGAGAATTATAATATCGTCACTTGTAATTTTGATTCCTGTTTTGACCGGGAATATCGTGATGCCGGTGATTATGTTGCTGGGTCATTTACTTTGTATTATTTTTACGCATTTAGATGAGAGGCAGAAGAACCAGAACCAAAAAGCTTTGTCCATGGTGTACTGGATCATTCCGTTTGTATCGTTGTTGGTAAATGGCTTGCATTATTGCGTGACCACGGGAAAAGAGATAAATCCTATGTTGTTTTTACCCGTCATGTTGGGGTGCATGTTTGTGTTCATTGGCAACTACCTGCCTAAGACTAAGCAAAACAGGACCCTCGGAATTAAGATTTCCTGGACCTTAGGCAATGAGGAAAATTGGAATCTGACCCATCGCTTTGGTGGAAAGGTTTGGGTCATTGGAGGCCTGGTGCTTTTAGCCACTGTGTTTCTACCCGACGCATGCAAGATGCCTGTCATTTTTGCGGTTATCATATTGAATGTTGCAATTCCTTTTGCATATTCATATAAGATTTATAAAAGGCACAGGGAACAGGGCATTATCTATGACTGTGCCCCGAAAAGTAAAATGGAAAAGACAGCGGTGAAGTTCAGCCTTATTTTACTGCCTCTCATTTTGGTCGGAACTGCCGTTTTGATGTTTACGGGCGATGTGGAGGTGGTTCTTGGAGGTCACACCATTGAGCTGAAAGCCAGTTATTGGGAGGACATGGAGGTGTCCTTTGATGAGATAGGTACCGTGGAATATCGGGAGGATTTTGAACAGGGCGTCCGCACCTTTGGTGTGGGCAGTGCCAGACTGTCTGTGGGAGCATTCCAAAATACGGAGCTTGGCGCATATACAAGATATGCCTATGCAGGCAATAGGGATTGTATCGTGATTATGCTGAAAGAGGGAAATCCGTTGGTCATCAGCGGTGAAACAGATGAAAAAACCCGGGAACTGTATGAACAACTGTACTACTGGAGAAATAAGTGGTGATGTTTTGTGGGCTTGATAGTTTGTCGGCTTGTCACAACGTCGACGGTATGGTAAAATTTTCTTAAATCTATCAGCAACAAGGAGAAGGGAAAACAATGTTTAATATACGTGATTATGGTGCTGTGGGAGACGGTATACAGTTAGATTCGCCGGCGATTCAGGCAGCGGTGGATGCCTGTGCGGCAGCAGGTGGTGGTACGGTATTTGTACCTGCGGGAAAATATTTGTGCGGCACGGTGCATTTGAAATCCCATATTCATATTTTAATCGAGAAGGGTGCTTATCTTTTGGGTAGTACCAACTTGGCAGATTTCGATCCCAGAGAGGAAAATCCGGCCAACTGCGAGTATCAGGATCCCAGTCACAGCTATTATCACTTCAGTTTGTTCCATGCAGACAATCAGGAGGATATTGCCATCACGGGATTTGGTGAGATTGACATGCAGTCTGTCTGGGATGGCGACGGACGACCGGACGAGAATGGAAACAGAAAATGGTGGCGTGGTGCCAAGATTATTGCATTCAAAGAGTGTAGGGAAATCGTCATTAGAGACTTGTCCATGAAAAATGCCACTGATTTGGCAGTGTATGTGGCAGGTTGTGAGTATGTGACCATCTCCGGGTTACAGATTGTGTCCCACATTGACGGCGTCAGTCCGGATTGCTGTAGAAATGTCACCATTTCCGATTGTATCATCGATTCCGCGGACGATGCAATCGTACCCAAATGTTCCTACACCTTGGGGTATTTGAAGGCGATGGAAAATCTAACCATATCTAATTGTGTGCTGCGTAGTAATGCAGCTGCACTGAAGTTTGGTACTGAGACCAATTCCGCGTTTAAGAATATTACGGTAACAGGGTGTACCATCTGCGATACCCAGTTGAATGGTATTGCCATTCAGTCTGCAGACGGAGCCATCGTAGAGGGCATTACCATCAGTAACATGACCCTGCGAAATGTAGGTAACCCTATTCTGATTCAGGTGGTAAACCGCGCGAGAGGTCCCAAGCCGGAGTGTGAGAAGATAGGACAGATTCGTAATATCATCCTTTCAGATATCATCATTACCGGTCCTTATCCGGAGACTTTCCAGGCCACCAGAGCACAGTTCGCATGGACTCATATCGATCAAGATTTGACCTTGAAAGGTATCCGACATCCCCTCCTAATTGCAGGACAGCCGGACAGTCCTATACAAAATGTGACCATGAGCAATGTGGTCTTCCGGGCCCATGGTGGTGGCACAGTGGAAGATAGGGATATTCAGTTGAAGGAAGTGCGGGATGATTATCCCGGCAGTACGGTATTCGGTAACAAGTTCCCCACCTATGGTTTGTATGCATTGAACGCCGACAATCTGAAACTTTACAATGTAGAGTTCACTACAGAGTATCCGGATGCCAGAGATGAAATGATTTTAAAGAATGTGACGAATTTCAAAAGAGTGTAGAAGAATACAATAAGTAAATGGTAGGGCGGTATCCTGAACAAAACAGGATGCCACCCTATTATTATGCACCATATCCAGAAATTATTAAATGTTGTAAACCTCTATTAAGATAAAGTTATCTTTATGTACATGGAGTTACTTTTATGAAGATAAAGAATGACTGTACAGAATTTACGGATATGGTATTTCGTCGGTCGCCGGGAATCGATAATATTATTTCTGCGGACAAAGTCAAGGAAAATGGAATAGATGATATCTTTCGGCGGCTACACCATTACATACAGGAACGCCCTATATGTTATTCGGTGATTCGAAGTGTAATCATAGAACTGCTTTATCATCTGAATAAGTTGGTGGTAAAATCTAATAGATTTCATTACAAACACGAGAATATAAAAAACATCCTTGCCTACATTCATGATCACCTGACAGAAGATTTATCGTTGGATGGTATTGCAGAAAATTTCTTTTTCAGTAAGCAGCACTTATGTAAGATTTTTAAGGAGAATACCGGATTTACAATTCACAAGTATATTTCGTATAAGCGTATCGTGTTGGTTCGTGAATTGCATTCCAAGGGATTGTCCTTGACAGAAGCATGCCGATGTGCAGGCTTCCACGAATATTCTTCATTTTATAGAACCTATATTGGCATTACAGGGAAACCACCGCAAAAAAGTATGAGCGACCGCTAACGGCCGCTCCTTTTATTTATTTTCCTGTGCGCACATAACGAAGCAAGGTATCCTTGTCCATTCCTTCTATACCCAGGTCTTTTAGATTTCTGCCTTCTTTTCGCCAGTCCTTCTCGTGGACCACATTGATAATATCTATGAAGCCGTTGGTCAGCGGCATCGGTACGCCGAGAAGTTCTGCAATGGCTGCCCAAGGCACAAGACCAAAGGGAATATCCTCGGTGAGATAGCGGCTGCTTAAATCATTCGGGCCGCAAATGGGGGTAAGTCCGATGGAGCCGTGTCCTTCCTTATAGAGGTCCTGCCAGGTCCATTCGTAATCATCGGGTCTGCCGGCAAAGTCTTCCATTGGTCTGAGATTGTAGCCAAGCACCTCGCCAATGGCCTTTCGCTCTTTATCCAAAGCGATATTCAAGCGGCAAGCGGAAGGGGTCCAACCATGCTCATAGAGGAAGAAATTTACCTGGGGACTTTCAATGCGGGAAATATTGAAAGCACCGGCCCGGCATGCCAAACGGGATTGACAATGGCAAGGCCGCACTCTAATACGCCATGATAAATTTTTTCAAAGGGGAATAAGTCCTCGCCCTGAAATTCCTTTTTCAATACCAGTGCGGAAATATCGTCCGTTACCATGTTTAATTCAACAGGACCCTGTAATTCTTTGATATTACCCTGCAATTTAATTGTCTTAGTTTCAAACACCTTTTTCATGTTGTTCTTGAACTGTGGCATTTCGTAGAGGTTGACGGTATGGCCCTTCATGGCAAATTCTGCCGCCATTGTGTGGGCGCCGTTCCCACCGCCTAAAACTGCGATTTTTTTGGATGTCATAATAACACGCTCCTTACGTAAGATTTTATACCATCATTTTATAGAGTGGCGGCCCCATTTACTATCCGATAAAGGAATAAAAACATTGCGGATGTTCGCATGATTGATATAATTTTACAGTTGAAGATTGTCTGATAATCCTTTATAATAATTTCAAAGCATTATATTTCTAACTTCTGAAAGACGTTTATGTCTATCTATCATTCTATTTTTCAAAGAAATCTCAATGCTTGTATCCAATCAATCAAAGCAGCGAGGTTTATATGAAAAGTAAAGAGCCTCCTGCGAACTATCAAAAGGAGGGAAAGATATGACCAAACCAAAAGAAAAACCGTTACTATCTGTAAAATGGGACCATAAGTCCAGAATGTTTACGATGATATTCAGTCGTAAGGAGGAACTATTAGAACTGTATAATGCGGTCAGTGGGAAGCATTATACCAACCCGGAAGCCCTGGAAATCAACACCCTGGAGAACGCAATCTATATGTCTATGAGCAATGATTTGTCATTTATCATTGACAGCAGATTGTCTCTGTATGAGCATCAGTCTACCTATTGCCCAAACCTTCCGATTAGGTTTTTTCAATACCTATCGGACATATATTCTCCGATGATAAAGGATAAGAATATCTACGGCACTAAGAAAATCATGTTGCCGGCTCCGCACTTTATCGTGTTCTACAATGGACTTCAGCAAAGAGAGGAGATAGAGGTCCTGAAACTGTCGGATTTATATGAAGTTCAGGAAGAAGAGGTGCATCTGGAGCTTAAAGTAGTCATGATTAACATCAATCGCGGCAATAATCAGAAGTTGATGGATACCTGCCGTACGCTGAAAGATTATGCGGAGTTTGTATATGGCATGCGAGAGTATGCAAAAGAAATCCCCATAGAAGTGGCGGCGGAACGTGCAATCACAGAGTGTATACGAGAGGGGATATTGAAGGAGTTTCTGGAGCAAAACAGAGCGGAGGCGATGGCGATGAGTATTTATGAATACGATGAGGAAAAACACATAAGGATGGAGCGTGAGGATGCTTATGCAGATGGTCATAAGGACGGTCATAAGGCCGGTTTTGAAGATGGGCTTGTAACGGGTGCGTTAGACGGTCAGAATCGAATGCTAACACTGGTTCAGAAGATGATGGAGGACGGCATGGCGGAGAAGATACCCCAGTTAACAACTCAGGACTTCTTAGAGGAAATGCTGAAGAGATATGAACTGTAATCAAAGGCGGCAGGAAAAGTAAATTTTCCTGCCGCCCCTTTTGGCAAAAAAGGAAAGGGTTATAGGTTTGTTCTTATTTGGGGTTTCTGTGTGGGATGACAATTAGTACACCTACAAGCATCAGTCCGGCCCATATCAGAATCAGATTTCCCCAGCCAATGCTTTCTACGGAATTGGCAAATAGTGAAGAAGCAATCGCTGCAGCCATGTAACTGGCAAAATCCAGGAAACCGGTGGCGCTGGAAGTCATGCCGGTGTCCCGGAGGCTGGGACAATATCTGGTCCAGAGCATGGAGGAGGCTACCTGCTCAAAGATGATTGCAAGTACCAATAAACTGATATTGATCCATTTCTGCCCGATAAAATAAGCACCCACAAATGCTGCTGTGCTGACAGCAAATCCTAATAAAATCGTGAGGTACATATTGTTGTCTAACTTTATGTACAGAAATACAGACAAAAACACCGACGAGGAAATTAACAAAGTCACTACCGTATAAATTCCTGAAGCTGTTTCTGTGGTGAATTCCAGATGTTGGGTCAGGTAGGTGGGAATCCAAAACACCACGGTGGTTCGTACGATCCCTGTCAGCATTGCTATTGGAGTAAAGCGGATAATATCGTGCTCTATCAATGCCCGAATGCCGCCCTTTTGTCGATCTTCTTTATCCATAACTTCTCTATAGCGGTTGTATTTGATAATCCGCTTATGTCTCATAACGGAGAATCCTATCAGGCACAGGATGCCCATCAAAATCAGAGCAAAACTTCCGCTTCGCAACACATTTTTCCAATTCAAAAATAATGAGAGAATTCCAGCTATGGGTGCGCCCAGGAGCGCTCCCATTTCATATCCCACCCCACAGTAAACGGCATGTGCAGTGGTTGTGTTTTCTGCTGTGATTTTGACCATTGGTGCAAAAATCATGGAGAGAAAGAAGCCCATCATACCATATATCACGCTGATGCTTTTGGGATATCCGGTAAGAAAAGAAAAGCATATTCCACCGGCACCTGATAGAATGAGCCCCAAGCTAATCATATAGTTTGCTCTGATTTTATCTCCGATAATACCATTTAAAAGTTGTCCAAATGCGTAGCAGATAAAAAAGAGAGAGGACAGAGTGCCGATAAACTCTGTACCGAATACTCCCTCCTCTATAATTTGCGGCGATATGGCACTCAGTATATTTCTGCCTAAGTAGGTAATTAGATAAGCAATCGTGCACATTCCCCCAATATAAAATGCGTTTCTTGCTTCTTTGGTCTTAAACAACTTCATGTATTCGCCCCTATTCTTTATAAGTGTTATCTACATTTCCTGTTCCTCCAATGGTGGCATTCCCAGTTCGTCTCTAAAGAATCCTCTGGTGTCTGCAGATTTTCCGTACTTGTCAAAAATGGAAACTCTAATATACCTTGATTCCGGATGGATGGTGAAATCGGCGGATGTCATCGTACATCCTTTTGGGGCCAGTTCGTGGCGCGGGATTTTGCTACCAAAATACACGCAAATTTGTACCACCTCGGAGCATTCTACATGCAATTTATCGCCCTCAAGGTAGATTTCCTTAAAGGTAGGCCCCATAGAAGAATACATTTCTCCTTTTTCCATAGCATCAATGATTCCGCCATAGGTAAATTCCTCCGGCATCATCATGGTAAATGCGCCGTAAGAATCACATTTCGGATCGTCTTCAGGATACAAATTATGATTATCGTCTCCGGAATGACAGAATACATGTTTTCCGTGGCTTAGCATCATATCGTATAAAGGTGCGTTATATTCAAGATGATTCATTATGTAAGCACTGTAGTTGCATAATTCCATGCTAAAATATCCCTCGTAAGAAAGAATTCTGGCTTCGGTTTCTCTGGACCAGTAAGGATGATTGTAAGAGACAAGATAACCATTTTTCTGCGCAGTGTGAATGTATTCATTGATATACTCCGTGGTATATTCACGAGGACGTTCGGAGCCGGCTTTCGTCAAGGCGTCCTTGGCTTCCTCGTCCATGTACTTCAAATAACGATTATTATAGCATATCATGGTCTCATTTTCGGGATCCCTGGCGAAAAGGTTTAGGTGGATTTCTCTTGTGAAGATATCACCCCTTCCGCCTTCTGTGGGTCTGATATAGCATTCATATCCGGTAATCATAATAAAATCGGAATCTGTCAACTCGTTATGACTCTTGGGTGTTTCATGGTCAGTGATAGCCAATATACTGTACCCATTTCTTTGGTACATCTCTTTTAATTCTTCCGGTGTCTTCTTACCGTCGGAAAATACACTGTGGCAGTGCAGATTCGCTTTGTATTGCTTCTTGTCCGGTGAAATAAGATAGATTCTGTTATCCATAATAAAAAATGCTCCTTTTCGTAATTTAATCAAAATGAGACGTTACATAGGCTGCGTCTTTCGTAAGCCCGCATATTCGGTAGGTGTCATATGGACCTTATTTTTGAAAGCCCGACAAAAGTGGTTTGCACTGGTGAAACCGCAATGCTCCGCAATCTCTGTTACATTCAGTGTGGATTGGGTCAAAAGAAGCTCTGCCGTGCGTAGGCGCACATCTAAAACATACTGTTTCGGGGTTGTTCTATAATGCTTTGTGAATAATCTGCGCATATATACTTCGCTGATACTTCCCTGTTCTGCCAAAAGATCATTCGTCAGATGGGGGTTGGATATATTTTTTTCAATATACTTCGTAATAATATTCAGCGTTCTGTGTACAGGGGGAATGGAGGAAATCGCATAAAGCACTTCGTAAAAAGCAGCCATTTCCCTCAAGCGATTTTGGCTGTAAAAATGCTTGTTCATCAGAGTCTCTAACCGTTGATGGCAACTCTGCGGATTCTGTAGCGGGAACTCCAAGATTTCGTCTGCATTCAAAGAGTCGCAGGTGAACTCTACCATGTAATGGGACCCGTCTGTTAAATCCTGTATTTGGTAAGTGCTCCCCTGGGGAATCACTATCGCGGTGGTTGGATTGCAAACAAAGGTTTTTTCGTTCATAGTGAAAGTTCGTGTGCCACTGATGCTCAGCGTAAAAGCGCAACGTGCACGATTTGAGATAATGTTTGTTCGTCCCTTTTTATACAGTGAAATAAAGGGAGCGATTTCCTTTATAACAATATTTTCCAAAACATTTTTCATACATTAGTCCCCTTTGATGCGTGGCGGTCATGTGTTGTTCGGGTTTCTAAACAGTAATTTCACAGTCATCTGTTGCAATTGTAACAGGTAATCCTCTGTTGATTAACTCTTGTCTTAATTGTAACACACTTATCATGTGGGGGAGATAGTAATGGGTCACACAGACATGCTTGATGTCACACTGCTCAAATACAGGTAAATATTCTGTTGCTTCGAAATGTGCCCCCTCACATACCAGCAAATCTAAAGCCCTTTCTCTGGCGATAGTGGGAAAATCTATTCCCGGACGTTTAAGATCCCCGGTAAAGAGTACGGATTTTCCTTCTGCTTCAAATAAATAAGCATAAGAGTTGACACAGTGCTGTGTGGGGATGGCGGTGACTGTAAGGGTGCCGTCGTTATACACTATACCGGGTTTTGTCTCTCGATATGAAATGGGTCTCTCGCGAGCGTCTAAATTAATCTTCAACCATTCCGTAATCAGTTCGGCGGCTTTCAAATTCGGCAGACACACCACAGGGGAGGCGTTTTTGTATCGCCATGCCAGCAGGTCTGCAAACTGAAACAACCCATTGGTATGATCATTGTGCATATGGGTGATAAAAATACCCTTCACATTGTTGGCGGAAAGCCCGCGACTACATAGTGCCTCCACGGCATTTGTTCCCATGTCCACAAAGTAAAGTTGTTGTTCTATTTCTATCATAACACAGGTGCATTTTTGGTGTGGTTCCGGCGCTCCGTGGCTGGTTCCGATAAAGGTAACCCTCATTCCGTGTTTCCTCCTATAATAATTAAATTAAAGTAATATTTGGCTTGGACTTGATTATATCGTATTTGTTAATAAAATCAATACTTCGAATCGGAACTGTATCGGAAATGTGTAAAAATAGGTAGTTTCCGTCATTGTGGGACAGCAGGGGCGCAATTATAATAAAAATAGAATCACATTATCAGCATGAGAAGAAGGATTATATTACCAGTAAGATGTCCTGTTGAAATAGTGTAATATCGGAAAGTAGTGGGAGAATTACAAGATGCAGTTGGTGCAAAGAATTATTGGCATTGTTATATTGTTGCTACTTCTGTCCGTTGTGATTAGTTCGTGTAGTGTTTCTTAATCTACGAACATGGAACGGATTATAGAAAAGATGAAAAAGTATAGTAAAAAAAATATAAATGTAGAAGGAGGATTTCATTATGAAATGGAACCAGAAAGTAATCAGAATGATTGCGATGTCGTTGAGCTTGTTGTTGGTGCTGACGGCATGCCAAGTCCCGGAAGGTGTAGAAGTGCCGTCCGGTGTCTCTATTCCTTCTGATTTGTCGGACTTGACATCAGAAGAGTTAGAACAACTGGAATCCTATTTGGAGGACGCAGAGACTTCTGTGGAATCTGAAGGCACAGAAGAAAGCGCTGAAGCCGGCGACGAAGGCGGACAGACGGACGCAGACATGGCTGGCCAAGAAGGCACTACGGACGCACAAGGTCTCAAAGATGGGAAGACAGATGCAGAAGTAGAGAACGTTGATGTAAAGAGCGCAGTTACCCTGCCCTCCGGACGTGATTGGGTGAAATACATACTGGATGTAGCAGAGTATAAAAGGGCCTATAAGGATTTACAGGCAGCATTCGGTGATGACTGGGATGCCTATGTAGATCACTATTTAACCACAGGTCTTTACGAGGGTAGAGATCAGGGTAAACTCTTTGATCCCTGGGCATATGCCGAAGCTTATCCCGATGTGAAAGAAGAATGCGGTGATGATGCCAATAAGATCATTGAACATTATGTAACCTTCGGTATCAAAGAAAACAGACCTATCGGTACCACTGAAGGATACGAGGACTTTGCGGATAAAACTTCCAGAGAAGCCATGGTGGGTGAAGCTATCGACAGAACCCCCAGCACCAGACTGGAAGCATTGAAAAAGCATGCTGACAACGTTCTTTTGTATGGTAGGAACGTTGAGGGTTCGATGTATCCTCGGCTTATTGTGGATGGTATGGACCCTGTCACTAAGGAACTCACTATATGGAACAAATTTACGTTGAATGACAAGTATTATAACTCCAACCTATATGGTCAAACTCTTTTGTTGAAAATGCTGGAAGGCCTGACCTGGATTACAGGAGAAGAAAAGTATCAGGATGCAGCCTATGACCAGGTTCGGGTTCGATATGACACTCCTGAATTGACAGATAAAAATGGTTTATTCTACACGGGCCCTCACGTGTTGTTTGATGTGAAGGATGGAAAAAAGAAGCTCCATATGCATGAGACCAAGGAGGATCAGCTGCCGGTAGAATTATATAACAGAGTAAACCCTGAAGGGTTTAAGAAATTTGTGGCTGCGTACTGGAATTCGCATATTTATGACACTTCCTGTCTGGATATGAATCGTCACGGACTGTTTGACAGGGATATGGCAAATGGTGATTTTTGGAGTTCAGAATATACCAATCCTTCCCCTTGGTACATTACAGATTCAGCAGGATTCTTTATCACGGCCATGGATATGATTGATGCAGCATACTATCTGACCGAAGTGACAGGGGAACCGATTTATCAAACTTGGGGCGAAAGATTGCTCGACAAGTATCTTTCCACTACGGATCCTAATACAGGATTTTTCAATACTCAGATAGGTAGACAGTACGTTGATGAGACAGATTATACTGACAGATGGCTTTATAATTTTCACGGTGCAGATTTCGTAGATGCGGCGGGAACGGATTATAAAACCCTGACAGAAGACGATTATTTACTTGCTAATGATGGTATGAACTTAACGAGAGTCAAGTTTAGGTACATGACCGGAGCGGTGATACAGAATTTCGTACATTATTATGAAGTCACAGGACAGCAGAAGCTCTACGACATGATTAAGAATTACATGTTGGCCTTCGTAAGATATGCCTACGACGCTGAAAACCATAGGTTGAAGACCCCGATGCTGACCAATGGTACGGACCTGAATCCCGGAGAGGGCAATGGCCCTATATTGGTGGCTCCCAGAGCAGGCTACTACAGGAAGGAAGGTGGCATTTCGGCAGAGTACGAGATGGTCAACAAACAATCCTTGGTGGGATTAGTAGAAACGACTCATTTGCTGAAGGACGAGGATGCGGCCGAGAGAGCAGAGATATGGGAAGTGGCCCGTTCGTGGGCGCGTTCCGAAGGCTTGGGCGATATCGGTACGGCAATGGGAGAGAATGTGAATGTAAATCTACAGACCGATGTTGTGGATACATCCAATACGATAGCTGCGATTACCCTTTATAAATATACCAAAAATCAACAGTACTATGACTTGGCTGTGAAATTGGCCGATAACATCATAAAAGCACATTTTGATGAAGAGGCAGGCCTATTTACGGCAAATAAAAACGCACCTTATGCCAAGTTTGGTAATCCGGAGATGTATGTGGTATTTTGTGTGGAGGCCATGACACGGGGATTATTGGATCAGATCAATCTGGATTATGCCTTGGCAAGCATAGAAATGGGCCATGATGGTATGGATTCCGAAGTAAATGAAGACAACGTTTTCTATGCCAGAAGTGAAGTGAAGGTAAAGGGGGTGGATCTCGGCGCAGATACCTACGGTTTGGTTTTGAACGAGAATCCCAACCTTGCAATCACGGATGTATCCGGACATGAAAGTGAAAGGGCTATCCGTCAGATGGTTGCACTTGGTGTGATGGATGTAGATGCCCAGGGCAATTTTGCACCGGACAACACAGTGACCCGTGGGGAACTGGTACAGATGGTGGTAGACCTATTTGGATTTGATAATACATCAGTCCCTGCAGACTTCCGATTTACTGACGTGACCGGCAAGCCCTATTGTGAGGCAGTTGTCATTGCAGAGAATGCAGGTATTTTGGACACGAACATGGGAGCTACACTCTTTGACGGTGAAAGAATCGTGACCAGAGAAGAGATGGCATCTATCATTGTGAAGGCATTGCAGGTAAAAGTACCTGAGAATAACTGGTATGTGGCTGATTCCCTGTACCGCATTCAGGATGCAGATACCATTTCTGGCTGGGCCAAGGGTTATGCAGATATCGCCACCAACTACCGTTTGATGGTTGACATTACTGAGGACAGTTTTAGCCCTAAGTTAGATGTGACTAAGGCGATGGCGGCAGAAGTCTTCCAAAACATTTGCAGATACATTGAACTGCCCCAACTGCAGAAACTGACTGCAACCATATATCCATTGAAAGCAGACCGTCAGGAGATTACCTGGGAAAGCTCTGATGCCACTATTTTGGAAATCGACCAACAGGGTAGAATGTATCCCCTGCAAACTGGCTCCGTGATTGTGACGGCTTCGACAGAAAGAGTGACTGCGCAGATAGAGGTCATTATATCTGAAAAAGAAGACTGGATGATTAAGCAAATTAGCTTGAATGGCGAACCGCTTGAGAACTTCAACGCCAATATCAAGGAATATGAGAAGAATCTCTACCTTGGTACATCCACAATACCGGCAGTTACGGCAGTAAGCTTCAGCGGAGAACCTGTGGAGGTGAAGCTGCCTGAAGCACTACCCGGAAGAGTGGAATTAAATGTACGCGGCTGTGATGTGAATTACACGATTGATATAGATAATACGCTGGTGGAATATACCGTCAATGAGAATTTTAACCATAAGATAGGCTCACTGATAGAAAATATTTACACAGACAAATATAACTGGTATGCACAGGGAAGATCGGTACAGTACATGCCCTTCTGGAAAGTTATTCCCCGTAACTGGGTTAATCCGAACGAAGAGGGTTACGGATGTATGTGGTTCCCATATCGGCACGAATTGGACTGCCCGATCGAAGCTAATGACAGGCTTAGGATTGCAACCGAACATGCTTTTACATTTGGACCGGACCAGGATGACATGCTCATCATTGTAGAAGTAGAGTTCGCTGTAAAGAACATGTCAGATAAGTTGAATGGTTTCTATATTTATTTCAGCGAGTTGAGTGAGAACGGAACACGATCCGTTGCCAGATTCGCTGTTGTAGACAATGAGGTTAGAAGAAAGGTCAACTCTAAAACCTATAATAAGGATACAATTTATTCCATAGAAGACGGTCGTTTCTATCAAATGAGGCTAGTGATAGACAAGAAGACTAAAAAATTCAGTTACTATATAAATGGCGAACTGATAGAGAAGGACGTTAGTGCCTTTCAAAACACAGCATCAGGCTTTGCCCAGATTATATTTGGTGTTCCTCACGAGGAAAAGAGCTGTAATGCAGAAATGTTCTTTGACAATGTGAAGGTATATGAGTTACAGAGAAGTTATGTGGAATCCACAATGGCTCAAGTTCCTATTCCGACCCATTCACCCAAGCCTACCGCGTCGCCTAACCCGGCGTGGGTAGAATTCCCCATGAATGAAAGCTTCGATGATTATGAGGTTGGTACATTAGCAACTGCTACAGCACAGGATAAGGGATATCAATGGACGATTTCCGGTAGCGTATATCCTGAACTTGTGAAGGTAGTTGCGAAAAATACAGTAGATGCGAATGCGACAAGTACTGATAACTGCTTAGAGATTCCGTACGATTACGCAGCAGGTGCAGGAACTTATATGCTCACATTGGATGAGAATCTGATGTATAAGTTAGGTGCTGAAGCTACCGACAACAAATCCGTTGTATTGGAAATGGATGTAGCCATCGCAGGAGAAGACGCAAAGGCGAACGGATATCGGATCTATCTCAGCCAACGGCGAGGCAGTGGCGGCACTTCGTCTGTGTGCCGTTTCGCAGTGGGAGACCAATCCATTGCACGTATGAAGACTTCTTCCGTGATAAATAAACTAAAGCAATACCCGATGAGCAAGGGCGAATTTGTTCATATGAAGGTGGTCGTTAACAAACAAACCAAGACGTTTACCTATTATATGAACGGAACACCTATTGAAACAGTTGTGGATCCTTTCTCCGCAGTTGTTCCGAACATTGGTACGATTTACTTCCTGTCGCAAGCAGAAACGGCAGAAACAGACAGTAGTTTGTACATTGACAACTTAAAAATGTACGTGGAGGAGACGCAACCTGCTCCTACAGAGGGACCGTTGCCCACACTGAGGCCCACGCCCCTTCCCACGATAGCGCCTACGATAGACCCGAACGCGACACCTGCGCCCACAGAGGCTCCAAAAAGCTATATCAACGAAAACTATAATACAAAGGTAGCAGGGACTGGAGTCAGATACACTAACGATGCGGCGGTATATACATGGGCGGGCACCACAGGTGCTAAGAAGCATATTATTGTTGCAAGTAAATCGGAAGCCTTTACAGGTGTTGATGCCAACGATATGTGTCTGAAATATCCGTTCTCGGCAAGTGAATATGCAGGAAGATTGGTACTTAATTCTGATATTCCTTATATAGGAGGAAGTAACAGAGAAATCATTGTAGAAATGGATCTTGCAATTGCCGGTAACGACATAAAAGAAACCGGATATCAGATAAGCTTCATGAATTTAGAAGGAGGTCTGATTGGAAGATTTTTACTGACAGAGGATCGTCTAAAACGATACACAGCTATGGAGGAAGTGAGTGAAACACTAGGTGCAGACTTCTCTAAGGGAAGCTTTATAACCCTGAAATTTGTCATCCATCAAGGTACCGGAAATTACAAATACTATTTAGGCGGTGAACTGATAGAAAGTGGCTTAAGTGCGATAGGAGGCGACGAAATAAATGGTTTCGGCAGAATCCAAATTTACAACCAGACGGAAACATTGAGTGAAGGGCAGACGACCAAGGATGTCGCACTGTATATGGATAACCTAAAGGTTTATGTACAGGAA
Source organism: Lachnospiraceae bacterium (assembly GCA_017397645.1). Taxonomy (GTDB): domain Bacteria; phylum Bacillota; class Clostridia; order Lachnospirales; family Lachnospiraceae; genus Acetatifactor. Next base: position 2,150 of record JAFQIE010000021.1, on the reverse strand, counting down.
TCGACAGCGGAGGAGTCACCCGCGCCCGGCGTAGAGCCGACCATGGCACCTACTTCAGAGCCTTCTGTAGAACCCGGCGTTACTCCTACCTCAGAGCCTACTGCAGAACCCACTTCGGAACCTACAGCGGCGCCCACCGAGGCACCTACAGAAGCCCCTGTTGTGGAACCTACAGCAGCGCCCACTGAGGTACCCACCGTGACACCTACAGAAACACCCGGTAGCCTGTATGTGAACCAGAATTATGATTCGGAAACATTAGACCGTCAACTTAGATACACGAACGATGCTTCGTATTATACATGGGCAAGCAACACCGGTTCAAAAACTGCGAAGGTTGCAAATAAATCAGATGCTTTCGCAGGTGCTGAAACCACGGATATGTGCATCAAACTGCCATTTAATACAGCGGAAGCCACATGCAGACTGCAGCTTAACACAGAGATTGGATTCGATGCAAATAGTAATAACGAAATTGTCGTTGAAATGGATCTTGGTATCGCAGGTAATGACATCAAGGAAACAGGTTATTTAATAAGCTACACAAATGCGGCAGGGAATGTAATAGGAAGATTCCTGCTGACAGAAGACGGTTTGAAACGATACAAGGATACAACCACTGTAGATGAAACAACAGGTGTAGCTTTAGTGAAGGGTGATTTTGCAACACTGAAGTTTGTCATCAACAAAAGTACCGGCAATCTTCACATAGTCATCTCCTTCAAACATTCCTTCCGAAGCCGTCAGCATATCGACATCTTCCTGATTCATTTCTCCTGTCAGAGTCAGTTCCGTCAATGCCTTGAGCTCCTCTACTGTGACAAGGGTGTTCAGAGTTCCCGCCTGAGCTATATGGATCTTCCTTCTCGAAGATGCAGCTTGTCTCACCGTAACCTGCTGGCTGATACCGTCTTTTGAGAATGTTATGACTGCTTCACGCGAACTGCTGTTTTCAATATCGTTAGACTGCACGTCAAAAGACACAAGCCTGTCAGTCAATCCCTTGGTCTGAACCCTGCTTATCCAATCTGCCTGGCAATCGACCTCGAAATCCACATTTGAAGCTACATTGAACTCAAGAAGTCCTCCGGCTGACGGCACATCATATTCAGTCTTCGCGAGAACTATGGCATCCTTCTGAGCCTGCGTCACAGTCACAGTTTCATTCTTTCCCTTTGACGTCGTAAACACAATCTTTGCCTCTCTTGCATCATAACCTGCATTTTCATCTACAACGAATGTCTTGGTGACACTTGATATGCTTCTGGTATTCTGCTCACGCAGCCATGTACAGTCTATATTGAAAGTAAAATCGACATTGCTGCGCACATCAATCTTCAGTTCCGATGCAGAGGAAGGTACGACTATCGACTTTTCAGACAGCACAAATACTTCCTCACCAGCCTGATAGACGTTCACCGTCTCCTGCAAGTCCGCTCCTCTCACAAAGATTTCCGCCTGCCTTGAATCCGGCAACTCGGAAGGGTCCACAGTGAAAGTAAATACATTGGTCACCAATCCTTTGGTTTCGACATGGTGCAGCCAGTCCCCATCACTGTTCGACACAGTAACATCTACATTCGCATCGACCTTGACCTCAAATGTACCTCCTTCGACCGGCATCTCGACCTTGACTCGGAAAGTATCATCGCATTCTTCTGATTCTGATATATCACGAATGCTTCCTGTCTGTCGCCATAATACACCGTCACCTTAGCATTACGTTCATCATATCCCTCATTTTCAGAGACCTGCACAGTGACCTCGTTCAGACCTGCCACTCCCTCAGACGGGCTGACAGACAACCAGTCTATATCAGAATCCACCTCTACCTTCCAGTCCACATTGGTCTCAAACATGACTGTAAGAACCTGAGCATCGGAAGCAAGGGGATAGATTTCGGTAAGAAGTATGATATACGGAGGTTCGTCCTCTCCTCCCGGTACATTTTCTTCACCACCATTCCCATTTTCATCTTCCGTCTGCTCTGTATCATCCTTCTCTGAAGAAATTTCTCCCAGCTCATCACATGACACAAGAAACGGCATGAATACCATAACCGAAATCAAACTGAACAAAATCTTTTTCATTCTCATCAAAATTTCGCCAAAATTACAAATAATTGGAGAAATAGTAAGCAAAATGGTATA
>JAFQIE010000020.1 GCA_017397645.1 Lachnospiraceae bacterium | reverse complement strand
TAAGGTATGTATATGACCCTGTAAGACATGTGTATAAAACACCTATGTCCACCAATGGTACAGACTTTAATCCCGGAGAGGGCAATGGGAGCATATTGGTGGCGCCCAGGGCAGGTTATTACCTGCAGGAAGGTCAGGCCTTTGCAGAGAGTGAAACACCTAATAATGTGACGCTGTTGAGCTTAATTGATACGGTTCATATGTTGAAAGATGAAGATGCTGCAGAGAAGGCAGAACTTTGGGAAGTAGCCCGTACATGGGCAACCCGTGCAGGCTTGGGAGATATCGGTACTGCACTTGGAGAAAATGTAAATGTAAATCTGGAGACCACTTCTACCAGTGTGCCCCTTACCATGACTGCCATTACATTGTATAAACATACCGGACACCGACAGTACTATGATTTGGCGGTAAAGATGGGCGACAATATTGTAGCAGCTTATTTCAACGAAGAGACAGGACTGTTTACGGAAAACAGTAAGGCGCCTTATGTGAAATTTAATTCACAACATATGTACGCTGTGTACTGCGTAGAAGCTATGACCAGGGGAATGTTGGATCAGATTAACCTTGATTATGCGGCACCCGGCGTGGAAGTTCCTCACGATGGTTTAGGTTCCGAGAAAACCGATGCCGCCATATTCTACAACAGAAGCAAGGTGGCCATAGAGACTGTTGATTTAGGGGCGGAAGAATATGCGCTGGTGCTTGATCAGGAACCTAACATTGAAATTGCAGACATAAGTGGGAATGAAAACGAGAGAGCTATCCGTCAGATGGTGGCACTTGGCGTCATGGATGTGGATGCCAATGGTAATTTTGCACCGAATACACCGGTAAGTCGCGGGGAATTGGTGCAGATGGTGGTAGAATTGTTTGGATTTAATGACGCATCTGTACCTGTGGATTTCAGATTTGTTGAAGTGGCAGGCAAGTCCTATTATGAGGCTGTTGTTAAAGCAGAAAATGCAGGCATCTTAGATGAAAATCTGGGCGCAACACTTTTTGACGGTGACAGTTCTGTGACCAGAGAAGAGATGGCCTCCATCATCGTGAAGGCTTTGCAGGTGAAGGTGCCTGAGGAGCCTTGGTATGTGGCAAACTCCCTGTACCGCATTCAGGATGCAGACAGCATTTCTGCATGGGCAAAAGATTATGTGGATATTGCCACCAACTACCGCCTGATGATGGATGTGACAGAGGACAGTTTTGCACCGACAAAAGAGGTTACCAAGGGGATGGCAGCATATGTATTCCAGAACATCTGCAGATATATTGAGTTGCCTCAGCTTCAGAAACTGACTGCTACCATTACGCCCTATAACGCAGACCGTCAGATGATTGCTTGGGAAACTTCTGATGCAACAGTGCTGGAAGTAGATGAACAAGGCAGACTGTATCCTATGAAGGGAGGTTCTGTCGTTGTTACCGCTACGGCGGACGGAATCACCTCACAGATAGAGGTGACGGTATCTGAAAAAGAAGGCTGGATGCTTAAAGAAGTCAGTGTAGATGGTGAAGTACTTGCAGATTTTAACGCCAACGTCAGAGAATACGCGTTAAATCTTTACTTGGGTACGACCACGGTACCGGAAGTTACGGCAGTGAGCTTTAGCGGAGAAGCGGTAGAGATAACGTTGCCGGATTCTCTTCCCGGAACCGTGGAACTGAATGTGGATGGCTATGCAGAGAAGTACACCATTTATATCGATAATACCTTGGTGGAATACACCATCGATGAAGACTTTAATCATGAGATAGACACGAGCGTGGAGAATGTTACCACCGAACGGTACAACTGGTATATTGCCGGCACCTCAACAAAATACAATCCATATTGGAAAATCGTTCCCAGAAATCAGGTAAATCCCGGAGAAGAATATGGGTGTATGTGGTTTCCCTATCGTCATGAACTTCCCTGTCCCAGCGGAGCAACCGCAAGATTGTGTATCGGGGAGGATTATGCGTATACCTTTGGTTCCGATCAGGATGACATGCTCCTGGTTGTGGAATTGGAGTTCGCCGTAAAGAATATGGCAAACAAGATAGAAGGATTCAATATTGCTTTTAGTGAATTACTCACTTCCGGAAGCTCATCTATTGCGCGTATTAATATCGTAGATAATGAAGTTAGGCGGTTAACCAGTACAAAAACATATGATTATAATAAGGGAAGTGTGCGCACGATAGAAGATGACCGTTTCTACAAGTTGAAACTTGTGGTAGACAAAAAGACAGGAAAATTCAGCTATTACTTGGATGGCGAGTTGTTAGAAAAGGATGTTGCGCCATTCCATAGTTCTGTGGAAGGATTCGGCAGCATTGCGTTTGGTGTTCCCCATCAGGAAGAAAGCTGCGATGCGGAAATGTTTTTTGACAATATTAAAGTGTACGAATTGCAAAAAACGGTAGTGGAAGAGACTTTTGATCAGGAGCCCAGCCCCACGAATTCACCGAACCCCACAGCTTTACCGGATGCCACCGCGGCACCTACTACAACCCCCAAACCTACAGCTACGCCTGTACCTACGGCAACGCCCGCCGTGCAGCCTACGTTTGATCCGATGTTGCCTTTTGATGTGGAACCCACACCTATGCCGAAGCCGGTGGAATTGGTGGGCAGAACGTTGATTTTAAATGATGATATCGGTGTAACCTTCTATTTAGACGTGGCGGATACTGTGGACAAAGACGATGTCAAGGTGAAGTTTACCCTTGCCAATCAAAAAACATCCGAAGTGACAATGGAAGACGCCATTACGAAGAGTG
>JAFQIE010000019.1 GCA_017397645.1 Lachnospiraceae bacterium | reverse complement strand
TATACAACCATTACAAGAGAGTGATGGCGCCTAAGGATTTAGATGATGTGGAACTGCAGAAAAGTAACATCATCATGGTTGGTCCCACCGGTTCCGGTAAGACCTATTTGGCACAGACCTTGGCAAAAATCATCAACGTGCCGTTTGCCATTGCCGATGCCACCACGTTGACGGAAGCCGGATATGTGGGAGAGGATGTAGAGAACATTTTATTGAAGCTTCTGCAGGCAGCGGACTATGACGTGGAGCGTGCCCAGTACGGCATTATCTATATCGATGAAATTGATAAGATCACAAAGAAAAGTGAGAATGTATCCATTACCAGGGACGTATCCGGTGAAGGTGTGCAGCAGGCCCTTTTGAAAATTGTGGAGGGCACTGTGGCAAGTGTTCCCCCTCAGGGTGGCAGAAAACATCCACATCAGGAGTTGATTCAGATTGACACCACCAATATCTTGTTTATTTGTGGCGGTGCGTTTGACGGACTGGAAAAGATTGTAGAAGAGAGATTGGACAGAAAGTCCATTGGATTTAATACAGAAATTTCTCAAAAGACTTCTGTAGAAGTCAGTGACTTGTTGCACGAAGTAGTCCCTCAGGATTTGGTGAAATTCGGTTTGATTCCCGAATTCGTAGGCCGTGTGCCCATTTGCGTGACTCTTCGCGGCTTGGACAAGGAGGCTTTGGTTCGTATTCTGAAAGAACCTAAGAATGCGTTGATCAAACAGTATCGTAAGCTGTTTGGCATGGACGGCGTGGAACTCTCCTTTGAAGAGGACGCAGTGGAAGCCATCGCCGAGAAGGCATTCCAGCGCAAAACAGGAGCCAGAGGACTTCGTTCTATCGTGGAAAGTATTCTGATGGATACCATGTACGAGATTCCGTCGGATGAAACCATTCAGGAATGCATCATCACCAAGGATACGGTAACCGAGGCTGCCGCTCCCAAGGTGATTCGTGATGAAAAAGGTACAAAGAAATGATTATTAAAAATGTGAGTCTTGAAACTGTATGCGGCATTACCAGCAAACTTCCGGATAGTAAATATCCGGAGGTTGCTTTTGCAGGTAAAAGTAATGTGGGTAAATCGTCTCTCATCAACGCTTTGATGAATAGAAAATCCCTTGCCAGAACTTCCGCACAGCCCGGGAAGACTCAGACAATCAACTACTATAACATCAATGATGCCTTGTATTTTGTAGATTTGCCCGGATACGGCTATGCCAAGGCAAGCGAGGCCGTCAAGGCCCAATGGGGCAAAATGATAGAAGACTATTTACATAAGTCCAAGGCATTGAAAAAGGTGTTTCTGTTGATTGATATCAGACATGCACCTTCCGGTAACGATTGCATTATGTATAAGTGGATTTTGGACCATGGATATGAGCCCATCATTATTGCCACAAAACTGGATAAGATCAATCGTAGCCAGATTCAGAAGCAAGTGAAATTGATTAAGACCACATTGGATGTGGTTCCGGGTACCGTCATAATTCCCTTTTCGGCCCAGACGAAGCAGGGGAGGGAAGAAATCTATGAGATTCTGGATGGATTACTTGAGGTAGAGGAATGACAAAATATGTAAAGGCATCTGTGAATATAGTGTTGGCAGCATTGGCGCTTGTGGCGGTGGTATTTTTGCTACCCAAGGTGATTATGTTTTTCACCCCTTTTATTGTCGGATGGATTATTGCATTGATTGCCAGACCTATGGTGCATTTTTTGGAAACAAAAGTGAAGATTAAGCGAAAAATAGGAGGCGCATTTGTCATTATCGCGGTGATTGCGGTAATTGTACTGGGGCTCTATTTTTTATTTGCATGGTTATTCCATCAATTGACATCTATGCTGATGGATTTACCCAGACTTTGGAAGGGTATTGAAGCAGATTTGGCGGATGTAGCAGAGGCATTGAATCTTTTGAGCAAGAAAATGCCCGGTGAGGAAACGGTGGATTTTCAGGAGATGTTTAATAGTTTGCTCGCATCTCTTGGCAACAATATCGAGGCCTTTAGCGTGCCTACCTTCACGGCGGTGGGCGACTTTGCCATGAGGTTACCCACTGTTTTTATCGGTATGATTATGGCGCTTTTATCCTCATACTTTTTTGTGGCGGACCGTAGCCAGGTAAGAGAGTGGGTGGAAAAGTTCACACCGGTATCATGGAAATTGCGCTGGAATATGGTGAAAAGAAGCCTGTCTTCCTCTGTGGGTGGGTATTTTAAGGCCCAGTTAAAAATTGAAGTGTGGATGTATCTTCTGTTGACTATCGGGCTGGGACTACTGGGAGTAGATTATTTTGCATTGATAGCATTTTTGATAGCACTGTTGGACTTCTTCCCGGTATTTGGTACGGGGACGGTAATGGTGCCTTGGGCAGTTACTCGGATTCTGATAGGAGATTATAAAATGGCCATATGGCTGTTGATTATATGGGCGGGAGGACAGCTGATGCGTCAGCTAATCCAACCGAAAATCATGGGAGATACCATGGGCGTACCCACACTTCCAACGCTGTTTTTGCTTTACATAGGTTACAAGCTGGGCGGTGTGCTGGGAATGATTCTTTCCATCCCGCTTGGATTATTATTGTATGCACTTTATCAGGAGGGGGCATTTGATACCACGAAGAATAGTTTTCTGATTCTTTGGTCGGGATTGGACCGTTTCCGGGAACTGAAGCAAGAGGACATGGCAGAAACTGAAGCACGTGCGAGACAGAAGAGCGAGATTGCACAGCAATTGAAGGAAGAGGAAAAAGAGTGAGTGGAAGTATATTAAAACTGGTAGCCATGATTTCTATGCTGATTGATCATACGGCTGCGGCAACTCTACGGTTTATGTCGATGAATGCGACACAGGTGCAGGTTTACAACCTGATGCGTGATATTGGACGAATGGCATTTCCTATATACTGTTACCTGTTGGTAGAGGGATTTTTGCATACGACGGATGTAAAGAAATACCTGACAAGACTCGGACTGTTTGCCCTTCTGTCAGAGATACCATTCGATTTAGCTATCACAGGAAAGGTATTGGAATTCGGCCACCAAAATGTGTTCTTCACCTTGTTTTTGGGTTTGGTTTCCATATGGGTGGTAGATTTCATCCAAAAGAAAAGGTTGCCTGTGACCGGATATGTGGTTGTATTTATTTGTTTGTGTACCGCATGGATGCTGAAAACGGATTATGCCTATACCGGTGTGCTGGTGATTATTGTTATGTATCTGCTACGTAGGAAAAAAGTGTTGGCATTTCTTGCGGGATGTGGTTTGTTGCTGTTATTCTATGGAACAGGTGAATTGCCCGCGCTGGTTGGAATCATATTTGTGGCTCTCTACAATGGCAGGAGAGGACTAAATCTAAAGTACTTTTTTTACTTATTCTATCCGGTGCATTTGGCACTATTGGCAATCGTGAGAGAAATCATTATTCGATAAGAAACTTAAAAGAGCCTGTTGCTCGGATATCCGAACATCAGGCTCTTAATTCGTCTTAAATGGGATTCAATTAAGCAACTACAGTAACGTTGGTTGCGCGAACCTTGCTGCTGTTCTGAGGATCACACTCGGTGTCAAAAGTAACCTTCTGACCTTCTTCGAGGGACTTGAAACCTTCAGCGTTGATAGCGGAGAAGTGTACGAATACTTCTTCGTTAGTCTCATCGTTGGTGATGAAGCCATATCCCTTCTGAGCGTTGAACCATTTAACTGTACCGTTGTTCATGTTGGTACCTCCTTAAAAAAATAAAATATTTCGTAATTCGTCAATGACTTTCATTTAGAATACTTCTGTAGTATAGCACCGCAAACAACGCGATGTCAATGATTATTTGTTGAAAAATGGGGATTTTGAGCTGTTGAAAAGGGGGTTTTTAAGTATCTTGCACAGGCGAAAGATTTTGTGCTATTCTGTAATTGTGTCAAAGAATACTTGGTGCGTGCTTTGAAGAAGGATACACTGGGATTTGAAAGGAATGATTATAGATGAAAGAGAGATTCTGTGTCACAGGGATGACATGTTCCGCATGTTCGTCCCATGTTCATAAATCTGTGGAAAAACTGAATGGTGTGATAGAGGTACAGGTGAATCTGCTGACAGAGAGCATGGAGGTGTCCTATGATGAGCAAGTTTTACAGGCACAACAAATTTGTCATGCGGTGGAGCAGGCGGGCTATGGCGCAACGCCTATGAAGCAGGTACCTGAGCAAAAACCTAAGAAAAAAACGGACGCCATGAAATGGAGGTTAGTTCTATCCATTGCCTTTATGATACCGCTGATGTATGTGGCTATGGCGCCTGGTTTGCATGGGCTATACTGGTTGCAGGTTTTATTGCTTTTGCCGATTTTGGTGCTAAATAAGGATTATTTTTGGAATGGATTCAAGAGATTATTACGGGGTGCCCCTAATATGGATACGCTGATAGCTCTGGGAGCGACGGCATCTGTGGGATACAGTGTTTTCATCTTGATATACGAAGGAGTGGAAGCAACCCACAGCGGACATGCCCTGTATTTTGAGTCGGCAGGTATGATTTTGACCATGATAACCATTGGCAAATACCTGGAAACTTTGTCAAAAAGCAGAACAAGTGATGCGATTAGAAAGTTGATGGAATTGGCTCCGAAAACGGCCATTGTGGTCGGTGAAGACGGCAAAGAGACGGAGATACCGGCAGAAAAGTTAGTGCAGGGACAAGTCTTTTTGTTAAAACCCGGTAGCCTAGTACCGGCAGATGGCACTGTGATTGAGGGCAATTCCAGTATAGATGAGTCTGCGGTGACGGGCGAAAGCATTCCGGTGGAGAAGCACCAAGGCGATACAGTGGTTTCCGCCACCCTAAACAAAGCGGGGTTTTTAAAATGCCGGGCAGAACGGGTGGGAGAGAATACTACCCTGGCGCAAATCATACGATTGGTGGAAGAAGCCAGCGCCAGTAAGGCACCTATCGCACGACTGGCAGATAAGGTGGCAAGTATCTTTGTACCGGTGGTGATGTTGATTGCTCTGGTAACGTTTTGTGCCTGGATGATTGCTGGAAGTGAAGTCGCTTTTGCAATCTCTTCTGCCATTGCCGTATTGGTAATATCCTGCCCCTGTGCACTGGGATTGGCCACGCCGGTTGCTATTATGGTGGGTACAGGTGTGGGTGCAAAGCACGGCATCTTGATTAAGTCCGGGGAAGCACTACAAAGGGCACATGAAGCAAGGACCCTTGTGTTAGACAAGACAGGCACGATTACGGAAGGAAAACTTCGTGTGGCTCGGGTTCATATGGTAGCTAAAGACATAGGTAAGGAAAACTTGGTGCAGTTGGCTGCGGCATTGGAAAAATTAAGCGAACATCCTTTGGCGGAGGCAGTGGTGACCTACGCTGAGGAATGTCATCTTATGCTTCCCCAAGTACAGAACTTTTCGGCTGTTCCCGGCAGAGGCATCTACGGAGAAGTAACAAAGGGTGAAGGAGATGGTCTGAAATGCTTTGTTGGTAACAGTGCATTTATGGAAGAACATCAGATTCCTTTGGATGAGGATTATAAACACATATTGGATGGTATGGCAGAGGACGGGCTGACACCTCTTTTGGTGGCGGAAACAGACAGACTTTTGGGACTGATTGGTGTGGCAGACAGTGTGCGGTCTACATCAGCGGAAGCGATTCATAGATGTAAAAAACTTGGTATCCATGTGGTGATGCTCACCGGAGATAACCGAAAGACTGCGGAAGCGGTGAAGCGCTCACTGGAAATAGACGAAGTGGTGGCGGAGGTTTTGCCCCAGGAAAAGGAAAAGAAAATCAGAAAGTTGCAGGCAACCGGACACAAGGTAATCATGGTGGGAGACGGAATCAATGATGCGCCTGCACTTGCAGCCGCAGATGTTGGAGTGGCCATCGGTGCCGGCACGGATGTGGCTATGGAGAGTGCAGACATCGTGCTTATGAAGAGTGATTTGCAGGATGCCGTTACGGCCATTGATTTAAGCCGCCATGTAATACGCAACATCAAGGAAAATCTGTTTTGGGCGTTTTTCTACAATGCCATTGGCATCCCTCTGGCAGCAGGTCTGCTATATCCGGCATTCGGTATCCGCCTGACGCCTATGTTCGGTTCCGTGGCTATGAGTCTAAGCAGTCTGTTCGTGGTAAGCAACGCCCTGCGTTTGCGGAGATTCAAGGGCGTGGCCAATAAAGAAGCAAGGCTGCCGGAAAATGTGAATCAGGAAAATATAAGAGAAGAAAGCATTAAAGATGAGAAGGAAGAGCAAAAGAAGGAGAACCAGGAGGACAATAAAATGAACGCAAATAAAAAAGTGATGGTTATTGACGGAATGATGTGCACCCATTGTACCGGACGGGTACAGAAGGTGTTGGAGGCGCTGGATGGTGTGAGCACTGTTGTTATGAGCCTGGAAGACAAGACAGCCACCGTGGAGATGGTTGCGGATGTGTCTGATGAAGTGCTGACGGCAGCAGTTACCGACGCCGGCTATACCGTGGTAGAAATCAGATAATATCACAAATCTTTGATAGATTATTTATACTTTCTTAATTGCTTCTATGTGGAAAAAGGGTATATTAAAAGTAACTGAATGTAAAAAGCTTCCGAACGTCAAGCGTCCGGGGGCTTTTCTTCCCGACAGTTTTTTATAATACGGAAAGGGGGATGTGTTATGAATATTCAAAAATTCACACAAAAATCTATGGAAGCCGTGGAAAAGTGCCAGAAACTGGCATATGAATACGGCAATCAGGAAATTGAACAGGAGCACCTGCTATATAGTCTGCTGACGTTGGAAGATAGTTTGATTCTGAAACTCATTGAGAAGATGGAGATTCAAAAAGACCATTTTGTCAGCCGTGTGGAGCAGGCTTTGAATAAGCGGACGAAAGTGCAGGGCGGACAGGTTTACATCGGAAACGACTTAAACAAGGTGCTGATTCATGCGGAAGATGAGGCAAAGGCATTAAGCGACGAATATGTGTCCGTGGAGCATTTGTTTTTGGCAATGATAAAACATCCCAACAGGGAAATCGCTGCCATTTGGAAAGAATACGGCATCAACAGAGAGCGTTTTCTGCAGGCATTGTCCACCGTGCGTGGGAATCAGAGGGTGACCAGTGATAATCCCGAGGCAACCTATGATACTTTGGAGAAATATGGTCAGGACTTGGTGGAGCGTGCCAGAAATGAAAAATTAGACCCTGTCATCGGTAGGGACAATGAAATCCGCAATGTGATTCGGATTCTTTCCCGCAAGACAAAGAACAACCCTGTGTTAATCGGCGAGCCCGGCGTGGGCAAAACCGCC
>JAFQIE010000018.1 GCA_017397645.1 Lachnospiraceae bacterium | reverse complement strand
CAAATCGAAAGAGCCGTTTAAGAAAATAAATATATTTTTAAATTTCCCGGCATTTGAGGAACAGTTTAATAAAGAGAGTGGTAGTATCAAAGAGATACCATGATTACCACCCGTAATCCTTCCAATCCCTGGGCGTACAGCCGTAGTATTGCTTTACCACCCGGGCAAAATATTTAGAGTCAAAGCCGCTAGCAATAGCGGCTTTTTCTATACGAGAGTATTGCTACAGGTAAAGTAGTGAAATTATAATTTACTTGACTTTTTAAGAGCATCCTTCTAAAGTAGATTATGAAAATACATAAACTATTTAGGGGGATGTTTCTTTGATTACAAAGGTGCGCCCACAGGTTTATGAAATTGGAGAAAACTATGAGAAAATACGAAAATCCGGAATTAGTTAGCGAAAATAAAGAGCCGCAAAGGGCGTACTACATCCCTGTCGGCGAAGGGGCGTATCAGCCCTTAAACGGCACATGGCGATTTAAGTACTACGAACGCGATTTTGAAGAAGATTATATGGAAAAACCATGGGGAGAGATAGAAGTTCCCTCCTGCTGGCAGGCGGTTGGTTACGGGGATATCAATTATACCAATACCTGTTATCCTTATCCGGTGGATCCGCCCTACGTCCCTACTGAAAATCCAATGGGTGTCTATGAGAGAGAGTTTGAAGTGACAGACTTGTCCCGAAAAACCTATGTGGTATTCGATGGTGTATCTTCCTGTATGGAGTTGTGGGTCAACGGACAGTATATCGGGTATACCACGGGTAGCCATCTGCAGTCTGAATTCGATATTTCAGACGCAGTAGTTGCAGGATGTAATACCATGACCGCAAAGGTGCGGAAGTGGTGTTTTGGAAGTTATCTGGAGGATCAGGATTTCTTCCGTTTTAATGGTATTTTCCGAGATGTTTATGTGCTGTCCAGACCCAAGGGACATATCAAAGATATCAAAATTACCACCTGCGCAAACAAGGTCTTGGCAGAGACAGACGGACGAGGTACAGTGTCCCTCTATGATCAGGGACAGCCTATAGAACAAAAAGAATTTTGTGGAAATGTGGAGTTTGAAGTTAAGAACCCCACCCTTTGGAATGCGGAGAAACCCTATCTATATGAATTGGTATTTTCCTACGCAGGAGAGACCATTTCTCAGAAATTTGGATTTGTGACATATGGAATAGGGGACAAGGGGCAGTTTCTGGTAAATGGTGTGGAGGTAAAATTAAAAGGCGTGAACCATCATGACACCCATCCTTCCAAGGGGTGGACCATGAATGATGACGAAGTCATGGAAGACCTGCTTTTAATGAAGAAACTAAACATCAACACCATCCGTACCTCCCATTATCCGCCCACACCAAAATTTCTTCAGATGTGCGATGAACTGGGATTTTATGTGATGCTGGAAACGGATTTGGGGTGCCACGGATTTGTCAGCCGTTATCCCAATGCTTGGCAGTATGACTGTGTGGGCAATCCGGTTTGGTTGACCAACCAAAGTCAGTGGGGGGCTGCGTTTATGGATAGAATGGAGCGGGCCTACCACAGGGATAAAAACCATGTTTCCATTTTTTCCTGGTCTACGGGAAATGAAAGTGGACATGGTGACAATCATTATGAAATGCTTCGATGGGTAAAGGAACAGAATCCCGGTAGATTAACCCATTGCGAGGATGCTTCCCGTGCGTCCTTCAATGAGGAGTGTGGCCCCATTGATCCTTCTTTTGTAAGTAGAGCAGACCTCTTCTCTACCATGTACCCTGAGTTTGACTTTTTGCAGAGGGTGTTTGCTCATCCGGAATTCAAATATCCCTATTTTATCTGTGAGTATTCTCACGCCATGGGCAATGGCCCCGGGGATGTGTGCGATTATTGGGAGACCTTCTATGATCAACCAAATTTTGTGGGTGGATGTGTATGGGAATGGGTGGACCATACCTTGCTTGTAGACGGCGTGCCCCAATATGGTGGAGACTTTGAAGGGGAAATGACCCACGATGGGAACTTCTGCTGTGATGGTATGGTACTGCATGATAGAAGCCTGAAAGCCGGTTCCTATGAAGTGAAGGCGGCATATCAGTATATTGACTGTACCCTTAGCGGAAATCAGGTGACGGTGCATAACAAATATTTCTTTACCAATCTGATTGAATATAAGTTTGTATACCAGATTAAGGTGGATGGAGAATGTATTTGCGAGAAAGAAATGCTGTTAGATGTTGCGCCCGGAGAAAAATGTACCTTTGAAATCGATTTGCCTAAAAGGGCAAGTTTGGGCGCATATATCACATGCAGACTCTTTAGAGAGGATGGTTGGTGTGTAGCACAAAAGCAGTTGGAATTGCCGGTAGCGTTGGGAAAAAAAGAACGCTGTAACGTACCTTGCAATGGTGTAGAAGATGCCCACTTCGTGGTGTTTGCAGGAGACGGATTCAAGTATACCATTTCAAAGGATTTGGGCACTTTGGTGGATATAGAGAAAAACGGCAAGAAGCAGCTCTTGTCTCCTGTGCAACTAACCTCTTGGCGTGCACCCATGGACAATGAAAGACGCATGCGCAAGGCATGGGGATGGGATGGTCCCTGGACGGGAGAGAATATTGACCGCCAGTTCAACAAGATTTATGAATGTGCATTCAACGGAAATTGCGTGACAGTCAAAGGTTCTTTGGCTGGTGTGTCAAGAGTACCTTATTTCCACTATGAACTGCAGTTTACTGTATATGCGGATGGAACGATACAGATTCATTTGAACGGTCAGGTGCGGGAGAATTGTGTGTGGTTGCCCCGTTTGGGATTTGAGTTTCGTCTGCCCTATGAGGCGGAGGAATTTACTTATTTCGGTATGGGTCCCGGCGAAAGTTACTGCGATATGTACCGTGCTGCATCCGTGGATATGTATGAAAGTGATGCGGACAACCAGTATGTTCCTTATATTGTGCCGCAGGAACATGGCAATCATACGAAAACCAAACTGCTATGTATAAAGGACTCCTTGACTTTTGAAACCGAGACAGAGTTTGATATCAATGTATCCCATTATACCTCGCAGATGTTGACAAAGGCGATGCATTGGGACGAACTACAAAAAGATACAGCAACCAATGTGCGTATCGATTACAAGAATTCGGGAGTAGGTTCTAATTCCTGCGGACCGGAACTGTTAGAGAAGTATCGTCTGAGGGAGAAGGAAATCCAGTTCACCTTCTATATTTCATAGTGTATACTGTAGAAAATAAAATCCTCCGGACGGTGACCTGTATTCTCCGCCACCATCATCACTGGTCCCTGCCTGACAGCTTCTTCAAAGAAATCACCGAGAGAACTGTGAAGATGGCACAGACGCACCATCGAAGCTATGAACGCGTGTACGAAAGTATTGCTACAGGTAAAGTGGTGAAGTTGTAAATAATAGTACAAAATAGACATTTTCTTCGGAAAATGTCTATTTTTTATTTCTATTGTGAAAGGAATATATAATGTAAAATAGTATTAGCTTCAAAATCCGCGGGAATTGCGGACGAAAAAAAATACTAAAGGAGGACTTAATATGAAAAAGAAGCTGATTTCTATGCTGCTTGCTGCAGTGATGGTTCTTTCCGTAACCGCATGTGGTCAGGCAGAAGTAGTTGATTCTTCTGTAGCAAGTGATGCTGTAGTAGAATCTGACGTAGCAGATGCAGGCGAGGTAGTATATCCTCTCGGCGCTGAAGATGAGACCATCAAGATTGCTATGATGTCTTATAACTTCAAGATTGCCGGCGACTGCACAAACATCGCTGACACTCCTTTCTGGGAGCAGTACGAAAAGAACTTGGGTGTAAACCTGGAAGTTGAAATGTTCGAAACAGAAGACGCCTTCAACCTGATGCTGGCTGGTGGCGACCTTCCCGACATTATTATGTGGGGTCCGGAACTTACCAACGGTGGCAGAGAAGGTATGTTGGAAGATGAAATCATTACCACCCTTTCTTGGGATGAACTGGAGAAATGGGCACCTGACTATGCAGCAGAAGTAAAGGCTAACGACACCGTTAGAAAAATGCTGACCATGTCCAATGGAGAAATCGTTGGTTTTGGTAACTGGTCTGCAGATGATCGAATGAGATCCACCAATGGTTTGATTGTTCGTGGAGACTGGATGGATGAACTGGGTATCGAGAATCCCACCACTCCCGAAGAATTTCTTGATATGTTGCGTGCATTCAAGAACGAGAAGGGTGCTGAGTATCCCATGGCTTTGACCTCTCACAGAATGAATCTTTTGTTCTCTTACGGTTTCTTCTCCTCGCCCTATGGATTGGTTAACAGCCAAGCGTATGTGGACTTGGATGGCAAGTATCATCTTGGTTATTATGAGCCCGAACACAAAGAAGTGTTGAAGTTCTTCCACACTATGTATGAAGAAGGCCTCATCAATCCTGACTATCTGACCTTAGAGCAGACTGCGGTAGATGGTATGCTTTATGATGGACGTACCGGTGTGGTACAGCAGTCCGTTATCTCCGGTCTTGGTTCTTACATCCCTGCAATGGCAGAGGTGAATCCTGATGCAGAGCTTCGCGGTATTCCTTCCCTGCTTGGCCCTAACGGTGAGAGAGCATTCTATGGTGCTACCGAACTTTTGCTTAGCGCATTCCAGGGTATTGTTACAACTGCATGCGAGAATAAGGAACTGGCTATGAAGGTTCTGAACTATGGTTATACTCCCGAGGGTCAGCTCTTCATGAGTTTCGGTACCGAGGGTGTATCCTATGAGATGGTTGACGGTGTTCCTGTTTACACTGATTTAATTACCAAGGATGAGCAGTATGTTATGGGACAGATGCTGCATCAGTACTGTCGTGCAGGTTCTTTCTGGCCTTGGAGACCTATGTATGAGTACTTTGTGCAGACCACTTCCCATCCTATTCAGCAGGCGGCTGTTGTAGCTTGGAACGAGAATGACAGATATGTTTACATGCCCCCTTACATTTCCGTTGCAGAAGAAGATATGGCTGAGTATTCCAGAATCAGCACTGACGTTTCCACCTATGCATCTGAAATGAGAGCAAAATTTGTTTCCGGCGAAGTTGATATTGATGCTGAGTTCGACAATTATATCCAAGGCTTGAAGGATAGAGGAATCGAAACCATGATTGAGATGATGCAGAATGCAATTGACGCGTTTAATGCATTGTAGTTTGAAGTTGTAGACGCAAAATATTGAGCAAAATAGCACAGGACAGTTTCTTTTCTGAGATTAGAAAGGAATCTGTCCTGTCGCTTTTTCAATGCCATATTTGTAAAATTGTTGGCGATATTCACCCGGTGTTAAGCCGTAATACTGTTTATAGATACGGTTAAAGTAAGATATGTTGTTGTATCCCAAACGCATGGAGATGGATAATACGGTATCGTTTGTTTCTGTCAAAAGTTTGTTGGCTAGTTTTAATCTGCGGTAATTGATATACTCCTTGATACTCTTGCCGGTTTTTTGTTTAAACAGACGCCCTACATATTGCTTATTGTAATGAAACGCCTCTGCAATTTGTTCGGGCGTAATATTGTATTCTAAATTAGCGGCAATATAGTTTTTGATGTTCTCGATAATAGGGATATACTCGTTTCCATTGGTAGAGGTAGGCGATTCTTTCAAAAGAATGCGAATGTAACTTTCCAACATATCAGCTAATTTAATACATTTTTCATAAGTGAAATCCGGCTCCATGGTTGCGATGATTTCCTGAGAGGGAATCTTATGTTTCTCTAGTTCTGCAATGAGATTCTTAGGTCTATTGTTTGGCAGATAAATATTCCCGATATAGATAATGCAAAAAATCTCGTCATTTTCCAATAGCGGGCGGGTGTATTCGTAAACACCATTGACACAGAACCCTGCGAAAGGTTTTTTCTCACGCATTATTTTAGAAAGGGCGGCTTGTCTGCAACGCATACATTTGGACAGGCCGTTGGGATAACTTTTGAGCACATCACACACATGTCCCTTGTGCATAGTATTGTCGCCGTGCACTTTTAACTTCTCATTTCCGTAATTACCCAACATCAATACACCGATATGTAATTTTGTGCCGTAGCAAAGTCCATTGATTAAATCCATCAGTGGACTGTAATTTGAAAAGGTCATAGATGCTCCTTGGGGTAGAATTATGTCGTATATTGTTGTATGAATGGTTGATTCATTGCTTACAATATACCTAAAATTATAACACAAATAGAACAAAAAACAATAAAACGGGCAATAAATACAGAAAATATGTATTATCTGTACAAGGTATATACTCTAAAATGCAAGATTGACAACCGAAAATGTAATATACTTAATGTGGATTTATGCGTGATAGAACAAACTTCTATTATTGGAACCAAAAAGGAGAAAAACTATGAAAAAATATGATTTGCTTGTAGCCGGTGGCGGCTTGACCGGCGTGGCAGCTGCAGTTGCTGCGTCTAGAGAAGGACTCTCTGTATTACTGGTGGAAAAGGAGGGATGCCTGGGCGGAGCAATGTCCAATTGCCTGGTATTTCCATATATGAGATATTGGTATAATGAGGATGGAACATTAAAACCTCTGTCCGGGGGACTGTTTACAGAGATGAGAAAACGCCAGACCCAGATGACCGGTAGGGATGAATGGATGCAGTTTTCTCCTGAGCATTATAAGTTTTTGCTGGATGATATGATTACAGAAGCCGGTGTGGATGTGTTATTTCACACAAGAGTTTTTGAGGTGGCTACGGAAGGTGAACGGGTGAAAAGCGTCAAAATGCTTTCAAAATCCGGTGTTATGGAGGTGGAAGCAGAATTCTTTGTAGATGCCACCGGAGACGGTGATTTGATGGCTCTTTCCGGCTGTGATTTTCAGGTGGGAAGAGATGAGGATGGGCTTTGCCAGCCTATGACTACTTGTTTTAGAGTATGTGGCGTGGATTCTGAGATTTTCGAGTCAGAACGTCCGAAACTGCAGGCATTATATAAGCAGTTCCAAGCAGAAGGAAAAATCAGGAATCCAAGAGAGAATTTGTTGATTTTTTCAAAATTGGGAGATGGTATTCTACATTTCAATACAACCAGAATCACGCACCACAATCCCCTGGATATCTTTGATATCAGCAAAGCAGAGATGGAACTGAGACGCCAGGTATTGGAAATGTATAATTTTATGAAAGAAAATTCAAAGGCCTTTGACAATGCCACGTTGATCTCCATCGCAGGAGAAGTTGGTATCAGAGAAAGCCGGAAACTAAAAGGCGTACATATCTTGCAGGCTCAGGAATTAATTGATAAGGTTTCCTTCGAAGATACCATTACATTGGGCAACTATGATATCGACATTCACAATCCTGCAGGTACCGGCACCACCATTGTGGATTTTTCAGAAAATGAATACTATCAGATTCCATATCGTTGTCTGTTGCCCAAGGAATACACCAATTTGCTGGTGGCAGGCCGTTGTATTTCTGCTACGCATGAAGCGCAATCTGCAGTCCGTATTATGCCCATTTGTGCATGTATGGGGGAAGCGGCTGGTGTGGCAGTGGGGGTTGCCAAAAACAGTGGCAGGAATACACATACAGTAGATGTGGCCCAGGTGAGAGCAAAATTGATTTCTTATGGCGCAGTGCTGTAGTTATTCGGCATGATATCAGAAAGAAATGTTTGTAAAAAAAGACTCAGGTCCGGCAGGTTCGCTGCGGGGCCTGTTTTGTTGTTTTCTTTCGGTATTAGAGGTCCGAAAAGTGGTGCTAATGCCTAAAAAAGGCGGTGAGAGGGTGAAAATTAGGTGTTGAAGGTCAAAAGGTGTCGCCAATGCCTAAAAAGTGCAATGATATGATGAAAATTAGGTATTGAAGGTCAATAGATGCCGCCAATGCCTAAAAAGGCAACGAAAAGTCAAGAATTAGGCATTGTGCTCCCCAAAATCACGCTACTGCCTAAATATTATAGTGGGAGGCAAGATAAAGGCCAAGCTGCGAGATGCAACTTGGCCTAAATTCTACTTTATTTTACATATTTTTCCAGTGTATCAGCCACAGCACCAACGCCACAGGACAACTCGGTAAAGTATTTTTTTACCAGAGGAGCCATGCCGTTCGCCACCAAGTCTACGCCGAATACTTTCTCGTTGGAGAGAAGTCCGTCTAATTTGGATAAATCCTTGGGAGACTTGTCCAACTGATAATCTGCCACATATGCAGAAGCTTCTTCCAAAAGAGGATCGGAACTGGGAGTAAAGGGAGTTCCGGCATCGTCAATAGCCATCAGATAACGAAGCCATCCTGCAAATACTAGAGGAATCATCTTCAAGTCGTGAATATCTAAATCTTCACGCTTGTCGTAGGCCTTGATGGTTTCACCAAAGCGAATTGCTAGTTTTTGGGAGGTGTCCACGGCAATTCGCTGGGGCGTATCCGGCATAAAAGGATTGGGTATACGTACATTTACGACCTGATCAATGAATTCTTTAGGGTCTAAGATGCCGGGATTTACTACCACGGGCAAGCCTTCCGTATAGCCGATGGTCTGCACCAGTTTTTTCAGTGTAGGGTGTTTCATTTCCTCTGAAATCAATTCATAACCCAACAGGCATCCATACACAGCCAAGGTGGTGTGCAAAGGATTCAGACAGGTACATACTTTCATCTTTTCTACTTTATCAACGGTTTCCCTAGTGGTGTAGTAGATGCCACCTTTTTCCAAAGCGGGTTTGCCATTGGGAAAATCATCTTCAATCACCAAATACTCACATTCCTCTGCGTTGACAAAAGGCGCAATATAGGTGTTTTTAGAAGTAATAACAGGTTCTAACTCCTCGATGCCGTCTTCGCGTAGAATGGACTCCACGGAAGCATCCGGACGGGGCGTGATTTTGTCAATCATGGACCAGGGGAAAGATACCTTGCCGGAGTCTCTCACATAGGACAGGAAACCTGCGTCCACAAATCCGTTCTTCAACCAACCTTCTGCGAAAGTCATAACGGCAGCTTTTAGTTTGTCTCCGTTGTGGGAGCAGTTATCCATACTGACCATGGCGATGGGTAAAGCACCATTTGTATAACGATGATAGAGCAGGGACACTACCTTGCCCAAATAACTGTCAGGTGCATCAGGGCCTGCTGCAATATCTTTTGAAATGGCAGGAAATAAATTGCCGTGGGCATCCGTAGTGGCATACCCTTTTTCTGTGATGGTGAAACTTGCCATCTGAAGAGAAGGGGTTGCAAAAATTTCTTTTAGCCGGCTGTATTCAGTTTCATTGGAACTATCTAATATCAAAGATTCCGTCACGCTGGCAATTACGGTTTTGTCAATGGTATTGTCCGCCTTCAGTGTAGCCAATATGGTCAAATTGTCGTGAGGACGGATGCTTTTTTCGATGATTTCATAATCATAACCCTCTACCGCGATGATACCTGTGTCAAGAATCCCTTCATTCAGTAACTTCTGCGCTACATTTGCCTGAAAAGCACGGAAAATATTGCCGGCACCGAAGTGAATCCAGGTGGGGCGCTCGTAAGTATTCTTACGAATCTGTTCGTAGTCGAAAGTGGGAAGTGAATATCCCGCATTGAGATATGCCTGACGGTCTGTGTTTAATCCTTCTAAAGTTAATTTCATGATAAACTCCGTTTCTTTTTATTTATGCTGTTTTACAATTGCTTCCCAAAGTCCGGTGAGATAGCATGCGCCCAAGGCTCTGTCGTACAAACCGTAGCCGGGCATAGCCACTTCATCCCAAATCATACGGCCGTGATCGGGACGTATAGGGCCGGTAAAGCCGATGTCGTAAAGGGCACGCATGATTTCGTACATATCAAAGGTTCCGTCGCTGGAAAGATGAGCCGCTTCTTCGAAGTCGGTAGGAGTGTTAAATTTCAAATTGCGGACATGTGCAAAATGGATGCGTCCCTTCAGGGAACGGATCATATCGGGCAGATCGTTTTCCAAATTGGTGCCGTAGGAACCGGAACAGAAGGTCACGCCATTGTGAGGATTGTCCACCATTTTCATCATCCGCAGGATATTTGTCTTGTTGATGATGATACGGGGAAGCCCAAATACGCTCCAAGCGGGATCGTCCGGGTGAATTGCCATATTGATATCATATTTGTCGCAGGTGGGCATGATACGCTCTAAGAAATACTTAAGGTTATTGAATAATTTCTCGTCGTCTACATCCTTGTACATTTCAAATAATTCTTTTACTCTTGCCATACGCTCGGGTTCCCAGCCGGGCATTACGGTGCCATTCATGTCACCGGAGATAGACTCAAACATCTTTTCGGGATCAAGAGCGTCAACAGCTTCCTGAGTATAAGCCAAAACGGTGGAGCCGTCAGGACGCATACGGGCAAGTTCCGTTCTGGTCCAGTCGAAGACCGGCATGAAGTTGTAACATACCATATGAATGCCTGCCTGACCGAGGCGCTCCAGAGTGGTAATATAATTGTCGATGTATTTATCTCTGTCTGGGGAACCGATTTTGATGGCATCATGGATATTCACGCTTTCGATACCTGCCAGCTTCAGCCCGGCGTCCTCGATTTCCTTCTTTAGTGCCAGAATATCCTCCATTTCCCATGCCTCACCGGGAGTGGTGCCATATAGGGTGGAAATGACGCCGGTCACACCGGGAATTTGGCGGATTTGTTTCAAAGTAACGGTATCATATTTGCTGCCATACCAACGTAATGTCATCTGCATAATTAATTCCTCCATTTGTTTTTATTAGCATTTCAATTTGTTAGGAAACTATTCCCATTTCCAACATAATATCATGGTTAAAAATGCAAGATAATCTCATATATTGCTTGAAAGCATGCAAATATTGCTATATTATAGAGATATAGTAATTAAGGGGTGGAAGACACATGAATATCAGTGATAAATTAAAAAAACTGGATGCCACAGACGAACGTCAATATTTGATCAATGAAAACTATGAGGTTTATGAGAAGCAGGGGGCACCCACCGGTGCAACAAATCTTCATTCCCATAATTTCTATGAAGTCATTTATGTGCTTTCCGGAGAATACTCTGCCATGATAGCAGATAGAATCTATCGAGCAAAAAAAGGGGATTTTTTATTGATTAACCGAGGTGTGATGCACAAATATGAGGATATCATACCTTTGGCAGATGCCTCCACCAGAATCATACTTTGGATTACGCCCGGGTACCTGGCGGAAATGTCAGGGCAGCATATGGATTTGTCCGCATGTTTCCGCAAAAAGGAGTCCTGCGCCTATCATTTCCCGGTGTATTATGAAGAAATGCTCCAAAACTATCTACTGAAGTTGGCAATGACGGAGGTGGTAGGATTCCCTAAGGAGGGAGTCAAGGAGGTGGCAGACAGAGGATATCTCACATTGTTCTTTGTATACCTAAATCTTTTATGTGACAGGCAGGAATACCGGCATTTGGGAGAAAACTACCAATCTGATCCATTGATTCAAGGGGTGTCAGATTATATTGATGGTCATATTTCAGAGAAGATTCTGGTAGAGGATCTGGCAAAAGCAATGCATATGAGCAAATACCATTTTTTGCGGACATTTAAAGAAGTTTCCGGAGAAACGGCACATGGGTATATCATCAACAAAAAACTGATGAAAGCCTGCGAACTGCTCAAGGAGGGCGCTTCAGTGACGGAGAGCTATGAGAAGGTGGGATTTGCCGACTATACCTCTTTCCTAAGAAACTTTCGACGTGTCTACGGCATCTCTCCGGGTAAATATAATCAGTATTATCGGGGGCAATAGTCAATAATTATATGGTTAACAAATAGAGGGTCTTCTGTTATAATGACTTGATAGAGAGTGTGAATGACATAACAAAAGTACATGTTATTTAATTTGATAATGAGAAAGGATATGGGATATGGATCAGAAAAAATATGATGTTGTAGCTTTGGGAGAACTCTTAATAGATTTTACACAGAATGGAAAAAGTGAACAGGGGAACCCTGTCTTTGAGGCAAATCCCGGTGGAGCACCCTGTAATGTGTTGTCCATGCTGGCAAAGTTGGGACATAAGACTGCATTTATCGGGAAAGTAGGAGATGACGGGTTTGGTCATCAGTTGGAACAGGCACTTATGGAAGTGGGCATTGACACCGTGAATTTGAAGTTTGACAAAGAAGTACATACCACCCTTGCCATTGTGCAGACATTTGAAAATGGCGACAGGGATTTTTCCTTTTATCGTAAGCCCGGTGCAGATATGATGATCACCAAGGGAGAGGTATCCGGGGAACTGCTGAAGGAAACAAAGGCATTTCATTTCGGTACTTTGTCTATGACAGATGACGAAAACACCGAAGCTACGAAATATGCCCTTGCTCTTGCGCGGGAGAACGGTGCGCTGATTACCTTTGACCCTAATATCCGTATGCCTTTGTGGGATTCAGAAGAACATTTGAGAGAGGCCATGAGCTATGGCATGGAGTACTGCCAAGTTCTCAAAATTTCCGACAATGAAATCCAGTGGTTTACCGGAGAAGAGGATTTTGATAAGGGTGTTGAAAGAATCAGAGCAAAATACGATATACCCCTGATTTTGGTATCCATGGGACCGGAAGGAAGCAGAGCATATTATAAAGACATGATAGTATCCCAAGCTCCCTTTTTACAAGAAAACACCATTGAAACAACGGGAGCCGGAGATACCTTTATGGCATGTGTTATACACAAAGTATTGACTTGTGGTCTGGACCAATTGGATAGATGCAAACTACAGGAAATGCTGATTTTTGCCAACGCGGCAGCCAGCTTGATTACCACAAAAAAAGGTGCTTTGCGGGTGATGCCCACAAAGGACGAGGTGCTTGCTTTGATTCAAGCGCGTACCCAATAATTATTGTGAGGCATGCGCTTTCCGTTGGCTTATCATCCGGGCTCGGAAATCCGTGTAACACCCACATAAATATCAGATATCTCATACCAGGTGGCATAGTCCGTGATTCCTGTTTGGGGCAGATTAAAGATGCCTTGGAAGGTGCGGACTGCTTCCGCGGTAAGAGGACCGTAAACACCGTCTGCGTTGATGGTGGGAATGGCAGGATAGTTGCGGGCGATCCGATTTAGCTGCATTTGAAGTGTCCGAACCTTTTCGCCGGAAGCGCCAATGGTTAAGTCATATCCCGGCCAGGAGGAGGGAACGCCGGACACCACATCCGCTGTATTGATATACATGTCATTGCCATAGTAGTAGTGAATGATTTCGATGGCGGAATATCCTTGATCCCCTAAGTATTTAGAACCCCACTGACTCAACCCATTACAGGTCGTGCGGTTACCGTCACAATAAGTGGTAAAAATAGGCTGACGCACGCCGGGGCGGGAAAGATAGTTGGTAAAAATGGTGTCCACCAGATAATCTATATTGTCAAAAGTATTTCTTCCATACACCCACTTCTGATCATAAGCAGTGGAAGATGTAATGGTAAAATCATATCCCATATTCCGATACCATTCGGTATACACACGATTCAAAGTAAAAGACATAATAGCCAGTATATTTGCATAAATGGTGCTTTCCGGCCAGGTAGAATAGATTTCGCAGGAAGCTACATTTTTGATGTAATCCTTATATCGCACCCAGTAGTTTGGGGCGGTGGAATCATTCGGCACGCCATCGTGCACGATGATGTATTCCGGCACTACCACGCGACTTAGGACAATCTCACCGGTTTCGTCGATTGGCTTGATTTCTGCCTCCGGTATTTTAGGGGGGTAATTGCCGTACAAAGTATGCGCCGGGATGACGATACTTTCCGACAATTCATTGGTGACCGCCAGAGGCGTCATCATAATATTTTGGAGCGCCAGACGAGTGGCCAGAATCTCCACTCCTGTCACATAGGCCGGTTCATATCCTTCCGCGGTGACAGAAATATTGTATTCAGAATAGGGCTGTATTAAATTGTCGGCTTGTAGTGATAATTCTACATCCGGTGCATCCAGAGAAAGAATCTGTGTCTGACCGGAGCTGTCCGTGGTTACTTCCATCAAAGTCGCCTCGGGTTCCCCGGTGTAACTGATGGAAATGAGCGCATTCTCAATGGGAATCATTCCGACGGAGGAGAGAATGCTGATTTTTAAGGTTCCGGAATCTGGCATAAAAACCTCAGTTAAGTTTGCTTTATACTAAATGTATGAAATGGGAGAAAAAATGTTGCAGATTTCAAGAAACGGACAAATAAATTACAATTTTTCATAACTACATCTTGTACAAGTAGGAGGAATTTTGATATAATTAGACATATATATGCGATAAGAAGGTGAGAGTATGGAGAAAATGATAAAGCGTATGGCGGATGGCAATTGTGGCGCTGAAAGATGCCCGCTTAGTTTTTCCTGCTCAAATATTGTCATTACGGTAGAAAAGGGAGGAGTCTATGAGGGCTCTTTTCGTATTTTTGGCACTCCTTCTGTGTATTCCCAGGGGCATATTTATTCTTCCCACCAGAGAATGGAATGCCGCAATTCCAAGTTTTTGGGTAATGAAGAAGAAATTACCTTTGTGTTTGACAGCACGGGGTTAGAGGCAGGCAGCGTGGTAAAAGGACAGTTTTTGATTCTGTCCAACCAGGGGGAATATGAGATTCCCTACGAAGTGACGGTCAAGGCACCGGTACTGCTATCCTCGCAAGGTATTATCGCTGACTTTAGTACCTATATCCAATTGGCAAAAGAGAACTGGAGAGAAGCAGTCAGATTATTCTACGCACCCGGATTCGGTCAGATACTGCAAGGGGATAAAACTCTCTCAGAAAACTACGCGATGTTGTCGGTATATCCGGGAAATGAGCAAAATGTAGAAGAGTTTCTGATTAGCGCAGGTAAAAAACAATATGTGGATTATGTTCTTCAGATGAATTCCCTACAGGTGGAATTGCCTTTGTATGGGGATGGAGAGCCCTATGTCTCCGAACAGTTTCTTCCAATCATGAAAAATGGCTGGGGATATACGAATCTTGAGGTCATCTGCGATGGAGATTTTATTTACACAGAAAAAAGTCTGCTGACCGATGATGACTTTCTGGGGGCCGGATGCCGACTACCTGTGTACATAGACACCGCATACTGTCGTGTCGGCAGAAATTTTGGCAGGATTACGCTACGCAATTCCTATTTGGAGATAAGCATACCTGTAATGGCGAGATTCGGCCGTGAAGATGGACGCAGCAATGCTTCTATCCGTCAAAAACGGATGCTGGTAGAACTGATGGAGTATTATCAGGCTTATCGTATGCGGAAAATCACCAAAACAACTTGGCTGGAAGAAACCGGGAAGGTGATAGACCAAATGCTGGCAGTGGACGAGCAGAATATAAATGCCAGACTGATGCAGGCACATCTTCTGATTACCCAGGGCAATTTCAACGAAGCCGGGTGGACGCTGGATTATGTATCTGAACTGATGCAAAGTGCTGGCGATATCAATATGACATTGGATGCCTACTACCTGTATCTTACCACATTGATTCATAACAACGTGGAGTATACCGTTGAGGTGACATCTCATCTGGAACACATTTACAGACATGATGTCTCCAACTGGCGGGTGGCGTGGTTGTTACTTTATTTGTCAGAGGAATACAATAAATCCGCCTCCGGGAAATGGGTATTTTTAGAAAAACAGTTTCAGGCCGGTGCCACCAGCCCGATTCTATATATTGAAGCACTGAACATCCTGAATCAGAATCCGGCACTTTTAAGAAAACTGGACAGATTTGAACTTCAGCTACTCTATTTTGGAGCAAAACAGGATTATCTGTCCGGGGAAGTTGTAGACCAGATTTTGTATCTGACCGAGAGAACGAGAGAGTATTCCCAGATACTGCTGCGTCTGCTCAGTATTCTCTATAAACAGGAGAAAAGTATATACATTCTTAGAGAAATATGTTCTCTTTTGATCAAAGGGAACCGTATTGGAAACGAGTATTTCAGATGGTTTAAGGCAGGCGTGGAAGAAAACCTAAGGATCACGAATCTGTACGAGTACTACATGATGAGTCTGGACTTGAATCAGGAGCAAAAGCTACCCAAGATTCTACTGCTGTATTTCTCTTACCAGACCAATCTGGATTATGCAAGGGTTGCATATTTATATGATTATGTACTCCGGAACCGCTATGAAATGCCGGATGTTTACGACGCATATCAGGATAAAATCAAGGACTTTGCCATTCAACAGATGAAACGCGGCAGAGTAGACAAGCATTTGGCCAATATCTATCATCAGGTATTGAAGGCTGATATGGTGGACCAGGAAAATTGTTTTATGCTTTCAAGAATCCTGTTTGCATATCAGATTTCTGTGAAAAATAATGCGTTGCGCAAGGTCTATGTGTATCATCGGGGTAGTCTTCATCCGCAGGAGTATCAGCTCAATGGAAATACCACTTGGATTGCACTATATGATGTTAACGACAGAATTGTGTTTGAAGATGCACATAAAAACCGTTTTCTGCAGTCGGCAGAGTTTACCAAGAAAAGTCTTACAAGGGATGAAAGATATTTGGAATGGCTGCTGCCTTTTGACTGTGAAAATTTGCAGTTAGATTTGTATCTGGCTGCCAAAGGCGGACAGTATACCAAAGAGCAGCAGTACGCAGAAGCAAGAATGCTCCGTATTGCAAGAGATGAGTGGGTGTCCAGAAAAATAAAAGTACGCGCATATCTGACACTGATAAAGCAGTACCTGAATATGGGGCGCATGGAAGATGTCGCAATGATTTTAGAGGGGCTGCCTATTGATAAAATGCTTCCCGCAGAGCTCGAACAGGCTGCATCATGGGCAATGGAAAGCGGGAACTATCCATGGATTGCAAAATTATTTATGGAGTATGGGGAAGATATCATCAGCCATCAATGGGTCAACGCAGAAGTGTGGAACGCATTTCCTGAGGATGCTGTAGAAATGTACAATCAGACGTTGCTAAGTGTGGCTAAGGGCGCATTTGCGCTTGGTTGCAGGGATGAGAATGTATTAATGTATCTGATCGGATATGCAAAGGGAACTTGTGCGTATCTGCTTGATTTATGGACCCGGGCCACGGAGGCGGGAATTGCCTGCAGATATTTGGAAGAACGACTGTTGGCACAGTTTTTGGTAACCGGTGCCACGCATCCCGGATACGGGAAACTATTAAAGAGTTATTTTAGTATGGAACCCAAGCCTATGATTAGGGATGCCATCGTCAAGGAGAAATCCCACCGTTTCTTAACCTTAGGCGAGGTGGCGGAGGGACCGGTGTTTGACGAGATACGGACACTTTTCTACCAGGGAGAGGTGTTGAGTGATCTGGAAAAACTGGCTTTTCTCAAATACTGTGTGGTGTGTAAGGAATACAGAAAGTGTATCAATGACGAGGAAATGATTGGCCGGTTCCTAAGAGATTTACTGCATCGTAATATCTGCATGGATTTCATGAGTCAATTCAATGAATTTGCATTTGTCAATCAAGTGTTTGCGGATAAAGTGGTGGTAGAGTTTTACGGCAATCCGAAGGAAAATGTACAGATTCGCTATCGTGTGGAAGAGATCAAGGATACTCCCCTGCTTGCGGGAGAGGATATCATGAAGCCTGTTTGTCCGGGCGTGTATTCTATGAGTTTTGTTTTGTTCTTTGGAGAAACACTGTCCTATACGCTTGTATGGGAAGATGCGGAAGGAGAACAGACGCTGGATGGCAGTGTGACCAAGCAGGAGCCTGCAGAAGGAACAGCAAATGGTCAGTATGCGGTCATCAATAAGACGGGTAAATATCTTCGCATGCAAGAGTATAGCAAGGTACAGACCATACTGGAGGAGTGTCATCGCAAAGAATATATCGTGGATGGATTATTTAAGGCCCGATAGGAAAGGAAATGTATTATGGGATTGTTAAGCAGCGGAAAGTTAATACTGGGCTATCTATTGGATGATAAGAATTCACAGATTAGTATAGCGGTTTCCGATAAAGTGGACCCGGTGACGCTTTCTACTTCTGCCAATGCCCAAAACTACAATATACCCACCGTTTTATGTAAGCGGAGCGGTACCGATCAATGGGCCTTTGGACAGGATGCCATCAAGATGCATCGGGAAGGAAACGGGCAATTGGTGGAACATCTGGTGGATAGAGCAAGAAGCGGTGAACCTGTAGTGGTAGACGGAGAAACCTTTCATCCGGTAGCACTGCTGGCCTTGTTTGTGAAAAGGAGTCTTGGACTCTTACAGACACATGCTACTACAGACAAGATTTCTGCGATGATGATTACCTGTCCTGTGATAGATAAAAAATGGAAGGAAATTGTGGGGCAGATTGTGCAGGGACTAAAATGGAAACCGGACATGGTATTTCTGCAGAGCCATCCTGAAAGTTTTTTCCATTTTATGATACAACAGCCGATGGAACTGTGGTCGCAGCAGGTTGTGCTTTTTCACTATGAAGAGGAACGCATCAAGGTATACAGCTTGGAATGTAACCGCAGGGCGGTGCCCAATGTGGCCTATGTGACAGAGAGGGATTTCCCGTTGTGGAGCAGTGTGTTGTCCGATGAAAAAAGGGATTTGGCGTTTCTTAACATTGCCAAAGAAGTCTGTGGAGAGCAACTCATCAGCAGTGTGTATTTGATTGGGGATGGTTTTGCAGGAGAATGGTTGAAGGAATCGCTACGTTTTTTGTGTAGGGGCAGACGTGTTTTTCAGGGTAACAATCTCTTTAGCAAGGGCGCTTGTTTCGGGCTTAGGGAAAGAATGTTTCCGACGCAGATTTCAAAGGAATATGTATTTTTAGGGGAAGACAAGCTGAAGACAAATGTCGGCCTGAAACTGTTGCGTCAGTCAGAATATATTTACCAGCCGCTGCTTGATGCCGGTGTGAATTGGTATGAGGCGGAGGGGTTAACGGAGTTTTATATTCAGGACGGCAATCGTATACAATTGGAATTGACGCCTCTTGCACGAGGGGTGAAACGCAGTGAAGAAGTGGTTTTAGATGGCCTTCCGGAAGCGTTGACCAGAGTGCAGATACATTTGTTTATGGAAGAGGAAAACAGTTTGGCAGTAGAAGTGACGGATTTAGGGTTAGGAAACCTTAGAGCATCATCCGGACTTACCTGGAAACACAAAATTGAGTTGTAATTTAGGAGATAACAGATGCGTATAACAGCTTGTGTTGGTGATTATGCAGAAAAACCATATAGTGTTCCCGGAGTGGATTTACCTGTTTATTGCGCGGAAGAACTGTGCTACTGCCTCAAGGAAAATGCGTTTCTGATGGATGCGACCCTTATGTGCGAGAGCATTGTGAAATGGTTGGATAAACAATGCGGATTGCGTGATTTGGCGGATGATTTGACACGGGTAATGCGCCAGAAGGGTTCGTTGTCTGCGTTTGTATTAACCATACTTCAGTACGTTGGTTTATATGATGGGTCTGCCATGCGTGAAGTGGAGCAGTTGCTGAGGATGGGCGCAGGGTTAAGTCAACTGGAAAAAAGAAAGAAGCAGGTGGATTTTTTGCTTTATAAAAAGAATTATCACGCTGCCATCATCGGATATTTGGAATTGATCGGTTTATGGGAAGAAAAAGAAAAGTCAGGAGAATCACTGCCGGCCATTCAATGCCTTGCTGATATCTGGCACAATTTGTCCGTGGCCAGAGCCGGTGTTATGGAATTTGAAAGAGCGTCCGAAGGCTTCTTGAAAGCCTATATTTTGAATCAGGATAGGGACGATGCCTTTTGCTATGGTGCCGCCAAGAAGCTATCTATGCCACGGCGTGAGTATGAATTGTTTTACGAAGAAAAAGGACATTTATACTATGACGAATATGAATTGAACAGCCGCTTGCAAAATCTGCTGTTAGAGTGGGAGCAATCGCCCGAGGCATCCCTGCTTAAAAGAATCAGGGAACTGTATGAAGATGGAGAATCTGAAAAGTTTGCCGCAGAGGCGGGACGTATTCTTGGCAGGATGAGAGAGAACTATAGAAACGGTACAATTTCTATTGACTAACCCGTGTTTTTTGAGATATATTAGTCAAGTGATAAAAACTAAGGAGAGATGAATATGGGTGGATTTTTTGGCGTTGCCGCAAAAGAGGATTGCATATTTGATTTGTTTTTTGGAACGGATTATCATTCTCACCTGGGGACCAGACGCGCCGGTATGGCTGTCTACAGCAAAGAAAAGGGGTATGACAGGGCAATTCACAATATAGAGAATTCTCCCTTTCGTACAAAATTTGATAAAGATCTTAACAAAATGGAAGGGAATCTTGGAATTGGCTGTATTTCTGATTATGAGCCACAACCTTTGATTGTCCGTTCCCATCACGGCACCTATGCCATCACTACGGTAGGTAGAATCAATAACGTGGACGCTTTGGTGAAATTGCTATTCCAAAAAGGACATGGTCATTTCCTGGAGATGAGCGGTGGAGATATCAATGCCACCGAGTTAGTGGCTTCCATCATTAACCAAAAAGGTAATCTGGTAGAGGGTATTCAATACGCCCAGGAAGTAATTGAAGGCTCTATGACCATATTGGTGATGACGCCTCTTGGTATTTATGCAGCCAGAGATAAAATGGGTAGAACGCCCGTATCTGTGGGTAAAAAAGAGAATGCATACTGCGTCTCCTTTGAAAGTTTTGCCTATTTGAATTTGGGTTATCACGAAGAAAAAGAACTGGGACCGGGAGAAATCGTAGTAGTCACACCGGAAGGTGTCAAGACTTTGGTAAAACCCGGGGAAGATATGAAGATTTGTATGTTCCTTTGGATATATTACGGATACCCGTCCTCTTCCTATGAAGGCATCAGTGCAGAAAAGATGAGATACAGATGTGGTGCGCTCCTGGCAGAGAGGGATAATGTGGAGGCAGATACGGTTGCCGGTGTCCCCGATTCGGGTATCGCCCATGCCATCGGATATTCCACAAAATCAGGCATCCCTTATTCCAGACCTTTTATTAAATATACACCTACCTGGGCAAGATCTTTTATGCCTACCATCCAGACCCAGAGAAATCTGATTGCGAAGATGAAAATCATCCCCGTGAAGGAATTGATTGAAGATAAAAGACTATTGTTGATAGATGATTCCATCGTTCGCGGTACGCAGCTTCGTGAAACAACGGAATTCTTGTATGAGAGTGGTGCCAAGGAAGTTCATATCAGGCCTGCATGCCCGCCTCTTATGTTTGGGTGTAAGTATTTGAACTTTTCCCGTTCTTCATCGGAAATGGATTTGATTGCCAGAAGAGTTATTCGCGAATTGGAGGGAGAAGACAGAGAGATTGACTTAAAGCACTATGTGGATCCAGACAGTGAACAGTATCAGGCGATGGTGAAGCGCATTGGTGAGAAACTGAACTTTACCAGTTTGCATTATGCAAGATTGGATGACATGATAAAAGCAGTAGGATTGAGCGAAGATAAACTGTGCACCTACTGCTGGAGTGGAAAAGAATAAATCGTGAAGAAGTACTCAAAGTATCTGCTCTGCTTTATGCCTGTAAGGCATGATAGTAGAGCAGAAATTTTATGCCGTTGCATCCCTTTTGGGGTTTTAATTCATAGTAAGTCTTACCGGCAGAGAAAACCAAAGTGTTTTTGCCGTAGATAGCCATATTGGAGATCTCTTCCACAGGTATGAAATGCTCATTGTGTCGTATGCCGGTTTTATCCATGCGAAAAGCACCATTGGCAATTATGGTTTTTTGATGATGACTAATCTCGCTTAATGTGGCCTCGGGAATGTGATAGGTGATGTTATCACGGATGTTAATTCGCACCTGTTCCTTTTGCCAATTACTGAATTGGGTGATAGTATCAAACCTTCCGCCCTGCAGCATGCCGAATTGATCGTAC
Source organism: Lachnospiraceae bacterium (assembly GCA_017397645.1). Lineage (GTDB taxonomy): Bacteria > Bacillota > Clostridia > Lachnospirales > Lachnospiraceae > Acetatifactor. Next base: position 65,612 of record JAFQIE010000018.1, on the reverse strand, counting down.
TGCATACTATGTCCACATTTGCTGCACATGAAATGATGCTTTTTGGAATATAAAGTGTCCTGGGAAGAGCACTCCGGACAGATGAAGAAGAGGTGTTCTAAACCTTCAGCCAATGCTCGCCCGTGGTATTTTTTGGGAGTTATACGCTGTGTCTGATAGGCATCTTCGTATAAATCATTGACAATCAAGGATTGGATTTCTACGATGCTCATTTTGGCCAGCTGTTCTTTGGTATAAACACCTGCCACTTCCCCGCGGATAGGGCCTCGGCGAAGGTGCCTGCTCCATCTGGGAGAAACAAAATATCCGCCAATCAACCGATAGGTTACAAGTCCGCAACCGGAACTTTGAATCAGTTTTGATGTGGAGTCCAAGATGGGACCACTGACGCCGTCCCAAGAACGGTCGCCCTCTGCAAATATGCAGATGTTGGCGCCTTTTTTTATTTTGCGCAACACATCCATGACCGTGGAGGCGGCAACGGAACCTTTGTAGCGTACAATGGGAGCTGCCAATTCCATAATGATTTTTGATAAAAATCCCCAGTGGGTAATGTGCTCGCTGGCCACAAAATACATATGTTTCTTAAAAGAAGAAGCCATGAATATCGGGTCGAAATCCGTAGTGTGATTGGCCAGTACGATATATTGAGGAGGGAGGTTTTTAGGTCTTTCACAGCGATATCCAAAACCTATTTTGCAAAACAATATTAACAACGGACGAAGCGCCCTGTAATAAAAACTGTGTTTTTTATTCATATTTGCTCCTTAATAAGCTTAATCATAAAACAATACATTATTTATCATAGTATATTTTAGAAAAAGTGGCAAACGGTTTTTGAGTCAGGATGAAGAATACTATATTTGACAAAAACAAAGGGGCGATGGTAGTATAATTACAGATTATGACGGAAGGAAAAGCTATAATGATAGGAAATTTAGATTATTATAAAGTTTTTTATTATACGGCAAGATATGGCAGTATCACCCGGGCGGCAGGAGAGTTATCCATATCCCAGCCGGCGGTGAGCCAGTCCTTGCGACACTTAGAGCAGGAATTGCAGGTTACTTTATTTCAGAGAACCTCGAAGGGGGTTGTGCTGACGGCAGAGGGACGTGCGCTATTTACACATGTCCGGCGAGGATATGAACAGATAGAGCAGGGAGTTGAACGGATTCAGCGAATGAAAAATATGGAAATCGGCGAAGTACATATCGGTGCCAGTGATATGACACTGCAATACTATCTTTTGCCTTATTTGGAAAAGTTTCACGAAGCTTATCCCAACATTAAAGTCGTTGTTAAGAATGCACCCACGCCGGAGACATTAGAACTTTTAGGGGAGGGAAAAATAGATTTTGGGGTGGTCAGCGAGCCGTTTATCACGCCCGAAGATGTGGAATGCCGCGCAGTACGCCAGATAGAGGATGTTTTTGTGGCCGGCAGGAAATTTACCTCCTATAAGAATAAAACGCTGGACTTTCAGGAATTGGAAAAACTACCCATGATTTTTTTGGAGCAAAACACCAGCACAAGAACTTACATGGATGAATTCTTGCATTTGCAGGGAGTGAGTATTCAACCGGAGTTTGAACTTGCCACCAGCGATATGATTGTTCAATTTGCACTGCGAAATCTCGGTGTGGGGTGTGTGGTGAAGGATTTTGCAATTCCGGCGCTGGAGAAAGGGAAGTTGTTCGAATTGCGGTTTAATAAGATGATTCCCAAGCGACATTTTTGTGTTGTGACGGATTCTAAGACGGTTCTGTCGCAGGCCGCAAAAAATCTGTTGAAAATCATGGAAATTACTTGAAATTTATGTTGTTTTCAAGGGTGATATGTTATATACTTATGGATATAATTGCAAACAAAAATATACAAAAAGGCGGTAAGTTACGATGGCATTATTAAAAAAGTGGCGCGATGTTGCATATAATGAGTCAACAGCCCCTGATCAGTTAGAGCGGTTTTGGAATGCGTATTTTGTGGAAGAGACCGGCATATATGAGAAACTTTTGGCAAATCCTGATGAGGCAGTCACCGGTACAGTGAAGGAACTGGCTAAAAAATACGGCGTTTCTATTATGACCATGACGGGATTTCTGGATGGAATCAACGATAGTCTGATTACCCCCAATCCCATTGAGGAAATGAAGGAAGACACGGAAGTGTCCCTGGCTTTTGACAAGGCTCTTTTGTATAAGAATATGGTGGCAGCCAAGGCAGACTGGCTTTATAATCTGGAACAGTGGAATGATATTTTTGATGAGGATACCAGAAAAGCTCTTTATAAAGAGCAGAAGACCTCCACTACCATTGTGAAGGATGCAAAGGTTTATCCGAACGATCCTTGCCCCTGCGGAAGCGGTAAAAAATACAAAAAATGCTGCGGCAAGAAGTAATAGAAGGTGAAGGGACTCTTTTCGGTGAAAAGAGTTCTTTTTGGTGAAAATTCGCTTTTTTCAAAAGGAGGTTACTGTAACATGAAAAAATTGGAGGAATATGTAGTAAGCATCCCTGATTTCCCTGAGGAGGGCATCATTTTCAGAGATGTGACCAGTGTGTTGCAAGATGCAGAAGGACTGAAACTGGCTGTGGATACCATGCAGGGATTGATTGCCGATTTGGATTATGATGTGGTTGTAGGACCGGAATCCAGAGGTTTTATCTTTGGTACCCCGATTGCTTACAACACAGGCAAACCCTTTGTGCTGATCCGCAAAAAGGGCAAGTTACCCAGAGAAACCGTATCCATCGATTATGATTTGGAATATGGCAAGGCTACTATTGAGATGCATAAGGACAGCATTAAGCCCGGACAGAAGGTACTTATCGTAGATGATCTGATTGCCACAGGCGGCACCACAGAGGCAATGATTAAATTAATCGAGTCTCTGGGAGGAGAAGTGGTAGGCATTGTGGTAATGATTGAGCTGGCTGGCTTGGAGGGCCGTAAGAGACTGGGCAAGTATCGCTTGGATTCTGCGATTTGCTATCCCGGTAAATAAGAAGGCCGAGAAGCAAATAACTACATAATCTAAAGTATTTGGGGAAATACTACTTAGGACGAAAGTGTGAATTCTATGTCTGAGAAATCAGTAATCTCATTTGACAGTGAGGTTTTAGCGAAAAAGAATGACAAAAACACTCCGGAAGCTCTCTTTGAAGGGCTTATTTCCCGTGTGCAGAAATATCATCCCAGCGATGATATCACCATGATTAAGAAAGCCTACCTTACAGCGGCACAGGCGCATAAAGACCAGGTCCGTAAATCCGGAGAACCTTATATTATTCATCCGCTCAACGTTGCTATTATCCTGGCAGACCTGGAGTTGGATAAGGAGACCATTATGGCAGGTATCCTTCACGATGTAGTGGAAGATACCTTCATGACGGAAGAGGATTTAAAGAAAGAGTTTGGTGAGGACGTGGCACTTTTGGTAGATGGTGTTACGAAGCTGGAGAAGATTCCGTTGTCAACTGACGTAACTGACCAGTCCGATGAGAAACTGGAAATGCAAGCGGAAAACCTGCGCAAAATGTTCCTTGCCATGGCTAAGGATATCCGTGTCATTATGATTAAACTGGCAGACCGTTTGCACAATATGCGTACTCTCCAGTTTAAAAATCCTGACAGCCAGAAGCGCATTGCCAAGGAGACTTTGGAGATTTATTGCCCCATTGCCCAAAGACTGGGTATCAGTAAACTAAAAATTGAGCTGGATGACCTTTCCCTGAAATATATGGAGCCCACCGTCTATTACGATTTGGTGGATAAAATCGCGGTGCGCAAAAGTGTTCGCGAATCCTATATTCAGGATATCGTAAAAGAGGTGGGAGAGCATATCAAAAATGCTGAGATTCCCGCCACGGTAGATGGTCGTGTGAAACACTTCTTCAGCATCTACAAAAAAATGAAGAACCAGAACAAAACCCTGGACCAGATTTATGACTTGTTTGCTGTCCGTATCATCGTGGAGTCAGTGAAGGATTGCTATGCGGCACTGGGTGTGATCCATGAGATGTATAAACCCATTCCCGGGCGCTTTAAGGATTATATCGCCATGCCTAAACCCAATATGTATCAATCTCTGCATACCACTTTGATTGGTACCAACGGTCAGCCCTTTGAAGTGCAAATCCGTACCCACGAGATGCACAAGGCGGCAGAGTATGGTATCGCTGCCCATTGGAAGTACAAGGATGCTTCTGACGGCAAGAAGGTGGAAACCCAGGAAGAAGAAAAATTGGTTTGGCTGCGCCAGATTTTGGAATGGCAGCGTGATATGTCGGATAACACCGAATTTATGGACTTGTTGAAGAATGACCTGGATTTGTTCTCCGACAATGTATATTGTTTTACCCCTACGGGTGAAGTTAAAAACCTTCCTGCAGGTTCTACTCCCATTGACTTTGCATACAGTATTCACTCGGCAGTTGGCAATCAAATGGTGGGTGCAAGAGTCAATGGAAAACTGGTTAACATAGACTACGTGATTAAAAACGGCGATCGCCTGGAGATTATCACTTCAGCCAACTCTAAGGGGCCCAGCAGAGACTGGTTGAACTTGGTGAAGAGTACCCAGGCAAAGAATAAAATTAACCAGTGGTTTAAGAACGAATTCAAAGAAGAAAACATCACCAGTGGCCGTGAGCAGTTGGCCACTTATTGCAAGAATAAATCCATCAATATGTCAGAACTGTTGCAACCGGAATATATGGAAGCCATTATGCGAAAATACGGCTTTAGGGATTGGGAAGCAGTGCTGGCAGCCATTGGTCATGGTGCCTTAAAAGAGGGACAAGTGGTCAACAAAATGCGCGAACTCTATGACAGAGACCACCAAAAGGAATTGACCAACGAGGAAGTGCTGGCAGCCATTGCGGAGGCCGGCGGAAGTGGTATACGTCCTGTCCATATGAAGAAAAAGAGCGGCATTACTGTGCGTGGCATTGATGATTTGTCCGTTCATTTCTCCAAATGCTGTTCCCCCGTACCCGGAGATGAAATCGTAGGATTCGTCACCAGAGGACGTGGTATATCCATTCATCGAACAGACTGTGTGAATATGATGAATCTTCCCGAGATGGAGCGTGTCCGTGTCATTGATGCAGAGTGGAAGACCGAAGAAGGACAGGAGAAGTATACAGCAGAAATCCAGATTTATGCTACCAATAGAAATGGCTTACTGGCAGACATTTCCAGAGCCTTGACGGAGAAAAATATTGATATTCTGTCTATGAATTCCCGAATCAACAAGCAGGGTATGGCATCCCTGCAGACCGCATTTGCGGTAGAAAGCAGGGAAGAATTAAACCGCGTGATCGATAAAATCCGTTCCGTGGAAGGTGTTGTAGACATTGAGAGAACCACCGGTTAATCCGTGTCGGACATCGAGTCTATTTGATAAACGAGGGTGATATGAAGGAAATCAAAATCGGACGCATGACCATGGGTATGTGCCAGACAAATGTATATTTTTTATATCGTGAGGGTAGTCCCCAGGCCATTGTAGTGGATCCTGCTGACCAGGGCCAAAATATCCATGGGGCTTTAGAGAGAAATGGATTCACTGTGGTTGGTATCCTGCTGACACATGGACATTTTGACCATATTTGGGGAATGGATGCCCTCAGAGAAGCTGCAAATGAAAAGGCAAATGCCCAGGGAAGACCTCAGGTAAAGGTATATGCCTGTGCCGAGGAAAAACAGTTGCTTGGCATACCTAAAATGAATGTTTCCCTGCAGGCAGGCAGACCTTGCGGTGTGGAAGCGGATGTTTATATGACGGATGGTGAAGAGATTGCTCTGGCGGATATGAAGATTCGGGTCATCGCGACACCCGGTCATACTGCCGGCGGTTGCTGTTATTACATTGAAGAGGCCGGCTTTTTGGTTTCCGGTGATACGCTGTTCCAAGAGTCTGTAGGCCGCACTGACTTTCCTACCGGCAGTATGGGGACATTAATTCGTTCCATTCGTGAAAAATTGCTCATTCTGCCTGAGGAAACAAAAGTTTATCCCGGTCACGGCGATGAGACCACCATTGGACACGAGAAAAAATACAATCCTTTTTTAGGAGCATAAAACCTGATGTTCATTGTGAAATTAAATAAAATCAATTACGAATATGATGTGCATTCCATTGTAAAAGCTTTTTACGCCGAGGAACAGGTGAAGGTGGTGACACCGGAAAGCAAGGATTGGAATGCCCTTCTTTTAGAGAGAAATGAATCCATTAATATTGAGATATCCGAGAAAACTGCAACAGTGACCATTCTTGGGCAGGAATACCTCTTGCAGGCACCTGCGGAGGATTTCAAAAACTGCTTTAAGAAGTTTATTTACACCTGTTTAAGAGACCATACAGGCAGGGAACTGCCTTGGGGTAATCTCACCGGCATCCGTCCAACTAAGATTGCTTATGCTATGTTGGAAGAGGGGAAAAGTGATGCTGAAATCGTAGCGTTCTACCGGGACAACCATTATGTCAGTGAAGAGAAGGCATTGCTTTCCATCGACATAGCAAAGCGGGAGCGGGAACTACTGCGTACTGTGCATTACGAGGGGGGATACAGTCTGTACATAGGGATTCCCTTTTGCCCCACCACATGTCTGTATTGCTCCTTTACTTCCTACCCGATTGCAGCATTCCGCAAGCGAGTGGATGAGTATGTGGATTGCCTGATTAAAGAAATGGAATTCGTGGCAGACATTTACCGCCATAAGATTTTGGATACTGTATATATTGGTGGAGGAACCCCCACCACTTTGGAACCGGAGCAACTGGACCGGCTAATCACCAGACTAAAGGAATTGTTTGATTTTTCGCAGGTGAAGGAGTTTACCGTGGAGGCGGGAAGAGCGGACAGTATCACAGAAGATAAATTAAAAGTGCTGTACCGTCATGGTGTCAGCAGAATTTCCGTCAATCCTCAGACCATGCACCAGTGCACCTTGGATGCCATCGGCAGAAAAGCCTCGGTGGAACAGGTGAGAGAAGCCTATGCCTGTGCCAGAAAAGTGGGATTCGACAACATCAATATGGATATTATTTTGGGACTGCCCGGAGAATTGGAGGAGCAGGTACAGATAACCATAAGAGAAATAGTAAAAATGGCACCGGATAGCCTGACGGTACATTCTCTTGCGGTGAAACGCGCCTCCAGATTATATCAGTGGATTGAAGAAAACGGCGTATCCATGTTGCATAATACGGATGAAACTATGAGAATTGCATCGCAAGGTGCGGAAACACTTGGATTAAAGCCCTATTATTTGTATCGTCAGAAAAACATGTCCGGTAATTTTGAAAATGTAGGATATGCGGCTGAGGGTAAACTGGGACTGTACAATATCCTGATTATGGAAGAAAAACAGACCATAGTGGCGTTGGGTGCCGGATCCATTACCAAATTGGTGACACCGGACGGCAGGATAGAACGGGTGGACAATATTAAAGATGTCACATTATATATGGAAAAAATCGATGAGATGATTGAGCGTAAGAGGAAACTGTTATATGAAGAAATTGTGGAATGACCTTTCCTACTTTTTGAAAAACAAAATATATATGATAGTTGTTTCTCTGACAGCTTTGTTCAGTTATGGATTTGCCATGACCCATCCGTCCATTGGTATTGACGATACCTGCATTGGACTTTATTTTGAAGAGGGATTGGCTCCGGCTGTGGGAAGATGGGTGCTGTATTTGCTCAACAAGCTGATTACACTGGACATATTCCTGCCTTGGATGACGGAAGTAGTTGCTGTGGCGATTTTTGTACTTTCCGTTACTCTGTGGTGTGTGCTGATCCGGAGAGTGGTGAAGCGGGAAGTGGGTATTTGGGGATACACCCTATTTGCAGCACTGTTCCTTTCCTGCCCGCTGATCAGTGAAGTGTTTGTGTTCTACCTGCACAATGGTATTTGTATTGCCTATGGTATCACAGCCATTGCCATTATGGAATTGTTAGATGCGATAGAGCAGAAGAGCATTTGGCGTTTACTGTTTTCCGCAGGCTGTCTTACCATTGCCCTTGGATGTTATGAATCTTTTATGATTGTGTATCTTATCGGGATTTTGGTGGTATTCTTCCTCATTCGCCTGCAACGTGACAAAAACCAAGTCACGAATAAAGAAAAACCGCATTTCTGGATTATCGCAGCACTTATCAGTGTGGCAGGCGCAGTGATTTTCAGAACGGTCATCGTCCGGATTCTTCAGTGGATTTATGGCTTTGCCATTCCTGAGGATTTCACTGTGACGGCGAGGGGCGTGATTGAGAGCCTGACCGGAAGTGAAACAGATTTTGCTATAGTATTAAAGCGCTTTTGGGTGATGCATTATCTGAATGGATTCTGTTATTTACCCATCACGGTTTTGGTGCTTGCCATCTTTGCCCTGGTGGTCTACGGTATCACGCAGGCAATCCGCAGAAAAGACGTTTTTCTTGCGTTGAGTATGGTTTGTATTCCATTGGCGCCTTTGGCTATGGTGGTGATAGAAGGGTTGCCCACACATTATAGAGCAAGCCAATATGTGCCTCTGATTGGCGCTTTTGCGGTGTTTTTGTGTTTTTATGAAATGGCGGCACTGAAGGGGAAAGGAATAGAAAAAACTTGCAGATTATGTGCGGTGGCACTTGGTTTCGTGCTTCTTTGGAATCAGTCAGTTCAAATGAATCAATGGTTCTACGTGGACTATTTGAAATACGAAGATACCAAGCAGGTAATGGAGCAAATCGCTTACGACTTGCAAAAGGACCATGATATATCCAAACCCATTATCTTCAAGGGGGCTTACATGGTACCCTACGAGATAGCGAAAGATGCGTATTTGCCTTTTTACAGTGCAAAGTATCAGACCATGAAGAAAATTGCAGATGTGGTGGACCCTCATCTGTTGGAAAAATACAATGCAGAGGATGGCAGGGGATACGTGTTTGCAGAAACACCTGTGGCATCCACCTTCCGTTGGGGCGTTACAGCTTTTGACGGCACCCCCAGAGAACTGCAGGCATTTTGGAATATGCATGGATATTCGTTTTCTACCGAAACGGATTTGGAAAGAATAGATGGGGCGTATGATGTGTTAGACAAAATCCCCCCTTATCCTCAAGCGGGATACATTTACGAGAACGAGGAGAATATCATTATTCATGTGTCCAATCAATAAGGAAAATCATGAAAAACTCATAAGTAAGATGAAGAAAGCAGCCGAAATCGTGGTGCTTTCTTTGTCTTTGGTATTTCTTTTTGTTTTGATTGCCCTGAAACTCATGGCAAGTGCGTCGGTGGCTTACGATAAATCCGAGCGGGTGAGCATTCAAGGTGAATTCCCACTGGTAGCCATTTTGATGGTCGCATTGATTGTGGGTGTCCTATTCGCCATCACAAAATTGTGCAAAAATGCCAAAGCCCTGTATCTGGTTTTCTGCGGAATTACTTTGTTGGCAGGCATCCTTTATATTTGGGGTGTGGGCGGACAATTGCGGGAAGATCCGTTACATGTCTATGAAACCGCGTTGCAGTTGTCTAATAAGGACTTTCAGGCGTTTGCACCCGGTGGATATATTTTTCATAAGGCACATCAATTGGGCTTGCTCACTTATGAACGCTTGTTGGGACTGATTACCTTCGATGTGAGATTAATATTTTTACTAAATTTATTATTTGTGAATGGTATCAATTATCTGACCTACAGACTGGCGGATTTGTGCTTCGGACAGAAGGAAAGAGTGAATGTGTTGACAGTTTGTCTGTCGTATCTGTTTTTGCCCCAGTTTTTCTTCGTGGTATTTGCCTATGGATTGGTGCCCGGATTTTTCTTTTTGCTGTTGGGAATCTATCTTGTGCAGAAGTATTTTAAAAACGGCGGCGCCTTGCGTGCGGTGCTTTCGATAGTGTCTGTCACAGTGGCGGCAGGTTTTAAGTCCAATTATTTGATTGGTGGGATTGTGGTTGCGCTGCTTGCCCTATTGCACGCCATGAAACAGAAACAAGGACGCATGTTATTCGTAGCCTTAACGGCCCTGGCATTGCCGGTATGTACACTGAAGGTCCTTCCGCTGGTCTATCAGTTGGAAACCGGACTTCCCGCAGTGGAAGGGGAACCCATGATTACCTATGTGGCGATGGGAGTCAACCCCATGAACGATGGTGCGGGTCCCGGATGGTATGACGGCAGCAATTACAATTGGTATAAAAATGCAGGATATGACCATGCCAAAACGGTGGAAAGAGCAGAGGAATGTTTGTGCAACTGCATGACGGTATACAAAAATGAACCGGTAAAAACGCTAAAGTTCTTTGGCAGAAAAACCATCTCACAATGGTGTGAACCAATGTTTCAATCGGTGTGGAGCGGACCACTGGAGGCTATGGGACAACAGGCCAATTCCCCCATCTTAAGACCCTTGTTTCGGGGAGAAGGGCCGGAGCCCTATCTTCGGGAATGGATGAATGGTATGCTTCTTTTGCTGTATGTGGGTGCATTTGCCTTTCTGATAAGATGCAGAAAGGGGGAGCACGGCATGGAATATGCATTTCTTTTCTTCATCGGAGGATTCCTGTTTCATCTGGTCTGGGAGGCAAAGAGCCAGTATATATACCCTTACGTGTTTATTTTGATTCCAAGCGTTGCCTCAACGTTGGACTTCATGTATCATGAAATTACGAAAAAACCAAGAAAAACTAAGGTTAAATCATAGGTGGATTTCTTGGAAAACATTGACATTCAAGGATAAAAAATATATCATATATAGGATAAAATTTTGTTGGAAAAGTGAAAGGTGTGATAAGTATGGCACTGAGCAAGAAACCGGTTACAGGAATGAAAGATATTCTGCCTGAGGAAATGCAAATCCGAGACTATGTCATCGGCGTGATTAAAGAGACTTACGGAAGTTATGGATTTACTTCTATTGAGACCCCCTGCGTGGAGCACATTGAGAATCTGACGAATAAGCAGGGCGGCGATAATGAAAAACTGATTTTCAAGATTTTGAAGCGTGGTGAAAAACTGAATGTGGAAGCTGCAACCACCGAAGCAGAAGTGGTGGACGGAGGCTTAAGATACGACCTTACCGTGCCTTTGGTGAGATATTATTCCAATAATGCAGCACAGTTACCTGCACCCTTCAAGGCATTACAGATGGGCAGTGTATGGCGCGCGGACAGACCCCAGAGAGGACGCTACCGCCAGTTTATGCAGTGCGACATTGATATCTTTGGAGAGCCTTCTAACTTGGCAGAAATCGAATTGATTTTGGCGACCACGACTACACTTGGTAAATTGGGATTCAAAAACTTTGAAATCCGTATCAATGACAGACAAATTTTGAAGGCTATGGCGGCTTACAGCGGCTTCGCAGAGGAAGAGTACGACAATGTATTCATAACTTTGGATAAAATGGACAAAATCGGCCTGGAGGGCGTAGAAGCAGACCTCTTGGCGGGTGGATATCCCAAGGAATGTGTGGACAAGTATTTGGATTTATATAAGGGCCTTGAAAACGCTTCTAATGGCGTGGCTTATCTGGCAGAGAAGCTGGCAGGTGTGCTGGACGAATCTGTGACCAAGGGCTTACAGGAAATCATCGACAGTGTAGAGAGTACCAAACGGGCACAATTTAAAATGGTATTTGATGCCACCCTGGTACGTGGAATGTCTTATTACACAGGTACCATTTTTGAGATTGCCATCCCTGAGTTCGGCGGCAGCTGCGGTGGCGGCGGAAGATATGACAAAATGGTGGGTAAATTTACCGGAAATGATGTCCCTGCATGCGGATTTTCCATCGGATTTGAGCGCATCATTCTGCTTTTGATGGAAAGCGGATTCCAAATTCCAGGCAAGCCTAAAAAGACAGCTTACCTGATTGAAAAAGGTGTTGGCGGTGACCGCCTTTGTGAGGTGATTGCGCAGGCACAGAAGGCCAGAGAAGAAGGCGGTCAGGTGTTGGTAGTGCGTATGAACAAGAACAAAAAATTCCAAAAGGACCAGCTGATTGCACAGGGTTATGAGGAGTTTGTTGAGTTTTATAAAGAAGCATTGAAGAATTAGAAAAGAGGTTGGATTATGGCAGAATCAATGAGAGGATTGAAGAGAACCCACCGTTGCGGTGAACTTTCTACAGCAAATGTAGGTGAAGTGGTTACCGTTATGGGCTGGGTACAGAAACAGCGTAATAAAGGCGGTATTATTTTTGTAGATATGCGCGACAGAGCAGGTCTGTTGCAGGTGATTTTTGAGGAAAGTGATTGCAGAAGCGAGAACTTTGCAAAGGCAGAGAAGCTGCGCAGCGAGTTTGTTATCGCAGTGGTAGGAAAGGTAGAACGCAGATCCGGTGCTGTCAACGAGAATCTGGCAACCGGTGAAATCGAAATCAGAGCCACACAGGTGCGTATCCTGTCTGAGGCAGAAACTCCGCCTTTCCCTATCGAAGCAGATTCCAAGACAAAGGAAGAACTTCGTTTAAAATATCGTTATTTGGATTTACGCCGTCCTGATATTCAGCAGAATCTGATGTTGCGCAGCAAGATAGCAACCACCATCAGAAAATTCATGAGTGAAGAAGGATTCTTGGAGATTGAAACTCCTATTTTGAATAAATCCACCCCGGAAGGTGCGAGAGACTATCTGGTGCCCAGCCGTGTACATCCCGGTTGTTTTTATGCATTGCCCCAGTCTCCCCAGATTTTCAAACAGCTTTTGATGTGCTCCGGATATGACAGATATTTCCAGATTGCAAAATGCTTCCGTGACGAAGATCTTCGTGCGGACCGTCAGCCTGAATTTACCCAGGTGGACTTAGAGATGTCTTTTGTGGATGTGGACGACGTCATCGATGCGACCGAAAGAATGGTGGCAAATGTATGCGAAGAAGCCATTGGATTAAAGGTGCAGTTGCCCATTCCTCGCATGACTTGGGATGAGGCTATGAATAGATTTGGTTCCGATAAGCCGGATACCCGTTTCGGCATGGAACTTACGGATGTATCCGATGTTGTGAAGGATTGCGGATTCTCCGTATTCTCCGGTGCTATCGCTGCCGGCGGAAGTGTGCGTGGTATCAATGTAAAGGGACAGGCAGAAATGCCCCGTAAGAAAATTGATGCTTTGGTAGAGTTTGCAAAAGGCTACGGCGCGAAGGGATTGGCTTACCTTTCTGTAATGCCCGACGGCAGCTATAAGTCTTCTTTTGCAAAATTCATGACAGAGGAAGAACTCACTACTTTAGTAAATGCCATGGGCGGTGAGGCAGGAGATTTGCTCTTGTTCGCAGCGGACAAGTTGAAACTGGTATGGAATGTGTTAGGTGCACTTCGTTGCGAGTTGGCAGAACAACTTGGATTGGTAGACCATGATAAATTTAATTTCCTTTGGGTGACTGAGTTCCCTCAGTTCGAGTGGAGTGAGGAGGATGAGAGATTTGTTGCAATGCATCATCCTTTCACCATGCCCATGGATGAGGATTTACAGTATTTGACCACAGACCCCGGCAGAGTACGTGCGAAGGCATATGACATTGTCCTTAACGGTGTCGAACTGGGTGGCGGTAGTGTGAGAATTTTCCAGAGTGACATTCAGGAAACCATGTTTGAAGTATTGGGCTTTACCAAAGAGGCTGCTTATAATCAGTTTGGATTCCTATTGGATGCTTTCAAGTACGGTGTGCCCCCTCACGCAGGTTTGGCCATCGGTTTGGATCGTTTCGTTATGCTCCTTGTGAAAGCAGACAATATCCGTGAAGTTATTGCATTCCCGAAAGTGAAGGATGCGTCCTGCCTGATGACAGAGGCACCCGGAACTGTAGACGACAAGCAATTGGAAGAACTGATGCTGAGCATCGTGAAGGCAGAAAGTGAAGAATAAGAGAATTTATGCAGGATAGAATCTATATTGCACGCTTCGGAGAAGGAATAGAAGCTTACGAGGCACTGCTTTGTCCTGAACTTAAAGAGAAATGTAATCGCATTAAACATCAGATAAAGCGGCGCGCCGGTATGGCCGCTGCTTTACTTTTTCAATATGCGGTGGCGAGACAGTATGAAGCGGAACAATGTGAAATTGCACAGTTTAAAACAGAAGCAAATGCCCCGGAATTTGAAGAAGTTGATTTTGCAAATGTCATAGAATATCTAAAAATCCACGACTTGAAATTGCCCAAAATCCACTACGGCCCCAAGGGGAAACCCTATGTGAAGGAGAATAGATGGAATGGGAAACCATTCTATTATAATCTCTCTCATTCCGGCAATCTGGTGGCTTGCGTGATTTCTGACGCAGAAGTGGGAATTGATGTACAGGAATGTAAGGATATTGATTTCCTGCAGATGGCACGTAAGTATTATGCCCCGGAGGAAGTGTCTTTCATGGTGCTATGCCCGCAGTATGAAGGTAAGCGTGAGTTTTACCGATTGTGGACCCGCAAGGAAGCTTATGGTAAGATGACCGGAGAGGGTGTGGCAGGATATTTGGGGAAGGCGGTCCCGGATGATGTGGTTATCAAGGAAATTGACCGATACCCTGAATATTGTATCTGTATTTGCAAAGATATCGAAAAGTAAGAATCCGATAAATAATAAATCCGACAAGGAATAAATCAATGAAGAGGTTGCTTAGATTTTTCAGAGATTACAAAAAAGAAATAGTGTTAGCTCCCACCTTCAAGTTATTGGAGGCTGTTTTCGAACTCTTTGTGCCCTTAGTTATGGCGGCAATTATTGATAGGGGCATTGCGGAGGCAGACAGAGGTCTTATTGGACGCATGAGCTTGGTGTTGGTGGTGTTGGCAGCGATTGGACTGACCGTATCTGTAACGGCCCAGTTCTTCGCGGCAAAGGCTGCAGTGGGCGTATCTGCTAAAATGAGACAGGCTTTATTTGAGCATATCCAAGGGTTTGATTTTACCCATATTGATGAGGCTGGTACATCTGCCATGATAACCCGCATGACCAGTGATGTGAATCAAGTACAGTCCGGTGTCAACATGGTACTCCGCCTTTTTTTGCGCTCTCCGATAATCGTATTTGGTGCCATGATTATGGCGTTTACCATAGATGTGAAAAGTGCGCTTGTTTTTGTGGTAGCGATTCCGGTACTTGCTGTGGTTGTATTTGGTATTATGTGGATTACCATGCCCCTGTATAAAAAGGTGCAGAAAGCATTGGAGCAGGTGCTTCGCTTAACCCGTGAAAATTTAACCGGCGTTCGTGTGATTCGTGCTTTTTGTGAAGAAGATGCAGAGACTGTAAAGTTTGAAGAGCATACGGAAAAATTAGCCGGATTACAGACCTTTGTGGGCAAAATCAGTGCCATTATGAATCCCATCACCTTCATCATCGTAAACGTGGCTACCATTGTGTTAATTTATACCGGTGCCATTCAAGTCAATGTGGGCACCATAACACAGGGTGAAGTGATTGCTATTGTAAACTATATGTCGCAAATTTTAGTAGAATTGGTGAAATTTGCTAATCTTATGATTACCATCACCAAAGCCCTTGCCTGTGCGGACAGAGTGGCGGATGTGTTTGAAATACCCGGTACGGATGTCCAGCGTCTTGGTATGATTTATGGAGAAACTACAGTGCAAAGGGAGGCACCTTTTGTTGCCTTTGACCATGTGAGCTACCGATATCCCGGCGCAGGAGACGAAACCTTGAAGGATATTCACTTCAATGTGCAAAAAGGCGAAACCGTGGGTATCATTGGCAGTACCGGCTCCGGTAAGACCACTTTGGTACAACTGCTTGCCGGGTTATATCCTGTGACTGAAGGAACGGTGTCTGTGTCCGGGGTGGATGTCAATGAAATGGACACACAGACCCTGCGAAACATGATTGGTATGGTTCCTCAAAAGGCGGTTTTGTTTGAAGGTACCATTGAAAGTAATCTTGCCTTCGGCAAAGAAGATGCCACACAGGAAGAAATGTGGATGGCATTAGAACGTGCGCAAATCAAATCAGTGATAGAAGAGAAGGGTGGCTTGCGTGCCAGAGTGGCACAAAATGGTAAAAACCTTTCCGGTGGGCAAAGGCAGAGAGTGACTATTGCCAGAGCCCTGGTGCGCAATCCGGAGATTCTGATACTGGATGACAGTGCTTCTGCTCTGGACTATGCTACAGAGGCAGCACTGCGTCGCGCCATTCAGGAATACGAAGGAAGCACCACCACGTTTATTGTGTCCCAACGCGCATCCAGTGTGCGTCATGCAGATAAGATTCTTGTGTTGGATGATGGTGAACTGGCAGGGGTGGGCACCCACGACGAATTGCTTGTCAACTGTCCTGTATATCAGGAAATCTATGAGTCCCAGTATTCTGTGGAAGAGTCTGTAGAAAAGGGGGACAGAAAATCATGATGCAAACCCTGAAAAAGGTAATGAAATATATTAAAAAATATTGGTTTTGGGTGGGTGTATCCATAGGACTAGCTACCGTGAGTGTAGTATTGACCCTTTATGTGCCCATCTTAACCGGAGATGCCATTGACCACATCCTTGCCAAAGGGCAGGTGGATTTTATGGCAATCCGCGATATATTATTCAAAATGGGAGTGTGTATTGTGGTAGCAGGAGCAGCCCAGTGGCTGATGAATACCTGCAATAATCACATCACATATCACGTGGTAAAAGACATCCGGGAAGAAGCCTTCCGTAGGATACAAAAATTGCCACTAAAATACTTGGATCAAAAACCTATAGGAGATATGGTCGGCAGAGTGGTAGCAGATGTGGATACCTTTGCGGATGGATTACTGATGGGATTCACACAGTTCTTTACCGGAGTGCTTACCATTCTCGGTACTTTGATATTTATGTTGGTGACCAATGTACCCATTGCGCTAGTGGTGGTATGTATCACACCCTTGTCTTTTGTGGTGGCAAGGTTTATTTCTACGAAGACTTATGCCATGTTTAAGGTCCAGTCAGAAACCCGAGCAGAGCAAACCTCTTTGATAGAAGAGGTGGTGGGTAACCAGAAGGTGGTCAAAGTATTTTCCCAGGAAGAAAATATGATAGACAAATTTGCGGACATCAACGATAGATTAGAAAAAAGTTCCCTAAGGGCGATTTTCTTTTCTTCCCTGACCAATCCATCCACACGCTTTGTCAACAGTCTGGTCTATGCAGGTGTAGGCGTGTTTGGAGCATTGCTTGCCATCAAGGGCGGCATTTCCGTAGGTAGATTGTCCTGTTTCCTAAGCTATGCGAACCAATACACAAAGCCTTTTAACGAAATATCAGGTGTGATTACGGAATTGCAGAATGCATTGGTTTGCGCAGGACGAATCTTTGCCTTGATTGACGAAGAACCTGTGACACCGGATGACGTGGACGCGGTTGTGTTGGAAGAGGTTCGGGGAGAAGTGGTATTTCGTGATGTCTCCTTTTCCTATGACCCGAATAAGAGGCTGATTCAAAATGTTTCTCTTCATGTCAAACCGGGACAGAGAGTGGCTATTGTAGGCCCCACCGGATGCGGCAAGACGACACTGATTAACCTGCTGATGCGTTTCTATGACGTGGATGGAGGCAGTATCACTATCGATGGCACGGATATCCGACATCTGACCAGAGAATCCTTGCGGGAAAACTTTGGTATGGTATTGCAGGAGACCTGGTTAAAAGAAGGTACCATCCTGGACAATATCCGTATCGGTAAGCCGGATGCTACTGACGACGAAGTCATGCAGGCCGCGAAGGAAGCCCACGCACACAGTTTTATCAAACGTTTGCCGGAAGGATATCATACCCTGATTACAGAAAACGGAGGCAATCTTTCCCAAGGACAGAAGCAGCTCTTATGTATTGCCAGAGTGATGCTGGCGTTGCCGCCTATGTTGATATTAGATGAGGCTACCTCCTCCATTGATACCAGAACCGAGATGAGAATCCAAAGAGCTTTTGCCAAAATGATGGAGGGAAGAACCAGTTTCATCGTGGCTCACAGACTTTCTACCATTCGTGAAGCGGATATCATATTGGTGATGAAAGATGGCAATATCATTGAACAGGGCAATCATGAAACACTGCTTGCTCGGGGTGGATTCTATAGGGAATTGTATGAAGCACAGTTTTAAATGTATTTGAAAACGAATACGAGTAGTTACAAAAGAGAGGAGAAACCATCCTCTCTTTTTTTGCATATAATACTAGAAAAACGGTTACAGGTAATCATTATGGCAAAAGTAGTAATAGACGCAGGACATGGTGGCGTGAATCCCGGCGCAATCTATAACGGTCGCAGGGAAAAGGATGATGTACTTCGTCTCGCGTTGGAAGTGGGAGAAATATTAGAAAACAGCGGAGTGGACGTGGTATATACACGCACCGAGGATATCTATGAAACGCCGTATCAGAAGGCAATGGAGGCCAATGCTGCAGGGGCAGATTATTTTGTTTCCCTGCACCGCAATTCCAGCCCTTACCCCAATCAATATACCGGCATTGAAACATTGGTGTTCAACCGAAATTCCAAAGCGGGGGATTTGGCAGCCAACATCAACGAAAGACTAGAGGCGGTTGGATTTCAAAACCAGGGAGTAAACGAGAGGAAAAACCTGTCGGTGCTCAACGACACTTACATGCCGGCGGCACTGGTGGAAGTGGGATTTATCAATACAGATGCGGATAACCGCCTGTTTGATGCGCAATTTAACAATATTGCGATAGCGATTGCACAGGGGATTTTGGATTCCATATAAGAAATGGCAAATATAGTACAAGAATGATAAAACTTATAGTATAAATTTAGTAGAAAAAAACGATAGAAAAATGCAAAGAGGTATGATACAATCCAAAATGGAAATATAAAGAAAATAAGAAAGGTAGTCCGTGGAAGAAGGTGACTTAGGAAGAAGTAACCGGGACTAAAGGTAAAAAAGATGACGATTTTTGATGTACTGAATGCAATTAGTGGTTTAGCATTGTTTTTGTTTGGTATGCATTTGCTTGGTGATGGCCTGGCAAAAATGTCCGGCGGCAAACTGGAACAGTTTTTGGAAAAACTTACCAACACGCCACTCAAAGCAGTGCTGGTTGGTATGGGGGTGACGGCGGTCATTCAATCCTCCTCCGCAACCACAGTTATGGTAGTTGGTTTTGTAAACTCCGGCATCATGAAACTGCAACAGGCAGTTGGTATTATCATGGGTGCCAATATAGGTACTACAGTGACATCCTGGATTTTGGGCCTTGCCGGAATCGAGGACACTTCTCTGTTTTTGAAATTATGTAAGCCATCCTCCTTTGGCCCTATTCTGGCCATTGTAGGCGTGGCTATTATTATGTTTTCCAAAAGGGATAAACTGAAGAATACAGCGATGATTCTGATTGGATTTACCATTCTGATGAATGGTATGGATACTATGAGTAATGCAGTGAAGCCCTTGCGGGATGTGCCGGAATTCACTAATATATTGGTTAAATTTTCCAATCCCCTGTTAGGCCTCTTAGCAGGTATTATTCTAACCGCAGTGATTCAGTCCTCCTCTGCCTCCGTAGGTATTCTGCAGGCATTGTGTCTTACCGGAGCAGTGGGGTATAACACGGCGTTGCCCATTATCATGGGTCAAAACATCGGTACCTGCGTGACAGCTATGATTTCCAGTGTGGGAGCCAGCAAAAATGCAAAGAGAGCCTCCTTGATTCACTTGTATTTCAACTTGATTGGCACATTCCTGTTTATGATCGCCTTCTATGTGATTCATGCTGTCCGACCTTTTGCGTTTATGGAACAGGCGGCAACGCCCTTTGGAATCGCAACCGTTCACAGTATTTTCAATATAGTGGCGACACTTGTATTGTTACCTTTTTCTAAAGGTTTGGTGAAACTGGCAACCATCAGTGTGCGTGAGGATCAGGAGCAGGAGAGTACAGACGAAGCAATGGCTCCACTGCAGTATTTGGAGCCCCGATTTATGGAAATGCCTTCTTTGGCAATTGACCGCAGTAAGGCGGCAGCCATGGCCATGGCTCGGCTGACCAGGGATACCTTTGATATGGCGGTTGAACTGATGCATGGATATGATAGTGCAAAAGCGGAACGCGTCACAGAACTGGAAGGCATTATCGATAAGTATGAGGACCAGATAGGTAATTACCTGGTAAAACTGAATCCCGGCGACATGACCAATGCGGACAGCCATTTGATGACAACTGTGCTTCATTGTATCGGAGACTTTGAGAGAATTTCCGATCATGCCCGCAATCTCATGGAAGCGGCCCGTGAAATGTATGAGAAACAAATCGCTTTTTCAGAGGGTGCCATGAAAGAAGTTGAAGTCTATGTGGGTGCGGTACGAGAGAGCTTGGATTTGACCGTTCAAAGCTTTTGTGAGAATGACACTGCCCTTGCTTCTTTGGTAGAACCGCTGGAGGAAGTGGTGGATGCACTTAATCTGGAAGTGAAGGCCCGTCATATCAGCCGTTTGAAACAGGGCAATTGCACCATTGAATTGGGATTCGTACTATCTGACATCAGCACCAATCTGGAACGCGTGTCCGACCATTGTTCCAACGTAGCTATTGCAGTACTTCAGCAAATGCGTGGCAATGAGTTTGATGCCCATCACTATTTGGAGTATTTGAAGCAGGAAAACAACACGGAATTTAGGAACAACGTGATGAAGTACAAGGAAAAATACCAAATGCCTTGATAGGGGCAGATTCCTTTTGAAATCTTGTTCATTTTTTTCGGAATCAAGCATAGGATTACACAAAGATGTTTTAAGGTAAATCCTATGAATAATGTTTTCAATAAAAACAAGGCTGGTATTGTGTTTTTTGCTAAATTATTACTGTATTGCAGTATTTTGACCGGAGTGCTTTTGCTCATCCTCGCTTTTTTGCTGTATCAGTTTGGCTGGGGAGAGAAAGCGGTTTCCATTTCTGTTATCTTAATCTATTTACTGGTGACCGCTTTTGGTGGCTGGATGGCGGGCAGCAAGATGGAAAAACGCAAGTTCCTATGGGGCTTGTTGGCAGGATGCCTGTATTATGCACTGCTAGCGATAGTTTCTGCCTTCGTTGGCGGACATGAGGAAGGATCCAAATTCTTTTTGACCACCTTCGTATTATGTGCGGCAGGCGGAATGCTGGGCGGGATGTTCAGTAAGGGGCAGTAGAATTTGCTCTTGACGATAAAGGATATATAGTGTTAGCATCAAGGTGTACAGTTCAAATGTACACCTTTTCTTTTGGTTCTTTTATTCATTGTTAAGGTTCTCTTAACGCGAAAATCCAAAAGTAGAAATCTAAGGGTATGAGGTGAAGCACCAGACGAATTTTTAAAGTCGAAAAATCCGACTTTAAACGAAGCTGAAAAAGTTTTGAAGTCACAAATTGTGTCTTCAAGTATAAAAAAAACGGTACTTGACATGGAAATTATAATATAATAGTATTATGGTATCAAATGATACCTAGTTAACGGTATATGATAATGAAGTTGCATTTAGCTTTCTAGTTAGAAGGAGCTACTAACATGAATGTTATTAGGAGTGAAATGCGTCTTTGTACATGCTGTATGGAAGAACACCAAGTGGACGTTGTATCTGTCATAGAGTGTACTTCTTTCAAAAAAAGAAAAGTAGAGTATGAAGCGCAATATTTCTATTGCTGCAATACGAATGAATTGTACACTGATGAGAACCAGTTACAATACAATGACATTAGCCTTAAAGACGCGTATCGAAAAGCAGAAGGGTTGCTTACATCTGATGAAATATCAAATGTTCGTGTGGCGTATGATATTTCGCAGAGAGACCTATGCATTCTGCTTGGCTGGGGAGAAAAGACGATAACCAGATATGAAAGTCACCAAGTACAGGATAGAGCGCATGATGCAATATTGAAGAAGATACAGGATGATACAGAATGGTATCTCTCCTTATTGACTGAATCAAAGAAAAATCTGGCTGAACGTGCATACCAGCGATATTTGAAATATGCGAAACTTCTATACGAAAGTAAGAGAGATGTATATTTGAGAAAAGCGATAGAAGCTGAGTATATCAAATATAAAGATATCTCTGCTTTAAACGGCAATGTGTGCTTGTCACTGGATAAGGTGATAGACATAATCCGATACTTTTCAACTTTATCCCGGGTTACCAGGTTATACAAGGTGAAACTAATGAACTTACTATGGTATGCGGATGCCTTGTCTTATAAAATGAGAGGAACGGCCATTACCGGCTTAGTGTATCTTGCTATGTCTATGGGTGCTTTACCGATAGGACATCATTCGATCATTAATCTTGATGGGGTGCCCTGTGACGAAATTGACGAGGGGGAGGGAAGTACATATTTTTTTTACTTAGACGAAGCGCCTGTTTATGAACATCTTACCAAAGACGATATTTCTATATTGGATATTATTATAGATAATTTTGGCAGAATGTCAAAAAAACAAATTGTGGATAGAATGCACGAAGAAGAAGCGTACAGAATAACACCTTTAGGACAAGAAATTTCTTTTGAGTATGCTAAGAATCTGCATACGATTTCAAATGAAAGAGAGAAGGGGGCATAAGTATAATGGAAGATTACGAAAAACTTGCGGCAGAATGGTGTGCGGAAGCATTACCAAAAACGATAAAGAAGTTAGTTCAGTACACGATTAAAAAGGTGCTGGAAGAATGGCAGGAAAACCTTTTTGAACAGGAAAACATGACCCCCGAGGAACTTGCTGTTGGATTAAACAACTTACTTGAGAAAGGGAATCAATTGATACAGCAAGCTGAGTTGAGGGGGAAGAATATAGAAAGAATTGCATATAAATACGATACGAGACCGGAGGATTAAAATATGAGTAAATTTGAAGAATTGGCATATAAATGGGGATTGGAAATGGCGCCTTTTATGGCGGTAGACTTATTGCCGGATAAAATTATGGAAGAGTATATTCCGGCGATGGAGACGATGGTAAATGAACGAGTTAAGATAGGCGCCAAAATATTAATGAAGCGTTGTATTAAAGACAGTATCAAGAGACTTTTGGCGGATGGTAAGTTAACCTCTGAGGAAATTGTTGAGTATTTCGATTTTTCACCAGAGCAGATTCAAGGATTAATAAACCAATAGTGATAAACAAATTAAAAATGTGCAATTTTTTAAAACGAAACTTTCTTTTGGCTCTTTTATTCTTTGTTAATGTTCCCATAACGCGAAAACCCAAAAAAGAAAATTGTATATTTAGTGGAAAGAAGGGGTTAGTATGGCAGATTATACGCTATATATGGACGAAAGTGAAACATTTAATGACTCTGGAAATAGGTTTTTTGTTATGAGCGGAGTTATTATAAAAAACAACGATTATTCCGTGGTGGAAAATGGATTAAATGAAATTAAACAATTAGTGTGGAATAAATCTGCGGGATGTGAGCAATACATATTACATGAGAAAGATGTGGGTTTTGCGAGTAATCGAATGAATTCGAAATGGATGAATAAATTGCCGGCACATTATCAGGTGTTTCAAAGTAAGCATACGGTTACTATGCTATATAATGAACTTTCGAAATTGTTTAAAAACTCGAATATGATAACAATTGGAGTATGCATAGACAAAGGTGCCTTATATTCTCGTTATGGAGAGGTAAATATGAATAATCAGCTTACAATAGCAATCCAACTGCTGGTTGAGAATTATTGTCAGTTTTTAATTAAAAATAATGCTATTGGAGATATTTGCTATGAAGCGATGCAGCCAGAACAGAATATGAAGATTCAACAAAGACTCTACGAATTGAAAGCGTTAGGTACACTATATTATGCGCCGAAAACAATACAGGAGCATTTGAAAGAAATATGCTTTTTAATGAAAAAGAATAATATTGCAGGATTGCAACTTGCAGATTTTGTTCCGAACACATTGGGTAGATATGTGGCCATGATGAAGCCGAAAAACAGGGATTTTTCAAAAAGTATAAGAGATAAACTATATGACGGCAGTGTAATGGAAGGGAAATATAAGTATGGTCTAAAAATTTTATCATAAATCAATCAATATGTATTGACATTCGTATGAATGTGTCTATAATATAGATTAATGGGATTGTGGTTGTGAGGTGCTAATGAACTTTAGTTAACCGTTTATGAAGCATATCCTTACGAATATGTAGAGTAGTAAGCAACCAGTCGAACCCATCAACCAAAGATTAGTAAGGGTCTTAACAGTAGTGTTAGGATCCTTTTTTTCTATGTAAATTAAATTTTGTCAGTAAATAGAGTAAAGTTTTTGTCAGTTGTGTAAATTGCAGAAAATAACGCATAATTCTTTGACGAGGCGGGAAACTGTCATATCAGGGCGGTGCCAATGTAGGCATCGCCCTGTAGTATTTACTACAGTTTGTACAAAATGATGAATTATCTGTGTACAAATTGTGAATTTTAGGTTATAATAAACTAGAATATGTCTAACTATTGGGTTATAGGAGGCAAACAATGGTCCAACATGTCTTTATCGTTGGCTCCAAAGGCATCCCCGGCAACTACGGCGGATATGAAACCTTTGTGGACAAACTGACAGAATACCATCAGACATCAGACAGTATCAAGTATCATGTGGCATGTAAAGCCACGGAAGAAGGCGAGTTTGAGTACCACAATGCAAGGTGCTTTAAGGTGAAGGTGCCTAATATAGGCCCTGCCCAGGCGATATACTACGACGTGGCAGCATTACAGAAATGTTGCAAATACATCCAAGAATACCACATCCAGAATTCGATAGTATACATATTGGCATGCCGTATCGGACCCTTTGCAAAATACTTCCAGCAAAAAATCCACCAATTTGGTGGTAAAGTATATGTGAATCCGGATGGTCACGAATGGATGCGTGCCAAGTGGAGTGCTCCTGTCCGAAAATACTGGAAAATTTCCGAAGGCATGATGGTGAAACATGCGGACCTTCTGATTTGTGACAGTAAGAACATAGAACGCTATATTCAAACCACATATCAAAAATATCAACCGAATACCACATTCATTGCCTATGGTGCAGATATAAAGCCATCCATATTGAACGATGAAGATGCGAAGCTGACCGGTTGGTATCAGGATAAAAAACTTCAGAAAAAGAATTACTACCTGGTGGTCGGACGCTTTGTGCCGGAAAATAACTACGAAACTATGATCAGAGAATTTATGAATTCCGACACCACCAAGGATTTCGCCATTATCACTAATGTGAACGAAAAATTCCTGGATGAGCTGGAACAGAAATTACAGTTCCGGAAGGATAAAAGAATCAAATTCGTTGGCACTGTTTATGAGCAGGAACTCCTTAAGAAGATTCGTGAAAATGCCTACGGATATTTCCATGGACATGAAGTGGGTGGCACAAACCCCAGCCTGTTGGAGGCACTTGGAAGCACGGATTTGAATCTGCTTCTGGATGTTGGATTCAACAAAGAAGTGGCAGAGGACAGTGCGCTATATTGGTCAAAGACGGCGGGTGACCTTGCTGAGATGATTCACGAAGCAGACCATATGCATGCAGAAGAGATTCAAAAACTTGGAACAGCGGCAAAACAAAGAATTGCAGACAATTACAGTTGGGAATTTATTGCCGGAGAATATGAGAAGGTATTTTCAGTATGAAAGTATTGCTTGTAAACAAATTTCATTATATCAAAGGTGGTTCTGAAACCTATTATTTTGGTCTCGGAGAGCTGTTAAAAAAACACGGTTGCGAAGTGATATATTTTTCTATGAAGGATGAAAAAAACTTCCCCTGTGAGCAAGAGAAGTACTTCGTAGGAAATGTGGATTTCAATGCGCCTATGGGCAAATTACAGACCATTAAGGCTGCCATCAAGATGCTATACTCTTTTGAGGCAAAGAAGAAATTTGAACAACTGATTCAAGATGAAAAACCCGATATCATACATCTCAATATTTTCCAGAGCCAGTTGACCGGTTCCATTGTTGATGTGGCAAAGAAATATAAGATACCTGTGGTATATACGGCGCATGATTTAAAGAGCGTATGCCCCAATTATCAAATGTTAAATCATACAGAGGTTTGTGAAAAGTGCCTACACGGGAACTATACGAACTGTTTTAAAACAGGTTGTATGAAGGATTCCAAATTAAAGAGCTTATTAGCCACTTTGGAAGCTTATGTATATAAAATCAGAAAAACATATCAGAAGATGGATTTGATTATCACACCTTCTGCCTTCTATAAGAAAAAAATAGAGGAAGCCGGAATCGCAAAATGTCCCGTTGTGCATATGCCAAACTTTTTGCCTGAGGGCACAGAATATGGTTGCAAGCGGGAGGGGGGAGATTACTTCCTCTATTTCGGTCGTCTAAGTCGTGAAAAGGGCATTCTCACCTTGGTGAAGGCATACAAAGAAGCACAGGTAGACAAGCCCTTGTACATCGTTGGGACAGGCCCTGTAAAGGAACAGATAGAGGCATTAATCGAACAAGAAGGATTGCAGGATAAAGTCAAACTGCTGGGCTTCAAATCCGGACAAGAGTTGAAAGATATCATCGCAAATGCACTCTGTGTTTGCCTGCCAAGTGAATGGTACGAAAATGGTCCCTACACGATTATGGAGGCTCAGGCGGCGGGGAAGCCGGTGATTGTGTCAGGCTATGGCGGATTGCCGGAACTGGTAGAAGATGGAGTGACCGGATATGTGGCCAAAGCGGGAGATGTGAAGGACTTGGCGGAGAAGATGAGTATGGCTTCAAAACATAGCACATATGATAGTCAACGTATCATAGAAAAATCAAAGAATATGTTTCATCCAACTCAATATGATTCAAGGCTCATAGACCTGTACCAATCATTGTTATAAAAGGAAAGCAATATGAACAAAAAAGCATTAGTATTAGCCGGAGGATATCCTCAGATTGCGTTAATTAATGAGTTGAAAAAAAGAGGGATATATACAATACTTGCGGATTATTACGAAAATCCTGTTGCGAAGCCATATGCAGATGATTTTTTTAGAGTATCAACATTAGATGTTGAAGCAATTAAGAAGTTGGCAGTAACACAGAAAGTAGATTTTTTGATAACAGCATGTACCGACCAGGCGTTATTGACAGTTGCCTATGTATCAGAAGCGTTAGGGCTACCATGTTATATCGATTATCAGACTGCCCTTAATGTTACAAACAAACAATACATGAAGGAAGTATTTGTTAAAAACAATATTCCTACGGCGAAGCATGTGACAATGGCAGAACTTGATGAGTCACTTATTAAAGAGATGAAGTATCCTTTGATTGTGAAGCCGGTAGATTGCAATAGTTCAAAAGGTGTAAAACGTGTTGAAAACATAGAAGAACTGCAGATTGCTTTTCATAAAGCAGTAAAACTCAGCAGAACGCAAACGGCAATTATTGAAGAGTTTATAGATGGAGAAGAATTAAGTGTTGACCTCTATGTTGAAAATGGTGTTCCTCACATCCTTTCAATTTCCATCTCAGATAAAATTGCGGAGCGAGATAAGTTTGTCATTTTTAGAGGACGGTATGCGAAGGATACTGCAGAAAAAGTGCATGAGCTGGTTCGTTCAGTTGCTCAGCAGATTACCGAAGCATTCAACCTAAAAAATACGCCAATGTTAATCCAAATGATTACAGATGGCAAACGGGTCTCTGTTTTAGAGTTTAGCGCAAGAACTGGAGGAAGCGTAAAATATATACTCATAAACAAGACTTCAGGATTTGATGTAATTTCAGCTGTTGTTGACTTGACATTAGGAATCCAACCGCATGTTGGTGAAGTGATTACGGAGAATAATTATATAGCCAACGAATTTATCTATTGTAAGCCCGGAGTTTTTGAGCATCTCGAAGGTTTCGAAGAATTAAAAGAAGATGGGATTATAACAGACTATTATTTATTTAAATGGTGTGGTGCTAGGTTCGATACAATTGAGAATAGCGGAGATAGAATTGCCGGTTTTACCATTCAGGCAGACACTATTGAAGAGATGAATAAAAAACATGCTGAAACGGTAAAAAGAATTAGAGTTATTGATAATCATGGAATGGATATGACAAGAAGAGACTTGCTAACTGATTTGAAGTTCTAATGGTATGGGAGAGTAAAAATGACAAATTATGAAAAACTGTTGGAATTGATGAGAAACAATGGCATGGATGCAAAATGGGCAAAGATGTTTGTTAAAAAACTTTCTGACGATGAACAAGCTTTTGCTGCTGATGACAAAACAAAAGAATGGGCACTGTCTAAAGGGTTTTACCCTGGACGTGTAGAATTGTATGGTTTAACGGAAGAGAATTATCGCGATTATCTTCCGGATTACAATTATTTCATGATTCACCCAATCAATCATCATTTCAAAATATGGGTAAACGATAAACTGACATTGAAATACATTTTGAATAGTAATGGATGTCAGGACACAATGCCAGAATACTATTTGTATGTTGAGAATAATGGTAACTATACATATCTTATGGATGCTCCGGAACATATAGAAAAAAATAAAGATTTCATTATCAATTTGCTTAAAGAAAAGGGGACACTTGCCATAAAGCCGAACTCAGGTACATCCGGTGGCCGGGGATTTATGAAGCTTGAGTATAAAAATGGTATGTTGTACGAAAACAACAAACAGATCACACAAGAAAATTTTGACGAGATGGTTTCGCAGTTGGGGAACCATATAGTTACAGAATATGCATATCAGCATTCTGAGATTTCGAAAATTTGGACAGACAGTGAGTGTACCTTAAGAGTTATTATGGTCAAAATACCCTATGAATTACCGTACGATTCATCTAAATGGCAATGTATTGTTTCTTTTGCAAGATTTGGCACTTCTATATCTGGAGGAGCAAGCAATCTTTCCGCCGGAGGAATCGGAGTTGGGTTTGATTTTGAAACTGGAAGATTCAAGGATTTTGGTATTCGCTATAAACGTTTCTGTCCTGATGGGAAATGGATATGCAAAGAACATCCTGATACTCATGTTGTATGGAAAGGGTATAAACTCCCCAATTGGTCAGTTGTAAAGAAAAAAATTGAGCAGGTATGTCAGCATATTTCCTCGTTAGATTATCTTGGATTTGACGTCATCATTACTCCTGATGGATTAAAATTTTGTGAGATTAATACACATCCTGCAGCGGATTATGCACAAGTGATGTGTGCACCGATTTTAGCAAATACTAACGCAAAATTATTCTATGAAGCCCATGGACTATATCAGATTGATACAGAGAGATTTTATGAGATGTATGTAGAATGTCAAGAGGGAACGCCTTAATATGAAAAAGTTGACACACCGTAAAATGGCAGTAACGAAGTTATTGGTAGCATTAATGTCAAACAGGAAGAGAACGGACTATTTAAAAAAAATAGGTGTATTTGCTGAATTTGGCGAGAATTGTTATTATTGCAGTAAAAAGATTCCGGAAGAACCATATTTGGTAAAAATTCATAATAATGTTGTGGTTTCAGCAAATGTAAATTTTATTACCCACGATATAATAAATGACATGCTTACGCGTAAAGTTGATGCCAATCCGGGGGAGATACTTTCTGCGTATCATATGGGTACAATAGAAATATATGACAATGTTGCAATTGGTGCAGATGTGACTGTGTTGTATAACACAAAAATTGGTCCCAATGCTATTGTTGCAGCAGGTAGTGTTGTTACGAAAGACGTTCCAGAGGGCGCAATTGTTGGGGGAAATCCAGCTAAAATTATTGGTTCTGTGGATGAATTTATACGGAAAAGAGAGAAGTATAGAGATATTCCCACAAACCAGGAAAGTATTGATACCATTATGAGATTTTATTGGGGAAATGATATTGATTAGTGCAAAGTAAGAGGGGAATGTATGAAAAGGATAGGAATTGTAACATTATCAAACAGTATCAACTATGGTGGTGTGTTGCAGTCGGTAGCGTTAAGTAAGAAATTAAGAGCATTGGGCATGGAAGGGGTGAATATTACGTGTCAGATAATGACACCCTCATGGAAAAGCCCAATTAAGTATGTGCAAAACAGGAAAAATTCTAATTATACCAAGGGTATAAAGAATAAATTGCGTACATGCGGTGGATTTGTAAAAACACTGTTATCTAATATTCACTATTTTGCTTTGAAAAAAAAAGAAACTAATTTTAAAGGCTTTATCCGACAAAATATGATATGTACGCCGTATTATAGAAGTGAGGAGTTGCAGAAGTTTTGTGGAGATTATGATGGATATATCACAGGTAGTGATCAGGTTTGGAATAACCAATTTACAAATGGTACGTTTAAAGAAGCGTATTTTCTTGCATTTGCACCGGCTGATAGGCCTTGTTTTTCTTATGCTGCCAGTGCTGGAGGGGAAAAAAGTGACGAATATATAAAAGAAATTATAGATAGAACAAAAACATTTTGTGGAATTAGTGTTAGGGAAAAAAGTTTAGAAGAGCATATGCGTAAACTTGGTTGCAAGAATGTTCAAACGGTGTTGGATCCTACTCTTATGCTATCCAAAGAAGAATGGAAAAAAATGGAAAAGAAACCAAGTTATAAGCTTCCGAAGAATTATATATTAGTGTATTTTTTGGACAGAAAATCTTCTTATGAGGACGTTGCGCGTAAAGTATCAAAAGAGTTGGGACTTCCGATAGTGGACATTATGCCAGGAAAAAAAGGTAATTTATCCACTGCAGTGTGTGATAAAACGGCAGGACCCGCAGAATTCTTGTATTATGTAAATCATGCAGAATATATAGTGACAAACTCCTTCCATATGACTGTTTTTTCCCTGTTATATCAAAAAAAATTTTTAGCACTTCAACGAACAGGGCAAGAAAGTAGAATCAGTGACTTGCTACGCATGGTAAACATGGATTCACATGAGATTAATGATCCTGAACAGTGGATAACTATATTGGAGTCTATACCGGATATTCATCCAAGGATTAGTTCTATGTATTTAAAATCCTTAAATTTTTTAGAACAGATTAGGGAACAAGTATGAAAATGCGGCTTAAACGAATTATATTAAAGGATAAAGACATATCTCTTGTGGCTATTTTGTACTGTATTTGTATTTTGTCCGCTACGGTGGCGAGGTGGATGAATTATGCAAATGCTCTCGCGATTGCCGTTATGCTTATTCATTTTGTTAGGACAAAGCGGATGACAAAATCAGCGCTCAATATAATGTGGAGTGCCTTTATCGCTATTTATCCATTGGCTGATGCATTTATCCGCGGTGAGGTCGGCTTGTCCCTTTTTGTAGCACTATGTTATATTACGCCAATGTTGTTTATTCTTATAGGGGATATTCAGTATTTAGAATTTTGTAAAAATTTGTTTTTGTTTACTAAGTTATTTGCATGGTTTCAGGTGCTCGGAATTTTTCTTCAGGCAGTAATAGGAGGACTATACACATCAATCGCATGGCGGTTGTTTGGTTATTGGTCATCGGGTAGAACTGGATTTGCTCCAGATGCGACATTTGCAGCATACATAATATGTTTTGCAACGGGTGTATATTTCATTGAACTTGCAATTGTTAAGACGCAAACCGGCAAAATTTTGTGGAAAAATCTAATTGCAGCTATCGTTTTGTTTGGTATGATGGTTGCAACAGGAAAGCGTTCTTCCTTAATCATTTGTCTAATTGCTCTGATGGTGGTCTTTTTTGCGAGAGCCTCTTTATATTCTAGTAGACTGATCAAAACAGTTGTTAGCTGTGTGGGAGTATTGGTGGTTGCATTAATTGTGATTATGATATCTTATTATTCTGGTGCCGACAATGCTTTTGGTCGATTCGGAGCTACGCTGATTGGTGTGGCAAATGGAGAGGATGTCACGAACATGCGCTCCACATGGGTGGAGTATATGAATGAATGGAGACAGGGACATGAACTCATTGGCATCGGGTGGAAAAGTTTTTCCAATAGAATCATGCAGACGCCATATGGTGGTAAAGTGCCCAATGGACACAATGTATACCTTCAAATTTTATGTGAAGAAGGGTATATTGGATTGGTATTATATGTAATCTTGATGCTATATACAATAATTACAGCGATTTTGAATGTTGTTTTTTATTCTGATAAAAAAGATGAAAAAATGTTGTTGAACGCCATGGTGGGATTGTACATTGCCGTGGTATTTGGTATATATTGTTATTTTGGCAATGCAATTTATGATGCTGTTATTTATTTCTACTTTTTTGCGGCAGTTCAAATGATTTCTATCGCACAAATGTTACGACGTAAATATGAGCACAGAATGAAGCGGGGTTAACGTTTTGGCAGAGAAAGTAGTAAAATTTCATAGGATAAAAAATGCAGGGCGTAACATCATTTTTGGTGGAGCTTATAAACTATATCAGATTATTGTTCCTTTTGCACTCAGGACCACAATGATTTATTATTTGGGAATTGAGTACGTGGGGCTAAACAGTCTTTTTGTTGCCATTTTGCAGGTGCTGAATTTGGCAGAATTAGGCGTGGGTAGTGCCATGGTATTTAGTATGTATAAGCCAATAGCAGAAGGAGATTCTGAAACTATTTGCGCACTGATGCAATTGTATAAACGGTATTATCGTCTTATAGGATTTGTAGTTTTATCACTGGGTTTGTTGCTAACCCCCTTTTTGAGGTATCTTGTAAAAGGTGATGTTCCTGACGGGCTAAATTTATATGTGCTCTATTTCTTAAATCTGGGAGCAACAGTATTATCTTACTGGCTATTTGCATACAAAAATTGTCTATTGACGGCACATCAACGTTCCGATCTTACCAGTAAAGTTGGTATTGTAATTTCGACAGCTGAATATATGCTACAGTTTGTGACATTGATTGCATTTCGCAACTATTATTTCTTTTTGATTATTAAAATGTTAATGCAAATCGCACGTAATATTGTGACTTCTGTGGTATCCGGCAAGCAATATCCGGATTATTTTCCAGGTGGTCAGTTAAGCAAAGAAAAGTCGACTGCAATTAACCAAAAAGTCAAGGACTTATTTACCGCAAAGTTAGGTGGTGTAATTGTTAATTCAGTGGACTCAATTGTGATTTCGGCTTTTTTGGGGCTTTCAACTTTGGCAATATATAATAATTATTATTATATTCTTAGCTCGGTTGTTGGTTTTATAGCTATTATTTTTAGTTCATGTCTGGCAGGAATCGGAAATAGCCTCGTCACAGAAACTTCAGAGAAAAATTACAAGGATTTTTGTACATTTACGTTATTAATCGCTTGGCTGGCTGGTTTTTGTTCCTGTTGTTTGTTGTGTTTGTATCAGCCGTTTATGTTAGTTTGGTTAAAAGATACCGCTGTAATGCTTGGCATGAAGGAAGTGGTTTGGCTTGTATCCTATTTTTTCGTATTTGAAATGGTGTCTTTGATGATTCAGTATAAAGACGCGGCAGGTATTTGGCACGAGGATAGATTTAGGCCGTTGGTAACGGCACTTTCAAATTTAGCAATTAATATTATTTTAGTACAGTACATTGGCGTGGTTGGTGTTCTCTTATCTACGGTAATCAGTTTTGCTTTTATAGGTATGCCGTGGCTGATTCATAATATTTTTAAATTGCTGTTTCATCGGAGCCCGGCAGATTACATCAAGAGACTGTTTTGTTACGTGCTTGTAACGTTGGTGGCTTGTGTGCTTTGTTATTTTACATGCAGTTATGTTCCGTGGGACGGATGGATAGGTATAATCGTAAAATCTACTATATGTGTTGTTATAAGCAATATCGTTTTTACGATAGTATATTGTCGTATGGATGAATTTGAACATGTGAAGGTGCTTTTTTTGCGATTAATTAAGAAGGGTTAACTATTGTTTTAGGATAGATATTTGTTGTATGACAAAATAGGGTGGAGTTATGAAGGATAAAGCTGTGTCTATTATTGTGCCAATATATAATGCAGAAGCATATCTAAAAGATTGCATTAATAGTGTACTTGCTCTTAATACTCCCAACTGGCAATTGATTTTAGTCAATGACGGTTCACGGGATGCTTCTTCAAGAATCTGTGAAGAACTTTGTGAGATTGATAATCGAATTATCTATATCGAACAAGAGAATCGGGGAGTGTCTGTGGCGCGTAATAATGGAATTATGAAGGCGACGGGAGAATGGCTGACTTTTTTGGATGCAGATGATATGTTGTCATCAGACGCACTCAAACTGTTAGACTTGGCTGATGACAGCGTTGATATGATAATTGCCAAAAATACCAGGGGAGCAGATGTAAATACATCGAAGGATACATATCAATATTTGTCGTCACAAGAAGTTCAAAAATCTATATTGAATATCGAGGGATTTAAAGATGAGCGAAAAGATGTGACATCCATCACAGAGTACGACCATTGGAGCAGTTGCGGAAGATTCTATCGAAAATCGGTGCTGTTCGAAAACAATGTTAAATTTCCGGTGGGTATTGAATTCGGAGAAGATTTTCTGTTTTGTATGATGTATGCAAAAGTGGCAAGAGGAGTCATAGTAAGCGATAGCGTTATTTATCATTACCGGGATAATGTGGAATCCGTGACACACAAATTTCACAAAAACTGGCCCGAGGTTATTCAAAGTCAGGTGGAAATCATAAGCCAACATTTGATAAATGATGAATTGCAATCATATTTGAATAAATTTATTGTTGGTAGACTGACGGAATTGGTAGAGGGTTTTTATGCAGATCCAAGAAGCGGTATGTCAATTACAAAAAGTGCATTGCAGTTAAAAGAATTAATGCAATCGAATATATATATAAAAGCGATTTCTGAGTGTGATTATAAAAATCTTGCAACAGGGAAAAAGAATACAATGTATTCTGCAACTACTTTGTTTTTTTTAAGATATAGGTGGTATACAAGCCTTATTTGTTTTGTCAAGTTGCTCCGTAAATTTTTGTGCTGATAAAAAATGGGAGATAGTGTAGAATGAATCGAGAGATAAAGGTCAGTGTAATTAATCTGTGTTATAATCATGAAAAATATATCAGAAAAACATTAGAAGGGTTTGTAAAACAAAAAACAAATTTTTGTTTTGAGGTATTAGCTCATGATGATGCATCTACGGATGGTACAGCTAATATCATTCGGGAATTTGCGGAGAAATATCCCGATATTATCATACCGATTCTACAAACTGATAATCAGCATTCAAAGAAGGTACACATTCGAAACACTCTTTTGTACCCTATTATGCGTGGCAAATACATTGCTGTTTGTGAAGGGGATGATTATTGGGAAGACGAGTATAAATTACAAAAACAGGTAGATATGCTGGAAAAATATTCTGACTGTGTGATTTGTACTCATGACGTACAAAAAGTTACTGAAGGGGGAGAGGTGATTGTAGGGGATTTGATACCGGCAACAGGAAATTCATATTCGGAAGGAATGCTTGAGCAGGACAGGTTTATGAGGGAAATTTTGCAGAATGGGTATCCATTTCACACGAGTTCCTTTATGTATAGAAAATCACTTCTCGATCGGTATATGGACGAAAAACCGGAATTTTATAAACTATTTCCTATAGGAGATTTTGCGCTGCTTTGTTATGCCGCAACATGTGGGGGGTGCTATTATATCCACGAGGTAATGTCTTCATATAGAACTAATGCTGTTGGTAGTTGGACTACGAGGATTAAAACGGACATGCAAAAGTTAAGTGAAAGATATAAAAAGGGAATTATGGCACTTGAGAGTTTGGACCAATTTACAGAATATAAATACCACGAAGATATATGTAATGTGATTATAAGAGATGAGATTACAATTTACATTATCGATCGGACTTATAGGAAGATGTTAAAATATATTGGACATAATTCATTGAAGCACAGAAGGGTGAAATATTTACTGCTGGCTATCGTTGATTATATTTTGCCTGATATTTTTGTAAAGAAAAAATAAAGGAGATTTGAAATATGGGTATCAATGTGACACAATCCTCCATGCCTTTATATGAAGAATATTGCGATGAGATTAAGGAGTTGTGGGATAGTCATTGGCTTACCAATATGGGAGTAAAACACAGGAAATTTCAAGCGGATTTGGAAGAATATCTGAATACTCCGCATGCGATTTTATATACCAACGGACATTTGGCCTTGGAAAATGTGTTGGCAGCTTTAAATTTACCCATAGGTGGTGAGGTGATTACAACGCCGTTTACCTTTGCATCCACCACACATGCAATTGTGCGAAACAATTTAGTCCCTGTATTTTGTGATATCAACGATACAGATTATACGATGGATGTTACCAAGATAGAAGATCTGATTACGGATGCAACTTGTGCGATAGTTCCGGTGCATGTTTATGGCAATTTGTGTGATATAGAAGCAATTGATCTTATTGCAAAAAAGTATGACTTAAAGGTAATATATGACGCGGCACATGCTTTTGGGGTTGAAAAAAATGGTGTAAATGCGGCCAATTTTGGAGATGCCTCTATGTTTAGTTTTCATGCCACAAAAGTATTTAACACAATAGAAGGTGGAGCTATCACTTTTGCAGATAATTCCCTTGTCCAAGTAATGAATGATATGAAAAATTTTGGTATTCGTGGCACGGAGAGTGTGAATTTTGTTGGTGGAAATGCGAAAATGAATGAGTTTCAAGCTGCTATGGGTATCTGTAACCTACGTCATGTGGATGAAGAAATTCAAAAGCGTCAGAAAGTTGTAGCACGCTATCGTGAACGCCTGACAGGAATAGAGGGAATCAAGTTAAGTACTCCTCAAATCGGTGTAAGATCGAATTTTGCATATTTCCCGGTGATTTTTGATGGTTATAAATATACAAGAGATAGAGTGCACGAACTATTAAAAGAAAATGATATTGTCGCAAGAAAATATTTTTATCCTTTGACAAATTGTTTTGAGTGCTATCAGGATTATCCTACGGCAGGTGGCGAAAAAACGCCTGTGGCACAGTACATAGCGGACAGAGTTTTGACATTGCCACTGTATGCGGATTTGCCAATGGAAGATGTGGATAGAATATGTGATATCGTTTTGGGATAAGGATGGGACATTAGTTGTGAATAGAAAATAATTGTCAGAAAAGATCTGTAGGCAGAGTATATCACAAAATTGAATTTTTTTGGAGGAGGCAAAAAAATGATACCCAAAATAATCCATTATTGCTGGTTTGGGAAAGGGGACAAACCGCCCATGGTACAGAAGAGCATTGCTTCCTGGCGGAAATACTTCCCGGATTATGAAATTATAGAGTGGAATGAGGATAATTTTGACGTAAATCAAACTGACTACATGAGGGAAGCGTATTCGAACAAAAAATGGGCTTTTGTTAGTGATTTTGCAAGGTTAGTAGTTGTGTATCAACAAGGAGGAATCTATTTTGATACAGACGTAGAGGTCGTTAAGAACTTTGAGCCTTTGTTAGAAAGGGGAGGATATCTTTGTTTCGAAAACGCAAGTGAAGATGCGATGGGGAAGGAAGTGGCAACTGGACTTGGATTTGCAGCCCCACCTCAAAATGAAGTGATTTTAAAATTGATTCAAGAGTACGAGGGTGTTCATTTTTTGAAGGACGGCGAAATGGATTTGACTCCATGTCCTGCTAGAAATACCAGCGCATTGGTGAAACTTGGATTGATAACAGATGGCAGTATGCAAAAAATTCAGGATATGATTATATATCCATTTGAATACTTTTGTGGATATGATATGACAAACACCTGTATTGTACGCACCAAAAATACATATACAATTCATCATTATACTGCTAGTTGGAAGGAGAAAATGAGTTGCACTGACTGGTTGAAATACAAGGTTGTTATAAAACTTTTGCAGTTCGTATTGGGGTATAAAGGATATAAGAAGGTAAAAAGTTATTGGAAGAACAGAGGATGGTAGTTTATAAGTAAGGTTATTATGAACAATAAATTAATGAAGTTTACTATTTTAACCGTGATTGTGCTATTTTTTTCCCTTGTGACGATTGGGTATGTGTCAGTTAGATATATATTGTTTTCCGACCACTCGCCTTCAGAGAAGCCGGATGCAGATGTTAAAATTATTTCTTCGGATGGAATAAAACTTTATGCCACCGAAACTATTGTAAGTGATGGGCATAAATGGGCGATTTTTGTGCATTCATACAGAACATCCCGTTCCTTCACAGATCCGTATGCGAGGGAGTATCAGTTGAGAGGTTACAACACGCTTCAACCAGACAACCGTGCCCATGGAATTAGCGAGGGGAAATATATCGGAATGGGCTATTTGGATCAATTTGATATTCTTTGCTGGATTAATTATATTATAGAAAGAGATCCGGATGCTGAAGTTGTCTTGCACGGAGTTTCTATGGGCGGTTCAACTTTGATGATCCTTTCTGGACAAGAGCAAATTCCAGAGAATGTGACTGTAATCATAGAAGATTGTGGATACAGTTCCGCCAGAGAATATTTAACGTTGAAATTGAGGCAGAGGTTTTCGTTGCCGTCTTTTCCTATTATCCCTATAGCAAATGTTTCCTTTAAAGTCATGGCCGGCTATTGGATGGACGATGCTTCTGCAATGGAAGGTGTAATGAACAGCAATATCCCCACACTCTTTATTCATGGAACAGACGACGAAACGGTATCGGTGGAAGATGCATATAGGCTATATTATGCGGCAACATGTCCAAAGCAATTGTACGTTGTTGAAGGTGCAGGACATGGCGAAGCGTTAATGCAAGATGAGACAATGTACTGGGATAAAGTTTTTGGTTTTATAGAGAAACATAAGAAGAATGATTAAAAACCTCCAAGCAGAAGGGACAATCAAAGTTTTTGAGGGTTTGCCAATCTGTTTGAGGTTTGTCATGAGGGTCAAGCATAAAATATAGCATAATTTTTGATGGTTCTTTGTTGAGGGTCTGGCTGGATGCCAGACCCTTAATTAAAGAAGACATGGAGTTCCACTATTCGCAAAGAAATCGTATAAATGTTTTTGCGTATTCGGACATGTATTGCCCCCTTCTGGTAATAATTACAGGACGCCTGGTGTGTAGGTTTTGTTCTAGGTGAAACAGAAAAATACTATCGTTTATACCCTTATATTCAATAAACTGCAATGGTAGAAGTGTAGCACCTACACCGGCGGTACACATTTCGTAAGCGGTGCTGATGCCTTTGACTTCCATGCATATCTCGGGAGATAAAGATTCGAAAGCACAATATTTATCAAATAATTGTCGTAGTTCCTGATCTTTTCCAAGGGTTATAAAGGGGATGTCTTTATATTTACTAAGCTTTATTTTGCATTCGCACTGATTTTTTGCAGGAAGAGGTTGTTCGACCAATTCCTTGGGTATGGCGAGAACAATTGTGTCGGCTTCAAGTGGAATCACATCTAAAATAGATTCGTCCACTGGTAAATTTACAACTGCAAAATCATATTTCCCATCAACGGTGTCTTGGCGCAATTGTGAACTGTCATTCTCTTTTAGAATCACTTTTACATTTGGATATATATCCATAAAATCTTTAGCTGCCTTGGGTATCAAATATTGACTTCGAAAAGGTGTTGAACCAATGACAAGTTGTCCTCTTTCTCCGCACTTATATTGTGCCATAGAATCTATCAACATATCTTCATCTAATACAATTTGTTTTGCACGAGTAATGAAAAACTCGCCGGCTGCTGTTAGTTTTAGAGGAGTTGAAGAACGATCAAATAGTTTTACACCTAATTCGTTTTCTAATGCCAGAATTTGTTTGCTAAGCGCAGGTTGGCTAATTCCCAATTGTTCGGATACAAGGGAAAAGTTTAAGGTGCGGGATAGTTCAATAGCGTATTTTAGTTGGCGACTATTCATATTTTTTTCCTTTCGAGCTTTTGGCATCAATATGGTGTACATTTTCCTTGACATTTCATGACTAATAGTTATAATATAACATAAATGGAATAAAATCAATAACCAAAAAGGAATATCAAGGAGGATACAATTATGCCATCAAGTATTATTTACATATTTGTTATGCTTGTCGCAATCATAATTTGGTTTGCTTTATTGAAACGTCCTGTATACGAGGGAGTTTTATTAAGCTTTATTTTGTTGCTGACTATTACAGGAACATGGAGCAATATATATATATATATTGATGATGCTCTTTCCACATCATTATTATATTCTATGGTTTCCTTTGTTGCAATGTCGATTATTTTGACGAAAACAAAAATTATTGATAGTTGTATTGCAATTATATTATCTTTGATTGGACGAATTACTGGTGGTGCAGGTTATACTGCGGTCGTAGCCAGTGCATTTATGGGCGCATTGTCCGGTTCCGGCCCTGGCAATGTCATGGCTACGGGTGCAATAACGATTCCTGCCATGAAAAAGTCCGGATTTCCTTCTCATTTGGCAGCAAATATTGAAAGCAACGCCAGTTATATGGGAAATATGATACCTCCATCCTCTAATATTGTAGCTGCGTTAGGTGCATTTACAGCGTTATATCCCAACGTAAATCTGACAACGGGTCAGTTTTGGATTGTTTTATGGGGGATTTCCATTTGGTTTGTTCTTCAGAGAATTATTATGGTCTGGAGTTTTTGCAAGTACTATAAAGTAAAGCCCATTCCAAAAGATGAATTACCTGATTTACGGGAAACACTGCGCAAAGGTTGGAAGGGGCTTCTGCTTCCTATAATTATCATTTTGCCATTCCTACTGGATTATTTGCTTAAGGATTCGTTATTTGCAGCAAGGCTGGGAGAGACAGGAGCCAAATATTTTTCAAGTTCCATTTTATTGTTTATCGGTGGCGTCGCTGCAATATATGCATGCTGTGTTGCAGAAGATAAGTCTGTAGTTAAAATAAAAAATATCGCTAAATTTTTTAGTAATTCGGTACAAACCATAGCACCCGCCATTGGAGTGTGTATTTTTGGATACATGATTGGCGCATTGTTTGCTGATTTAAACGTGGCTTCCGAAATGGGTGAGATTATTATGAATTGGAATTTCGGAAAACTTGGCATGGTAATTGCAATTTGTCTGATTACCTGTTTTATGGGCATGGTTATACCAGGCTCGTCTTTGGTTGTCATCTTTGGTTCTATGTTTATCACTGTATTGGAGGCAGTTGGATGTAATCCTCTGCTGGTTGCCGCAATGTTACCCTGTATCTGTGGTGTTATGTGCGGAATCACCCCGCCCTTGGGCTTGGGGATGTATGCGGGAATGACATTGGCAGAGTCCGACTTTGATAAAACTTTTAAAAACAACCTGTGGTGGGTAGCAGCGCAGTTTATTTTAGAGGTGGTTGTCCTCATGGGATGGCTTCCTATTATGGGATTGTAAGAGGTGAGAAGATGAAAAAGTGGTTAAAGAAATTATCTGAAAAAATTAGAATTGTATTTGGATACGGAGTTATGATATGCTTATTTGCAGGAGGACTCACATTTGTAGGATATTTGGTCGCTTTACTTGTTGGTGGAACAGTAGCAGTAGAGATTTGTGAGTTTATCTATAAAAAAGTGATACCAGTTATTGTGTATGCGTCAACAGTCTTGGTGCTCTTGGGTCTGTTGGCAATGTATTTAAATGGTGAAAAGGCGTTGACTGCAGACAAAAAGAAAGCGTCTAAGCATAAAGGTGAATTATAAAAACTATGATCGACATCCATTCCCACATTCTCCCGCACATAGATGACGGCTCCTCTTCCATAGAGGAATCCCTCGAGATTGCTCGAATCGCTGCTAAGAGTGGCATCCGGCATATCGTTGCATCCAGTCACGGGAATTGTTTCGAGTATACAATTGAAGAGTATCATAAGCAGTTGGCTCTTTTGCAGGAACGGCTTCGTCAAGAGGATATTCCGGTGGAACTACATCCCGGCATGGAGATTTTCATGGACAGGAATGTGGTGAGTTTATTGGACGAGGGCAAACTTCTGACCGTAAACAACACGAAGTACGTCCTAGTGGAGTTTCGATTTGAGGATAATATTCCTCATGTGGAAAAGAGGATATTAGAATTGCTGGAGAGCGGATATAAGCCGATTCTGTCGCACCCGGAGCGATATGTATTTATGCAAAGAGAACCGGAGTTCGCACATTATCTGGAAGATTGCGGTTGTGCTATGCAGTTAAATCATGGTTCTATTACTGGTAAATTTGGCGAACGTGTAAGACATCTGTCCCTACACTTCTTGGATTCCGGTGTGGCGGGATTGATAGCTACGGATACGCATAACGCCACCCATCGGACGCCTTCTTTGGAACGCTTAAAGGCAGTGATGGAGGGGCATTATTCTGCAAAAGATATCGAACTGCTATTGCAGGGAAATCCTGAGAAAATTTTGAAGGGTGAACCGATTCTGCGCAGGAAGGAACTTCGATTGGGGATAGACTTCTGAGACAGCTGTAAAAATGAAAAAAACTCTTTGATATTTTCTTAATCTGTGATACAATACAATTAATTATGAAATTGTGATAAATGAATTGCTAAAGGAGGCTATATCATATGAAGCACATTAAGACTTTAACAACCAGAAATTTGAAGGAATCTATGAAGAAGGGTGGTTGTGGTGAGTGCCAGACATCTTGCCAGTCCGCATGTAAGACTTCTTGTACTGTTGGAAACCAGAGTTGTGAAAAGGTAAAGAAATAGTCCGATATTTCAGAATTTAAGACGAGAGCAAGCAGCGATGCAATCGCTGCTTGAACTTTTATACAGACTTTTTGGAGGAATTTGTTGTGATACATCAGTACAAAAGTAATGGATATAACATTGTGATGGATGTGAATAGCGGATCCGTACATGTGGTAGACGATATTGTTTATGATTGCATACCGCTGGTAGAACCTCTGGTACAGGAAGGGATTAAAGACCCTGAGACCATCAAAGCGATGTTGCTGAATTTGCCCAATGTTTCCTATTCTGAAAAGGAGATTAACGAGGCTGTAGATGAAATATTCGAGTTAGAATCCGAAGGTTGCTTGTTTGCACCGGATATCTACGAAAACTATGTATTTGATTTTAAGAAGAGGCAGACGGTGGTAAAGGCGCTTTGTCTGCATATTGCCCATGATTGTAATCTGGCTTGTAAGTATTGTTTTGCAGAAGAAGGAGAATACCATGGCAGACGTGCTCTGATGAGCCTGGAAGTAGGCAAAAAGGCTTTAGACTTTTTGGTGGCCAATTCCGGTAACCGCATCAATCTGGAGGTGGATTTCTTCGGTGGCGAGCCCCTGATGAATTGGCAGGTGGTAAAGGACCTGGTAGAGTACGGTAGAAGCTTAGAGGAACCTTATAATAAAAAGTTCCGTTTTACTTTGACCACCAATGGTGTACTTTTGAACGATGACATCTTAGAATTTGCCAACAAAGAGATGGCGAACATCGTGTTGAGTATTGATGGCCGTAAGGAAGTCCATGATAAAATGCGTCCTTTTCGAGGAGGACAGGGTAGCTATGATATGATTGTACCCAAATTCCAAAAAGTGGCTGAGAGCAGAGACCAGATGAATTACTATGTGCGTGGTACTTTCACCCATCACAATTTGGATTTCGCAGAAGATGTATTACATCTGGCTGATTTGGGTTTTGAACAGATATCCGTAGAACCTGTGGTGGCACAACCTACCGATGATTACGCCATAACAGAGGCAGACATCCCGGTATTAAAGGAAGAATATGACAAATTGGCGTCAGCTATGATACAGCGCCGCAAAGACGGCAAACCCTTCAATTTCTTCCATTTTATGATTGATTTGGAGGGCGGTCCCTGTGTGGCTAAGCGCCTGTCCGGATGTGGTTCCGGTACAGAATACTTAGCAGTGACTCCCTGGGGTGATTTCTATCCCTGCCATCAGTTCGTTGGGAACGAAGAGTTCCTTATGGGTAACGTGTTTGAGGGAATCAAGCGTGATGACATTAGGGACGAATTCAAATGCTGTAATGTATATGCCAAGGATAAATGTAAGAAGTGTTTCGCGAAGTTCTATTGCAGTGGTGGTTGTGCCGCCAATTCTTATAATTTCCATGGAAATATCAATTCCACATATGAAGTGGGATGTGAATTACAAAAGAAGCGCATCGAATGTGCCATCATGTTAAAGGTGGATGAAGCCATGCGTGAAGGTGACTTAGAGTAAAGGAGATGGGCGCAAAATGAAGAACAAACCGATATTAAAATTAATACTTATATTGCTGGTTGTTTTGGGGCTCACATACATTGATTTTAAGGGCGTGGACCCTCAGGGAACCGGTAGCGCGGCAGAGATCAATTTAGGTCTTGATCTGGCAGGCGGTGTCAGCATTACCTATCAGGTGGTAGGAGAGGAAGAACCGGATGCTACGGAAATGAGTGATACCATTGCGAAATTGCAGAAACGTGTGGAAGTGTATAGCACGGAAGCCATCGTTTACCAGGAAGGTGCGGACAGAATCTGTATCGAGATTCCCGGTGTCAGCGATGCTAATGTGATTCTGCAGGAACTTGGCAGACCCGGTGCGTTGTATTTCATCAGCCAGACAGATGATGAAGGAGAATTAAACTTCACGGTAGAAATGGCGCAAACACAGCAGGGATATGTCTATCAGTATGTGTTGAATAAGACCATTCCGGAACTTTTAGAGGATGGTTCCATCCTGGTACAGGGTACCGATGTGAAGGACGCGAAGGCCGGTACTTTACAGGACAACATGGGTAATTCCCAGTATGCGGTTAGCCTGACGATGACAGAAGAGGGCGCGCAGAAGTTTGCGCAAGCTACGGAGAGAGCGGCTGCGAAACAGGAATCTCTGGCAATTTACTATGATGGAGAAATCATCAGTGCACCCGCTGTCAACGAGATGATTCCGGATGGAAATGCGCAG
This sequence comes from Lachnospiraceae bacterium, assembly GCA_017397645.1. Classification (GTDB taxonomy): domain Bacteria; phylum Bacillota; class Clostridia; order Lachnospirales; family Lachnospiraceae; genus Acetatifactor. The sequence continues at coordinate 20,768 of JAFQIE010000018.1, read as the reverse complement.
ATTTCTCCCATGGAGTCCTATGAGAAGGCAGAGAGTTTGGCATCCACCATTCGCATCGGTGGCTTGAAATTAGAGTTGGAAGAATTGCATTCTAAAGTGGTAGGCGCACAATTGGGCGTGGAGGCCATCAGCACCAGTTTGATCGCAGGCGCAGTTGGTCTATTGCTGGTGATTCTGTTGATGTGTGTTATTTATCGTATTCCCGGTGTGGCAGCAAGTATTGCACTTACATTCTATGTGGCTGCTACAATTTGGTTGTTAAACGGTTTTGATATGACCCTTACCCTTTCCGGTATTGCGGGTATCATCCTGTCCATCGGTATGGCAGTGGATGCCAATGTCATTATCTTTGAGCGTATCAAAGAGGAAATCGGCGCAGGAGAGTATGTCCGTGGAGCCATTAAAGTGGGGTTTGAAAAAGCACTGTCCGCCATCGTGGACGGTAACATTACCACCTTGATTGCTGCGGCAGTACTTTGGGTTTTAGGACCCGGCAGTGTAAAGGGCTTTGCACAGACCCTGGCACTAGGTATTGCACTTTCCATGTTTACGGCAGTGGTGATTACCAAGTATATTCTGTATGCTTTCTATGATATGGGAATTACAAATAAAAAGCTTTATGGTAAAGTAGTGAACAAAGAGAAGAAGGTTTTCGATTTGTTATCGAAAAAAGGACTTTTCTTCGGAATTGCAGGTGTGGTGATTGCCGCAGGGCTGGTTACCATGGGTATTTATAAGTTTAATTCAGGTTCCGGTTTGAATTATAGTCTTGAGTTTAAGGGTGGTACAGCAACGACGGTTGCTTTCGAGGATGCCATGACCTTAGAAGAGGTAAATGCAGACGTACTCCCTATGATAGAGGATGTGGTAGACGGAGCTGTGCAGATTCAGACGGTACAGGGCTCCAATGAAGTCATCTTTAAGACCAATACGCTGGAAGCAGAAGACAGAGAGGCGTTAAATCAGATGTTCTTCGATGAATTTGGATTGGAAGAATCTAACATTACATCAGAGACCATCAGTTCCACCATCAGTGATGAGATGAAGTCCGATACCATCATTGCCGTTTTGGTGGCAATTGTTTGTATGTTAATCTACATTCGTATCCGCTTCAGCGATATCAGATTTGGTATCAGTAGTGTGCTTGCTTTAGTGCACGATGTATTGGTAGTGATTGGCTTCTATGCCATTGCCCGTGTCTCTGTTGGCAATACCTTTGTAGCATGTATCCTCACCATTGTGGGGTATTCCATCAATGCTACCATTGTTATCTTCGATAGAATTCGTGAGGGTATTGCTACCATGAAGGCTAAGGATGATTTGAAGGATGTGGTGAATGCAAGCATTGTGCAGACCATGACCAGAAGCATCTACACCTCCATTACTACTTTGATTATGGTGGTATGCCTGTATGTGTTTGGTGTTACCAGCATCCGTGAATTTGCCTTGCCTTTGATGGTGGGTATTCTCTGTGGCGGTTTCTCCTCCGTATGTTTGGCAGGGCCGGCATGGTTTATGCTGACTAAGAAGTTTCCGCCCAGACCCAAGGAAGAAGAATAATCTATGGAAAAATGGACAGTTGCCAATAAAAAGGCAGATTTTAATGCCTGGAGTGAACAATTTCATATTTCCCCCGTTTTGGCACGAATCATCAGAAATAGGGATGTATTGACCACCGAGGAGGTGGAAGCATTCCTGCATGGTGAATTGTCAGACTGTCCATCGTCCTTTTTATTAAAAGATATGGACAGGGCAGTAGTGTCCATACAACAAGCCATTTCGGAACATATCGCCATCCGCGTCATAGGGGACTATGATGTGGATGGCATTTGTGCTTCCTATATTTTGACAAAAGGGTTGCGTCTGTTGGGTGCGCAAGTATCCACGGTGATTCCCCATAGGGTACATGATGGATATGGTCTCAGTAATAGTCTGATTGAACAGGCTTCGGCAGAGGGCGTAGGAATGATTGTTACCTGTGATAACGGTATTGCGGCTGCCGCTCAAATTGAACTGGCCAATTCGCTGGGGATATCCGTGGTGGTGACAGATCACCATGAGGTTCCTTTTGAAGCGTCAGAGGATGCTGTCAATGGACGGCGTCAGATTCTTCCGCCTGCCTTGGCTGTGGTGGACCCCAAACGGGACGACTGCGAATACCCATTCCCTGAAATCTGTGGAGGTCTCGTGGCCTTCAAATGTATTCAGGCTTTGAATAGCCAAATGACGCAGAAACTTCCCGATGCTGTGATAGAAGAACTGTTGGAATTTGCAGCGCTCGCCACGGTATGCGATGTGATGCCATTAAAGGGCGAGAATAGGATTATTGTCAAAGAGGGATTAAAAAGAATGCGTCACAGTGCAAATCTTGGATTGGAAGCACTAATGCGGATGCACCAAATAGAGCCGGAACGGCTGAACACTTACCATTTGGGCTTTGTCATTGGCCCTTGTTTGAATGCAACCGGCAGATTGGATACCGCATATCGTTCTTTGGAACTATTATTCAGCGAGAATCATGTGGAGGCGATGTCCTGCGCAAGGGAATTAAAGGAACTCAATGACAGCCGAAAGAATCTCACTCAAATCGGAGTGGAAGAGGCGGAGAAGTACATTCTGGAACATGGAATTCAAAATGATACTGTCATGTTAATATACTGCCCCGGCGTGCACGAAAGTCTGGCAGGCATTGTGGCATCCAGATTAAAAGAAAAATACTATCGTCCCGTCTTTGTCCTGACCAAAGGGGAAGAAGGGGTGAAAGGCTCCGGACGTTCTATAGAAGGCTATCACATGTATGAAAAGATGTGTGAAGTTTCCGGACTGTTTACCAAATTTGGTGGGCACGCCATGGCTGCAGGGCTTTCGACAAAGGAAGAAGACATTGAGCTCCTGCGGAAAGCATTGAACCAAAAGGCCAACCTTTCTGAGGAGGATTTTGTGGAAAGGGTTCAGATTGATGTGCCCATGCCTTTGGGGTATGCGGATTTGACGCTTGCAGAGCAGTTGACACTTTTGGAACCCTATGGTGTGGGCAATCCCAAACCATTGTTTGCTGAGAAAAATGTATTATTTATATCGGGTAGAAAACTGGGTGCCAACCAAAATGTGGGGAAGTACCAGGTGCAAACCTTGGATGGGAAACGCGGAAACATTATGTACTTTGGTAATTTAGAAAAATTTGATGCTTATTTGGACGAGAAATTCGGTGAGGGAAGTGCCGCCGCTTTATATCGGGGACAGGGCCAATACGAATTGGCGCTTACCTATCAACTTGGTATCAATGAATTTAGAGGCAACGTGGAATTACAATATGTAATGCAAAATTACCAATGATAATAAATTATGGTAAGAATTAAAGTTTGGAGGGTACAAGAGTATGCAACTTACAACACTCTTGCAGCGGATTGACTACAAATGTATACAGGGGAATGTGGAACGTGAGGTTCCGCAGTTAATTTATGATTCCAGAGAGAAGGATATCAAACCGGGGGCTTTGTTTTTCTGTATTCCCGGTGCCAATTTTGATGGACATGATTTCGTTATGACTATGTGGGAAAAGGGTGCCGAAATCTTTGTGGTATCTAAACTTGTAGAGGAGATCCCGGAAGGCGCAACCATTCTTTTGGTGGAAGATACCAGGTACGCCATGGCGCATATTTCTGCTGCATGGTTTGGGCATCCTGCCGAGAGACTGAAAGTTATCGGAATCACAGGCACCAAGGGAAAGACCACAACCACCTATTTGGTGAAGTCCATTTTAGAGAATGCAGGACGAAAGGTAGGCTTGGTAGGTACCATAGAAACCATTATTGGGAGGGAGCATATTCCTGCGAAAAATACCACTCCGGAATCCTATGTATTGCAACAGACTTTTGCACAGATGGTGGAGGCCGGACTGGATACGGTAGTGATGGAAGTTTCCTCACAGGCCTTGATGCAACACAGGACACAGGGATTTATTTTTGATTTTGGTATTTTCACCAATCTGTCACCGGACCATATCGGGCCCAATGAACATGGTAGTTTTGAAGAGTATGCAACCTGCAAAGCCTTGCTTTTCAAACAGTGTAAGGTGGGTATCGTCAATGGAGATGATCCTTACGTCGATATCATTACAAAAGGACATACCTGTGCGCTGGAAACCTATGGATTGAAAGACCGTAATCAACTTCAGGCGAATGATTTGACGCTGGTTCGAGACCCCGGTGCATTGGGCATTTCTTTCTCTGTATCAGGACTGATGAATTTTGATGTGATATTGCCCACGCCGGGCAGATTCAGTGTGTATAACGCACTTTGTGCCATTGCCATCTGCAGGCAGTTTAGCGTGGCGGACGTGAAAATACAGAGCGCATTAAAGTCTGCCAAGGTAAAGGGCCGCATCGAAAAAGTAGATATTTCTGATAAATTCACATTGCTCATTGATTATGCTCACAATGCCATGGCGTTGCAAAGCTTGCTGGAAACCTTAAAGGAATATCAGCCGGGACGCCTGGTATGCCTCTTTGGCTGTGGCGGAAACAGGGCAAAATCCAGAAGATTTGAAATGGGAGAGGTCAGTGGCAAAATCGCAGACTTGACGGTGATTACTTCTGATAATCCACGTTTTGAAAATCCTTTGGATATCATTGCAGATATTAAAACAGGCATAGAAAAGACAGATGGAATGTATATAGAGATTCCTGACAGACGGGAAGCAATAGCGCATGTGATAGAACATGCCTGTGAAGGCGACCTGATTGTATTAGCAGGCAAAGGGCACGAAGATTATCAGGAGATAGAAGGGGTGAAATATCCCATGGATGAGAGAGTCATCATTCAGGAACTGTTAGAAGGTGGGTTAAACCACATTTAAGATTGGTAACTTGATGAAGCTAAGAGTCTTTATTTGAACGGAGTTTTGGGAGTGCGTGAAATATATGCTGATGTCATTATCGACATCTCACATGAAAAATTGGATAAGACATTTCAATACCGTGTTCCTAACGCTCTTGCCGGGGAGATTGACGTAGGAATGTGCGTGCAGGTGCCTTTCGGAAAGGGTAACACCATTCGTAAGGGGTACGTGATCGGTTTGGGCGAAGAATGCAACTTTGACCCCGAAAAGACAAAAGCCATTCATGCTCTGGCAGAAGGTGATGCGGGAGTGGAAGCCAATCAGATTAAGCTTGCCCGTATCTTGCAAAAAAAATATGCCTGCACTATGATTCAAGCCTTGAAGACGGTTCTGCCCGCTAAAAAAACGGTGAAAAAACTACAACACCGGACCATTGTGAGGACCATGAGCAAGGAGGAAATCATTTCACTGTTGGGTCAGGCAGATCGAAAAAAACAGGTGGCAAAGGTCCGGCTTTTGACAGAACTTATGGAACAGGAACGAATTCCCTATGCATGGGTTACCGGTAAATTGAATGTTTCCGGTGCCACCATATCGTCCCTGGAAAAATGTGGTGCTATTCAGATACAAACCACCACGGAACATCGCAATCCTGTGAAATTACAGGAAGACCGGGACAACCGTAAAACATTAAGTTCACAGCAGCAACAGATTGTAGATACCATCTTAGCGGATTTTCACCAAGGTTTTACGAAACCCTATCTGATCCATGGCATCACCGGCAGTGGAAAAACAGAAGTGTACATGGAAGTGATTCGGGAGGTGGTGGCAGCCGGGAAACAGGTCATCGTACTGATACCGGAAATTGCCTTGACCTATCAGACACTGCTTCGGTTCTACCGCAGATTCGGCGACAGGGTCAGTGTGATGAATTCCACCCTTTCTCCGGGAGAAAAGTATGACCAGTGCGAACGGGCAAAGCAGGGAGAAATCGATGTGATCATTGGCCCCAGATCAGCTTTATTTACGCCTTTTCCTAATTTAGGACTCATCGTTATAGATGAAGAGCATGAGGGAAGTTATAAAAGCGAAAGTACCCCTAAGTATCATGCCAGGGATGTAGCCATGGAATTGGCAAAGTTACATGGCGCCGGTGTTATTATGGGAAGTGCCACACCTTCCCTGGAAGCGTATTATAGGGCAAAATCAGGAGAGTACCTGTTGTTTACTCTGACGGAGCGTTTGTCCGGAGGACATTTGCCTACCGTTCACACGGTAGACCTAAGGCAGGAACTACGAGAGGGTAACCGGTCTATTTTTAGCCGGAAATTACAAGACTTATTGAGCGACAGACTATCCAAAGGCGAGCAAAGCATTCTCTTTTTGAATCGAAGAGGATATGCAGGTTTCATTTCCTGCAGAGCCTGTGGACATGTGATGAAATGCCCGCATTGTGATGTGTCTTTGTCAGAGCATAGAAATGGCTTGCTTATTTGTCATTATTGTAATTATTCGGAGCCGAAGCCTAAGCTTTGCCCGGAATGTGGCAGTAAATATATCAGCGGTTTCCGTGCCGGTACACAGCAGATTGAAGATAAGTTAAAAGAGATGTTTCCCGGAGTGCGCTGCTTGCGGATGGATGGAGATACTACCAAGACCAAAGAAAGCTATGAGAATATCCTTTCTGCCTTTGCCAATGAGGAGGCAGACGTACTCATCGGTACGCAAATGATTGTCAAAGGCCATGATTTCCCTAAGGTAACCTTAGTGGGGGTACTGGCGGCGGATCTTTCCTTGAGTGCTAACGACTACCGGGCAGGAGAACGCACCTTCCAACTTCTCACTCAGGCGGTGGGCAGAGCGGGCAGGAGCAAACTTCCGGGAGAAGCAGTGATTCAGACCTATCAGCCGGAACACTATGCGGTAAGGCATGCGAAGGAACAGGATTGTGAAGGTTTTTATGAAGAAGAAATTCTGTATCGGGAAATGCTGGACTATCCCCCTGCTGCCCATATGTTGGCAGTGCAAATATTTGCAATTAACGCGCAGGATGGTGCGCTCCTTGCAGACACTCTTGCCAAAGTTGCACGGGATAATAGAATGCGGGTCATTGGACCTGCCACCGCAACCATATCAAAAATTAACGATATTTTTAGATATGTTTTCTATGTAAAATCTTCAGATTATGATAAACTAATAGAAACAAAGGATAAAATAGAAGAAAAACGAAAGATGATGCAGCGTACGGGAGAACAAGTCCAATTTGACTTTGATCCCATGGTTACTATGTAACACGCTGACAGATTAGAACGGAGGCTCAAAATGGCATTAAGAAATATTCGTGAAATAGGAGAAGATGTACTGACCAAAGTTTGCAGACCGGTGTCAGAGATGACACCCAGAATCAAGGAATTGATTGAAGACATGCTGGATACCATGTATGAGGCGAACGGCGTCGGCTTAGCAGCGCCTCAGGTGGGTGTGTTGAAAAGAATCGTAGTCATCGACGCTACCACTGATGAGGAAGTACCCCAGGGACCTTATATTCTGATCAATCCCGAAATCATTGAAACCAGGGGAGAGCAGACCGGTTCGGAAGGATGCTTAAGTGTACCCGGAAAAGCAGGCAATGTGACCAGACCTGAGTATGTGAAAATCAAGGCATTAGATGTGGATATGCACGAATTTGAATTGGAAGGAACAGAGCTTCTGGCCAGAGCCATTTGCCATGAATTGGACCATTTGGATGGACATCTCTATGTAGAAAAAGTAGAGGGAGAACTGATGGACGTAGTGCCTGAAGAGAACGAAGAGGGAAACTAAATGAAGATTGTTTTTATGGGAACACCTGATTTCGCAGCGGCTTCTTTAGAGGCTTTGATTCAGGCGGGACATGAGGTGACGGCGGTGGTCACACAGGCTGACAAACCCAAAGGACGAAGCGGTGAACCTGTGCCGCCACCCGTGAAGGTGACAGCATTAAAATACAATATACCGGTAATGCAACCTGCCAGAATTCGGAATCCTGAATCTATTGAAGAGTTAAAGCAGTACCCTGCGGATATATATGTTGTGGCAGCTTTTGGACAGATTTTACCCCAGGAGGTTTTAGATATTCCACCCTATGGATGCTTGAATATTCACGCTTCTTTATTGCCCAAATACCGTGGCGCATCCCCCATCCAGCATGTGATTATTTGTGGCGAAGAGACCACCGGTATCACTATTATGCAGATGGATGCGGGACTGGACACAGGAGATATGCTCTACAAAAAAGAAATTCCCATAGCTGCAGATGATAATTACGAAACGTTACATGACAAGTTGATGCTTTTGGGCGGGGAAGCGATTGTGGAAGTTTTGCCACTTTTGGTGGAAGGGAAATTATCTCCCGAAAAACAAATAGACGAAGATAGCTGCTATGCATCCATTATTAAAAAATCCATGGGAGAGATAGATTTCACCCAGACTTGTGTAGAAATTGAACGTCAAGTCAGGGGTATGACACCCTGGCCAAGTGCCTATACTTTCTATAAGGGGAAGCAATTGAAGGTCTGGTCTGTGGAGTGTGTGGAGGACTTGGCCTGTGGAGACGACGAAAACGCGGTTACCACAGCGGAATGCCCACAAGCCGTTCCGGGAATGGTTGTTAAGGTAGAGAAGGACGCCGTTTTGGTTATGACAAGGGAAGGACTTCTGAAAATTAAGGAACTTCAACTGGAAGGGAAAAAACGAATGAGTACAAGGGATTTTCTCCTTGGAGTTAAGATGCTACCCGGCGAAAAACTAGGCAGATAAGCGACAGAAGGCAGTTGAAGAAATATTTATTAAAGAGGTATAAGTAATGTATTATCCTTATTATTACTATTTTGATCCAACCTATATGTTGGTATTATTAGGCACCTTGATTTGCCTGCTGGCAAGCGGCATTGTCAACAGTACCATGAACAAGTATGGCAAGGTTAGAAATGCCAGAGGCCTTACCGGTGCAGAGGCGGCAAGACGTATTTTGGACAGTGAGGGCTTGTATCAGGTGAGAGTGGAGTGCTTAAACTCTGCAAGTGGTGACCACTATGACCCCAGAAGTAATACCGTGAGATTGTCCTCGCAGAATTATAATAATCCTTCCGTGACAGCGGTAGGTGTAGCAGCACACGAATGTGGACATGCCATACAGCATGCAAAGGGATATGCCTTTATCAAAATCAGGACAGCGCTGGTGCCTGTGGCAAATATCGGAAGTACGCTCGGATTTCCACTGATTTTAATCGGTGTGTTGTTGTCCTGGAATCAGACCATGATCAACATCGGTATTTGGGCATTTTCATTGGCAGTATTGTTCCAATTGGTGACTTTGCCCGTGGAATTTAATGCTTCTAACAGAGCTATCGCAAAAATGGAGCAGTATGGACTTCTGGGTACAGAAGAACTTCGAGGCACGAAAAAAGTGCTTTCTGCAGCGGCGTTTACTTACGTGGCGGCAGCGGCTTCTTCTATACTGCAGTTGTTGAGATTGGTACTATTGTTCGGCAGAAGAAATGATGATTAATAGGTAAGGAGCGTAGTCGTGGCAGAGAATATACGCGAAATTATCGTGGATACGCTGCTGATGATGGAAAAGGAGAAGGTGTTTTCGCATCATGCCATCAGGGCAGTGTTAGATAAATACGATTTTTTAGACCCGAAGGACAAGGCTTTCTTCAAACGTATTATGGAAGGTACTGTGGAGAGAAGGATAGAATTAGAATACCATCTTAATCAGTTTTCTAAAGTGCCCGTGGCAAAAATGAAGCCATTTATCCGCAGTCTGATGTTGATGAGCGCATATCAGCTTTTGTACATGGACTCTGTGCCGGATTCGGCGGTTTGTAACGAAGCAGTGAAATTGGCAGGAAAGCGTCATTTTCAGAATCTGAAGGGATTTGTCAACGGGGTCCTGCGTGCATTAGCAAAATCCAAAGAATATCTTACCCTCCCTGACCGGAAGAAGGCACCCCTGGAATATTTGAGTGTCAAGTATTCCATGCCTGAATGGATTGTGCGTCTTTGGTTGGATGAATATGACATATCCCAGGTGGAAAGGATATTGGAGGGTTTGTTGGAAATCCATCCTGTACCTTTGCGGTTTTCTACCCTGCTTCCTGAGGTGGAGCGGGAACAACTATGTCAGGAAATAGAAAAAAGAGGTGGCAAACTCACACAAAGTGATTATCTGCCCTATGTGTACTATTTGGAAGATGGGGATGATGTGACGAAGCTGCCGGGGTTTGCAGAAGGGAAATTTATTGTGCAGGATGTGAGTAGCGCACTGGCGGTGGAAATGGCAGGCATTACCGCCGCAGACTTTTGCATAGATGTATGTGCCGCACCGGGCGGCAAAACCATACTCGCTTCTGAGAAAGCAAACCGTGTGCTTTCCAGAGATGTATCGGAGGAAAAAATTGCCTATATTGAGGAAAACCTGCAACGCTTAAAGGCGGGCAATGTAACCACACAGGTGTATGATGGCCGCCTAAAGGATACAGAATTAAAAGAGAAAGCAGATGTAGTGCTTTTGGACGTGCCCTGTTCCGGACTTGGCATTTTAGGGAAGAAGAGAGATATCAAATACCATTTATCAGAAGAAGGCTTGGAAAGTCTCTTAGAATTACAAAAAGAAATCATCGCATCTTCCGTGGACTATGTGAAACCCGGTGGAACCCTGCTCTATAGTACATGCACCATACGAAAGCAGGAAAATACCGATATGGCGGCGTGGATTTCCGAGGAATTTGGTTTAGAACCGGTTTCTATCCGAGAACAATTGCCGGAGGAACTTCAAAATCTCCTCACGGATGAGACCGGGGCGTTTCTACAGTTGCTTCCCGGATACGCAAAGGCAGACGGTTTTTTTATCGCGAAATTCAGGAAGCCCGATAGAGAATAATAACAGGAAGATAGGAAATGGACATTAAGTCACTTAGATTGGTGGAGTTGGAAGAAGAATTCAAACTACATAATGAAAAGTCTTTTCGTGCCGGACAGGTATATCAGTGGATGCATGAGAAATTGGCAGAATCCTTTGATGAAATGACCAATCTTTCCAAGGAACTGCGCGGTAAATTGAAAGAAAAATATGTGTATACACGTCTGAAAGCCTTGCAGGTACAGGAATCCAAAATCGATGGTACCAAGAAGTTTCTGTTTGAACTTGGCGATGGCAATGTGGTGGAAAGTGTTTGGATGCAGTATAAGCATGGAAACAGTGTCTGTATATCGTCTCAGGTGGGATGCCGTATGGGATGTAAATTCTGTGCCTCTACCTTGGACGGATTGGAAAGAAACCTGACTGCTTCTGAGATGCTGGAACAAATCTACGCCATCACCAGAATCACCGGCGAGAGAGTGTCTAACGTGGTGGTGATGGGCACGGGAGAGCCGTTAGATAATTATGATAATCTGGTTCGTTTTATAGAATTGCTGACGGATGAAAACGGATTACATATCAGTCAGAGAAACGTCACAGTGTCCACTTGTGGTCTTGTCCCCAGAATGTATGAATTGGCAGATGAAAAATTGCAGATTACATTGGCTTTGTCCCTGCACGCCACTACGGACGAGAAAAGAAAAAAACTGATGCCCATTGCCAACAGATATTCCATTAAGGAACTGATGGAAGCCTGCGCGTATTATTTCAAGCAGACCGGCAGACGTATTTCTTTTGAGTACAGTCTGGTGGGCGGAGTCAATGATACGGATCAGGATGCGGCGGAATTGGCAGCACTGGCGAAGCCTTTAAATTGCCATATTAACCTGATTCCTGTGAATCCGATTAAAGAGCGGGATTTCGTGCAATCTGACTTGCGCCGGATACAGGCATTCAAAAATAACCTTGAAAAAAATATAAATAATGTTACTATAAGAAGAGAAATGGGCAGGGATATTGACGGCGCCTGCGGACAATTGCGCCGTAAGCATGTCACTGCAATATCTGATAATGGAGGAACGGACTGTGTTTAAGGCTTGTGCCGTCACGGATGTGGGACGGAGAAGAAAACTGAATCAGGATTATGTGTATACATCGTCGGAAGCGGTAGGAAATCTGGACAATTTATTTATCGTGGCAGATGGTATGGGAGGACATAATGCCGGAGACTATGCTTCCCGCATGGCGGTAGAGACCATGATAGAAGCAGTGAGAGAATCCAAAAGTCTTTCTCCCAGAAAGATTTTTCAGGAAGCGTTTGTCATTGCCAATAAAAAAATCTACGAGAAATCGGGAGAAGATGTGGCGTTAGAGGGCATGGGAACCACTTTGGTGGCTGCCAGCTTTAAGGAAGATGCCGTTACCGTGGCAAACGTAGGAGACAGCAGATTCTACATCGTAGATGAGAAGGAAATGATTCAAGTCACCAAGGATCACTCCTGGGTGGAGGAAATGGTGGAAAGAGGTGGCCTTAAAAGAGAGCAGGCCAAGCATCATCCCGACAAGAATATTATCACCAGAGCTGTGGGTACGGACTTGGATTTACAGATTGATTATTTTGAAAAGAGAATTAAACCAAACCAAATCTTTTTGATGTGTTCGGATGGATTGACCAACATGTTAGAGGATGAAGAAATTCATAAAATACTTAGCGAACAGGGCGATATTGAGAAAAAGGCTGCTGATTTGGTGGCTGCTGCCAATGAAACAGGCGGGGCAGATAATATCAGCGTCGTATTGATAGCGTGGTTGTAATGGTTGGATTTCCACAGAATGGAGAGATTGTATGGTTAAGATAGGTATGATCATCGGCGAACGGTACGAGATATTGGAACGTATCGGAACCGGTGGAATGTCAGATGTATATAAAGCAAAATGTCATAAACTGAACCGTAATGTGGCCGTGAAGGTGTTAAAACAGGAATTTAGTGAGAATGAAACCTTTGTTTCTAAATTCCGTATCGAAGCGCAGGCTGCTGCAGGATTGGTACATCCCAATGTGGTAAATGTATACGATGTGGGTGAAGAGAACGGTATTTATTATATCGTTATGGAATTGGTGGAGGGTATCACCCTCAAGAAGTATATTGAGAAGAAGAACGGATTAGCATTCAAGGAGGCGGTCAATATCGCCATCCAGGTGTGCCTGGGTATGGGGGCTGCACACCATAATAAAATCATTCATCGTGATATCAAGCCCCAGAACATTATCATTTCCAAAGATGGCAAGGTAAAGGTGACGGACTTTGGCATTGCCAAAGCTGCAACCAGTGATACCATTACCACCAACGTGATGGGTTCTGTACATTATACCTCGCCGGAACAGGCAAGGGGTGGTTTTAGCAATGAACAGAGCGATATTTACTCCTTAGGTATCACTTTGTTTGAAATGCTCACCGGTCAGGTGCCTTTTGATGGTGAAAATACGGTGGCAATCGCCATTCAGCACATACAGGAAGAAATGCCCAAACCATCCTCTTTTTTGGCGGGGATTCCTTTGAGTATCGAAAGTATCGTGATGAAATGTTGCCAGAAATCACCGGACAGAAGATATCAAAGTGCGGCTGAAGTGGTAGCGGATTTGAAAAAAGCGTTACAATACCCTGATGAAGATGTAGTTGCCTTGTCGGAAGTACAGACAGGGGGTACCAGGAAGATTTCTGAGGAAGAAATCAAACAGATTAAGGAGATGACGGAAAACGAACCGGATGAGGGCAAAGGTCTGGATTTCGACCGGTTAACTACCATATTAGCCATCGCAGGCGGTATCGTCATTTTATTGATTCTAATCTTTATGGCGGTTCAAATCCTTGGCAGGAATGCGCAAAATGGTCCTGAACAGTCTGAAGAAGGCCCGATTATATCGGAGGAAGCCACGGAATATGTAAAGATGAAAAAAGTGGTCGGCATGACGGTAGAAGACGCCCGCAATGTGCTCACTGATTTAGAGTTGGTTGCGATTGTGGATTATGTGGAATCCGCAGTGGTAGAGAAGGGTGTGGTGATGAGCACCGATGTGGAAGTGGGCGCTGAAATTGCAAAGGGCAGTACTGTCACACTGACTGCCAGTGCCGGTGTAGGCAAAATGGAAGTACCCTCTGTGGTTGGAAATAACTTTGTACAGGCCAATGACGACTTGGCAGCCATGGGGTTTGCTGTCAGCCGTGTGGATGGATATTCCAATGATGTGGAAGTGGGATGCGTGATTGGACAGGTGCCGGCTGCAGGAACCATGGTTCCATCCGGTACCAACATTACACTGACGGTAAGCATCGGTAAGGATAAGCTGATGGTACCCAACGTGATGGGCTATACCGAGGCGGAAGCAGTAGCGATGATGACGGAAGCAGGCTTAACCGTGAACGGTGTCACTTATGTATACAACACAGAATATGAAGCAGGAAAGGTATGCTATCAGGGATATTCCGGTGGTTCTTATGTAGATCATGGTACAGTGGTGGATATTAAAGTAAGTAAGGGTGCACAGCCCTACACCTATAAGTGTAACACCTATATTGAAGCGCCTACGGAAGCAGAGGCTCCGGACTATGAAAGTGGCACGGAGGTGACAGTATTGCTTGTAACAGATGATGGCCAGGAACTGATGAACACCAAGGTTACGGATTTCCCGAAGGCAGCGAATTACTATGGCTTGAAGTCTCCCGGCGGTACCATTACCATGACCTATACCGTGACAGGAGAGGGTACTACGTCCATAGACCCCGAATCAGGAGAACAGATTGTAACTCCTGCCGAACCGGTGGAGAAAACATTTACCAGAAGAATCGAATTTATCAGGGAGTAAAGGATGCACGGAAAGATAGTAAAGGGTATTGCAGGCTTTTATTATGTGCATACACCCCATAACGATGCCTTATATGAATGCAAAGCCAAAGGGGTCTTTCGAAAGAACAACGAAAAACCTCTTGTAGGCGATGATGTGGAAATGGACGTGTTGGACGAAGAAAAACATCTGGGCAATATCCACGCTATTTTACCTAGGAGTAATGCACTGATTCGCCCTGCAGTGGCCAATGTGGATCAGGCACTTATCATTTTCTCTATTGTGAAACCGAAGCCCAATTTCAATCTGTTGGACCGTTTCCTAATTATGATGGCGCAGCAGGGGATAGAGACCATTGTCTGCTTTAATAAGCAAGACATTGATGAAAACGATGATGTGAAGGAATATAGAGAGATCTATGCTTCCTGTGGATACAAAACCCTTGTTTTGAGTGCCAAGGAAGGGGAAGGCATTGCTCAATTAAAGTCTGTACTTGCAGGAAAGACCACCACCGTGGCAGGACCCAGTGGCGTGGGGAAGTCCTCTATCATTAATCGTCTGCAGGACGGTGTAGTCATGGAGATCGGTCAGATCAGTGAAAAGATTGAAAGAGGGAAGCATACTACCCGCCACAGTGAATTAATTTCCATTGGACAGGACACCTATATTCTGGATACCCCGGGCTTTAGCTCTTTGGGACTGTTTGACTTGGAGAAGGAAGAGTTAGCCCAATACTATCCTGAATTTGCCGAACATGAGCAATATTGCAAGTTCGGGGGATGCTCCCACATCAATGAACCGGTATGTGGCATCAAGGACGCATTAAATGAAGGTAAGATTAGCACACTGCGCTATGAAAACTATTGCCAGTTCTATGAAGAATTGAAGGAAAGAGAAAAAACACGCTATTAAAAGCTCCCTTAAGGGAGCTTTTTGTGAATTGTGCCTTTGATTCCTTGATTTATGTGTTTTTTTGTGGTAATATTGATAAATGTATACTTGCGTTTACTATGTGTATTGGTTGGGAGGGACCGTAAACATGTATCCGAAAAAGAAAAGTTCCTGGTTTAAGCATTTCGATTTCTTTCTATGGGATTGTACTGCATTTGGACTTGCCTGGTTTCTGTCAGTGTATGCAAGACATGGAAGTTTTGTGGGACCGGACGATATGCGATACAGAGAAATGGCTATTATGCTATTGTTGATTGCCATCGTTGTGTCTTTCTTTACAGAATCCCACAGTGGTATCTTAAGAAGGGGATATTTAATAGAGTTTAAGTCGGTGTTGAAGCAAACCATTTTTGTTTGTGGAGCCGGGGTGTTGATGCTGTTTTTCTTGAAAGTGTCCACAGAGTTATCCCGATTGGTGCTTTTGTATTTTGGTGTTTCATATTGTGTCTTTCTATATCTTTTCCGTGTACTATGGAAGTTATACCTACAGAACCATGGTAATCTGTTCGAGAGCGAGCGTTCTATATTGCTTCTGACAGATGTAGATATGGCAGAAGAGACCGCGGCACATATCAAAGAGCATGTAGTGGCACCATTTCACATTATGGGAATCCATCTCTTGGATGAAGATACCAATATGAAAAAAGTTGGCGACTATCCTGTAATTGGTTCAGGAGAGGATGTCTTTTCTATTATTCGCAATGCCTGGGTGGATGAGGTGTTTGTTCGTCTCAGTCCCGGAAAATCCATTTCTGAAGATACCTTGGATCGGCTTAGGAGAATGGGAATTACGGTACATTTACACCTAAGTAAGAGACAGGAAAAGAACCAAATGGTGGAGAAAATGTTTGGCTGTAATGTGTTGACTACTTGTGTGCATGTAGCTACAGCCAGACAGCTTGCCGTAAAGAGAGTGATGGATATCGTGGGGAGTCTGTTTGGATTATTTTTTGCACTGATTGCCGGTATGATTATCGGTCCCATCATTTATATACAATCCCCCGGCCCAATTCTTTTCTCTCAAACCAGAATCGGTAAGAACGGGAAGAGATTCAAGATATATAAATTCAGAAGCATGTATTTAGATGCGGAAGAGAGAAAGAAAGAACTGATGTCCAGAAATAAAATGTCAGGACATATGTTTAAGATAGACGCCGACCCCCGCATTATCGGAAGCGGACCGGATGGAACAAAACATGGTATCGGCTGGTTTATCCGTAAGACATCCATAGATGAGTTGCCGCAATTTTGGAATGTTTTGATAGGGGATATGAGTTTGGTGGGCACCCGCCCTCCTACAGTGGATGAATGGGAGCAGTATGGATTCTATCACCGTGCAAGAATGGCCACCAAGCCCGGCATCACCGGTATGTGGCAGGTCAGTGGCAGAAGCGATATCACTGATTTTGAAGAAGTGGTTAGTTTAGACATGGATTATATCGAAAACTGGACCCTGGGTTCGGATATTAAAATCTTGTTTAAGACTGTTTGGGTGGTGTTCACCCGAAAAGGGTCTGTATAATGTAACAAAGGAGTTTATCAAATGAAGTGGATTCATAGAGTTTCAGTTGTATATTTTTGTATTGCGTTGGCTGTGTTAACGGTCTGTGCCTATCTGTATTTTTATAGTCTTGACACGGAAGGTCCGGTCATCAAGATGGACAGCGAATTAATTCAACTGGATGTATCCGCCGGTGACGAGGAAATCCTGGCAGGTGTAACTGCTTATGATTCCAAGGATGGGGATGTCAGCAATACGCTGATGGTGGAATATATTTCCAATTTCATTGGCGATAATCAGCGAGAAGTGGGAATTGTTGCATTTGATTCTGACGGACATGTGTCAAAAGCAAAACGGATTGCCCAGTATGATTATAAGGGAATTGAGTTTTCGTTGTCCGAACCACTTCGTTTCCCTGTGGGAACCAATGCAAAGAAAATCAAACAATTGCTTTCTGCACAGGATGCCTTCGATGGTGTAGTCACAAGGTGGATTATGATGAATAACGTAGGAGATATCGCTTTGGACGTTTCTGTGGCAGGCGAGTATCCTGTGGAGTTTTCCGTTTCCAATAGTGCAGGAGATGTGGAAAAATTTACTGCCACGGTAGAAATGTACAATCCTGCGCAGGAGGCAGTGAACCCTAAGATTACACTAAAAAAACATATGGTGTATATAGAGCAGGGAGAAAAGTTTGAACCTATGAAATACATTGATACTATTGTAGTAGATAGGGAACTTTACCACATGGATATTGAGGAAGAGGCCGCTGTGATTCAGCAGCTGATTCGCGTGGACGGAGAGGTAGATATTTCCAGACCGGGGTGGTATGAAATTGGATACCGTCTGGAAGATTCGGTAAACAATGAGAAGAATGTTCATATTATTATATGCGTGACAGAGAAGGAGGACTAAACTGTGCAATCAAAGAATAAAGTAGAAAGCATTAGCTTTGATATGGCAAGTATCCTCCTGGATATGCGCTGCTTTTGGTGGAATATTGTGATGTGCGGTTTAGCCACCGCAATACTGCTTGGATGTTGGTTCTTTGCGGTGGATGAAAAGGAATATACCTCATCCACGATTTTCACAGTTTCTACCAGTTCGGGAGATGTCATTACCAACGCCAACAAAGCCAACACAGTGGCAGGTACTTTGACCAATATATTAAAGTCGGAAGAACTAAACCGTATTGTTAGCAAGGGGGTAGGCAAGGTAGACTATCAAACCAGCGCCAAATATATCACGGATACCAATATGATTTCATTAACGGTAACTACAAATTCGCCTAAGACATCTTTTCATATACTAAATTCTATCTTGACTAATTTTTCCGGAATGCTGAATGAGTTGATGACGGATGTGCGAATCATTACTCTGCAGAAAGCAAAAGTGCCGGTGAATGCAAATGCTTCCTATAATTTGTATTTGTATATCATTGCAGGTTTTATTTTTGGTGCAGGTGCATGTGCGGGCGCAATCGCATTATTGTCCATCCTGCGTGATACCGTGAAAAATGGTGACGATATGAGAAATAAGGTGGATGCAAGACTGCTTGGTACCATTCCTTATTTGCCGGAAAAGAACATTATATCGGACAAAGCAGAAGTTCCGCTGATGACCATTTCCCATAAAAATTATTGGGTACAGGAGAGTTTTCACCTGACTGCCAGCAGAATCTTGAGAGCTGTGGAGAAGCACAATCTGAAGTCTATTATTTTCACCAGCGTGTTTCCTAATGAGGGTAAGACTACTTGCCTGTTAAATACGGCAATTTCCCTGTCTATGAAAAACAAAAAGGTGTTAATCATTGACGCCGACTTTAGAAATCCCACTGTATATTCCATTTTACATGTGGAACAGCAATATGGCACAGATTTGTCAAATGCATTGAAGGGAAGTAAGGTTGATTTTGATGATTTATGGAAACTTAGTGGGCATAATGTATATGCCATGACCAATGAAAAACCGCACATGAATTCGGTGGTTTCTTTGAGCAATGGTAAATTTGAAGCTCTTTTGAAGGAAGCAGAGAAACATTTTGATATCATTTTGGTAGACAGTGGCCCTACCGCTTTTGTGTCCGATATTGAACTTTTGAAGATGCGTTGCGATGGTATTGTGTTGGTAGTAGCGCAGGACAATGCACCAGTGGTGATTATCAATGATACCATCGATACATTGGACAAAGAAGACAAACTTTTGGGTTGTATTTATAAGGAAACCAGGAAGACTAAAAGACGAAAACCCTATGGATATCATTACTATTGGAAAGAATCCAACTTGAAAAAAGGATAGAGGATAATGGACGAAAACAAATTATTAATGGAAAATCAAGAGAATAATGACGATGATTATATTGATTTAAGCCGGCTGTTTCAGAAATGTGCCAGAGTAGTCAAAAGATTTAAAGTGCTAGGAATTGTACTTGTGCTAATAGGTGTTTTGGTAGGTATTTTGTATGCAAAGAATAGTTATAAATTACAGTATGATGCATATATGACATGCAGTATTAGCGACAATTTATCGGCCCAACAAACTACAAGTAACATCAGTATTGCGAACCAAATGGGAAAGACCTTTACCTACATTGTAAACAGTGGTGTGTTAAAGAACGTAGTAGCCAAGGAATTGGGGATTTCTTATGTGTCCTCAAATATTACGGCCCGTCCATTAGCCAATACCTCTATGATTACTATACACGTTATAGACAAGGATCCTGTGATGGCGTGGCAGGTGCTGAATTCTGTTATGGATAATTATCATCAAGTGGCAGAGTATATCATTGGTTCCACAAAATTAACGCCTCTTGATTCCAGTGGCGTACCTACAGAGCCCATGAGTAAAGTGAAGTATTTGAGATATTCTGTGATCGGTGGGTTTATAGGTTTTTGCATTTTTGGTATCTTTGTGCTTGCTATGGCGGCTATCTATAAATGTATCGAGGCCCCTAAGGATATCACCAATAAGATAGATATTCCTTTGCTTGCAGTGATTCCCCATATTGAAGGGAAAAAACGTAGTAAGGAAGAGAATCCTGTGTTAGCTATCAATAAAAAGACCATTTCATCTTCTTTTATTGAAGGTTTCCGTTTGTTGGGCAACCGTATGGAGAAGAACGTCAATGAAATTTTAGATGGTGGTCCGGTGGTGATGGTGACCAGTACCGACTCCGGAGAGGGGAAGAGTACGGTGGCTATGAACTTGGCGTTATTACTTGCGCAGCGTGGGCACAAGGTGCTTCTGATGGACTGTGATATGCATAAGCCCACCCTTGGTAAACAGATGTCAATAGCCAAGATGGAAAAGAATATTTATACCGTTCTTAAAGGCGGTTGTAAGATGGAAGAAGCTCTCGGTAAGAATAAAAAATATCCTTTGCATTTCTTAGGGGAAGGATATTTGACTGACGAAACAGAGAGTGTGACTTTATTGAGCAGTGAGCAAATGAGACGTTTGATGGAAGAGGCATCCTTGAAATATGACTTTGTCATCGTGGATACCCCGCCTATGTCCCTGTTTTCAGACGCCGCAGTCATAGCAACCCTTTGTGATTCTGCCATCTATGTGGTACGTAATGACTATGCACCTGCATCGGATGTGCTGGAGCAGATTGAGTATCTGGCGGAAACCGGTGTGAAGATGGAAGGTTTCGTATTTAACGGCGCTAAAAGTTCCATCGGCGGTGCCTATGGCTATGGCTATGGTTATGGTTATGGTTATGGTT
>JAFQIE010000017.1 GCA_017397645.1 Lachnospiraceae bacterium | reverse complement strand
CTTATTATAACGGAAAGGTGATTTTTTTGTATAACAGTTTAATGCACCACCCGCATAGCAGGTGGTTTTCTGTTTCGCACACCTCATTTTCTCTTTCGAGAAACTTCGGCGCACTCAACTGGCTAGAAGCCATAATAAAACTCCCGCTCAATGAAATGAACGGGAGTTTCATGGCAGTTCGTATTTATCCTTGTTCCCTATATTTACTCATCATGGTTTTGAAGAGTTCCTGGGTTGTAGGTGGCGTGTGCGTGATTGCATTTGCCCCCGCCTCTATGGTTTCCAAAATCGTATCCGGCATATTTCCACCGGTAGCTATAATAGGGATATCGGGGAAATCTTTTCGGATACTTTTCACAATACCGGCAGTATTCGGTCCACCTGCAACATTTAAGATTGTTGCGCCGGATTCAAGACGTTTTCGAATATCTGTTTTAGCATCAGTTACAGTAATGATGACAGGAATATCAACGGATTTGGACACAGCCCATAAATCCTCATTCGATATAGGTGCGTTCAGTACCACACCCATTGCCCCTTGACACTCCACATCCTTAGCCAACGAGATGGTTCTAAGTCCTCGTGTTGTCCCGCCACCTACACCACAAAAAACAGGCACATAGGAGGCTTTAATGATTGCGTCACTGATTGACTGCTGGGGCGTAAACGGATAAACTGCAAAAACAGCATCGGCATCGCAATTCTTAATAATCGCAAGGTCTGTTGTAAAGACAAGACTTTTTATCCGTCTGCCATAGATAACAATTCCGCTGGCCTTTCTGATTTCCTTTGGCATTTCGAGAATGTTATGTCTTAACCTGCTGGCAATACTGGGAATCTGCTTCATACTATCCTTCATTTTCAACTCCTCCTGACAAACTCATTTCCACATTTGCGGCAGGTAATGGCTATCTTGCCCCGACCTCTGGGTACACGGATTTTCTGCTTGCAGTTAGGACATTGATAGATGCGATGCGTCTTATCGGCATTCACACGGGTAAACTGCCCCTTTTTCTTTGCCAAAAAGCTTCTAACCTTCATCTCATGTCGGAGATACCACTGGTTTTCTGCGGAGCGTTTCGCAATATTTCTGGAAAACATTCTAAAATAGGCATAGACCATAACTACCAATGCCAAGGTATAAAAGCTACCTCTCACAAACAGGGAAAGCAACCACAATACCATCGCAGTTATCATTAAAAATTGATTGAATCTATCGTTTCCATATCTGCCCCACATGAAACGTTGTAATTTATCACGCATACCTTCGCTCTCCTTGCATTTGAAATGCCCCTTATAATGTAGGCACTACTCTACTTACATCATACCTTTTTGTATTCGAAATGCAATTAAATAATTATAAAAAATACAACCATTGTGTACACTAATTACACAACGGGTCAATATTTAATTATTCTTTTGGATTGTCTGTTAAGAGACCCTTAACTTAGAAAAATAGAAAGAACACACAACATGATATTGTGTATTCTTATGTTAGCATCGGTATATGTCTATAGTCAAGTCTCCAGATTTATCTGTTAAATACCACGATTTCTCGTGTAAAAGGGAACTTTGTTACCCCGGTCCTCAGATTTACCTACCATACAAAATTTCTAAAGCTTTCGTGGGTAATTTATGACGTTCAACCAATAATTCTACCCACCGAGCAACTATTTTCCGTCTTATAGTAGGTAATTTGTCCTGAAAACTAGATAGTTTTACCTACTGCATGTCATCTTTTGTTTTTCAGTAGGTAGCCCTTCCTCAACAGCCAGAATTTTTACCTACTGCTGACATTTTTCTGTCTTGCAGTGGGTAACCTGACATCAGCAGTCAAAATCTTTACCTGTTACGTAGGGCTTTCCTTGTCATAGTAGGTAAAGCAGCTTACAAGTACCTCACTACATCTTCTAGTTTTCTCTTAGGTACCACATAATCTCCCGCTTCGTCCATGTAATATTTAATATCATCGGCGGATTTGGTATCTTCGATCCTGCTGGTGTGGGTAGGATAACCAAAAGCTACTACCGTGTGGAGTTTTTCGCTCTCGCTAAGTCCAAACATTTCAGACAAGACCGGTTTGTTGCAGGCGCCAATGATACAACTGCCCACTCCATGGTTCCATGCAGCAAGCGTCATATTAGCAATGGCCAAACCCGCGTCGGTGTCAGAAGATTTACTGATGGTTTCGTCCTGTACCACTGCGATAAACAGTACCGGTTTTTCTTCGTCTTTGGGCTGTCCCAATTCGGGAGGCAGATAACCCGCCCATCTGGTATTGGAGAATACTTCAGTCACATCTGCCGGCTTGCTTACCACCACATACTTCAAAGGTTGTCTGTTGGCAGCACTGGATGCCAGTCTTGCCGCCACTAAGATTTCATCAATGATTTCCCGGGCCACCTCTCTTTGTTCAAATCTGCGATAGGTTCTGCGGGTTTCCAACAATTTCATCAAATCATTCATTTTGTTATACTCCTTGTCTCTTAAAATTCACCAATCTAAACTCGTACGTTTGAGCAACAGCCGTTTCAATTCTTGTTTATAAATCCTATGTATCATAATACACAAAGGGAGACCGCAATCGGTCCCCCTCTTTCTCTTTTGTAAGTATCTGATTATGCCTGTGCTACGTCCTTCATAGAGAAGCTGATTCTTCCCATCTTGTCCTTGCCAAGGCATACAACAGTAACATTATCGCCAAGGGTGAGTACATCTTCTACATGGTTGATTCTTTCCTTTGCAATCTTGGAAATGTGAACCATTCCTTCCTTGCCGGGAGCGAACTCGATAAATGCGCCAAACTCTTTAATGCTTACCACTTTGCCCTTGAAAATCTGACCTTCTTCGAACTCGGTTGTGATGATCTGAATCATCTCTACAGCCTTGTCCATCATATCCTTGTCAGTACCGCATACGGAAACCATACCGTCATCGGTGATATCAATTTTAACGCCGGTACGAGCAATAATCTCGTTGATGGTCTTTCCTCTCTGTCCAACCACTTCACCAATCTTTTCAGGGTCAATCTGGATGGAAACAATCTTGGGAGCGTAAGGACCAACTTCAGGTCTGGGCTCTGCGATTGCAGGCTTCATACAAGTATCCATGATAAAGAGTCTTGCCTCACGACATCTTGCGATAGCACCCTCTACAATGGGTCTGGTCAAACCGTGAATCTTGATATCCATCTGGATAGCAGTGATACCTTCAGTTGTACCGGTTACCTTGAAGTCCATATCGCCAAAGAAGTCTTCCAAGCCCTGAATATCGGTCAAAAGTACGAAATCGTCATCTTCCTCACCGGTAACCAAACCACAGGAAATACCTGCTACCATCTTCTTGATGGGCACACCTGCTGCCATCAGGGACATACAGGAAGCACAGGTGGAAGCCATGGAAGTAGAACCATTGGATTCAAAGGTTTCGGATACAGTACGGATTGCATAAGGGAATTCCTCTTCGCTGGGCAGAACGGGAATCAATGCTCTCTCTGCCAATGCGCCGTGACCAATCTCACGTCTTCCCGGACCTCTGGAGGGCTTTGTCTCCCCTACAGAGTAGGAAGGGAAGTTATAATGATGCATGTATCTCTTTGCCACCTCATTGTCATCTAAACCATCAATCTTCTGCTGTTCGGACAAAGGTGCCAAGGTACATACGTTACAAATCTGGGTCTGTCCACGGGTAAACATAGCGGAACCATGTACACGGGGGATAATATCAACTTCTGCAGCCAACTGACGAATCTGGGTGATCTCACGGCCATCGGGACGCTTGTGATCTTTCAGAATCATCTTACGTACAGTCTTCTTTTCGTACTGGTATACAGCCTCACCGAGCATTGCCAACCACTCTTCGTTTTCAGCAAATGCCTCTTCCAATTTAGCTGTAATCACACGGATATTCTCTTCACGGGTCTGCTTGTCATCTGTGAATACTGCAACTTCCATTTCTTCAGGAGTTACAATCTTCTTCATTTCGTCAAACATTTCCTGAGGGATTGCGCAGCTGGTGTACTCATGTTTTGCCTTACCAACTTCTGCTACAATTTTCTCGATGAACGCGATGATGGTCTGGTTCACATCATGAGCCATATAGATAGCTTCCAACATCTTATCTTCGGGAACCTCGTTAGCACCTGCCTCAATCATGATTACCTTTTCCTTGGTAGAAGCAACAGTCAGGTTCAAATCCCCTACTTTCCACTGTTCCTGGGAAGGGTTCAGTACGAATTCACCATCAATCAATCCCACCTGTGTCATTGCACAAGGACCATCGAAGGGAATATCGGAAATGCAAGTTGCAATTGCAGAACCGAGCATTGCCACCAATTCAGGACGGCACGCAGGATCCACGCTCATAACAAGGTTGTTCAGGGTAACATCATTGCGGTAGTCCTTGGGGAACAAGGGACGCATGGGTCTGTCGATAACACGGCTTGTCAGAATTGCATTCTCACTTGCCTTACCCTCTCTCTTGTTGAATCCTCCGGGGATTTTACCTACTGCATACAATTTTTCTTCATATTCTACGCTCAGAGGGAAGAAGTCGATTCCGTCTCTGGGCTTCTCGGATGCAGTTGCGGTAGAAAGTACAACTGTATCACCATAGTGCATAAATGCACAACCATTTGCCTGCTTACCCACACGGTTGATATCCACCTTCAGGGTACGTCCAGCAAGTTCCATTTCAAAACTCTGGTACATAATCTCTCTCCATTTCTGCCTTTTGGCGTTTCTTACTTTACAAGTCTCTATGTGTAAAGAAGCAGAAGACGCCGAAACCACTGAAAAAACCATCATTTGCTGATACTTTTTTCAGCAATCTCGGTATCCGCTTCTGCTCCGTACAACCTTTTTTTATCCTACAAAAATCTCAAATTCCTGTAGCAAGTGAACAAATTTTTCCACCACAGAAAAACGAAATGAAGCGGAGACGCCACAAACGGCGCTCCGCTTTTGGTTCTTACTTTCTCAAGCCAAGCTTTTCGATAAGTGCACGATATCTCTCGATATCTTTCTTCTTCAGGTAAGACAACAAACCACGTCTCTGACCAACCATCTTCAACATACCACGACGGGAATGATGATCCTTGGGGTTAGCCTTCAAGTGCTCGGTGAGCTCCTGAATTCTTGCAGTCAAAACTGCTACCTGAACTTCAGGTGAACCGGTATCGCCGGCTGTTCTGGCATACTCGGTCATGATTGCTGTTTTCTTCTCTTTAGAAATCATGTTTCTATCCTCCTTTTTCTAATAAACGCCTGCCACCAAGAACGGGTCGGAGTGTCCCAAATCTGAGTGACGGCTAATCATACTTTGGTATAATAACATATTTTGGCTTACTTGTAAACCTCTTTTTACAGCAAACTCTTTATCTTATACGGCGTACGGTAATTATAATCGCTAATCTTTATGCCCGTGGCTTTGGTACTTGCATGCACCACCTGGCCGTTGCCGATATAGATGGCTACGTGGTTGATATTTCCTCTGCTATTTGCATAGAAAACCAAGTCACCGGGCTTCATCTCATCCACGGATACAGCAGTACCATATTTTGATTGTCCGACGGAACTATGGGGAAGATCAAATCCATATTTCTTGAACACGCTCAATACAAATCCGGAGCAGTCAGCACCTTTCGTTAAGCTGGTGCCACCCCATACATAGGGATTACCCACAAATTGTTTAGCGTACTCCACTAAGTCCACACGCACATCAGACACGCCTTCACCATATCTGGCTTCTGTTTTGGTCAGGGCAACGGTAAAGGGTTGGGGCAACTCTTTTGCTGCCAGAATTGCATCAGGACCTATCAACAGATACTCCATACTCACATATCCTTCCACTTCACCGGAAGTGATATGTGCCCATCCATCTGCCATTTCCAGTACTTCACAGACTGCATTATGGGGCAACTGCCCTACCATTTCTGCGCTTGTATCTGGATTCAAGCGTATGTTCAATCTGTTACCAGGCACATTGGCCACGCCAAGATTGGTGTAGCCCCAAGAAGCATTTTTTGCTTCCTTGGCAACCACGATGTACTCTTCTTCTGTTAAGGTACGGGTCAGCACGGTGGCGATTCCTGCCGTAGGCAAAACCTCCGCCGCCTGCGCTGTGATGGAAAAGCATGTGCCGCCCAAGACGACAACAGCCAAAGCCATCAACATCTTTTTTATTCTATGAAAAACCATTCTATCCTCATTTCTAAAAACACCAGCCGGACTTATCTGTCGGCATAATTATCTGTTTCCATCATCGTTCTGCAGAACACTTTGTCGATTATATCGACTAATCTTCGTTCTGTCAACCCAAACCAGGCTGGTAGATTTTACCGACCTCAATATCTTCTGCCAACTGCGCCTTCAGTTCTTCCAATCCATCAAACTTCTGCTCCGGTCTGTGGAAGCGAAGCAGACGCACTTCTATCTGTTCACCATATATTTCCTTGTCAAAACCGTAAATATAGGTTTCCACACCGGGTGTAGTCTCTCCTCCAACGGTAGGTTTGTAACCAACATTACTAATACTGCGGTACCTTTTCCCATCATACACAACTTCAGAAAAATACACGCCGCAAGGAGGCACTAATTTCCCATCTTCCACCGCCAGATTAATGGTGGGGAAGCCCAAGGTTCTGCCTATCTGATTGCCACGCTGTACGACGCCCCTGAAGGCATAGGGTCTGCCGCAAAGGTCTGCCACCTTTTCCATCTGTCCTGCTTCCAGGCAATCTCTCACTCTAGTAGAACTTACCACCGCGCCATCTACCAAAACTTTTTCGATGACTTCCACTGTCAAATTAAGTTCTTGAGACATTTCCTGCAAAAGCACAATATTGCCTGCACCCTTTGCTCCAAAGGACAAATCAGCACCCGCCACCAAGTATTTGGCACGCAGGTTACCTGCCAAAATTTCTCTTGCAAAATCCTCTGCCTTTATCGCAGCTGTCTCGGCATTCATGGGAAATTCCACCAAGTAGTCGATGCCCAGTTGTTCAAACAGGGCACGTTTTTCCTCTCTGGTAGAAAGTTGGAAACCGTCCGTCAATCCAAAGAAAGCCGAAGGAGATGGTTCAAAAGTAAACACGCAGGCAGAAAGTCCCTGCTCCTTATATGCCAATATACGCCTTAGGAGCTTCTGATGTCCCACATGGACGCCATCGAATTTACCGATGGCCACTGCAGTATCTGTATGTAATTTGATCTCGTTTAAATCAGTAATTATCTTCACTTGCGTTTCTTTCTCTAATATTTTTACACTTCTTTTTCTAAAAACATTTTCAGCGGCTTGTACCATTTTCTTGCATCTTCATAGGCATAAGCGCCGGCAAAGATACCGTCTTCCCAATACACACGCACCCATTGATCAGCGTTATATTTTGTTTTTTCTACTGTCTGACGGGGATAAAAAGCATTCCCATTATCCAAGAGTTTCCTATGCTCTTCCATCACATGCAGGGCAGGACATTCTGCAAATACGCTATCCACAGGAATGAGAATCTCAGATATAGCCTGACCGTTTGTCTCTTCCTGCTTGTCCTTCAACTCCTGCAACTTCCCCAGTGTCAGTGCTCCCTCCAGTGAAAAGCCCCCCACCTTAGTACGGCGCAAACTTTGCATAGTACCACCGCAGCCAAGAGCCGCACCGATATCACTGCAAAGCGTTCGGATATAAGTACCCTTGGAGCATGCCACACGCATTTCTACCACCGGCAGTTCGATAGAAAGAATTTCTATTTCAAGTATCTCCACCGGGCGGGCTTTACGCTCTACTTCCTTACCCTCTCTGGCTAGTTCGTAGAGTTTCTTACCATTTACTTTCAGTGCCGAATACATAGGGGGAACTTGGTCATAATGCCCCACAAACCCGGCAATTACCTTGCGCACCTGTTCTTCCGTCACTTCTACAGGTTTGCGCGTCAATACTTCTCCGGTGGTATCCTGGGTATCTGTCTCCACACCTAATAAAAGCTCTGTCACATATTCTTTGTCCTTCTCGGTAAGCATATCACAGAGCTTTGTGGCACTGCCCAAGCACACCGGAAGCACCCCTGTGGCAGCCGGGTCCAAAGTGCCCGTATGTCCAATTTTTCTTTGTCCGCAAATTCCCCTCATTTTTGCCACCACATCGTGGGAGGTGAATCCCGGTTCTTTGTCTATTACAATAATACCATTTAACATATATTGTCTCCGGTTGATTACTGTTCACTCACTGTTATTTTGGGTCATTTAACTGTGTTTCGATAAGCGGTAAAATCTTCTCCACACACTCCTCAAATGTTCCTTTCATGGTGAAGCCGGATGCTCTCATATGGCCGCCACCTTCGAAACACTCTGCAATTTTTGCCACGTCCACGGATTCATCGGAGCGGAGGCTGATTTTACACTCTTCCTCATTCAACTGATACGCAAAAATCGCACAGCTGACACCGGTGATATTGCGTAGTTTATTCACAATACCATCCAAATCATAGGGCTTCGCACCATATTTTTCCATAGTGGCACCGTCTACAAATCCGGTAACACATCTGCCGTTTAAAACCGACGAACATTCTTCCATTACCTGCCCACAGATTTTCGTCTGCATCAAGGTCTTCTGATAAAAGGTCTCCTCAATGATTCTGGAAAAAGGGATGCCCCACTCCATCAGTTCCGCGGCTTTTCGCATAGTGTCCGGAGTGGTATTGGTGTACTGGAACACACCTGTGTCGTGCACCATACCTACGTACAAAGCCAGGGCAATTTCTGCATCCAGCTTGTCCTTTTCCATTAAATCGTACAACACTTCGCAGGCGGAACCTATCTCAGGACGCACATGATTCACCATACATGTGCCGGCCTCGTTACTCTTATGGTGGTCGATATTGATGGTCTTTTTCGCCACATCAAAATATTTAGCCGCTTCTCCGGTACGCTCTCTGCCACAATCCAGGGCGAAATACACGTCAAAGGAAGGCTCTTGGGGAAATGCACTATTGATTTCCCCAAAGCCCTTGATGTCCTTAAAAATATCTGCCGGTTGTTCCAGATAGACCGTAACGGACGCACCCTCGATGTTTTTCTGAAGATACATCTTCAGTGCCAGGCAGGCACCCACGCAATCTCCGTCGGGTCTGATGTGACCGCTAATGCCGATTTTCTTTGCACCTCGGCACTCCTTCAATAAATCCAACATATTATAACCTCATTACTCTTCGGAAGATGCTTCCTCACGACCCTTTGCCTTCTCCTCGTCCTGTGCCATAACTTCGTCAATTTTCTTAGACATATTGACGCCATACTCGATGGACTGGTCCATGACAAAGGTAATATCAGGGGTGTTGCGCAGATTGATGGTCTTTGCAATCTGGCGCTTGATAAAGCCTTCTGCACTCTTAAGCCCCTGTAGGGTAGCCTGTTTTGTCTCCTCGTCACCAAGGACACTAATCCAGGCTTTACAACTCTTTAAATCCGGCGCTACTTCTACAGCCACCACACTGGTCCAGGGACTGATGCGGGGATCCTTGATTTCACCACGGATGATTTCTGCCAGCACGCGCTGCACTTCACCATTCACCCGGGTATTTTTAACACTAAATTTTCTCATATTATCTGGGCACCTCTACCATTACATAAGCTTCTACGGTATCGAATTCCTGAATCTGGTCAAAGCCTTCAAATACCAAACCACATTCGAAGCCTTCCTTCACTTCCTTCACATCATCCTTAAATCTCTTCAGGGATGCCAGTGCACCTTCATAAATCTGCTCGTCACCACGACGGATGCGAACCTTACAGCCTCTCTGCAAAATACCGCTAGTCACGTAGGAACCTGCGATATTACCAATCTGGGAAGCCTTGAACACCTGACGCACTTCTGCGTGACCAATAATCTTCTCCTCGAAGACAGGATCCAGCATACCCTTCATGGCAAGCTCGATATCCTCGATTGCCTGGTAGATGACACTGTACAGTCTTACGTCAACACCTTCCTGGTCCGCAGTCGCCTTTGCGGTCACATCAGCCTTGACATTAAAGCCGATGATGATTGCATTGGAAGCACTTGCCAGACTCACATCGGATTCGTTAATGGCACCAACACCACCGTGGATGCATTTCACCACAACTTCTTCGTTGGACAGTTTCAGCAAGGACTGTTTTACAGCTTCCACGCTACCCTGAACGTCCGCTTTGACAATCAGGTTCAATTCCTTCAAATTGCCTTCCTGAATCTGACTGAAGAGGTCATCCAATGACATTCTGCCCTTGGTCTCCTCCAACTTCTTTTCTTTGCTGTCTGCCTTGTAGGTCTCAGCATACGTCTTAGCAGTCTTATCGCTCTCATGGGACAAGAATACTTCACCTGCAGAAGGAACATCGGAAAGTCCCAAAATTTCAACAGGAGTAGAAGGAGTTGCTTCTTTCACTCGTTTGCCCTTGTCATCAATCATGGCTCTTACTTTACCGTAGCAAGCGCCTGCGGAAATAAAGTCACCCACATGAAGGGTACCCTTCTGTACCAGTACGGTAGCTACGGGGCCACGGCCTTTATCCAATTCTGCCTCAATGACAAGACCTCTTGCCTGACGATTGGGATTTGCCTTCAACTCCAGAATTTCTGCAGTCAACAAAATGGTTTCCAACAAATCTTCAATACCGGTACCTGCTTTTGCAGACACGGGAACAAATTCAGTGGAACCGCCCCAATCGGTAGAAACCAGTTCATACTCGGTGAGCTCCTGTTTTACACGGTCCACGTTTGCAGTGGGCTTATCAATCTTATTCACAGCAACGATGATTTCGATGCCGGCGGCCTTTGCGTGGCTGATTGCCTCAATGGTCTGGGGCTTCACACCGTCGTCGGCAGCTACTACCAATATAGCAATATCTGTGGAATTAGCACCACGCATACGCATCGCTGTAAAGGCCTCATGTCCGGGAGTATCCAGGAAGGTAATTTTCTTACCGTTAATACTTACAGTATACGCACCGATGTGCTGCGTAATACCGCCCGCCTCGCGATCGGTTACATGGGTCTTTCTGATGGCATCCAAAAGGGATGTTTTACCATGGTCTACATGTCCCATCACACATATAACGGGAGGTCTTTCCACCATATTTGCCTCGTCTTCTTCGTCTTCCTTCAGAAGTTCTTCGATGACGTCTACCTTCACTTCCTTCTCACAGAGAATCTCATACTCCATCGCAATATTCTCTGCATCTTCGTAGGAAATTTCCTGGTTTACAGTGACAATTTTGCCTTCCATAAACAGTTTTTTGATAATTACGGCAGGCTGCATTTTCATCTTCTCAGCCAACTCTTTGATGGTAATCACATCGGGAAGGGTGATGACTTTGATGACTTCCTCTACCGCTTCCTCTTTTTTCTTCTCCGGCTTGATGAATCTGCCGGGTTTATTCTTCATCATATCCTCTTCTTCGTAGATATGATCTTTCCTGGAGCGTTTATCCTTCTCCTGGCTGTTTGCTCTTCTCTTATCTTCCCCGTTCTTCTTTTCCATTTCCTTCACGGGGGTCACATCACCGCCAAAGCTACGTCCACTCTGACCGCGACCATCTCTACCACCCTGACCGCGGTTGTCTCTACCACCAAAACCACGTCCGAACTGGTCTTTATCCTTATCCTCAAAACCACGCTGGGGTCTGTCACCAAAAGGTCTCTGGCCCGGTCTGCCCTGGAAGGAACCTCTATCGGGGCGTTCCTGACGTTCGCCACGCTGGAAGCCTTCACCTTGAGGCTTACGGAAACCACCATTATCCCTATTGTCAGATCTTGCAGGTCTGTCACCATAATGGCGATTTCCCTGTCCTCTGTCGGGACGGTCTCCTCTATCAGGTCTATCCGTTCTCACAGGTCTTTCGGTATGGTCACCTTCCTGTTTTACAGGTCTTTCAAATCCTCTATTATCCTCTCTCTGAGGTCTATCCTGTACAGGTGTGGTGACAGCTGCCACCTTCTTTTCTTCCTCAGCAGGTGCTGCTACAGGCTTCGGCTGGGGTTTGGAATTCACCATCTGCACGGAAGGTGTAGGCGAAGGAGGTGTCAACGGTTTGATAGGCGTACGGGCAGGTGCTTGACCTGCAGGTCTTCTGTCCCCGGGTCTGTCCCCGGGTCTTCCTCCCTGAAATCCACCTTGCGGTCTGTTATTTCCTCCTTGTGCCGGACGCTGTCCCGACATTCTGGAATTCTGCTGATTATTTACAATAATAATGGTTTTCTTTTTCTTGGGGGGCTCTGCCGGTGCCACCTTAGGCGCTTCTGCCTTGGGTGCAGTTACCTCCTTAGACTCTTCTGCTTTAGGTGCAGGTGCCGCTTTGGGCTCCTCTACCTTTCCAAAAGCCTTACGCACCATTGTTGCTGCATCGTCCTCGATGGAACTTTGTGCAGCCTTTGCTTCAATGCCCTTTTCCTGTAAAAAAGCTAAGATATCTTTGCTCTGTTTATCTAATTCTTTGGCCAATTCATGTACTTTTATTTTTGCCATTCGCTTCCTCCATTTCCGCCTTACGGCATCTTATTTCCGGTCCAGTTGTTTCAAAACCGCGTCTGCAAGTCCCGGTTCACACACGGCCACGGACGATCTGAAATCCTTACCTATCGCCCGCCCCAATTCCTCCTTGGTGCCATAGTCCACCACCGGCACTTCATAAAAGGAACACTTATCGTGAAATAGTTTTTTTGTGTTATCGGAGGCATCCTCCGCCACCAGCACCAGCATTGCCGCGCCCGTTTTGATTGCCTCTAACGTTTGAAATTCACCACTGACCAGATTTCTGCCTCTCATGGCAATTCCCAGCAGCGATAATACTTTACTGCACTTCAAGATTCTCAAACTCCTTTTCCAGAGTAGAGTATACTTCCTTGGGAATACTCATCTTAAAGGAACGTTCCAGTCCTTTGTTCTTTGCAGCGTTTTTAAGACATTCCATACTCTTGCAAAGATATGCGCCTCTGCCGTTTTTCTTGCCTGTCACATCCAGACAAATTTCACCTTCGGCAGTTTTTAGGACTCTCATCATTTCCTTTTTACTCTTCATTTCATTACAGCCTATACACTGTCTCAAAGGAACTTTTTTTGCCATTATTCTTCGTATGCCTCGTATTCTTCGTTAGACTCATACTCTTCATACTCATCGTAATCGCCTTCGTCGATATAGTCTTCATAGCGGAATCCGGGAGCATCCTTCGCTTGGGTCTCAGACTTGATGTCAATCTTGTATCCGGTCAGTCTTGCAGCCAGTCTTGCATTCTGACCTTCCTTACCGATGGCAAGGGACAACTGATAGTCAGGCACAACAACCTTCGCGGTCTTTTCGTCCGGATCAGCAAATACTGCTACGATTTTTGCAGGAGATAAAGCGTTCTGAATCAGGTTACCGGGGTTTTCATCCCAGTTTACAATATCGATTTTCTCGCCACGCAACTCATCTACAATAGCATTCACTCTGGCACCGTTCATACCCACACAAGCACCTACAGGATCAACATTGGGGTTATTACTCCATACAGCAATCTTGGTACGGCTACCTGCCTCACGGGCAATGCTCATAATCTCCACGGTACCATCCTTAATCTCAGTCACTTCGGATTCGAACAGTCTCTTTACCAATTCAGGATGGGTACGGCTTACATTGATACGGGGTCCTTTAGGAGTGTTCTTTACTTCCAAAACGTATACTTTGATACGCTCGTTGGGCTTAAACACTTCACCCTTCACCTGCTCGCTCTCTACCAACATTGCATCTGCCTTACCAAGGTTAATGCTGATATTCTTACCAACCATTCTCTGGACTACGCCGGTAGCAATATCTTTTTCTTTTTCAAAATACTGGTTATAAATAACGCTTCTTTCCTCTTCGCGAATCTTCTGCAAGATTACGTTCTTTGCGTTCTGTGCCGCAATACGTCCGAATTCTTTGGACTTAATTTCTACATTCAGGATATCTCCCACCTTTGCTTTGGAAGAAATCGCCTTTGCATCTGCCAAAGCAATCTGAAGGCATTTATCCTCCACATCCTCAGCTTCTGCCACAACTTCTCTTTCTGCCCAAACCAAAAAATCACCGGTTTCTCTGTCAATCTGCACACGTACATTGTCTGCCTTTCCAAAGTGATTCTTGCAGGCAGTCAGAAGGGAGTTCTCAATCGCTTCAAAGAGTGTGTCCTTGCTGATCTCTTTCTCCTTTTCCAAAATATCAAGTGCTTCCATTAATTCCTTGTTCATTCTATCCTCCATTCCGGCCATTGGCCTTTTGTATGTTCGTTTATTATCATGTCCGCCTAGAAATCAAGTGCCAGACGAATGAGTGCTATCTCTTTTCTGTTAAATGTTTTTGTTTCATCCCCCACCTTGATGGTGATGGTGTCTGCGTCAAATCCCACCAGTGCACCAGCATGCTCTTTGGCGCCATCTATAGGTTTGAATAGTTTTAGTTCCACATCCTCTCCCATACTGTACTGAAGATGTTTGTCTTTTTTTAGGGTTCGGCCAAGGCCGGGACTGCTCACCTCTAAAATGTACGCGTCCGGTATAAAATCATGTTCGTCCAATACATCAGACAATGCTCTGCTGACATTCTCACAGTCCTGGATAAACACCCCACCGGGTTTGTCGATGAAGGCGCGAAGATAATAATCGCTTCCTTCTTTCACATATTCCACATCGTAAATTGTCACGCCGTTTGCCTCCGCAATAGGCTGCAGAAGTTCTTCGGTCTTTGCTTCATAATCTTCTCTGCGAGACATCTTTTCCTCCTTTACTCGGGTCATAGAAAAAGTCTTCAACATAAAGTTAAGAGTGACCGCGTGGCCACTCTTAAGCTTAGTTTACTGTATTAACATGTTCAGTATAGACCCAAATTTAGGAAATGTCAACGAAAATTTGCATTTTCATTACATACATCCATTTCATAATTTACATCATACCACCCATTCCGCCTGCAGGCATAGCGGGGGTCTCTTCCTTGATATTTGCAACAACGCTCTCTGTTGTCAGCATGGTGCTTGCAACACTGGTTGCATTCTGCAGTGCACTTCTGGTTACCTTAGCGGGATCCAGAATACCTGCCTTCACCATATCTACATATTCTTCTGTCAAGGCATTGAAACCGATACCTGCCTCAGATTCGCGTACCTTATTGATGATGACACTGCCTTCCAAACCTGCATTTGCTGCGATGTGGTACAGGGGTGCTTCCAAAGCCTTGAGCACAATCTGTGCGCCGGTCTTCTCATCACCGTCCAAAGTATCAACCAATGCAGCCACTTCCTTGGAAGCGTGAATATAAGCAGATCCACCGCCGCAGATGATGCCTTCTTCTACTGCTGCTCTGGTTGCTGCCAAAGCGTCTTCCATACGAAGTTTTGCTTCCTTCATCTCTGTCTCTGTAGCAGCACCCACGCGGATAACGGCTACACCACCTGCCAATTTAGCAAGTCTTTCCTGCAATTTCTCTCTATCGAAATCGGAAGTGGTCTCTTCGATCATCTTCTTAATCACTGCCACTCTGGATGCGATTTCATCCTTGTTGCCTTCGCCATCTACAATAACGGTTGCTTCCTTCTGTACCTTCACAGATTTTGCACGGCCAAGCATAGAAAGATCAGCATCCTTCAACTCATAGCCAAGTTCAGAACTGATGACTACACCACCGGTGAGAATTGCGATATCCTGAAGCATATCTTTTCTTCTGTCACCGAAACCGGGAGCCTTTACAGCCACTACGCTGAAGGTACCACGCAACTTATTGACAATCAAAGTGGTCAAAGCTTCACCTTCTACATCTTCTGCAATAATCAAGAGTTTGGAACCGCTCTGTACAATCTGCTCCAGGATGGGAAGGATTTCCTGAATATTGGAAATCTTTTTGTCGGTAATCAAAATGTAGGGATTGTCTAAAACAGCCTCCATTTTGTCCATATCAGTAGCCATGTATGCGGAAATATATCCTCTATCGAACTGCATACCTTCTACCAAATCCAATTCTGTCTGCATAGTCTTAGATTCTTCAATGGTGATAACACCATCTCCGCTTACTTTCTCCATAGCGTTGGCAACCAATTCACCAACCACTTCGTCTCCTGCAGAGATCGCTGCTACTCTTGCAATATGCTCCTTACCGTTTACCTTCTGGCTCATACGGGAGATTGCATCTACTGCACAGTCAGCTGCTTTCTTCATACCCTTTCTTAAGATAATGGGGTTTGCACCTGCAGCCAGGTTCTTCATGCCCGCATTGATCATTGCCTGTGCCAAAACGGTAGCGGTTGTGGTACCATCACCTGCCACGTCATTGGTCTTGGTAGCAACTTCTTTTACGAGCTGTGCACCCATATTTTCAAATGCATCTTCCAACTCAATCTCTTTCGCAATGGTTACACCATCATTGGTGATGAGGGGTGCACCAAAGGACTTATCTAAAACTACGTTTCTACCCTTAGGTCCCAGGGTTACTCTTACTGTATTTGCAAGCTGGTTTACGCCTGCTTCCAAGGCTGCACGAGCCTCTGCTCCATACTTAATTTCCTTTGCCATTTCAATGCCTCCAAATAGATTTTTTAGATTATTTAATCACAGCCAAAATATCAGCCTGCTTTACAACGATGTATTCTTCACCGTCCAGTTTCACTTCGGTTCCGGAATACTTGGAAAAGATAACATTGTCGCCAACCTTCACTTGCATCGCCACTTCTTTGCCGTCAACCATTCCGCCGGGGCCTACTGCGATAACTTCTGCCTGCTGGGGTTTCTCTTTATTCTGTCCGGGAAGAACGATACCTGATTTGGTAGCCTCTTCTTCCACCAACTGCTTTAATACAACTCTGTCTCCCAAAGGAACTAATTTCATGTTTCTCATCTCCTTGCAATTTATTTGTTAGCACTCTTTCGTCTAGAGTGCTAATTACCAAAACTTATATTAGTTTTATATGAATCACTTTGCAAATATATTCAGGTCTTTTTATCTTATTATTTCGGTATATTTGCTCTGTTTTTCTCTCGTTTTCTTCCTTTTTCTCATTTAGGTGCATATTGGAAGATTTTATATTAATTTTAGAAACTGCTTTTTGTGATACTTATTGCCGCGTCAAGAGACAAACTGCTTCCAATGATTC
The DNA here is from genome assembly GCA_017397645.1 of Lachnospiraceae bacterium. GTDB lineage: Bacteria > Bacillota > Clostridia > Lachnospirales > Lachnospiraceae > Acetatifactor. Next base: position 20,630 of record JAFQIE010000017.1, on the reverse strand, counting down.
GGTGAAAGGAAACATGTCCACGGCCACACATTTACGTACCTGAAAACCATTTTTGGTTAATATCTTCAAATCTCTTACCAGGGTATCCGGCTCACAAGATATATACACAATTTTTTCCGGTTTTATCTGCGACACGGATTTCAGAAAAGCCTCATCACTACCGCTTCTGGGAGGATCCATGAGGAGCACGTCTAATTTTGCTCCCTGCTGTGCCATCTCCACTAAAAATTTGCCTGCATCATTCTGATAGAACCGAATATTTGCAATTTCGTTTCTCTTGGCATTTTGAACCGCATCCCACACAGCGTCCTTATTTAGTTCCACACCGATGACGTTCTTCGCATTGTCTGCTGCAATCATACCGATAGTACCGGTGCCACAGTAGGCATCCAGAACAGTCTCACGTCCTGTCAGCCCTGCGTATTCCATAGCCTTACCGTAGAGTTTCTCCGTCTGCACAGGGTTTACTTGATAAAAGGATTTGGGCGAAATACGGAAAGTCTTGCCACAGAGCACATCTTCGATATACCCCTTGCCGTAAAGCACCTGTTCCTTGTCTCCCAGCACCATACTGGTGCGTTTGTCATTCACATTCACTACCACCGTGGTTATCTCCGGATGCACCGAAAGTAGTGCCTTCACAAAATTGTTTTTGGAGGGCATAATGGGTGAAGATAAGACAAGCACCACCATAATCTGTCCGGTAGCATGCCCCACACGTACCATCACATGACGCAATAATCCGTATCCCGTATCCTCGTTGTAGGGTCGTATTTTAAAAGAAGGAAGTAATTCCCTGACCGTACCAATAATCTGATCCGCTTTCTGATTCTCAATCATACAGGTAGTGATAGGAACGATCCTATGCGTCTTTTCCTCATAAGTTCCGGAAATCACATGATGCTTCGCATCCATGCCAAATACGGCGTGCACCTTATTGCGATAATGAAACGGATGCTCCATTCCTATGATGGCTTCCGGTGACGCGAAAGGTTCCATCAACTTGCGAAATCTGGTACTCTTCACATTCAATTGTTCCTCATATCCCTTATCAATCCATCGGCAACCACCGCATCTATTGGATACAGGGCAAATCTTAGAAACACGATTGGAGTTGGACATATAACCTCCTATGGTATATCATTTAGCGATTCTATTGTTTGCACTTCTTACGAATGAAAAAAGCACCGACTTGTGTCGATGCTTCTTCTATCGGAGTGGCGGGATTCGAACTCGCGACCTCCGCCTCCCTAAGACGGCGCTCTAACCAAGCTGAGCCACACCCCGAGAACTATCTCATTATATTATGAGGTTCAGAAAAAAGCAAGTACTTTTTTTATTTTTTTGAAATAATCATTTACTCCTCTTTTTCCGCTTCTTCAGGGACTTCGACAACCACAGTTTTTGCCTGTTTTACGGCATTTCTGGCATCTACATTTTCCCTGAGTAAAAGGTATGCCGTGGACAAAATGGGAATGAAGCAAAGAATCCCCATGATTCCAAACAAACTACCACCCACTGTCACTGCAAACAACACCCACAGGGATGGAAGTCCCACAGAATTACCCACCACCTTAGGATAAATCAGATTGCCTTCAATCTGCTGAATGATTAAGAACATAACCACAAACCACAGTGCTGTCATGGGATTCTCAATCAGAATCAGGAACGCTCCTACAACACAACCAACAAAAGCACCCACAATGGGAATCAAAGCGGTAAAAGCTGTCAAAACACCAATCATCACTGCATAAGGCATTCTAAAGATACTCATCGTCACAGTGATCAAGGTACCGATGACCAATGCCTCAATGCACTGACCGGTGATGAAATTACTGAAGTTGCGCTGAAGAATGGAAAGCACTCTCAACACATTGTTTGCAGACTTTTCAGGCAGATAGGCGGTAATAATACGGGTTCCCTGACTTGCCAGTTTTTCTTTCTGGAACAGAATATAAATCGAGAAAATCAAAGCGATGACGCCGTTTGCCACACCGGATACCAACCCGCTTGCCACACTAAAGGTAGAGTTCAGCACATTGCCCACTCCATCCTTTAAGAAACTTCCCACTTTATCCAGCACGGTATCCCAGTTGACCTGACTACTCTCCAAACTTTCGATCAGATCATTTACCTGCGGATAATCCTTGGCAAGTTTTTCTAAAAACGCAATAATATCCTCAATAAAAACGGGAATCTTCTTGCCCAGCATACCGATGGTAGCCGTAAGTTGGGGAATGACTGCCAGCAAAACGCCGGTGACAATCAAAACCACTGTAATGAACGCAAGAATAAAGCAAACGGGGCGCTTAATTGCCAACGCAAACTTCTTTTTTGCCTTCCCGAATAACCATCTTTCATAAGCACGCATAGGAAGGTTCAGAATAAATGCCACAACACCACCTGCAATCACAGGGGTAAACACTTTTGTCAACAATTGAAAGCCCGCAATGGTATACTTGCTATAAACTACCAATAGCACTAACACTGCAGCCAATATCATCAGGTTTCTGATTTGTCTTATCTTCGCTTTGCTGAATTCCATACTCTCTTCCGTTACTTCCTTTCCTTACGCACGCCTGCTTACAAGCAGTGCAATCATCTATCCTTCGTTTCCAAAACCTGTAAAAGATATTGCCATACCCTTTGCGTGGAAGAAATACTTAATACTTCCTCCGTAGTGTGAATATCTTTCATATCAGGGCCAAAAGAAATGCAATCCAAATCTTCTATCTTGCTTCCTAATATACCACATTCCAGGCCTGCGTGAATAGCCTCAATTTTGGGCGTCTCTCCGTACATCTTTTCATATACGGCAATCATCTTCTCTCTCAAGGGAGAATCCTTGCGGTACTTCCATCCGGGATAGTCTCCGGATACTTCCGCTTTGCCTCCGGCCAGAGAAGTTATCGCACGCATTTTGTCTATCAATGCATGCTTCGCGCTCTCTACACTGCTTCGAACAGAAAACTCTGCCAACAGTTTGCCGTCCTCATACTCTAATATACCTAAATTCAAGGAAGTCTCCACCAAACCCGGCATATCCGTGCTCATTGCCTGCACTCCATTGGGCATAGCAATAAGCAGTGACGCCACACGCTTCGTATCTTCCGTCGTGGCGCAAACCACTTCCTGTTTTGCAAATCTCATGCAATTCAGGTAAATATCATCGTCTTTACCTGCCAATTCTGTCTTTAAATCCTGTTCTATGTTTTTGATATAGGTTTGTACGTAGTCCACCGTATCATTCGAGGTAACAACGACAGCCTTGGTCCGTCTGGGAATGGCATTGTCTGCCAAACCACCCTCCAAAGAAACCAAACCAATGGCGTTCTCCTGCGTCAAGCCATATAACACTCTGCCCATCAGGTAATTGGAGTTTCCTCTTTCTTTATGAATCTCAGCGCCGGAATGTCCGCCCAGCAAACCGCCCAACTCTATTTCTAACAGAGTACCCTCTGTCTTCGAAACCATTGTCTGCAATTCGCATTTTACTCTGGCTCCACCTGCACAACTGGTCAAAAGAATGCCTTCTTCTTCGGAATCAATATTTAACAACCGCTTTCCCTGAAGCATGGATAAATCAATGGCTCTTGCACCGTCCATGCCGGTTTCTTCGTCCACGGTAATCACCACTTCCAAACGTGGATGCTTGATATCATCTGCATCCAATAAAGCCAATGCATACGCTACTGCAATACCATCATCACCGCCCAAGCTGGTACCTTGCGCATAGATATAATCACCATCCACTGCCACCTGCAATCCTTGGCTTTTCATGTCGATAGAACAATCCGGCTTTTTCACCGCCACCATATCCATATGTCCCTGAATAATAACGGCAGGCTCCTCTTCATAGCCTTTTGACGCTTCCTTCACAATGATGACATTTTTAACATCGTCTTGAATATAGAAAAGATTCCTATCCTTTGCAAAGTCAACCAAATAATCACTTATCCGGTCTATATTTCCGGATCCATGAGGAATTTGTGTGATTTCATCAAAAAAACGGAACACTGATTTAGGTTCCAAATGTGATAACGCGCCCATGCTGCCTCCTAAATGCTTCTTATTTCTTATAATAACCCTTTTTTAATCTTGTGTACATCATTTTTGTAATAATTATTAAATTTGTTTTTTTCAATTGCCAAACATCTCACGCATTGTTATAATTACAGTACAAACAATTTCTATTTTGTCTTATTTTTTCCATAGGCGTATCTGCCACTTTTCCATAGGACAAATAAAGCTTTAAAAAGAGATTGACAAACACACCTCGTGCATATACTATTAATATGTAACAAAGGTTACATGTTAATAGCGCCCCAGGTTGTACGTCTCTCAGCATATGAGAAGAACCGAACCCTGGGGCTTTTGCGTTTTTGGTGAATTATTTAAGGAGGATAATCACCCGGAATGAAAACCGCTATACTGATTGACGGAGGATTTTACAGAAGAAGAGCTCAAAAGGCTCATGGAGACATCAACGCACAAGATAGGGCTAATGAATTGGCAAATTATTGCAGACGGCACTTGACCAGTCACGGGGAAAATAACGAATTATACCGTATTTTCTACTACGACTGTGCACCCACTTCCAAGCGCGTATACCATCCTCTTCTTAAGCGCCAAGTAGACTTATCCAAAAGCGAACTTTACATATGGATGAACCAATTTTTAAACGAGTTAAAGAAAAAGCGAAAATTTGCAATTCGTTTAGGAAAACTCGCAGAAGAACAAGCCCATTATACAATCCGTTCTGAAATCGTCAAAAAACTTTGCACCGGAACCATTGATTTTGAAAACTTAACAGAAGCAGATTTCTGTCTTGAAATAGACCAGAAAGGTGTAGATATGAAAATCGGACTTGATATCGCATCCTTAGCATATAAACGTCAGGTAGATCAAATAGTCCTCATTTCGGGAGACAGTGATTTTGTATCTGCCGCAAAACTTGCCAGACGCGAAGGTATTGATTTTATTTTAGATCCTTTAGGCGCACCAATTAAGCCCGACCTATTTGAGCATATTGATGGACTACGAACTTGCGATAAGGCGTACACCCCTCAAACCTCATAGTCAGATTTCTATTCATCTGTCGCATGCAATGCAATATGCAACACGAAAAATAAAAACCTCCGAAAATTCGGAGGTTTTAGGAAGCAGATAACGGGAGTCGAACCCGCCTTTCCAGCTTGGGAAGCTAGCGTTCTACCGATGAACCATATCTGCAAGCACAAAACCCCGGGTCAATGCTCCGAGGTTTTAGTATTATCATAGATTTCTCTTTAGTTAAAGATTATGCAAGTTTGCTCTTTGCAACTTCTGCCAAGGTCTTGAAACCTTCTGCATCATTTACTGCCATCTCAGCAAGCATCTTTCTGTTCATATCTACGCCTGCCAACTTCAAACCATACATAAATCTGCTGTAGGAAAGACCATTCAATCTTGCTGCTGCATTGATACGTGCAATCCACAACTGACGGAACTGACGCTTTCTCTCTTTTCTACCTGCATAAGAAGTAGCCAAAGCTCTCATTACAGACTGCTTTGCAATTCTGTACTGTTTGCTTCTTGCTCCTCTGTAACCTTTTGCAAGTTTCAATACTCTATTGTGCTTTTTCTTGGCATTCAAGCCACCTTTAATTCTTGCCATGTCTCAATTTCCTCCTTGCCTGATCTTATAAATAGGGCAAAATCTTCTTCATATTTTTTACATTCGTTGCGTCTGTCATAGCAGGCTTTCTAAGATTACGTTTGGTCTTCGTAGTCTTCTTGGTTAAGATATGGCGCTTATAAGCCTTATTTCTTTTCAACTTACCTGTTCCTGTTAGTTTAAAGCGCTTTGCAGCTGCTCTGCTTGTCTTCATTTTGGGCATAACATTATCCTCCTAAATTTAATTAATCTATTTTAACCAAAGTGCGAACTAGCGCTTCTCAGTTAAAAACATTGTCATACTTCTGCCCTCTACCTTAGGAGCTTTCTCTACGGTAGCTACATCGGACAGACTTTCAGCAAAATCATCCAAGATATGCTTACTATTGTTCATATGTGCCATTTCACGACCACGGAAACGAAGTGTAACCTTTACCTTGTCGCCTTTTGAAATGAACTTTCTGGCCGCACCAACCTTGGTATTCAAGTCGTTTGTGTCAATATTGGGAGACAAGCGAATCTCTTTAATCTCAACAATCTTTTGTTTCTTCTTCGCTTCCTTCTCTTTTCTTGCCTGTTCATATCTGAACTTGCCATAGTCGATAATCTTGCATACAGGTGGATTCGCAGTAGGCGCAATCTTTACTAAATCAAGTCCTGCTTCCTCTGCCAACTTCAAGGCATCTTTTGCAGACATAATACCCAGCTGCTGGCCTGCCTCGCCAATGAGACGTACTTCCTTGTCTCTAATCTGTTCATTAATCATGTAATCGCTAATGACCGTACCCTCCATACGAAAAAAAGTGGATAGCATAACTATCCACTTAACAATTCACAATCCCACAGCATCTGTTAACAGACCTATGACCATCCAAAAGCAATCGCTCTGTAACGGTTTTGTTCATTGACGCTTACGACCCGATTGCCGTAAGGTGAGAGTGGATACTCTGCTTTGTTGTCCGCATGTGCACATCACATGCTCAAGTAGAATATCATACTCTTCTTACATTGTCAACGTTTATTTTTCATTTTCCCCGGAAATCTTTTTCCAAAGGATTTGTTGAGCATCTTTTACTTTTCCTGAAAGGTTGCGCAGGATGTCTCCTTGCAATCTCCGGCACCGCAGCCAGTAATGTCCACATGATCAGCCACACATTTATAATTGGAATTATAGATGCACTTTACCGCTTCGCAATCGATACTAATGGTTTTGTGGGGATGTGCCACCGAACTCTTAAACGCATTTGATACCACACCTTCCTGTCTGAAACTTTCGCAACAGGTTTCCTTACAATCGCACGCATGCTTGCCACCCACCATGATATCGCCCTTGCTGCATAAATGCTCTTTGTTATAGGTACAGTTTTCCACTGCACATTTCAAATCTGCCATATTAGCCTCCTTCTGCACTATTGTGTTCTCCAATTTACCGCAACCGTGCATAAGTGATAAATTGGGACAAAGCTATTCCACTTCGTCCCAATTAGTATGGCTTGATTTTTTTATTTCATACAAAATTTATTTAGTTCGTTTCCACTTCCACCTTGCGGATTTCCTTGGTGCGAATTTCCTTGCATATCTGATCGATAAAGATATCCAAGGACTTCTGTCCCTCATCTCCCGCAAAACGGCTTCTTACGGATACAAGGCTCTCCTCTTCCTCCTGCTGGCCAACCACCAACATATAAGGAATCTTATTCAGACGGGCCTCTCGAATCTTGAAACCAATCTTCTCGGAACGTCCGTCAATGGTTGCCAGAATGCCATTCTCCTGAAGTTCCGCCAATACCTTCTGTGCATAATCGTTAAACTTTTCGGAGATAGGCAGGATACGAACCTGTTCAGGACACAACCAGGTAGGGAACTTACCTTCATATTTTTCAATCAACCACGCCAAGGTTCTCTCGTAGCATCCCATGGAAGTTCTGTGGATGATATAAGGACGAACCTTTTCACCGTTTTGGTCGATGTAGTACATATCGAACTGTTCTGCTAAAAGAGCATCCCACTGAATGGTAATCATGGTATCTTCTTTTCCGTATACGTTCTTCGCCTGGATATCCACCTTAGGACCATAGAACGCAGCCTCACCAACACCCTCTACAAAGGGAATGCCCAACTCTGTCAGCACACTACGGATATGGCCTTCGGTCTCTTCCCAAACATCAGCTCCGCCAATGTATTTGTCCGGATTCTCAGGGTCCCACTTGGACAATCTGTAAGTCACATCATCACCCACGCCCAAAGTATCCAAGCAATACTTCGCCAAGGCCAAACAACCCTTGAACTCCTCGACCATTTGGTCAGGTCTCACAATCAGGTGCCCTTCAGAAATAGTGAACTGGCGCACACGGGTCAAGCCGTGCATCTCACCGGAATCTTCATTTCTAAACAAAGTGGAAGTTTCACCATAACGGATGGGCAAGTCACGATAAGATTTCTGGCTTGCCTTATATACATAATACTGGAAAGGACAGGTCATGGGACGAAGGGCAAATACTTCTTTGTCCTTTTCTTCCTCTCCCATAACAAACATACCCTCTTTGTAGTGATCCCAGTGACCGGAAATCTTATACAAATCGCTCTTTGCCATCAAAGGAGTCTTAGTGCGCACATAACCGCGTTTTTCTTCTTCATCCTCAATCCAACGCTGCATAGTCTGAATCATTTTCGCACCCTTGGGCATCAGCAGGGGCAGACCCTGGCCGATGACATCCACCGTGGTGAAAAGTTCCATCTCGCGTCCCAATTTGTTATGGTCACGGTTCTTCACGTTTTCCAGATAAACCAAGTACTCTTCCAACTCTTCTTTTTTGTTGAAGGCAGTACCATAAATTCTCTGGAGCATGGTGTTCTCGGATTTTCCTCGCCAGTACGCACCGGAGGAAGAAATCAGTTTGAACGCTTTGATATTCTTGGTATTCATCATGTGAGGACCGGCACACAGGTCAACGAACTCACCCTGACGATAGAAGGAAATTACTGCATCTTCAGGCAGGTCACGAATTAGTTCCACCTTGTAAGGCTCCTGTCTTTCCTCCATAAACTTAATAGCTTCTTTTCTGGGAAGAGTAAACTTCTCCAATCTGTCGCCCTTTTTGATGATTTTTTTCATTTCTGCTTCAATGGCATCCAAATCCTCTCTGGAAAAAGGTGCATGCTCGAAGTCATAATAATATCCCGTATCAATGCTGGGACCGATGGCAAGTTTCGCATCGGGAAAAAGATTCTTTACCGCTTCTGCCAATACATGGGAGGTGGTATGACGAAGTGTAGCCAAGCCTTCCTTATCGTTAGCGGTACAGATACTTAACTCGCAATCCTCTGCAATGACGGTTCTAAGGTCAACCACCTTGCCGTTCACCAACGCACAACAAGCCACTCTTGCCAGGCCTTCGCTGATGTCTAACGCAATGTCATATACACTTTTACTTTCTGCGTACTCCTTCACGGAGCCGTCTTTCAATGTGATTTTCATATTAGAATCTCCTTTCCAAAACAAGAACATCCCTTGCAATATCGCTATTGCAAGGGACGTAAATTACGCGGTTCCACCCTTGTTGCAGTCGTAGACTGCCACCTTCATTTGCTCGTAACGGGAGCCTCCGTGCCGTATTAGGGCCACTCAGAGATGGTCTTCAAATGCTTCCCACAAAACCGTTTCCAGAACTCATTTTCATGAGACGGTTCTCTCTGTTGTCTTCCACATTCTACTGTTCTCATCAACGCTTTGTTTATTGCTTAGGACTTATGGATATAGTATTACTTTTTGGAAAAAATGTAAAGTGTTTTTATAATAATATTTTCATTTTCGAACTTGTGTTCTGGTATCTTTTATGATACGATAACTATAGTAGCACTTTGCTACCGGCAATCGTGTTACAGGGTAGTTGGCCTCTATTCTACATAGAATGGAGGTGATGCCTATGAAGAATCATTTTGACTTTAAGGACTTAATGTCCTTTGGCATGTTTCTTTTGGCACTGCTGACATTCATTTCTGTGATAAGTCAGTAACATAACAAAACCTTCCCTGTACTTTGACGAGCTGGGAAGGTTTTGTTCTCAACTTGGCCAACCACTCTGTGGCGATTGCCTCTTTTGATTATATTATAACAAATAATACAAGATTTACAATACTTTTATTAGATATTGGTAACAGCTTCCGCAAATCTCACACCTTCCATTGCATCCTTGGCATACTTGTCGGCTCCGATTTTATCAGCATATTCCTGGGTGAGCACTGCACCACCCACAACCACTTTACACCAAGGGGCTTGTTTCTTTAACATACGGATGGTTTCTTCCATGGCAGGAACGGTGGTTGTCATAAGTGCGCTGAGACCCACCAAAGGTGCATGAAGTTCCACAACCTTTTGAAGAATCTCCTCAGGAGGCACATCTTTACCTAAATCCACCACGTGATATCCATAGTTTTCCAACAATAGCTTTACAATATTTTTCCCAATATCATGAATATCTCCGTGCACGGTTGCAATCACAAAGGTGCCCTTGTCAGCGGTTTTCTCGGAACCGGACATATGGCTCTTAATCGCCTCGAAAGCGCTTTTCGCTGCTTCTGCGCTTTGAAGTAGCTGGGGCAAATAAACGGTCTTTTCTTCAAATCCTTTGCCCATAATGTTCAGGGCCGGAATAATCTCACCATTTACGATATCCAAAGGCTGCATGGAAAGGAGCAGTTCCCTGGTCAGGTCTCCTGCCTTTTCTTTTCTGCCTTTGGTGATAGCATACTGCAACTGAGATGCTTGGGCTTCTACGGAGAGTTGTATTTCTGTAGCACTTTTGCCCATCTGTCCTGACACTGCTATATCGGTTGCACCATCCACTTTCACCTGTAAGGATTGAAACTCTCCTGCCTTGTCAATATAAGCCGCACAATTCTCATCCATCCCCTTTAGGGCTTTATAGGCATAGTAGGTTTTCATCATATCCACTGAATAGGGATTCATAATGGCTGCTGAGAGCCCGTTTTCCAGAGCCAGGGCAAAAAACACACTATTGATGGCATCGCGTGCAGGCAGGCCAAAGGAAACATTAGAAACACCCAAAGAGGTGTGGCAACCTAATTGTGTCTTGATGGTTCGTAATGCCCCTAATGTAGCAAGGGCTGCCGAGTTATCTGCACTAACTGTCATCGCCAGGGTGTCAAAAATAATATCCTTTTTAGAAATACCATAGGTTTCCGCGGTCGCAAGAATCTTTTCAGCCACCTTCACCCGTCCTTCAGCCGTGGCAGGAATACCGTTCTCGTCCAAGGTCAGTGCAACCACTAAACCACCATATTTTTTCACCAACGGAAAAACAGTTTCCAGACTCTCCTGCTTGCCATTCACGGAGTTGATCATCGCCTTTCCGTTATAACGGCGCAGTGCCGCCTCCATAGCTGTCACATCGGCTGTGTCTATCTGCAGGGGCAAGTTTGTCACGGTCTGCAGCTCGCAAACCGCATTCTTCAGCATGACAGTTTCATCTATATCCGGAAGTCCCACGTTGACATCTAGGACGTGGACACCTTTCTCCTGCTGGTTCACACCCTCTGCCAGAATATAGTCAATATCGTTTTCAAGCAAGGCTTGTTTAAATCTTTTTTTACCCGTAGGATTGATTCTTTCCCCAATCAAAACAGGGGTAGTATCAAACTCAACCTCATGTGTGTAGGAAGAAATCACCGTGATGTTTTTGATTTCTACAGGCTTGGGCCGGTACTGAGCAGTTTCGCTGTGCAATGCTTCGATGTAAGCGGGTGTGGTGCCGCAGCAACCACCCACCACACGAACGCCCTCTTTCATAAGAGATGCCACTTCCAATGCAAAATCATCCGGGGTCACGTCAAACACGGTCTTTCCATCCACGGCTCTGGGAAGCCCTGCATTGGGTTTAAGTATCACCGGAACGGAAGCTTTTTGCAACAGTTCCTCCACAACGCCACGCAACTGACGGGGACCCAAGGAACAGTTGGCACCGATGGCATCAGCGCCCATGCCTTCCAACATTGCCACCATGGCTGCAGGAGTAGCACCGGTCATCAACTTGCCATCCTCCCCATAGGCGTTGGAAACCAAAACAGGCAGGTCACTGTTTTCCTTAGCCGCCAACAAAGCCGCCTTGGTCTCATAACTGTCGTTCATGGTTTCTATAAAAATAAGGTCAACACCATATTTCACACCAAGTCTGATGGTCTTTGCAAACACTTCCACCGCATCTTCAAAATCCAAATCCCCCAAAGGCTTCAGAAGCTTCCCCGTAGGGCCGATGTCCAGTGCAACAAACCTCGGCACGTCTTCCTCGACGGAAGCTTTTGCCGCATATGCATTGCCCACTGCGGCCTTCACAATAGTGTCTAATTCTTCTTCCGTAAACTTCAACACATTGGCACCAAAAGTATTGGTGGACACCACATTGCTGCCCGCACAATAATACGCTCTATGTATCTCAGTTATCACATCCGAATGCGTAATGTTCCATCTTTCGGGATACTCGCCGGGCTTTAATCCACGTTCTTGAAGCAATGTCCCCATACCGCCATCAAGATAAACCATATTCTCTTTTAAGAATTCTCTAAACTTCATAACATACCTCTGAATGCACAATTTTTCATATCGCAGGCACTACACTTATGTATGTGAGGCCCATCATCTCCACCAATACCCATAAATGCCGTGACGGATTTCGTAGGCGACATCAAGAGACTGTCATTGAGTGTAAGCCCTATCTTTCTCTCACAGTCAAGCACCGAAAAAATATCCTTCTGACAGGACAACGGCAAGTCTCCATACCCGGGACTAAATCGTGAGAGTGCTTTTTGACCAAACTGCGTCGCCATATCCTCACAGAATCTATCACATAAAGCTTCTATCCGTTCTGCACCCAACGCTTGAAAAAACAAAGCCTTCGAAGGCGAAAGGCGACTATACTTTGCTATCAGGCGGTCCATTTCCACTCCCACCGTGGCAGCAAAGACGACGGCTCTATCACACACCCGAAGGTATCGTGTCAATTTTTCGGACTGCACACGAAACACATCGAAGTCGCAAGTATGCTCTTCTATGGTCACCGGCAGTTCTATGTAACATACTTTGTATGTCAGTTTTTCTCTCGCTTCCTCAATACACTCCTTGAGAAGCGCTTCCATCCCTACATCTGCTTTCTTACACCCTGCGTACCGCAAAATTTCACGTTCGCAAAATATGGGTTCTTCATAAGTTTTTACGAAAATCACTTGACTCATTTCCCTAATATATCAGACAGATTAGCCTGTATTTTTTCAGCCACATCAGGTTTGTTCATGGAATACACATGCACGTTGGTGATGCCGTTGGCATACAAATCTATAATCTGGTCTGTAGCGTATGCAATGCCCGCTTGTTTCATGGCTGCCGGGTCCGACCCGAATTTATCCACCAGACTCTTAAAACGCTGCGGCATAAAGGATCCGGACAACTGGATGGCTCTTGCCACCTGGTTCGCATTTGTAATGGGCATAATACCGGGAATCACAGGTACAGTGATGCCCGCCTCCCTGATTTTATATAGGAAATTGTAGAACAGGTTATTATCAAAAAACATCTGGGTAGTCAAAAACTCACAGCCCGCGTCCACTTTTTCCTTCAAATAATGAATGTCTTCTTTTTGGTTCACACTCTCCGGATGTATCTCCGGGTAGCAGGCACCACCGATACAAAAATCAGCACCTGACTCTTTCAGTTCACGAACCAGCTCTATGGCATGCTGATAATCCCAACGGCTCCGGTCTACATTCTGCAATTCCTTGGGGATATCTCCACGCAACGCCATGACATTCTCAATCCCTGCCGCCTGAATCTCTGCGATTTTCTCCCTCACCATTTCTCTGGACGAAGAAACACAGGTCAAATGCTCCAAGGTCGGAACACCATAAAGTTCCTTGATATTCTTTGCAATATCAAGGGTGTATCTGCTGGTGCCCCCACCGGCGCCATAGGTAACACTCATAAACGCAGGGCGCAGTTTTGCAATTTCTTCCGTTGCAACTTTTACGCTATCAAAGGTTGAATCCGTCTTAGGCGGAAACACCTCAAATGAAATTGACAAGGTGTCTTTCTGAAGTAATTCAATCATTTTCATATCTGTATTCCTTTTGAATGAGACACTTTAATTCTCGTTCATCTTAGCCAACTTTGCTGCCTGGTCCGCTGCAATGCAGGCATCTATGATTTCTTCAATGTCTCCATTCATAATCTTATCTAACTTGTATAAGGTTAAGTTGATACGATGATCCGTCACACGTCCCTGGGGGAAGTTGTAGGTACGGATCTTCTCGGAACGGTCTCCCGTACCAATCTGGCTGCGGCGCATTTCAGACTCTGCGTCATGTCTTTGCTGTTGTTCTATATCATAGAGTTTTGCTTTCAGCAGGGCAAATGCCTTCGCCTTGTTCTGCAACTGGGACTTCTCCGTCTGGCTGTACACCACGATACCTGTAGGATAATGGGTCAAACGTACTGCCGAGTCTGTCGTGTTGACACACTGTCCGCCGTTACCGGAAGCACGCATGACATCGATGCGGATATCTTTTTCATCGATGACAATATCGATATCCTCGTCTACTTCAGGCATTACCGCCACACTGATGGTGGAAGTATGGATGCGTCCGCCACTTTCGGTTGCAGGCACACGCTGTACGCGGTGAACACCGCTCTCATATTTCATTTTGGAATAAGCACCCTGTCCGGTAATCATGAACTGTACTTCCTTCATACCACCGATGCCGATTTCGTCCACGTTCATGGTTTCCACCCTCCAACGCTGACCTTCTGCGTAGTGTACATACATGCGATACACTTCTGCCGCAAAAAGTGCGGACTCATCTCCGCCTGCGCCGGCCCTGATTTCCACGATAACGTTCTTTTCATCGTTAGGGTCCTTAGGCAACAGAAGAACCTTCATCTCCTGTTCCAATTCTTCCACGCGCTTCTTGCTGTCATTCAAAGCTTCCTTCAGCATTTCGCGCATATCCTCATCGCTTTCCTCCTCCAGCATCACCAGAGAGTCCTCGATATCCTGCTTACATTTTTTATACTCCTTGTACGCTTCCACAATGGGAGTTAAATCACTCTGCTCTTTCATCAGCTTGCGGAAACGCTCCTGATTGCCGGTTACCGTGGGCTCATTCAATTCACCCATGATTTCCTCAAATCGGATTAGTAAATCTTCTAACTTATCAAACATATCTAATCTCCATACTACTTTCTACTCTTAATTCCACAGACCACTCTGTCCAAACCTGCATAATCCTGCAACACTTGAACCTCCCTGTAGCCTGCTTGTATCATAAGGTCACTCACTGCCTTCCCCTGGTCATAACCAATTTCAAAAATCAGTACACCACCGGGGACAAGATATTTCCCACTTTCTGCCACGATACGGCGGTAAAAATACAAGCCATCTTCCGTCCCATCCAATGCGGATAGGGGCTCGTGCTCCCGCACCTCCGGCATCAAGGTTTCAATCACTTTACTACATATATATGGAGGATTTGACACAAGCAGGTCAAACTGTCCTTCCACATCTTCAAATAAATCACTTTCTACAAAGGAAATCTTCTCCGCTTTGCCCTTTAACAACCGGTCTGCATTCTCCCTTGCTACCGTCAGTGCTTCTGCGGATATATCCACCCCCACACCGGTACAATCATTAGAGTAATGCAATAAACTAATCAAAATACAACCGGAGCCCGTACACATGTCCAGTATCCGCATACCATCATGTAGATGCTTCATGGCTTCCTCTACCAGTATTTCAGTATCCTGCCTGGGTATCAGCACATGCTCATTTACCTTAAAATCCAGCCCCATAAAGTTCTGGGTCCCTGTTAAATGTTGTAGCGGAATGTGTTTCGCTCTGCTTCCGATGAAATGCAAATACTGCGCAATCTGTCCCTCTGTCACCTCGCGTTCCCCACCAAGAAGCAATTCATTTCTTGTGGTACCGCAAACATATTCAAGTAATAATCTGGCATCCAGAGAAGCTTCCTCTATATCTGCACACTTTAAGGCTTCCTGTCCCTGTAGATATAATTCCCTGTAGGTCATAAAGCCTCAAATCCTTCCGGCAATTCATCCTGTGCTTCAGGCTGCTCTTCTCCTGCGGGTTGCTCTTCCACAGGCTGCTCTTCCGCAGGTTGCTCTTGCTTAGGCACTTCCTCAGGATCTTCGTAATCAAAATTCTCCTTCAAGAACTGTTTCCAGTCAAACACTGCTTCCACAGCCGCTATGGCCACTTCCACCATTTCCTTGTCAGGCTCCTTAGTGGTCATCCTCTGGATCCACATACCCGGTGCAGAAATCAATCTGACGAAGATGTTGTTGCTGGTACCGGCCCACCGGATGATTTCATAGGAAATACCTGCCACCAAGGGCATCAAAAGAATACGCAAGCCCACTCTGTACACAGGGTTTTCCACACGGATAAAGAAAAACAGGATAATGCTCACAAACAGCACAAAAAACATGAAACTGGTGCCGCATCTTTTGTGAATTCTGGAACTACGCATCACATTTCTCACCGTCAGGGGACGACCCTTCTCAATACAGTTAATGCATTTGTGCTCTGCGCCATGATAACGGTACAGCCTCTTGATATCATCCATTGCGCTGATGGCGGTGACATAGAGCAAAAATATTGCAATACGAAGCACCCCTTCCAAAATGGCAATCAAGGACTTACTCACCACAATGCCTTCAAATAGTGTGGATAGATAATAGGGCAAAACGATAAAAAGTGCCACTGCAAAAATCACGGAAATTGCAGTGATGACACCTGTCATAATCTTACTGTCCTTCTGTGCCTTATCAGAATCAATTTCTTCCTCAATGGAAACCTCTGCGGACATATTGATGCTACGCATCCCCAGCATCAAGGATTCCACAAAATTAAACACGCCTCTCACAAAGGGAAGCGACCGGAATTTATTACCATTCATAACGCCGGAAAAGTGATCCACTTCCACGGCAATATCACCATTATCTTTACGGACAGCCACGGCGTATTTGTCCTTGTTTTTCATCATCACGCCTTCGATAACAGCCTGTCCACCAATACCGGAATATATTTTACATTTTTTCATAGTGTCTCCTCACCCCGTAAATGAACAAAAGGTTGAGATTCTAACACCTCAACCTTTGCTTGCTTTCTTATTGAACGCCGTATTTTCTGTTGAACTTCTCGATACGTCCGTCAGCTCTTGCTACTTTCTGCTGGCCTGTGTAGAATGAATGGCACTTAGAGCAAACTTCCACGTGAATCTCAGGCTTTGTAGAACCGGTTACAAAAGTGTTACCACAGTTACAAGTTACTGTTGCCTGATAGTACTCAGGATGGATTCCTTCTTTCATTGTGTTCACCTCTCTATAATCATTACGTTATTTTTTGTTCTCATCCACACTGCCTATGGAACCACAGACAGCATAAGCATTGTATCATATCATTTTTTTGATTTCAAGACCTATTTTAAATAAATTTATTCTTTTTTACCATATCAACAAACTCAACATTATTGCGGGTTCTGGAGAACATGTCCAAAATACGGTCGGTGGCCTCGTCAGCTTTCAATCCGTTCAACGCCTTACGCATGATATTGATGGCTTCCAGTTCGTCCGGCTGCAAAAGCAAATCTTCTCTTCGGGTGCCGGATTTTGCCAAATCAATGGCAGGAAAAATTCTCTTCTCGGAAAGTTTTCTATCCAGAATCATTTCCATGTTACCGGTTCCCTTGAATTCCTCATACACCACATCATCCATCTTGCTGCCTGTGTCAACAAGCGCAGTTGCCAAGATGGTCAAGCTTCCGCCCTCTCTCATATTACGGGCTGCACCAAAGAACCTCTTGGGCATATGCAAAGCAGCGGGGTCTAAACCACCGGAAAGGGTACGTCCACTGGGCGGAACCACCATATTGTAGGCTCTGGCGAGTCGAGTAATACTGTCCAAAAGAATCACCACATCCTCTTCATGCTCTACCAGACGTTTTGCTCTTTCAATTACCATCTCGGATACTCTTTTGTGGTGCTCAGGCAATTCATCGAAAGTAGAATAAATGACTTCCACATTATTTCCAATGATGGCTTCTTTGATATCCGTCACTTCCTCAGGGCGCTCATCAATCAACAAGATTAACATGTGCATTTTGGGATTGGTGCGAAGGATGGACTTTGCCACTTCCTTTAACAGGGTCGTCTTACCTGCCTTGGGCGGGGAAACAATCATACCACGCTGTCCCTTACCTACGGGACTTACCAAATCCATCACTCTCATGGCCACACTACTGCCGGGCGTCTCCAAACGGATTCTCTCATCCGGGAAAATAGGTGTCATGTCATCAAAAGAATGGCGTTTCATAGTCTGCTCTGTGGTATAGCCATTAACACTCTTAATATAAAGAAGGGCACTGAACTTTTCCTGCTGGGTTTTCACTCTCTTATTTCCCACCAGGATATCACCCGTCTTCAAACCGAAGCGTCTGATTTGGCTGGGTGCTACGTACACGTCACTGTCACCGGGCATGTAATTCTCACTACGGATAAAACCGTATCCGTCCGGCATTACCTCTAAAATACCGGAAGCCTCCTCGCCGCTATCCAACTCCTTGGGATAATTCTTTTCATCATATACATCCATGGGCCGTCTGGGTGTAGGTGCCTCTTCGCTTGTTTTTGCAGCGCCTTCATCTACACGCGCCTCCGCAGATTTGACTTCTGTTACACGATTCTCTGTAGCCGGGGTCTTCGCCTCCTGTTCTGCCTTCTTGACTCTTTCATCTTCCGCAAGCATTGCTTCAACCAGTTCGCCTTTGTTCATAGTGGACACACCTTTGATGCCACGAACTTTGGCCAACTCCTTCAATTGCAATAAAGCTAATGATTCATATTTTTCTCTCATAAAATCCTCCTTATGCTCTTCAGTAAATGGGAAATTTGGCCCGATTCGTCACAAGTATGACGGGCCCCTCTCACGAAAGTGAGATTGAACGATACAGATATATTATAATACAACTTTTCAAAAATAGGAATACCCATTTTTTTGAACGAAAAAGTCTTTTTACTATTTGAACCGAATACTCCTTGATTCTTGCGAAAAAGACGGTTCTGATATATGATAAAAGCAACCCTTCTGATTCTATTATATTAGGGTGAAAATCATTTGATATTTCAAGATAAGGAATACGCAATGCACAGTAACTGGTTAGGGAAACCTTATTACACATTGGATGCTTACTGCAAAAACAATTTTGGCTATAAATGCTATAAAGTGGCATTGGATGCCCATATGACCTGTCCTAACCGGGATGGAAAGTTGGACCACCGCGGCTGTATCTTTTGCAGTGCCGGAGGAAGTGGAGACTTTGCTGTACCAATAGGCGGAAGTGACGATTGTGCTGCCACAACAAGCAGGGATATTGACCATCAACTGACGGAGGGTATTCGATTGCTTTCCCGAAAGTTTTCCCTTCAACATACGCCCTGCATCATCGCCTACTTTCAAGCATACACCAATACCTACGCACCTGTAGAATACTTACGGGAGATATACACACAGGCACTTTCTCATCCCTATGTATGCGGTATTTCTATCGCCACCAGACCCGATTGTTTGCCCACTGATGTGTTGGATTTGCTCTCGTCCTTACAAAATGAGTTTGAAAACAAATTCGTTTGGATTGAGTTGGGCCTGCAAACCATACATGAGGAAACTGCCCGTTTCATCCGCCGTGGTTATCCCCTCTCCACATTCGAAGAAGCCTGCAGAAATCTAAAAATGCGAGGCCTTCCATTCATTGTCCATGTTATTCTGGGCCTTCCCGGAGAAAACACGGATCAAATGTTGCAAACCATCCAATATCTCAATGTTTGGAAACCCTTTGGCGTAAAACTCCAACTGCTTCATGTTTTAGAGGGCACTGACTTGGCCGGGTTGTATCGACAAGGTGTATTCCCTGCATTGACAAAAGAATCCTATTTGGATATTCTAATAATGTGTTTAGCGCATTTGGATCCCGGCATCGTCATCCACAGGGTTACCGGTGACGGCCCTAAAAAAATCCTAATTGCGCCGCTTTGGAGCGGCAATAAACGCGATGTCCTCAATACACTACACAAAAAGATGCGGGAAAACGGAGTCTGCCAGGGTTCTCTTTGGTCAAATTCCCCGGAACAGAAATAGATTATTCTGTTACCGGGCAGACCGATCCAGATTATGACCAAATATATTTTCCGCACAAGGCACCGACAGAAAGGTAGGTAGTTATGTTACAAGACCCCTTAACACTATATAAATTAATTGTACTTTACATGCTGAACAGGGTGACCTTTCCCATGACCACCGCCCAGGTCAGTGATTTTATATTAGAAAAAGAATATACCAACTTCTTGACGCTGCAGCAGGTAATCAACGAGTTGACGAATGCTTCCTTGATTTCTTCTGAAACCATTCGTAACCGCACCCATCTCTCCATCACCCCGGAGGGCTTGGAGACATTGACATTCTTTGAAAACCGCATCAGCGACGCCATCAAATTTGATATCAATGAGTTCTTCCGCGAAAACGAATACACCTTGCGCAACGAGGTCTCCGTACTGGGGGATTATTACAAATCCACCAGCGGTGAATACGATGCACATCTGATTGTCAAGGAACGTGGCGTGAATCTGGTGGACTTGACCATGTCCGTTCCCACCGAAGAAATTGCCGCATCCATCTGCGACAATTGGCAAAAGAAAAATCAGGATATTTACCAATACCTGATTTCTGAATTGTTTTAGTATTAATTAGGTATGATCAAGGGGCTGTAAAAAAACTCCCCTAAAAGAAAAATCGCTGAGGTCGTAGAGACTTCAGCGATTTTTTGGTATAATTAGTTATGCAACTAACAATTAATACCAATGGTAATTATACCACCCGTCAGCTGAAATTACCATTGG
>JAFQIE010000016.1 GCA_017397645.1 Lachnospiraceae bacterium | reverse complement strand
TCGGGGATGTAATCGGTTTGACTGAATTACAACAATATTTCCCGAACCTATTGAAAAACGAAAATCAGAATGGTATAATCACAACCGTTGGTAAGTGTGGTAAAAAGTCATCCCTTGATGCTATACTGCACAGGCTGCAATTGCTTCTAAATAATTAGGTTTATTAAGTAGAGTTATTCCCTTAGAATAACATTAGGTGTTCGTAAAACAGTTACAGGCCCGGTAAGTTTGATGCTGGGCCTGTTTTGCTGCATTTCTTAGGTGTTAGAGTCGGAAAACTCCGGCTGTTACCTAAAAGTGAAAACAAAAAGATAAAAATTAGGTATTGGAAGCTAAAAAGCGCTGCTATTGCCTAAAATCAGCAACGAAGCGCCCAAAATTAGGCGTTGGAAGCTAAAAAGTGTCGTTATTGTCTAAAATCGGCAACGAAGCGCCCAAAATTAGGCGTTGGAAGCTAAAAAGTGTCGCTATCACCTAAAATTGGTAATGAAGGGTCAAAAATTAGGCATTGAGGGCAATAATGTCTTGCCACCGCCTAAAAGAGAGAACTTCAGTAGCCCAGTGCGTTTGCTGAGAATAAATTTGCAAATGTGAGAAGTGGAGCCATGAAAACAGAATATTTTTCCATTAAAAAACAATACAAAATAAGATGTAAAACCTTTATGCCGGATGATGGATGTATAGACAACGTTATAATCGGTGTGCACGGTTTTGCGGGAGATAAAGAAAGCTCGATGATTGAAAAGTTAGCGGCAACATTTTGCTTGTCCAACAGCTTTGTTATTTCTTTTGATTTCCCGGCTCACGGGGATAGTCCTGTAGGTGAGGAGATGCTCACTGTCCATAATTGTATAAATGATTTATGTACGGTGGTCGAATATGTTTCGAATCAATATCCGAGTGCAGGTAAAAGTATCTTTGCCACCAGCTTTGGCGGATATATCACGTTGCTTAGTGCCCGTAAACTTCCTGATATTCCAATTGTGTTAAGAGCTCCTGCGGTTACAATGCCTAAAATTCTGCTTGAAAATGTGCTTGAGATAAGTGCCGACGATTTCAAAAAAATGAATTATATAAAATGCGGGTTTGAGCGCCCCATCAACCTGCCTTATTCTTTTTATGAAGATTTAATGTCCCAAGAAGCGATTGGAAACAGGCAAATTCTTCAACCTATTCTTGTTATACATGGTGATTGTGACGATATCGTTCCGCCTTCTGACATTGATGCCTTTGTAGAGTCGCAGAACAGAGTTTGCTTAAAAACAATGCCCGGTGCAGACCATCGTTTCAAAAAAGAGGGAGAAATGCAAACGATTGTTAACCTGACAAAAGCATTTTTGAATATTTGAGACTGTAACTCCTATCACTATTGGTGGGGGTTATTTTTGTAATTAAACACAAGATATAGGTATTTTACGATTATTTTATATTGATTTTATACAAAGCGGGTGCTATAATTAGACAAAATATACTTTACGGAGGTGTTCTATGAATTTGGTTTACAACATCCAAGACAAACCAAAGTTTCCTCAGCTGCTTGTTTTTGCATTCCAGCAGGTGTTGGCAATTTTGGCAGCAACGATTGCCGTTCCCACAATTATCGGAAATGGCATGAGTCAGTCCGCCGCGCTGTTCGGTGCCGGTGTGGGTACACTTGTTTATCAGTTGTTTACCCGTTTTAAGAGCCCTGTTTACCTGGGTTCATCCTTTGCTTTCTTAGGTTCTATGAGCGCTGCTTTTGCAGGCGCAACTTCTGCCGCAGCCGGCCACGTTGGTTTGATTATCGGTGCTTTTATGGCAGGTCTTGTTTATGTAATTATCGCTATCATCATCAAGTTGGTTGGCGTACAGTGGGTAAACAAATTGATGCCTCCTGTAGTAATCGGACCCACCGTTGCGATTATCGGTCTTTCTTTGGCAGGTAACGCTGTTGGTGATTTGAAGACTGGTAGAGTGGTAGGTTGTAGCCCCTATGTTGCATTGATTTGTGGTTTAATCACTTTGTTTGCAGTTATCATGTTTTCCGTATATGGCAAGAAGATGATGAAGCTGATTCCTTTTGTGCTTGGTATCCTGGTAGGTTATGTTGTTGCTACCATTTTTACCGTGATTGGTATTTTTACTGACAATGCTGCTTTGCAGGTGATTGACTTCTCTGTATTTGCCAATATGACGATTCTTAAGATGCCGGAATACACTTTCCTGCAGTTGGGAGAGGGCATTCAGGCAGTGGATCCTGCGTTCATTGCAACAGTAGCAGTGGCTTATGTGCCCGTTGCTTTCGTAGTGTTTGCTGAGCACATTGCTGACCACAAGAACCTGTCCAGTATCATCGGCAAGGATTTGTTGGAAGAGCCCGGTTTGCATCGTACATTGCTGGGTGATGGTGTTGGTTCTATGGCAGGTGCATTCTTCGGTGGATGTCCTAACACCACATACGGCGAGTCCGTTGGTTGTGTGGCTATCACCCGTAATGCTTCCGTAATCACTATTACCACTGCAGCAATTATGTGTATGGTGATTTCCTTCTTTGGTCCCTTTGTAACCTTCTTGGCTTCCATTCCTAACTGTGTCATGGGCGGTGTTTGTACTGCGTTGTACGGATTTATCGCAGTTAGCGGTTTGAAGATGGTTCAGAAGGTGGATTTGGGACAGAGCAAGAATCTGTTCGTTGTTTCTACCATCCTCATTACCGGTATCGGCGGATTGAGCGTATCCTTTGGTAAGGTGACCTTGACCTCCATCGCATGTGCTTTGATACTTGGTATTATCGTAAACCTTGTAGTAGGTAAGGCAAAAGAAGAGTAAGAAATCTTCGAAAATGAATTTATCCCGGGTGTCTATGGGCATCCGGGATTTTTTTGTTGGCGGGTTTGTGCATAAAAGTTCCTATAAGGTATTGACAGTTCGGTGAAATTAGGGGTATTATGTATTAAGTGTTCTAACTTATTATTACGATGAATATTTAATTATTGGAGGAAGTACGGATATGTTGAAGAATCATGTGAAAGTTTTTAATTTAGCGGCTATCGTATTGGTCGTTGTTTTGGTGGCACTTCAGTTTGTTCCTTTCTGGTCTTACCAGAAAGAAGAGAAGGTAGACGGTGTTGAGACTACAGTAGAGGCTACCGCTTCTATTGCAAAATATGTTTGGTTACCTTTTGAGTGTAGAGAATTGACTAAGGATTTTGGTGAGGCTCTTGACATTGCGAAACCCAAGGTAAATGATTTCATTACAGAGGCTGCTCTTGTTTTGGTTCTTGGAGTGGTTTCCGTTATTATGATTTTGATCTTTAAGAATGAATGGATGATTTTCTTCCCGTTAGCGACAGGTATCATTGGTATTCTGCAATTCTTGACGCAGAAGGTAATGCAGATGGGTAATATGTGGTACATAAGCTTAGCATTGAGCGTTGTGCTTGTGGCAGTATCTGTTACTTCTTTGGTGATGACTATTAAGAAGAAATTATCCAAATAAATTCTACAATGAATTAAATTAAAGTAAATGAAAACCTCGGTTCAAAAGAATTTGAATCGAGGTTTTTTGGTGTGATTTTTGTTTGTATCCTTATTTTATGATGCCCAAATGCTCCAACAGTATTTTTAATCCGATAAGAATCAGTATGACACCACCCGCAATCTGTGCTTTTGCACCAAAGCGATTTCCGAAGATGCTGCCGGCGTTTACGCCGAAAGCGGAGAGAAGACAAGTGACTATGCCAATCAATGCGACAGCAGCCCAGATATTGACATTTCCGGCCATTGCCAGGGAAACACCAACCATCAATGCGTCAATGGAGGTTGCTACGGCCATGGTAAACATGGTTTTTATAGAAAAATCGGCATTACCTTCATTGCAACAGTCGCACTCATTCGAAAATGCATCTTTGAGCATATTGGTTCCAATCAGAGCCAGTAGCAGAAAAGCAATCCAGTGGTCCACGGCTTTAATATAGACAGAAAACATATTCCCAAGGTAATAACCAAGGAGAGGCATCAACGCCTGAAATCCACCGAACCAAATGCCACATTTGGCCATATGGGAAACGCTTGTTTTGGTTGTGGAAAGACCTTTACAAATCGAAACGGCAAAGGCGTCCATGCTTAAGCCGATGGCCAATACTAATAGTTCTGTAATAACCATAAATCCTCCTCCCTATACAGAGATGTCAAATTGAGGACTATTATAGTATATTGTGGCGAAGAATGCAAGGACGAGGGGAAGTGTTTGGTTAAATAAAACGGAAAATGGAATCATATGTTGGCATCAGAATAAAAAAAGAGAAGATTGAAATACAAATTTCTTGTGTATGTTGAAATTTGTATGATATACTAACGTGGGAGTAAAATTTTTGGAGGTGAGAAACATGGATTTATCATTGTCTTACTTTTGGGGACAGATGGTAGCAAATCCCTTACTTATGGTGGCTGTTTTCCTAACCTTGGGAGTAATCCTTGTGAATGGTTGGACAGATGCACCGAATGCCATTGCAACTTGCGTGGTTACCAGGTGTATGTCTGCCAGAGCTGCTATTGTGATGGCGGCTGTGTTTAATTTCTTAGGGGTCTATGTCATGACTTTACTTAGCCCTAAGGTGGCAGAGACCATTACAAAGATGGTGAATTTTGGAAATGATCCCAGGACGGCAACCATAGCGTTGAGCGCAGCGATGTTTGCCATTGTGACCTGGGCTACGGCTGCTTTCTTTTTTGGGATTCCTACCAGTGAAAGCCACGCTTTAATTGCAGGGCTTTCCGGCAGTGCCATTGCATTACACGGTAGTATGCAAGGTGTCAATGGCGCAGAATGGGTGAAGGTGTTATATGGTATCGTGGTTTCCGTAACCCTTGGATTTGGATTTGGTTGGCTGGTTTGTAAGCTGGTGACCAAAGCCTTTTATCGTGTAGAAAGAAGAAAAACGGAGCCTGTCTTTAAATATGCACAGATTTTTGGCGCGGCTTACTCGGCGTTTATGCATGGTGCTCAGGATGGACAGAAGTTTATGGGTATCATTATTCTGTGCCTGTTTATGTCTCAGGGGCAGAGTATTCCTAAGGACTTGCATCCGGAAACTTGGATTATGGTGATGTGTGCCGTAATCATGGCCGTTGGTACGGCCATCGGCGGAAAGAAGATTATCAAATCTGTGGGTATGGATATGGTAAAACTGGAAAAGTATCAGGGATTCTCGGCGGATTTATCAGCGTCTACTTCCTTGCTGCTCTGTTCTTTGTTAAGTTTGCCGGTATCTACCACACACGCAAAGACCACGGCGATTATGGGCGTTGGTGCAGTGAAGAGTATTAAGGCTATCAATTTAGGAGTGGTGAAGGAAATGTGCCTCACATGGGTGTTGACCTTCCCCGGATGCGGATTGATTGGATTTTTGATGACAAAACTGTTTATGTGGATTTTCTAAAGGGATAGAAATATTTCCCATCAATTTTTGTATAAGACGAGGAGAAAGAAAAAATGGCATCTAAAGCAGATCGTTTTTATTTTGAAAATTTGACCCAGGCAACAGAGTATTCCTGCAAGGCGGCTGATTATTTGGTAAAATGCCTGTCTGATTATAAGTTTGAAGGTTTAAGAGGAATGCTCCAAATCATGCATGAATTTGAACATAGTGGAGACCTTAAAAAGCACGAGATGACTTCTGCATTGGCAAAAGCATTTGTGACTCCTGTGGACAGAGAGGATTTATCCTTGATTAGTCAGAGTATTGATGAGGTTTCTGACGCTATTGAAGAAGTGTTGCAGGTGTTTTATATGTATAATGTTAAGGAAATGCTTCCGGAGGCAGTTACGTTTGCCAAGAAAATTGTAGAATGCTGCGCTCTGATGAATGCGATGGTTGCGGAGTTTTCTAATTTTAAGAAGCCGGAAAAACTTTTAAAGATGGTGGTAGACCTGAATCGTGTAGAGGAGGAATGCGATATTCTCTATGTGGACTACACGCAACTGTTGAATTCCAGATTTACGGATGTATTAGACATCATTTCATGGCGTAAGATTTTTGACCGTCTGGAGGCTTGTGCAGACGCTTGCGAGCATGTGGGAGATTGTATTGATTTGGTGGTTATGAAGAATAGTTAATTATAAAAACAATCAAAGGTGGTTTAAGAGAATGATACGAATTGGTATTATGGGATATGGTAATTTGGGCCGTGGCATTGAGTGTGCCATCAGACAAAATCCGGATATGGAGTTAAAGGCTGTGTTCACTCGCCGCGATCCTGCAACTGTAAAGATATTGACGGAAGGTGTGCCCGTATATCGTGCAGAAGAGGCACCTGCCAAGAAGGATGAGATTGATGTCTTGATTCTTTGCGGTGGTAGTGCAACTGATTTACCCAAGCAGACAGCGGAGTATGCATCCTATTTTCATGTGGTAGACAGTTTTGATACCCATGCAAAGATTCCTGAGCATTTTGATCGCGTGGACAAGGCTGCAAAGGAAAGTGGTAAGGTGGCTGTGATTTCCACCGGCTGGGATCCGGGCATGTTTTCTTTGAATCGCCTTTATGCGTCTGCGGTGTTACCGGAAGGAGCAGATTACACCTTCTGGGGAAAAGGTGTCAGCCAAGGACATTCGGATGCCATTCGCCGTATAGATGGCGTATTGGATGCAAGACAGTATACCATACCGGTAGAGGAGGCGCTTGCGGCGGTGCGCAGTGGCGCAGAACCTGAACTCACCACCAGACAGAAACACACGCGGGAATGCTTTGTAGTGGCGTCTGAAGGTGCAGATTTGGCACGTATTGAGACAGAGATTAAAACCATGCCTAATTATTTTGCAGATTATGATACCACCGTGCATTTCATTTCTGCAGAAGAATTGGCAAGGGACCACAGTGGCATCCCTCATGGCGGTTTTGTGATTCGTAGCGGTAAAACGGGATGGAATAAAGAAAACAGTCATATCATCGAATATAGTTTGAAGCTGGACTCCAATCCGGAGTTCACATCTTCTGTTATTGTTGCTTACGCCAGAGCGGCATACCGTCTAGGTGTAGAGGGCGCAAAGGGCTGTAAAACCGTGTTTGATATTCCTCCTGCTTATTTAAGTTCAAAGAGTGGAGAAGAATTGAGAGCAACCATGTTATAAGAGACATATTAAGAAAGATGAAATTTAGAATAGTCTGATAAAAAAGAATCCTGTGAAGGATTCTTTTTTTGTGTCATTTTCTCGGAAGGTGCTCATATATTGGAGAAAGGGGAGGACATGTTATGGGAAGTGAATTGATGGAATTGTTTCCCCGGGAGTACCGTGGACTTTGGGGACGGGTTTGTGGTGCGCAGGAACACCTGCAAGAGATAAGGCTTCGGGCGGAAAAGCCGGTAGCTGTTCTCCTGAGAGGAAAGGAATGGTTTGTTACAGGACAGGGGGAGTGGACAGGGGATATTCAGAAGGCAAGGTGTGCATCCTCAAAAGAAGTTCGGGCAGTCTTAAAACATATTTGTGATTACTCTCCTTATGCATACGAAGACGAATTGCGCAGAGGGTACATGACCTTGGCGGGCGGACATAGAGTAGGCATCGTTGGAGAAACGGTAATGAGTGGCGGAGAAATACGTACCGTTAAAAATGTGTCCGCATTGAATATCCGGATTGCACATCAGATAAAAGGTGCGGCAGATGACATTGTACCTTTGTTATATGAGCGGGGGGTGTTGCAGAATACTTTAATCATTTCCCCGCCGGGATGTGGCAAGACGACACTTCTTCGGGATATGATTCGGCAGGTTTCCGATGGCAATGGGTATTCTGAAGGATTGACTGTGGGAGTTGTGGATGAACGGTCAGAGTTAGCGGGGTGCTATATGGGAATACCACAAAATGATATGGGAGTTCGGACGGATGTGCTGGATGGATGCCCAAAACAATTAGGGATGTTGATGCTTTTGCGATCCATGTCACCAAGGGTGATTGCCATTGATGAACTGGGTAGCGCGGAAGAACTTCAGGCTTTGCAAGTGGCTTCTGTGTGCGGGTGTAACATCATTGCCACGGCTCATGGCGTAGACAGAAAAGATGTGGAAAGAAGATTCGGGTTTTCTGCCGGAGAACTGGAAAAGGTGTTTCGGCTTTTGATCTATTTATGCCGTAAAAACGGTAACTGCGTTGTAGAAAAAATTGAGAAAACAGGATAGATAGATGTTGAAGTTTGCAGGTGCGGGATTGATCGTTTATGGTTGCGTCGGAATAGGAAAAAGATTTTTGGACGTCTTTCGGGGAAGGATGCATGCGTTACAGGATTTATCAGAGATTTTAGAACTGTTGATGGGAGTAATTGCTTATGAAAAATCTTCTCTACCACAATGTTGCGAACGGGTTGCGGAGCATATCAGACCGCCTTTTTCAGAAAAACTGAAAAATGTTGCGAAACGGATGAAGAACAATGAAGGTGAGAATTTTGGAGAAGTGTTCCGGCAGGAGACCATTGAGACTTTGACCGCGTATCCATTAAAAACTGAAGATATAGAGGATTTTTATGCCTTTAGCCAAAAGACAGGCTTTGCTGACAGTGAAGCGCAGGTACGAACCATCAAAAGAAGTATTGAGAAGTTACAGCAAGAACGGCAGCGGCTATACGAGGAAGAGAGGGATAAGAGCAGAGTAGTTACCGGGCTCAGTTTAATGAGCGGTCTGCTGCTTGTGTTGATATTGTGGTAAAAATGCGGGGAGGCGGGCTGTATGGGTGTGGGCCTGATATTTAAGATAGCGGCAGTTGGAATTTTGGTGACAATCCTATGTCAAGTGTTAAAGCACAGCGGTCGAGAGGAGCATTCCTTTATCATCAGTTTAGCGGGACTTATTTTGGTATTGACATGGATAGTTCCGTACATATACGAGTTGTTTGAGACGATAGAGGCACTGTTTTCCTTTTGAGACGGAGGGGTAAATGTCGGAATTGATAAAAATAGCATTTCTGGGAATTGTGGGTGTGCTTGTGGCCATTCAGTTCAAAAGTGTAAAACCGGAATACGCCACTTATGTGGGACTGGCTGTCAGTTTGATTATATTTGCGTTTATTCTGCGTCAGGTGGGGGCTTTGCTATATCAGTTTGCAAGAGTGAAAGAATACCTGGGTGGAGCAGAAGAATATTTGGCAATATTATTAAAAGTAATTGGAATCACCTATATCTGCGAATTTAGTGCCGGGGTATGTCGGGATGCAGGATACCAGTCTGTGGCGGGACAAATCGAACTTTTGGGGAAAGTGTCCGTAATGTTTGCAGGAATTCCCATACTGTTTGCCACCATTGAGAAGATACAACAGTTACTCTGAGGGGGTGAACACAAGTGGATTACAATCTGGTGTGGGATGCCTACGGATTAGATGAAATTGAAAAAGGAATCGCTGCACTCTTCCCGGGGGAGAATATCGACCTTCCGCAAATCTTAAATCAAATCATTAGTGGGGATTTCACTGTAGCAGTAACGTCCCTGTGGTCGCAACTGCAGGAAAATGTAATGGGGCAGCTGGCAGGGCTGAAAGGGCTGTTCCTTTGGTTGTTAGTGCTGGGAATCCTATCTTCGGTAGTATCTCATTTTGTAGAAATGTTTGACCGCAGCCATGTGGCAGACCTAAGTTTTTATTTTATGTACTTACTATTTATTTCTGTGCTGATGGAAAGTTTTCATCAAATGTATGGCACAGCCGGGCAGGCATTGGAGCATATCCGATTGTTTGTGAAACTGTTAGCACCTGCGTATGTCCTGGCTTTGGGAGTGTGTGGTGGCACTATTACTGCAGCGGTGTCTTACCAGATGATGCTTTTGGCTGTTTACGGAGTAGAGTACGTGCTAGTGGGAGTTGTGTTACCCTTGATTACCGGATATAGTCTAATGGTGGTTTTGAATGGTGTTTGGGTGGAAGAAAAACTGTCTTTGCTGATTGAACTAATTTCCAAGGTGATAGGGTGGATATTAAAAATTGCATTGTGGGTGGTGACGGGAATGAGTGTTTTCCAGTCGTTGATAGCACCGTTATTGGATTATGCCAAGATGTCTGCCATGCACAATTTGGTGAATGCTATTCCGGGGATTGGAAATGCTGCCGGGGGAGCAGTGGAATTAGTGTTGGGCTCGGCAGTTTTGCTCAGAAACAGCATTGGAATTGTGCTTTTACTTCTCTTGCTGTTTTTATGTATGGTGCCTCTGCTTAAAATCGGTTTGATAACCATAGTTTTAAAATGCGCAGCTGCGTTTATGGGGGTGGTTAGTGACAAACGATTGACGACCTGTACCGATAAAGTGGGGGAAGCAGGCATACTGCTGCTTCGTACCACAGCTACGGCGATGCTGCTTTTTCTCATTGTGATAGCTGTGACGACTGCGTTAAGTGGGCGCGTGGTTTAGGGAGGAAGGGTTATGTTGGATGGCTTTATTCATACCTTGGGAAGGATGGGAGTATTTCTTATATGCGCCCGTATGATTGTACATTTCAGACCCAAGGAATCCGATGAAAAGTACATGAAACTTTTGGTCAGCATTATGATTTTGCTCTATTTGATATCCCCTCTCGGCGGCGTGACAGAATATGTTCCTTTTGCTCCGGACTATGGATGGGAGGAGATTGAGTCAATCCTAAACGAGAAGCAGATTCCGGATAGTGGACAGGAATGGGGAGAAGAGAGCAGTTTATCTCTGCAGGAGGTGATGAATAACCTATTAACCGGGGGAGAGCAATCGGAACATGCCGGCGGGTGGGAGAAAGAAGATATCGTCATCGACCCTGTTGAGGAAATATCACTGGGAGATTAGGGGGGAGCATGGGAAAAGGTTGGAAAGAACTGCTACAGGGTGAATCAGGCGGAAAGGATAAGCAAAAACTCATTATTATGATTCTTTGTGGAGTGCTGTTATTTATGATTGCGTCTCCTGCAAATGGGAATGGTTTTTTGCCCGGACAAAAAGCAAGCAATTCAAGCACCCTTGGAATTGCTTCGGGAGGTACAAAAGAAAATGTCACAGAGCAGATACAGGCACAGGTCGGATACGGGAATAACCCGCAAAAATATACCACAGAGTATATAGCTGATTTGGAAAAAAGATTGGCAGAGCGACTGTCGAAAATCCACGGTGTGGGAGCAGTGGAGGTCATGATTTCCGTCACGGCTACGGAAGAACTGGTGGTAGAAAAAGAACAATCCTCGCAAAAGAATACCACAAGTGAAGCTGACGCTGGGGGCGGGAAGCGTACAGTGAGCGAACAAACCACACAGGAAAATACCGTGTATGCAAGCAACGGCAGCGAGAAACACCCCATAGTGGTAAAAACCATTTTACCCAAAGTGCAGGGTGTGCTGGTGGTGGCCAAGGGAGCCGGAGCCGGTAACGTGAACCGTACCATAGTGGAGATTGTGCAGGCTTTATTTGGGCTGGAAGCACACAAGGTGAAGGTAGTAAAAATGGAATAATGAAACAAGTATGTTCATACAATAAAATAGTAAAACGCAAAGAGGAGATGCAATGTGAAAACTTTAATTAAAAAAAATCAACTTATGATAAGTGCTTTGGCCATAATGATAGCGATTGCAGGGTATTTACAATTTGCAGGACCCAGCCTGGAAGACGAGATAGGTACAAAGGAAGTGAATTCAGATGACATTCTCACGGAAAACTATACAGCGGAAGAATTAATGGATATTTCGGATGAAGATTTGCTGGGTAAGTTTGAGCAGATAGAAAGTTTGGACACGGATATGAACTTCATTGTAGATGATTATCTGGACGTTGGAATGGATTTGTCTGCCACTGACACTACGGTGGCGGATGGTACATTGGAAAGTGGCGATACATTGACAGCAGAGGGAACCGGGATAGCAGAAAATACGCAACTCGTGCAGAAGACGCCTGAAGCAGGTGAAATCCCGGGTGAGGCCATTTTTACTGCGGCTAACGCACAGGCTGTCCTATCGGAGGCAAAACTATTGAAGGAGCAGACCAGAGCCAGAAACAAAGAGACTCTGCTGGAAATCATCAATAGTGCGGAACTGACCGATGCACATAAACAGGACGCTGTGGACGCCATGGTAGAAATGACACAGGTCGCAGAAAAAGAGGCGGCAGCAGAGATTCTGTTGGAAGCCAAGGGATATTCCGATATTGTGGTCAGCATCAATGGGGACTCTGTGGATGTAGTGGTAAATGAGCCAACTTTGGACGATATTATGCGGGCGCAAATAGAGGATATTGTGGTGAGAAAGACAGAAATACAGCCGCAGAATGTCATCATCAGTACAGTTGTACCATAATGGAAAGTGTGGTATACTTCTAAGGAAATAGGAAGGGCAGAAGATGAAAAGAGTATTTTTGATTGTGCTTGATAGTTTTGGAATAGGAGCCATGGAAGATTCCTGTGAATATGGAGATGTGAATGTGAACACTTTGCGCTCTGTATTTCAATCCGGAGAGTTAAAGATTCCCAACATGGAAAAAATGGGATTGTATTCGATAAGTGGCGTGGCGGAGGCTTTGGCGTTGGACAGAAACAAACTTTTGTCCCCCATTGCTTCCTATGCCAGACTAAAGGAACGCTCCCGCGGCAAGGATACTACAGTAGGACATTGGGAGATTGCAGGCATCTATTCTGCGCATCCTTTGCCCACATATCCCGACGGATTCCCGAAAAAGGTGATTGAGGAGTTCTCGCGATTGACCGGTCGGGGTGTTCTTTGCAACAAACCCTACTCCGGTACAGAGGTCATCCGTGATTATGGGGAAGAGCATTTGAGAACCGGAGATCTGATTGTTTATACTTCGGCGGATAGTGTATTTCAAATTGCTGCTCATGAAGAGAAGGTTCCGTTGGATGAACTATATGCATACTGCAGGATTGCCAGAGAATTATTGCAGGGCGAGGAAGGTGTGGGCCGTGTGATTGCAAGACCCTTCGTGGGGGAAAGTGCAGCCACTTTCAAACGCACCGGAAATCGACATGACTATTCCATTCTGCCTCCCGCAGACACCATGCTGGATCAGATGAAGGCGGCGGGGAAGGATGTTATAGGAGTTGGAAAAATATCCGATATATTCGCTGGGAAGGGACTGACGGAGAGCATTCCTACGAAGAATAATGAGGAAGGTATGAACGTCACCCTGGGACTATTAGAAAGGGATTTTGAAGGACTTGCCTTTGTGAATCTTGTAGAGTTTGACTCTGTATACGGACACCGCAGAGACATCCCGGGATACGCCCGTGCGCTTAATGCGTTCGACCGCATACTGCCTGATATTATGGACAAAATGCGTCCCGAAGATGTGCTGATGATTACGGCGGACCACGGATGTGATCCCGGGTATACGGAAAGCACCGATCATACCAGGGAATATGTGCCCTTGTTGATATATGGTAAGAACTTGATTCCCACCGATTTTGGAACACGAAAAACCTTTGCAGATATAGGGGCAACTGTGTTACAATACTTCGGTATCCGTCCCGTATTTGAGGGCGGGGTGATGAAACTAAATTTTGGAGGCTTTCATAAACATGAATAACTATACAGAAGAAATCAATCGCCGCCGTACATTTGCGATTATTTCCCACCCGGATGCGGGTAAAACCACATTGACAGAGAAATTTCTGCTCTATGGAGGAGCCATCAATCTGGCGGGAAGCGTTAAGGGTAAGGCCACGGCAAGGCATGCAGTATCCGACTGGATGGGCATAGAGAAGGAAAGAGGTATTTCCGTTACCAGCTCCGTGCTGCAGTTTGAATATGATGGATATTGCATCAATATTTTGGATACCCCGGGACATCAGGACTTCTCCGAGGATACCTATCGTACTCTGATGGCAGCGGACTCTGCGGTGATGGTGATTGATGCGTCCAAGGGTGTGGAGGCACAGACCAGAAAACTATTCAAGGTTTGTGTGATGAGAAAGATTCCCATCTTTACTTTCATCAACAAACTGGACAGAGATGCCAATGATACATTCGATTTGCTGGATGAGATAGAAAAAGAATTGGGAATCGCAACCTGCCCTCTCAACTGGCCCATTGGTTCAGGTAAGGAGTTTAAGGGCGTGTATGACAGAGAGACAAAGACCGTGATTTCCTATTCTGACACGGAGAAGGGTACCAAGGAAGGTACAGCCACGGAAGTTTCCGTGGAGGATGAGGGAACACTGCGAGCTTTGATAGGTGATTCTGCTGCGGACAAGTTGTTAGAGGAAGTAGAACTTTTGGATGGTGCCAGTGCAGAATTTGACTTAGACGCAGTACAGGCCGGTGATTTGACACCGGTTTGCTTTGGGTCTGCACTTACCAACTTTGGTGTGGAAATCTTCTTAAAGCATTTCCTGAAGATGACCACCACACCCCTGCCACGCAAGGCAGACATTGGAGTGATTGCGCCTGCAGAGAACGATTTCAGCGCCTTTGTGTTTAAAATTCAGGCGAATATGAACAAGGCACACAGGGATCGAATCGCGTTTATGCGTATTTGCTCCGGCAAATTTGACGCGAATATGGAAGTGCGCCATGTACAAGGCAATAAAGTGATGCGCCTTTCCCAGCCCCAGCAGATCATGGCGGACGAGAGAAAAATTCTAACGGAAGCCTATGCGGGAGATATCATCGGCGTGTTCGACCCCGGTATATTCTCTATCGGTGATACGATTTGCATGCCAAAAGAAAAGTTCAAGTATGAGGGTATTCCCACCTTTGCACCGGAGCATTTTGCCAGAGTGCGCCAGATGGATACTATGAAAAGAAAGCAATTTGTAAAAGGTATCGAACAGATTGCCCAGGAGGGTGCAATTCAGATTTTTCAAGAATTCAACACAGGACTGGAAGAAATTATCGTGGGCGTGGTCGGCGTATTGCAGTTCGATGTGTTAAAGTATCGTTTGGAAAACGAATATAATGTGGAGATTCGTTTGGAAAATCTGCCCTACGAGCATATCCGCTGGATTGAGAACAAAGAAGAAGTGGACATTGACAAACTGACAGGCACTTCCGATATGAAAAAGGTGAAGGATATGAAGGGTAATCCGCTGCTCCTGTTTGTGAATTCCTGGAGCATAGGCATGACCCTGGACAGAAATAAGGGACTGGTACTCAGCGAATTTAGCAGAAATTAGTCGAAAAAAGATGCCAACACATATAAATTGTGCGACTTTTAGGATGACAAACTAAAGCGCAGTGTGATATAATATTTATGCATATTATGCAGGAAAGTATACAGGAGGAATGTCAGGTGGAAAAAGAGATTTTAAGAAGGTCTTTGATGTTAAAAAATGATGAAGAAAACGGTTCTGTGCAGATTGCAGATGATGTTGTTGCAATGATTGCCTCCTTGGCAGCTTCCGAGATTCAGGGGGTAGAAGTACCTGCAGGAAATATTACCAATGAATTGATGAGTAAAGTAGGCGTTGGAAAGCTTACCAAGGGCATCAGAGTAGATATGGTAGAAGGCAAGGTGCAGATTCACATCGCCATTACAGTGGCTTACGGATTGAATATCCCCGCTACCTGCGCAAAGGTGCAAAAAAAGGTAAAGGCCACCGTAGAGAATATGACGGGGTTAGAATGTACGGATGTGAATGTGCGCATCGTAGCAGTACACAATCTGTAAGACAGAAGTTTGAATCCTCTGTTAGGCAGACTTACAAATCAACGGATAAAAGGATAGACACTTATGGGACGAAGAGAGCAAAGGGAACAGGTCTTCCGCCTGTTATTCCAGGTAGAATTCCACACAACGGAGGATATGCCCAAGCAGATGCGGCTTTTTTTGGAAGGGAATGAAGATATTCCCACGGTGGAAAATGCAGATTACATCGAAAACAGATGTAAGAGTATCCGCGAGAGAATTCCCGAGATTGACAAACTGATTAATGAGAACACCGAGAAATGGGATACCACCCGTATGGGTAAGGTGGAACTTACCATTCTTCGTCTGGCAGTCTATGAGATGTGCTATGATGAGGAGATTCCTGCAGCCGTAGCAATTAATGAGGCAGTAGAGATTGCCAAGAAGTATGGACAGGATAATTCCGGCGGATTTGTCAATGCGATTTTAGGAAAGATTTCGAAACTGGGTGAGTGATATTAAAAACATATATTCTGTAGGACAATTAAATGCATATATTAAGAATATGTTTACGCAGGATTATTTACTGCAACACCTCTATGTGAAGGGTGAGGTGAGTAATTGCAAATATCACTCCTCGGGACATATATATTTCACTTTGAAGGATGTAAAGGGGACCATCAGTTGCGTGATGTTTGCAGGCAACCGTGCAGGTCTCTCTTTTCGTATATCAGAAGGACAACAGGTGATTGTTGGCGGTACGGTGGATGTCTACGAAAGAGACGGAAAGTACCAGCTTTATGCCAAGGAGATCATGTTGGACGGCAGCGGGTTGTTGTACGAGAAGTTTGAACAGTTAAAGCGTGAACTATTGGAACTGGGTATGTTTAGTCAGGAGTACAAGCGTCCCATTCCTAAATATATCAATACATTGGGCGTTGTGACAGCCGCCACAGGCGCAGCAGTAAGGGATATTATTCAAGTGGCAAGCCGCAGGAATCCCTATATACAAATTATTCTGTATCCTGCTATTGTGCAGGGCGACGCGGCGGCGGCAAGCATAGTCAATGGTATCCATGCGTTGGAAGCCATGGGCGTGGACGTGATGATTGTAGGACGGGGCGGCGGCTCTATAGAGGATTTGTGGGCCTTCAATGAAAGAGAAGTGGCGCAGGCGGTGTTTGATTGTACCGTGCCGGTCATCTCTGCGGTGGGCCACGAAACAGATACCACCATCATCGATTATGTTGCTGATATGAGGGCGCCGACACCATCTGCGGCAGCAGAATTGGCGGTGACGGATATGAGAGATATTTTGTCGGGCCTTGCACTCACAGCCCAGCGACTGCAACAGGGGATGGAACAGCGTATTCGTGACAACAGACAAAAACTGGCACAGAAGAAACTTCGCTTACAACTGGTCAGTCCGGGGGCCCGTATCAGAGAGCAAAAGATGTATGCGCTATCCCTGGAGGAACAGTTGCACAACAGAATGCGCGGACTTTTGCAGGACAAGCGCCATCGCATGGCGATTTATGTAGAGCGGATGAAAGGACTTTCTCCTTTGGAAAAACTAAACAGCGGTTTTTCCTATGTAGCGGATGAAGAAGAGAAAAATATTAGAAGCATCAGTCAGGTGCGGGAGGGACAGGTTCTTACCATTCATATGAAGGATGGTACCGCCCGGACAAAGGTGCTGTCTACGGAAAAAGCAAGAGGATTCCGGGGAGACAAGCCCGGCGAGAGGTGACAGGATGAGTGAAGAAAAGAAGACCCCGGGTCTGGAAGAGAATTTTCAGAAGTTAGAGGGCATTATAGAACATTTGGAAGACGAGAATCTCTCTTTGGAGGACGCATTCGCAGCGTATAGTCAGGGTATGGCTCTGTTGAAGGAATGCAATGCCCAAATAGACAGAGTAGAGAAACAGGTATTAAAGTTGACAGAAAGCGGACAATTGGAGGAATTCCAACATGACAGTGGAACACTTTGACAAGGACCTTTTTGAAAAAAAATTAAGGGATAAAGTGGCCTATGCGGAGGAAGTGTTACTGCGGCATTTGCCTAAAGAAAAAGGCTTCCAGAAAAAGGTCATTGAGGCTATGAATTATAGTGTCACGGCAGGTGGAAAGCGTTTACGTCCGGTATTGATGAGGGAGACCTATTTGCTGTTCGGGGGAAAGGATACCACTGACATTGAGCCTTTTATGGCAGCAGTAGAGATGATACACAATTATTCCCTTGTACATGATGATTTACCGGCTATGGATAACGATGAATACCGCAGGGGCAAAAAGACCACCTGGGCAGTATATGGTGACGATTTCGGTATTTTGGCGGGCGATGGACTATTAAATTTGGCATTCGAGACAGCCGTAAGCGCTTTGGATTTGTGCTTTGAGCATCATGGGGAGGAAGAACCTGCAACAGAGGAAGTGCTGGAAAAGGTACAACGTGTATCCCGTGCACTGAAGGTACTTGCGCAGAAGGCCGGCATCTATGGAATGATTGGTGGACAGACGGCTGATATCGAAGCGGAGAAACAGGAGCAACCCATCAGCGAAGAACAGTTGATTTTCATCCATGCCCATAAAACAGCAGCATTGATTCAGGCGTCGATGATGATTGGAGCGATTCTTGCAGGGGCAAAAGAGGAAGATATCAAGAACATCGAAACATGTGCCTACAATATCGGACTGGCTTTTCAAATTCAGGACGATATTCTGGATGTTATCGGTGATAGCAAAGAACTTGGAAAGCCGGTGGGGAGCGATGAACAGAACCATAAGCAGACTTATGTGACTTTAAAGGGACTGGAAGTGGCAAAACTTCACGTAGAGCAGCTCTCCAGGGAAGCCATTGCTTTGGTAGGAGGTCTCACGGGAGAGGATTCCTTCCTGGCACAATTGATTTTTACTTTGATTCACAGGACCAAATAACTGTGTAGAGAAAGGCGTGGTTTTTACAATGTATTTAGAGACCATACAACAAGCCAACGATATAAAGAAGATAGACCCCAAAAACAGAAAGGAATTGGCAGCCGAAATCCGACAGTTCCTGATTGACAAAATCAGTCAGACCGGTGGCCATTTAGGGTCTAATTTGGGTGCTGTAGAATTGACTATGGCACTGCATCTGGTATTGGATTTGCCCAAGGACAAGATTATTTGGGATGTAGGGCACCAAGCCTATACCCATAAGCTGCTGACCGGTAGAATGGAAGGGTTTGACACCTTGCGACAATACCACGGTATGAGTGGTTTCCCCAAGCAGAAGGAAAGTGAGTGTGATGCTTTTAATACAGGGCATAGTTCCACTTCTATTTCTGCAGGCCTTGGATTAGTCAAAGCCAGAGATATACTGGGTGGCGAGGAAACCATAGTTTCCGTCATTGGAGATGGTTCTCTGACCGGCGGTATGGCTTATGAAGCATTGAACAATGCCTCTAAATTGACAAAAAACTTTATTATTGTACTGAACGACAATAATATGTCCATCTCAGAAAATGTGGGTGGCGTATCCAAATATTTGAACAAGATTCGTACCGCTAACAGCTATCAGGGATTGAAAAAAGGGATTTACAACGCCCTGCTTGGCTCTAAGGTGGGTGATGATGTCATTGATAGTGTCAGGCGGGTAAAAAATGTGCTCAAACAAATTGTTATACCGGGCATGTTTTTTGAGGATATGGGCGTTACTTACTTAGGACCCGTGGATGGGCACAATATCAATGGTTTGGTAAAAGTGTTAAACGAGGCCAAGCGTGTGGAAGGTGCGGTGCTGGTACATGTGCGCACAGAGAAGGGCAAGGGCTATGCTCCCGCAGAACGGCATCCTGCAAGATTCCATGGTGCAGAACCATTTGAAGTGGAGACGGGCTTGCCCAGAAAACCCAGAACAGTTGCGAACTACACGGATATATTTTCCACAGTGATGTGTAAATTAGGACAAAGAGATGAAAAGGTGGTTGCTATCACGGCCGCCATGCCTGACGGCACCGGGCTAAAGAGATTCCGCAATATGTATCCGGATAGATTCTTTGATGTGGGAATCGCTGAGCAGCACGCTGTTACCTTTGCGGCGGGACTTGCGGCAGGCGGGTTAAAACCCGTTGTGGCAGTGTATTCTTCTTTTTTACAGAGAGCCTATGATCAGATTCTTCACGATGTGTGTATACAGAATCTGCCTGTGGTGTTTGCCATTGACAGAGCAGGTATTGTGGGAAGTGATGGTGAAACCCACCAGGGTATTTTTGATTTGAGTTACCTTTCAGGCATTCCCAACATGCATATCTGCGCACCCAAGAACAAATGGGAATTGTCTGATATGATGAAATTTGCAGTGAATTTAGGCGCACCCATAGCGGTCCGTTATCCCAGGGGCAATGCCTATGTTGGCTTAAAGGACTTTAGAGAGCCTATTGCGTTGGGACGGGCGGAATGGATTTATCGGGAAGAAGAAATTGCACTGTTTGCTGTGGGAAGCATGGTAAAGACGGCAGAGAAGGTTCGCGAGGAGCTGAAGGCAAAGGGCAGGAAAGTCAGTCTGGTCAATGCCCGTTTCGTCAAACCTATAGATACCCAAGCGGTGGATGAGGCTTGTGCAAATCATACCCTGATTGTCACCATGGAAGAGAATGTGGCAAATGGCGGATACGGGGAAAAAGTATTAGAGCATATGAGTATTCATGGACATCAAAACCGCTTCCTCAATATCAGCATCCCGGATGCCTACGTAGAGCATGGTAATCCTGAGATTTTGAAAGAAGAAATTGGCATTGATGCGGCCTCTGTTGTAAGAAGAATTGAGGAGATTTTGTAGAAGATAAAGCAGAAAAAACCAATAGCGAAATTTCCATCTGCAGTTGAATTAGGTAGAGGGAAAGACGAA
This sequence comes from Lachnospiraceae bacterium, assembly GCA_017397645.1. Classification (GTDB taxonomy): domain Bacteria; phylum Bacillota; class Clostridia; order Lachnospirales; family Lachnospiraceae; genus Acetatifactor. The sequence continues at coordinate 34,947 of JAFQIE010000016.1, read as the reverse complement.
CTATGGGTGATAAGAAAGTGCGAAAATGAAAGAAAGATTAGACGTTTTACTGGTTAGTCAAGGCTATGCGCCCTCCAGGGAGAAAGCTAAGGCCATTATCATGTCCGGTAATGTGTATGTGAATGGTCAAAAAGAGGATAAAGCAGGGACTGCCTTTGACCCTGCCAAGATACAATTAGAGGTCCGTGGAAGTAATCTCAAATATGTGAGCCGCGGAGGGCTGAAGTTGGAAAAGGCCATGGAAAAATGGCAATTCCTTTTGGAAGATAAGGTTTGCATGGACATTGGTGCATCTACGGGAGGCTTTACGGACTGTATGCTCCAAAACGGAGCAGCTAAAGTGTACGCTGTGGATGTGGGACATGGACAGTTGGCGTGGAAACTACGTAATGATCCCAAAGTGGTGTGCATGGAGCAGACCAATTTCCGCTATGTGGTGAGGGAGGATATTCAAGATGATTTGGATTTTGCCAGTGTTGACGTATCCTTTATTTCTTTGACGAAGATTTTGATTCCTGCCAGAAACCTGCTGAAGGTTGGTGGACATATGGTTTGCCTGATTAAGCCTCAATTTGAAGCAGGCAAGGATAAGGTGGGAAAGAATGGAGTGGTAAGGGAAAAATCTATTCACCAGGAAGTGATTGGAAAGATTGTGGACTTTGCTACCATGGTAGGATTTGTGGTGGAAGATTTGGAGTATTCCCCCATCAAAGGACCGGAGGGCAATATTGAGTATTTGATTCACATTACGAAAGAGAAGGAACCTGCAGAAGAAGTGTTGGCCATGACGGAGTCGGAAGCGGAAGGTGCATTAAAAGAATTGATTGAGAACAAAACAGGTGCATCCCACGACGAAGTATGGAAGCAGTTAATCAAGGCAACAGTAGAGGCATCACATGAAACATTATCTGATTTACACGAATCAACAAAAAGATAAAAACTTAGAGACAACGAATCGAATCAGGACATTTCTGGAAAAGAAGGGCCAAACCGTATCGGTGATTACTGATGGGGGCATGAATTCAGAACAGATGATTCCGATAAAAGAGCGAAATAGTGGAGAATCCGTAGCAGGTGGCATGGGAGAAGTTCATTGCATGCTGGTATTAGGCGGAGACGGCACGGTACTGCGTGCAGCCCGCACCATTGCCCGGGCGGATATCCCTATTTTAGGCATTAATCTTGGCACCTTAGGTTATTTGACCGAAGTGGAGTTGAACGGATTAGAGGATGCATTGCAGCGGCTCCTGACAGATGATTACTTCACAGAAAAGCGCCTTATGCTGGAAGGCACTGTGGCGTATGCGGACGATACGAAGGAAGAAGAATGGGCACTGAACGATGTGGTGATATCCAGAAGCGGTTCCTTGCAGATTATCCGTTATAATATCTATGTGAACGGTCAGTTCTTAAATAGTTACAATGCAGACGGAATGATAGTAACCACACCTACGGGTTCAACGGGCTATAACCTGTCGGCGGGAGGCCCCCTGGTGGACCCCGGAGCAGACCTAATTATGATGACACCTATTTGTCCTCATTCTTTGAATCAAAGGAGTATTGTATTATCCTCTAAAGATGTAATCGAGATAGAGATTCCGGAGGGAAAGGATGGGGGGAATCAGACCGTGGAGGTCAGCTTTGACGGCAGTCATATGATGAAGATGCAGGCCGGAGACCGCATCCGCGTGTGTAAATCTTCCAGGACCATTACGTTTATCCGATTGAATAAAGTAAGCTTTTTGGAAGTACTACATAAAAAGATGGGTGAATAGACAAAGAAACGAAATGTTATGGGACGCAATAATACATGCATTGGTAATATGCAAAAGCATGAAAGTGTAAAAGGGTGGCAGATATGAAAAAATCAAGACATGGTATGATTCTTGAAATTATACAAAAGAGAGAAATTGAGACCCAAGAGGAGTTGGCGCAGAGTTTACGGGATGCCGGTTATAACGTGACGCAGGCTACGGTCTCCCGCGACATCAGAGAGTTGCACCTGACCAAGGTGCCTGTGGCAAGTGGCGGCCAAAAGTACGTGGCATTCAAAAGAGAGGAAAAGAGCAACAACGAAAAGTATGTCCGTGTACTTCGGGACTCTTTTTCTTCTGCGGAAAATGCGCAGAATTTGCTGGTGTTAAAAACTGTGCCCGGCATGGCTATGGCAGCGGCAGCAGCGTTAGATGCCCTAAACTTCAATGAGGTGGTAGGTTGTATTGCCGGAGATGACACAATTTTTGTGGCAGCTCATACCACGGAAGAAGCGGAACGACTTAAGATAAGAATTCGCGAAATGGCGGGATAAGTATCACGAGGTGATACGAAACATTGTCAAACGGGTAATTTCGCAACCATATGTCGGAGAAGGACATAAGGAGAAGAAATATGTTACAGAATTTACATGTGAAGAATTTGGCGCTGATTGAAGAGACAGAAGTGGAATTCGGTAGGGGATTGAATATCCTGACCGGAGAAACCGGAGCGGGAAAGTCTCTGCTGTTGGGTAGCATCAACTTAGCGCTGGGAGCAAAATTTGATAAAGAAATGTTGCGCAAGGATGCAGAGAGTGCGTTGGTGGAACTGCAGTTTTCTATTGAGGACGAGAATGTTCGCAACAAACTGGCGCAGATGGAGTTGGATGCGGATTGCGACAGTGTCATTATCAGCCGGAAAATGCAACCGGGAAAAAGCGTCTGCAAAATTAATGGCGAGATGGTGACCGCAAAGCAAGTGAAAGAACTGGCAGAAGAACTGCTGGATATTCATGGACAGCACGAACACCAGTCCCTTTTGAAAAAGGCAAAGCACCTGGAAATTTTAGATGAATTTGGTGGCATGGAATGTGCAGACAAGAAAAGTACAGTAGGCACAAGTTATCTAAAGTGGAAAGAATTGCAAGAGCAATTGGAAAACTCCCGCATGGATGAAGGGACAAAAGCAAGAGAACAGGCGTTGGCAGAATTTGAATGCAAGGAAATTGAAGAAGCTGATTTAAAAGCGGGAGAGGATGAAGTATTAGAGGAACGCTACCGCAAAATGGTGAACAGCAAAAGAATTATGGAGAGCCTCTATGAGGCCCATCAATATGTAGGAAATGATTCGGACCATGGCGCAGGTTCGTCGATGAGCCGCGCACTACGCGCTATTCGAAGCGTGGCTGCATATGATTTAGCTTTGGCGGAGATGGAGACGCAACTTTTTGAAATAGAGAATTTGTTAACTGATTGTGCACGGGATATGGCAGGCTATATGGATGAGAGCCGTTTTGATGCACAGGACTTTGAGATGGTAGAATCCAGACTGAATCTCATCAACCGCCTCAAAGATAAATATGGCTCTACCATCGAAGAGATACAGAATTATTACGGGGAAAGACAGGCGTTTTTGAACCGTATTTCAGATTATGATACTTATATGGAAAATCTCCGGCTTCAACTAAAAGAAGCGGAAGAAGAATTGCAGGGCCATTGTGCCGACCTTTCAATCCTGCGTCAGCAAAATGCAGCCCAATTAGAACGGCAGTTGACTGAGGCGTTGGAGCAGTTGAATTTCCTGACGGTGCAATTTAAAATTCAGATTCAAAGTGAGCAGACCATCACGAAGAACGGTTATGATGATGTGGAGTTTTTGATTTCCACCAATCCCGGGGAAAGCATGAAGCCGCTGCAACATGTGGCCAGTGGCGGTGAATTGTCCCGTATTATGTTGGGCATCAAGACAGTGTTGGCAGAGACGGATGCCATTGATACCTTGATTTTTGATGAGATTGATGCCGGCATCAGCGGTAAGACTGCTTGGAAAGTATCGGAACAATTGGATGTTGTGGCCAAAAAACATCAGGTCATCTGCATCACCCACCTGCCCCAAATTGCTTCTATGGCAGACCGGCATTTTGTGATTGAAAAGAACCAAATGCAGAATCATACCATCACGAATATCCGCTTGATGGATACAGAGGAAAGCCTTGGGGAAGTGGCCAGATTGTTGGGAAGTGATGCTCTTACCGGGGAAGCAATTTCCAATGCTATGGCAATGAGAAATCAGGCATTGGTTTATAAGAAAAGGCAGTAAACTATACAGCATTTTTTAGTTCAAATTTCAAAAATATTTCGGTATGAAACCGAAAGAACCACACATAATAGAGTAGAAGAGAGTTCCTATCACGGGAACTCTTTTTTTGATGCAATTTCGAGAAACAAGAATGAATTTGTTTCTCTTTATCATATGGAGGTGTGGAATGAACAGAGATGAGATGAGACATAGGGTACAGCAACAATCCGGTCAGGATGTCATTGTGTTTTTGGATCGGGTAAAGCAGAGAAAACATAGAAGGAATGTATATCGCAGTTGGCTGTTAGTGGCGATATTGATTAGCTGTACCATTTTGGCAGGTCTTTTATACTATCAGATAGACAATCGTCTGCCTTCGATTATCAATGTGCGGGCAGGCAAAGAAGAATTATTGGATTTAAGCATCCCGGCAAAGGCCCATGTGGTCAGTGTCAGCAAACAGGGTGTCAGCAATATTCCCGCGGATTCGATAGATATCGATTTGAGCAGACCGGTTACCCTAAAGGCTGCTGCGGCGGACAATTATAGCCTGCAGGTAAAATTGTTCGGATTTATTAATTTCAAAGAGATAGACTTACGTGTGATCGAGGACCAAGAGTTGATTCCGGTGGGGATGCCGGTGGGAATCTATGTCAAGACAAAGGGTGTCATGGTAATCGGCACCGGTGAGTTCCAAAGTATGAGAGGAGAAAAACTATCCCCCTCCAAAGGAGTGCTGAAATCGGGGGACTATATCTTGGATATGAATGGTATAACTGTTTCGGATAAAGATGATTTTATGAAAAGGGTGCGGGGATGTGCGGGCAAGCCTCTTTGTATGACTATCATTAGAGATGGTAAACAGATGGAGCAGACTGTTCAACCGGAAAAGGATGTATCCGGCGAATATAAAATTGGCCTGTGGGTTAGGGACTCAGCCCAGGGTATCGGCACCATGACCTACATGGATGGGGAAGGAAATTTCGGCGCTTTGGGGCATGGTATTGCGGACGTGGATACCAGTGATTTGATGTCTATGGACGACGGCACACTTTATATGGCAGAAGTGATGGAAATCAAAAAAGGGGCTGTAGGGAATCCCGGCGAGATGACGGGGCTTATCGTCTATTCCAACGATAGAATTCTAGGAGACATCTACAATAATTGTGAGAGAGGAATCTTTGGTCACTGCAACACCAAGGCCAGTGAGAAATTTCGGGAAAGCCCGGTTCCCATCGGGCTAAAGCAGGAGATTGTCAAGGGCCCGGCTAGGATTATATGCACCGTGGATGGCGCGCCCAAATATTATGACATCGAAATTACAGACATCAACTTAAATCATAGCAATGTGAACCGCGGAATCGAACTGACCGTTGTCGATGATAATCTGCTAAATATCACCGGGGGAATTGTGCAGGGAATGAGTGGCAGCCCCATTTTGCAAAATGGCAAAATCGTGGGAGCCGTGACCCATGTTTTGGTAAATGATCCCACGCGGGGGTATGGAATTTTTATAGAGAACATGCTTCAGCATTGAACCCAACCTGGCCGGAAGTAAAAAGAGGCGATGCAAGCTTGCTTGTATGAGCCTCTTTTTTGCGAGTGGACAATTTGGCGAATGCCGCACATGAGCGAGGCGCGGTGAAGCGAATTCTGCATGCCGTGCGGCGGGGAAATTAGGTATTGAAGCCATAGGAAGCCTTGCTAATACCTAATTTTCCCTAAAACGCATTAATTAAATTAAGCATTTAGGTATTTGAGGTGGAGTTTTCTATTCAATACCTAAATATTAGTGTATTTGAGCCAAAATTAGGCAGTAGGATGAAAAAAATAGTGCAAATACCTAAAAAGTAAGTATTAAGGGTAGAGATTAGGCAGTAGGATGTAAAAATAAGCTTGAATACCTAAAAGAAAGCTTTAAGGATGAAAATTAGGTATTGGAGTAAAAAGATTAGTCCCAATACCTAAAAGTTTATATCGCCAATGCTTAAAAGTCTAAATTAATAGTTATAAGCTAAAAGTTAAGTGGCGAAATACTAATACTCAAACCTCTAATCTGAGAACATCATCTGAAACCCATAACCTGAAAACATTATCTGAAGCCCATAACCTGAAAACTATATATTGAAATGATTGTTAACAAGTTGCATTATTTTTTCGGAATCAATGGGATTTTGTCTGGTTTCATAGGTGGTAATCAAGTTGATACCGGGAATGATGCCATAATAACTGAATTGCTTTAGTTTATTAAAAGCATTGTCGCTATATGTAGGTACATCCATCATTCCGAAATGCTCCCAGTAGATGATTTGATGGGTTGATGGGTTGAGAATAGTAAAATCGGGATAAAAAGAAGTGTTACCTAGAGTTAAAAGACATTCATATCGATACGGAATATGATTTGTAAATAGCATATTTGCAATAATTACTTCTGATTTTGAACGGACATATTCTCCCGAGAGACATTTGTGTTGTAGTTGGTCGGGATACTTAGGGTTTTTGATATATTTTTCGTCTGTCCAATTCTTCAAATCTTCGTCCGTTATATTATAATTTAAGGAAAAAAGTTTGAAAAAAGCTTCGTCTTCTAATAGAGCTTCCGTTTTACTTTTGGGCGGATGATATTTTGATAAGAAGTTTTCTATTTGTGAAAGTTCTTGGATATACTCTTCGAGTACACAGGTTTCATATTTTTTGTTTGCCAATTGTACGGCTAATTCCTTTTCTTTTTTGGGGATGTAGACAGATGATTTGCCGTCGCTTTTATACCATTTAGAGTATGGACCTGTGTGGGAGATTACAAGATGCCCATTTGGATAAGTTGATAGTTTCTTCTTTTGTTCTTCAATCTTTTCTCGTAATAGTAAACTTTGTTTATGTAATTTTTGAATGAAAATAATAGATCACCTGCTTTCTAACAATTAATAATTAAAAGGGATAATAGTTTAGATGAAAGATAAACAAAGATACAATTTGAAAAAATAAGTAAGAAAAAATATGAGAATAAGTATAAAAAAGACTTTTGCAAAAACTATTATAATTTAAGGCGAAATTTTTGTCAAACAGTCCATTAAGAACCCATATTATGGACATCCATTAAGAACCCATATTATGGAGAGGGACTTATGCCTAAAATAATGCCCTTAATGGTATTCGATCTTAATGAATCTTTTTATTTCGCATATTCCTTTGGTGACTTTCCTACAATTTTTTTGAATTCCCGAGAAAAATGGCACGGCTCATTATAACCAGACATTTGAGCGGCTTCGGTCACAGAAAACTGGCCGCTTTCAAGCAAACGTTTCGCCTGCTCGATTCTTAAACTTATGATGTATTCCTTGGGACTAATAGAAAACTTGTCCATAAATATTCGTCGAAAATACGCCTCGCTGATGCCGCAAAGCGCAGATAAATCTTTCACAGACAAATCACAGTTCTTATAATCACAGAGGATGGTTTCAATGGCCGGCTGAATCAACCGTTCTTTTTTATTTGGAGTATAAGTTTTATTATACTCCTTTTTTATTTTTAGGATGATGGAGTAAATACATTTGCGAATCAACGCATTGTGAAACTCAGGCTTTTCATCCCAAGCGGCAACAGCATCCTTAAAATCTTTTAAAATGGATTCGTGATTTCTAAAGCTTATGTTAAAGGGTGCTTCATTTATATTCTCCAGCAAATCAAAGTTAATTGCCCAGCACCCATATCAGGATTTACAAATCAGAGTTTGTGGATGGAATGTATTATTTAACAATATCAACAGAGAAGAACAGGACGGATTTATCCGTCAGGCGGAAGGGCTAGTGTAAAATGAAAGGAATTATTAGTGACATCAAAAGGTTTGCTGTACATGACGGCGACGGAATCAGAACAACGGTTTTTTTTAAGGGATGTCCTTTGAAATGTGTATGGTGCCATAATCCGGAAAGTATTTCTTTCAAGCCGCAGATGGCATTTTACAAAAACAAGTGTATTGGATGTGGCGAATGTGAGAAGGAGGGGTTCGTCACAGAAGATTGTTTGGGTGAAGCGAGAGTGTTATATGGCAGGGAAGTGACGGTGGAAGAACTATTGCCTAAACTATTAGAGGATAAGGACTTCTATGAAACCAGTGGCGGTGGAGTGACCCTTTCCGGCGGCGAGTGCCTTTGCCAGGCTGATTTTTGCGCTGAATTATTAAAAAAACTAAAGGAATTCGGTATTCACACGGCGGTGGACACCTGTGGCTTCGTACCGGTGGAGGCCATCGACAAGGTTTTACCATATACGGATATCTTTTTATATGATATAAAAGCCATGGACGAAGAGGTGCATGTGAAATGTACAGGTCAATCCAACAAACGAATCTTGGAAAATCTGAAATATATTGATTCGTATGGTAAAAACATTGAAATCAGAATTCCATGTGTTCCAAACATAAACGACAACCAAATTGGAAGAATTGAGGAGTTTTTGTCGGCATTAAAGAATGTAAAAGCGGTGAAGGTTTTACCCTATCACAATTTTGCCGGGGCAAAATATGAGGCGCTTGGTATGAAAACACGTTGCCTGAAGTATAAAAGTAGTTGTGTTAAATACTATCAATGAATTATAATTATAATAACTTTGCAGCGGAGGATTCACCATGGAACTTAAAAACTCTAAGATGTTAATAGAGGTAGACCGGCGAACAGGGGCAACATCAGGAATTTATGCACTGAATGATGCCTACAAGATGAATTGGGTTTTGGAGAATTCAGACTGGGGATTGATAGAAGGATTCCGAACGGAGAGTGTTACTAAGGAAGGTAATATAATCACTGTTGCGGCAGTACATAAACCCATGATGTTATCTATCAAAATTGAAAAGGAAATGACAGATGAAGGGTATTTTGAGACCTATTATATAACAAATTGCGGACATGCAGAATTCTTTCTGACGAAAGAAAAAATCGGCATACCTGTTCCATATGCCTGCAATTATTCAGATATGTCTAAAGTTATGAACGAAAGCTGTGTCAACCATGTTTGGTGTGGCGGAGATGGTGCGTGGTTATATTCTATAAGGTCAAATGGCGAAAAACCATACCTTGTGATGAATACTCTGGAAGGAGCCATTGACGATTACAGCATCAAATATGATATTTCCAGGACAATGAATGGTTCCTACTATAGGGGAGCAATCGTTCTTTTGCCCAGAGAACAGGTATTGGCGATAAATGAAACGGCAACTTATCGTTTTTTGTATCAATTCAGCGATGAAAGACCGGAATTTGCACCTATGAAAAATGAGGGTGAAATCCGATTCTCCGCGGATAAATACACCGTTGTGAAAAATGAAGAAGTCACCTTTACATTGGAATGTGCCGAAGAAGTGGATACTGTATCCATTTGCCTTGGAGACGAGGAACTGCCCGTATACGAGGAGGATGGTACAATCAAATGCCGTGTCAGCTTCGTCACCTTAGGGGAAAAAGAAATCATTGCAAAAGTGAATGGCAAGAAGACGAGAGCTTTTGTAAAGGTAAGTGAACCTGTTTCTGAAATACTAGAGAAAAGGGCGCATTTTATTGCAGAAAAACAGCAATATCATTGCGCAGGCAGCCCTATTGACGGAGCATATTTGATTTATGACAACGAAACGAAATCCTGTTATTATGAAGCCGGAGATAATGACCACAATGCCGGTCGCGAACGTGTAGGCCTTGGCGTAGTGGTGTGTAAGGCGTTACAGGAGAAGTATGATGAAAGTCTGATGAACTCTTTGAAAAAGCACCGCGCATTTATCGAACGGGAACTCTATGATGAAGAGACGTCGACAGTTTACGGTGATGTGGGGAGACGGAGCGATAGTGTGAGAATTTTCAATTATCCATGGTTATCCACATATTACCTGGAATGGTATTGCCTGACCAAAGAGAGAAAATGCATTGAGAATGCAGCGAGAATTATTTTGCATTTCCTTGAGCTTGCGAATATGACCAATTCAGCGCAATGCATTGAAGCGGTCAGGATTTATAGCGCACTGAAGGAAGAAGAAATCAACGGATTAGCGGAAGAGTTTTTGGCTAAATTCTTGAAGTATGTAGAGAATCTTGACGGCGCACATGGTATTAGCTCCCCGTCAGGGCATATGGAGTGTTCCTGGTGCAGTGAAATTCCTGCCAGCATCCTTTGTTACTGTGCACAGGCATACATTTTGAGTTTGGATGAAAGATATTTGAATCAGGCAGAAGCCTATGATAAGATGTCTCAAGCCTTTTTTGCCTATCAACCGGATTTTCATATGAACTGTATTCCTGTCAGGTATTGGGATAATTTTTGGTTTGGGAAGTATGCTTGCTATGGAGATGTGTTCCCGCAGTACTGGAGCGCACTCACCGGCTGGGCATACGCATGGTATGACAAAGCGAGAAATACGCAGGAATATGCTTCTGTCATAGAACGGAATCTGTCCGGAAACTTATGCGTCTATAACGAGGACGGAAGCGCATACAATAATTACTTGTACCCGTATAAAGTAGAATTATATTCTTCCGTGCCTGGTGCGGAGAAAAAGTATTTGAAGCCGCAGAAGGATTATGGAAAAAGATATGATGCATGGTCAAATGACCAGGATTGGGCATTGTATTATGCGTCTCATACCATATTCCGCTGGCCCGGATAACGCTTTTGGTTACGATTAATTTCTGTGTGCAGTTGTGCAAAAACAGGTTGTTTTGGATGTTTGTGATTATGATGGTATGTTCCGGTGCATCAGAACAGGCTGTGAGCCAGTGGGCGTCAGCCTTTGCAGAAGTAGGGCTGGGCATATCAAAAACCGCGGGAGATTTGGCCGGTCCGCTAACTTTTGCGGTGTTGATGGGGACTGCTCGCACCCTATATGGCAAGTATGGAGAGAAGATTTCATTAGATAGATTTATGATAGGAAGCACGCTATTGTGTGTAGCAAGCTATTTGTTGACAACATGATACTGATTAGAAAAAAGCATGTTGTTGCATAATAACGAAAAATCACATACAATATAAACGAGCAGTTGATTTGCTCATCTAATACTAATGAGAAAAACTGTATTGCATTACAGTTCGGTCTGGGCGCGAGCTCTTTGGACCACCGAAGGCGGGAAGAATTTCCCGCCATTTTACTTACGCGTTTTTATAGAACACCTTAAACACCAATATCTCAGCAATCACGCAGACCGGTAATGCGGCGAAGAAATCCACTGCAGAATGCTGTTTGATAAACATCGTGGACAAGCATATCATAGTCACTGCAAATACGACGAAAGCCTTCCACCATTTGGAAACATCCTTGGCCTTCAGCCATACTGAGGCGATACCGATGGAGTAGGCACAGTGCAGGGAGGGACAAACTCCGGTATTGGTGTCGAAAGAATAAATCAAACCGATGCAGTCCGTCAGGAAATTTTCTCTGGGGAAAACTTTGGGGCGTAAGTTCTGGCAATTGGGATAGACGATGTAGACTATCATGGCAAGAGCCTGCGTAATCATAATAAATACTTGAAGTTTTTTAAAACTATCTACATCATATAGAGCAAAATATCCCAGTGAAATAACAATCAGCAAATACCAGAACACATAGGGCAACAGAAACCACTCACAAAAAGGTATGATGTCGTCTAATTTGCTGTGTATCACATGGCAGTTTTCTACAGGAATCAGATTCTCGGTTAAAAAATACAATGCAAAATACACCACCCATCCCAGTAACAGTAAAAGGTGGGAAAAGCGTGGTTCTGTTAATTTGGAAAGACGAAAACCGCTATAGTCTACAGTGGGTTTTTTCATAGGGACTCCTTATCTAAAGTATGCACGTCTACAGTTACAGCATCTTTTGTAATCTCATCACTCATAGGATACAGTTTTTTGGATATATTCGGATAGGGCACTACCCGGTGACGGGGTAATGCCTGTGCAAGTTGCGTAATTTCCTGCATTAAGTAGTTACAAATCCGGTTGCGCTCTCCGTGGGCAGGTGCGCCGGCAGAGTACTGTACGGATTCTCCTAAACACATCTTCCCAAGTGCGGAGCATATGTACATAGGAACAAACCGAATCGCTTTACCGGTCCGCTTGTGGTAAAGTCTTGCGATATCCACGAAGCCTTCCTGAAACTCATATACAATAGAATTATGTGTTACATAGTGCTCCGGAAAAACTACAATACTGTTGCCTTTTAACAACTCATCCAAAGAATCACGGAAGGTATTTTTCAGACGCCCATCCTTATACACGGCAATGGTTCGGGCATTACTGAAGACTAAAACAGAAAGCGGCGCAATCAAATAGGACAGTAACTTATAGAAAGGACGGGCCCAAGCAGGTTTCTGCGACCAGAAATCCTGATACGCATACGCCGGAACTTCCTTGAACTTCATCATTTCACCCGCGCACCATATGGTATAGTTATCCGGAAGATAAAGCTCACAGGCGATGGGACCGTACATCTGCGCGTGGTTTGCTACAATAATGGTTGGCTCTTTCGGGAGGAGTTTTTCTGATTCTATATGCATTTTGGGTGAGAATAGCCGTACGAAGTATTTAATAATATGAAATAATACGGATTTTTTCTTTGATTTAGATTTCAACTACAACACCTCTGACAGACGTAATTTCAATAAAATATCTTTAGCACATTTTGAATAGAATAGCAATTAAAAAATTAGAAAATTTATATAAATTAGTGACATAAATGCCGAAAAGAAGTATAATTACTTTATCGGTTAAATTAATCAAAGGAGCAGGTATGATATGCGCCTCAGAAAAAAGAGTGTATTATGGACATGGACATGTTCCTATATTGTCATATTTTTAATATTTCTGACCATGGTTTTCATCAATTATCAGAGGAGTGTCGTTGCCCTTAAGGAAGAAATCATCAGCGCTAATGAACTGACGTTTCATAATGCAGCGGACACCATTGATACATACATGAAACAGATGCAGGAAAACTACGCCTACACCCTGCTGAATAAGAACACGGCCACGCTGCAGGGGCATAAGAAGATGGACGGTCAGTTTTATCAGCTGACCAGTCAATTGCAGGAAGAATTGTATCAGTACTGTATCGGGCCGGACAATATTTTTCCTATTATCTATTTCAATGATATTGATTATATGGTGACAGGGATGAATTCCTGTTCCTCTACACTGTATTTTAGAGGACTTCCGAATCAGGCAGACCCGGAGATGGATTACAATGCGTGGAAGGACGTCCTAACCGGTGACTACAGAGGAGATTATATGGTTGCCAAGGGACTGAACTGGTGGACCAAGGAACCCTGTCTGGTCTATGCCAATACCGTCAGAAGAACTCCCAGAGGTGCCCACAATATATTCGTCAGCATTCCCATGACGAGAATCGAAGAAGCCACCCGATATATGATGCGGGATGCATGGCTTTTGGTACGTCTAAATGATGAAGAGACTGTGGCAATCAGCAATGGAAAAGTAACGCAACCTCCTGCTTGGGTGGAAAAAGAAAAATATTTTATCCGTATGGAAAAGGAATCCGCCGAATCCAATGTGGCATACGAATTGGTGTTTACTGAGCAAAGCGTAGAGGATGCTTTTCGCGGCGTGCGCACTAATTTCTGGATGAATCTAACGCTTACCATCATGCTGGCTGTGGGTTGTATGATTGCACTGCTTCGATTCAATTACCGGCCCATCCGCTCTGTGATTGCAGAAATCGGGGAGGGTGACGATGGAACAGAAGGCAACGAGTTTGAACGTTTGAAAGGTACTTTTGTCCGACTGAATAAGGAAAAACAGACCACTCAGCGATTGATAGAACAGCAGAAGAAGGAACTTAGCAGTTCCCGCTTACTTATGCTGATGAAGGGGCGCGGCAGTAAGCTGGCGGAGTCTGCAGATACAGAACTGTTGGAAAGTTTACCTAAGGGCAGAGTGGCACTGTTGGGATTTTTTATTCCCATTCACCCGGATACGAAGGAAAAGGAAGTGGATTTGTATTTCTTCGTATTGGATAATATTTTCTCTGAACTGATGGAGGGAGAAAACATCTTCCGCGTAGAGGACGGCGGGTTTGTCTATTACATTTGCGATTTGGGAGAACGCTCTCCGGAGGAGTGGCGAGTTCTCACAATGGAGAGAATGGACTACCTGTGTAAAATTATCTATGACAATTGGAAATTGCCGGTGGTTGCTGTTATGGGCGAAAATGGCGAAGATCTTTCTGTACTGAGATATTTGTACCAGAACGTGAAAGCGGCATTTGAATACGGGGAATTGGTAGGAGGCAGTGGCGTCATTGACGTGAAATTATTGCCTCAGTATGATGAGTTTCATCTGCTGCGTCAACATTTGGACCAGCGGTTCCGCCAGTTGTTTGAGGAAAATGATAAAGAACTGTTACAGGATACCCTGGAACAACTCTTTGCAGAAGAAGATGTTGCAAACAAGAGTCTGGCTGTAGCGAAAATGCGAGTTTATGAAGCGTTTGGCGTGGCTATGGATGTATTTAGAGAGTTTGTGAACGGAGTTTCTGTACGGGAAACGGCATTCAACTATATGGAAGGATTGGTTCGTGCCAGATCCATCTATGAAATGCGTGATGAGTTTGAGGAACTATTGAAATTCCAAATGCAGGCGGTTTTCAGAAATCATGCCGGAGAAGGCAAGGGAATAGTATCCAAGGTTATCCGCTATGTGCAGGAGCATTATAACGACAGTAATCTAAACTTGAATTACATAGCTGATGGACTGGGCAAAAACTCCAGATATGTTTCCAGAGCTTTTACAGAGCAGACTGGTGTAAGCATCCTGTATTATATCAATGAAGTGCGGGTGGAAAAGGCCAGGGAACTGATGATGACCAGAACCTACACTCTACAGGAAGTGGCGCAAATGGTTGGTTATACCAATATGAGAGCATTCCGCAATGCGTTTGAGAAGGTAAAAGGGGAATCACCCGAGAATTTTAGTAACTAAAAGTACGCTTTTTGCAAAAAATGTCTTTTTTTGGTTGTTGTACATATAATGATATACATGGTAAGATTTAAGTGGCTTCACGGCTCGCAGATGATTGCGGGTCGCAAAAAATATTTAAAGGAGGATTTAATATGAAAAAGAAGCTGATTTCTATGCTGCTTGCTGCAGTGATTGTTCTTTCCGTAACCGCATGTGGCCAGGCAGAAGTAGTTGATTCTTCTGTAGCAAGTGATGCTGTAGTAGAATCTGATGTAGCAGAAGCAGGCGAGGTAGTATATCCTCTCGGCGCTGATGATGAGACCATCAAGATCGCTATGATGTCTTACAACTTCAAGATTGCCGGCGACTGCACCAACATCGCTGACACTCCTTTTTGGGAGCAGTACAAAAAGAATGTAGGTGTTAATTTGGAAGTTGAAATGTTTGAAACAGAAGATGCTTTCAACCTGATGCTGGCTGGTGGCGACCTTCCTGACATCATCATGTGGGGTCCTGTACTTACCAACGGTGGTAGAGAAGGTATGTTGGCTGATGAAATCATCGTTACCCTTTCTGATGAAGAACTCGCAAACTGGGCTCCTGACTATGCAGCAGCACTTGCAGCAAATGATGTTGCTAGAAAACTGTTGACCATGGAAAATGGTGAAATCGTAGGTTTCGGTAACTGGAGTTCTGATATCAGAATGAGTGCTACCAACGGTATGATCGTTCGTGGTGACTGGTTGGATGACCTTGGCTTGGAAGCTCCTACTACTCCCGATGAGTTCCTTGACATGCTCCGTGCATTCAAGAACGAGAAGGGTGCTGAGTATCCTATGGCTTTGACCGCTCACAGAATGAATCTGTTGTTCTCTTACGGATTCTTCTCCAGCCCTTATGGTTTGATCAATGGTGGTGAATATCATGTAGATGGCAAGTATGAACTTGGCTATATGCAGCCTGCATACAAGGATTATTTGAAACTCTTCCATACTATGTACGAAGAAGGTCTCATTAACCCTGACTACCTGACTCTTGAGCAGACTACCGTTGACGGTATGCTCTATGACGGACGTACCGGTGTGGTACAGCAGTCTGTAATCGCAGGTCTTGGTTCTTATGTACCTGCTATGGCAGAAGTAAATCCCGATGCAGAGCTTCGTGGTATTCCTTCCCTGCCCGGTCCTAATGGTGAGAAGCCCTTCTATGGTGCTACTGAAGGAACCATCGGTTCTTTCCAGGGTATCATCACCACTGCTTGTGAGAACAAGGAATTGGCAATGAAGGTTTTGAACTATGGTTATACTCCTGAAGGTCAGCTCTTCATGAGCTTCGGTACCGAAGGCGTATCCTATGAGATGGTAGACGGCGTTCCTACTTATACTGAATTGATCACCAACGATCCTCAGTTCACTATGGGACAGATGTGCCATCAGTATGCTCGTGCAGGTTCCTTCTGGCCTTGGTTGCCTATGTATGAGTACTTCGTACAGAACACCTCTTTGCCTGAGCAGAGAGCAGCTGTAGAAGCATGGGATGCAAACGATAGATTGCTTTATAAGATGCCTGAGATCGAAATTGCAGAGGAAGATATGGCTGAGTACTCCAGAATCAGCACTGACGTTTCTACCTATCAGTCTGAGATGAGAGCTAAATTCGTTTCCGGTGAAGTAGATATCGATGCTGAATTCGACAACTACATCCAGGGACTGAAGGACAGAGGCGTTGAGACTCTGATCGAAATGAAGCAGAAAGCACTTGACAAGTTCAACGCACAGTAATTTGTACAAGGTAATTACAAAAGTAGTTTTATGAAATGACTTTTAGAGATGGGCGGCACCTAGCGGTATGCCGGGTGCCGCCTGTTTTCTTGGAAAGGAGATTATACTATGTTAAAAAAGAGAATCAAAAAAGATTTCTCCCGGTACGGTGGACTGTATCTGCTGGTAATCCCGGTCGTAGTATATTACATAATCTTCCATTACATTCCCATGGGCGGAGTGCTGATGGCATTCGAGGACTTCGTGCCTCGTCGAGGAATATTTAAGAGTGACTGGGTAGGTTTGCAGAATTTCATCACCTTCTTCAAATCCTATGATATTTGGAGACTGATCAGAAATACCCTGCGAATCAGCTTGACCAACCTGATTTTCGGTTTCCCGGCGCCGGTGATTTTGGCATTACTGATTAATGAAATCAATAATAAGTATTTTAAGAAGTTTGTGCAGACCTGTTCTTATCTGCCTCACTTTATCTCCATGGTTATCCTTTGTGCCATGGTAAAGGAATTCGTATCCACAAACGGTTTCGTAACACAGTTCTTGGTAGACTGGTTTAACATTGAAAAAGTATCGTTGCTGATCAATAAGGATTACTATGTACCCGTGCATGTCATCTCGGGAATCTGGGCTGAGATCGGTTTCGGTTCCATCATATATCTGGCAGCACTGAGTGGAATAGATATGGCTTTGTATGACGCTGCGGCAATCGACGGCGCAGGAAGATTTAAGCAGGTACTCCATGTGACCCTGCCCGGTATCGCACCTACGGTAATCATCAAGTTGCTTTTGGCAATCGGTGGTATCATGGGTGTAGGCCATGAGAAAATCATTCTGTTGTACAATGAAGCCATTTATGAAACAAGCGACGTTATCTCCACCTATGTATACCGAAAAGGTCTGGTAAGTGGAGAGTACAGCTTCAGTACGGCGGTAGGTCTGTTTAACTCTGTGATCAACTTTGCGTTGATTATGGTGGCAAACAAGATATCCGCGAAGGTATCTGAAGTAAGTCTGTGGTAAGGAGGAGAAACGTATGAAGATTAAGAAATCACCCGCAAGAATAGCGTTTGAAGTGTTTAATACGTTGTTTATGCTGTTTATCGTTTTGATTACGGTTTATCCCATGTACCACGTAGTAGTGGCATCCTTCAGTGAACCATATCAGTTGGCGGCACATTCCGGATTTTTGTTGAAGGCGTATGCTCCTTACGAGTGGGGTGCTTACAGAGACATTTTCAATCACCCGCTTCTGATTTCCGGTTTTATGAATACGGTTATCATTGTAGTTGGCGGTACGGC
Source organism: Lachnospiraceae bacterium (assembly GCA_017397645.1). Taxonomy (GTDB): domain Bacteria; phylum Bacillota; class Clostridia; order Lachnospirales; family Lachnospiraceae; genus Acetatifactor. The sequence continues at coordinate 16,879 of JAFQIE010000016.1, read as the reverse complement.
GCTGAACATCCTGTTTACTTCCCTGGGTGCCTTCTTTATGAGCCAGAAGGGCCCCATGTTAAAGGGCGTGGTAGCAGTGATGATTATCATCACCATGTACTTTGGCGGTGGATTGGTACCCAGCTATATGCTGGTAAAGAACTTAGGCTTGATGGATACCAGATGGGCGATTATCCTGCCCGGTCTGATTGGTGTAACCAACCTGATTATCTTAAAGACCTCCTTCCAGGCGATTCCCGATAGTTTGACGGAATCTGCACTGTTGGACGGCGCAAGTTATTTACAGATTATGTTCCGTATTATGTTGCCTTTGTCTAAGGCAACCATCGCGGTGTTGGTACTTTACTATGCACTGGGTCACTGGAATGCATGGTTCTCCGCATCCATCTATCTGCGTGACAGAGGGAAGTTCCCGCTGCAGCTGGCAGTGAAACAGCTGTTGGAGTCAGACTCTAAGTTTGCAGGAGACTTCGTGGCATCTAAGCACGCACAGTTGATGAAGTATGGTATCATCGTAGTAACTTCTGCACCGGTAATTGCTATTTATCCGTTTTTGCAGAAGTACTTCACCAAGGGTGTATTGATGGGCTCTGTAAAGGGCTAAGACACCCACCTAAATATGCTTGGAAGATAGGCCACAGCCTGGCACCTGAAATTCCGCGAAAATCCCTTCTACATACATACACTCGTGGTGTGACGGGCTAAAGGATGGGGCCTATACTTTCCTATATAAAAAGAGAATCCGTAGGGATTCTTTTTTTCTTTTCGTGCAGTCAAGAATGTGATATAATATTGTCAGCAAACAGAGGAGTGTGATCGATGGACGCAGTCATTTTTGATATAACGAGAAATTCATTTGTGGACGGACCGGGCATCCGTACGACGGTCTTTTTTAAGGGCTGTAATTTGCGTTGTGCCTGGTGCCACAATCCGGAAAGTCAAAATCCGAATCCGCAGATGATGTTTTATAAGGATAAATGCAAAGGTTGCGGCATGTGTAAGGCAAAGTGCCCCAATCATCTGGAGTCCTGTACGCTCTGCGGAATCTGTGAAATGTATTGCATGGCAGATGCCAGAAAGATTTGTGGTAAGACCTACACGGTAGAAGAAGTGCTGAAGGAAGTGCTGAAGGATAAGAGTTTTTATGAGCATTCCGGTGGTGGTGTGACGTTTTCCGGCGGGGAATGTATGCTACAGACGTCCTTTTTGGTGGAAATCCTAAAGGCCTGCAAGGATGCAGGTTTACATACGGCAGTGGACACGGCAGGGCATGTTAGCTGGGATAAATTTGAACAAGTGCTTTCCTTTACGGATTTGTTCCTTTACGATGTGAAGTCGATGAATTCCCGGGTCCATAAGGAATATGTGGGAGTTGGCAACGAACTGATTTTAGAAAATTTGTCTAAATTATTGGATGAGGGAGCGAAGGTGTGGATTCGCATGCCGGTGATTGGCGGAGTCAATGATTCCGAAGAAGAGATACTCGCGCTGAAGGAGTTTCTGGGAAAGCAAAAGACAATACCTGAGAAAATAGAACTGTTACCCTACCACGCAATGGGAGAGCATAAGTATTCTGCTTTGGATATGGAAAAGAAGGAATTTAGCGTGCCTTCAAAGGAAAAAATGGAGTATTTCAATCAACTACTTCAATAAAATGCAATCTATTTGAGGAATTTGTCAATTTACTATAGTAAAGTGATAAATTCCTCTTGTAAATTGAAAAAAAACAATGTATAATGGTTTTAAATTTTTGTTTTGAAAAATATTTATAAATGGAGGGCTTCATAATGAAGAAATTACTTTCTGTAGTATTAGTAGCAGTAATGGCTCTGTCCATGGTAGCTTGTGGTGCTCCGGCAGCTGATGGCGAAAGCGCAGCTAAGCCCGCTACAAAGTTGACTATGGGTACAGGCGGTACCAGCGGTACTTATTATGGATACGGCGGCGTTCTTGGTCAGTACATCAAGAATCATGCAGGTATCGACGTAACAGTTGTTTCTACGGATGGTTCCAAGGCGAATATCCAGGGCATTCAGGCAGGCGATTATCAGTTGGGTACTGTTCAGTCTGACGTTATGGCTTATGCTTGGGAAGGTACCCGTTCCTTCGAGGAAGGTGGCAAGGTAGATGCATTCCGTGTTGTAGCAGGTTTGTATGCAGAGGCATTGCAGCTTGTTACCATGGATCCTGAAATTAAGAGTGTAGCTGATTTGGCAGGTAAATCTGTTTCCATCGGTGCTCCCGGTTCCGGTGTTTACTTCAACGCAATCGATGTGTTGACAGCAGCAGGTCTCACCGAAGAAGATATCCAGGCACAGTATCAGTCCTTTGCTGATTCTGCAGATGCTTTAAAGGACGGCAAGATTGATGCTGCATTCATCGTTGCAGGTGCACCTACACCCGCAATTACCGAGCTTTGCACCACCAATGATGCATACCTTGTTCCCATTGATGGTGAAGTTGCAGAGAAGTTGATGGCAGATTGTCCTTTCTATACCCTGTATGATGTACCCGCAGGTACCTATGCAGGTCAGGAAGAGGATGTAACCACAGTTACCGTTAAGGCAACATTGATTGTATCTGCTTCCGCATCTGAAGAAGATGTTTATAACCTGACAGCAGCTATTTTTGATAATATCGAAGGAATCACTGCTGAGAACGCTAAAGGTGCAGAACTTAGCATCGAAAACGCTACCAGCGGTATGACAGCACCTTTCCACGCAGGTGCAGCAAAGTATTTTGCAGAGAAAGGTGTTACCGTAGAGACAGAATAATCACGGTCCATCCGACAAGCAGAATGGCTTTGTTTTAAGCAGTTTCAAATAAAGGCTGCGATGTTAAAAATGCGTCGCAGCCATATTTTTGTGTAGGAGTGAGTATATGGCTTTTTTTAAGAAAAAACAACCTCAAATACAGGAACCCATGGATTTAGATGCGGTTATGAAAAAATATGATCAGGAATCCAATGTGAGAATCTGGGAGGGTAAAGCACAGATCGCAGTAAATGCGGTGCTTGCCATATTTTCATTGTTCTGTATTTACGTAACTTTATTTGCCACTTGGTTGGAGGAACTTAGACTGACTACATTTGTGGCTTTTATCGTGTTTATGGGCTATTTGGTGTTCCCGGCAAGAAAGGGACATCAAAGAATCAATTATATTCCCTGGTATGACGTGATTTTGATGGTATGCGGCTCGGGAGCATTTTTGTACTTTGCATTCAATGCCCGTAGTATCATACAGCAGGGTAGTATCTTCGAATGGTATCAGATTGTCATTGGTATCGTCGGTATCCTTTCTTTGATGGAGGTGTGCCGCCGAAGTGTGGGTCTTCCCATTCTTATCGTGGCAAGCGCATTTTTGGTATATGCATTGGGATGGGGACTGAGCAACCCCAGCCTTTGGGGAAAATTGAATTATTCTGTCCGTTATCTGTTCTACGGAAAAGAAGGTATTTTGTCCACGCCCATCAATGTATGTTCTAAATTTATTGTTGTGTTTATTATCTTTGGTGCATTTCTGGAGCGTACCGGAATAGCAGATTTCTTTATCAAGATTTCCAATTCTATTGTGGGTGGTTTTTCCGGTGGACCTGCAAAGGTGGCAGTTGTTGCCAGTGCGTTGGAGGGAACTGTTTCCGGTTCCTCTGTTGCGAATACTGTAGGTTCCGGTTCTGTGACCATTCCTTTGATGAAGAAGACCGGATACAAACCGGAGTTTGCAGCAGCGGCGGAAGCGGCAGCATCTACAGGTGGGCAGATTATGCCTCCTATTATGGGAGCGGCAGCATTTTTGATGGCGGATTATGTTGGTGTGCCATATAGCAATATCGTGGTGCGCGCGATTTTGCCTGCAGTGTTGTATTTCGCAGGTGTGTTCATTACCGTGCATTTAGAGGCCAAAAAAGAAGGGCTTCGCGGCTTGACAAGAGAAGAATTGCCTCGTTTGAAACCGTTGTTGAAGCAGTTGTATCTGCTGATTCCCTTGGCACTTTTGATTTATCTTGTTGGAACCAGTCAAAAGTCCATTCAGTATGCGGCTGCCTTGGCCATTGTGGCGGCAATTGTGGTGAGTATGTTCAACAAAGAAACCCGTATGACCCCTAAGCGGCTTTTCGAAGCTTTGGCGGCAGGCGGAAAGGGCATGATTACCGTGGCGGCTGCCTGTGGTGTGGCGGGAATTATTGCCGGTACCCTGACCATGACGGGCTTAGCTAATATAATGATTAACGGCATTGTAACATTGGCAGGAAACCATGTAATTATCGCTTTGTTCTTAACCATGCTGTGTTGTATTGTGCTTGGTATGGGTGTACCTACCACGGCAAACTACTGTATTATGGCGGCAACCTGTGCACCTATTTTGGTGAGAATGGGTGTGCCTCAGTTAGCAGCACATTTCTTCGTGTTCTATTTTGGTATTGTGGCGGATTTGACGCCTCCGGTAGCACTGGCGGCATACGCAGGTGCGGCAATTGCCCAGGCAAATCCTATGAAGACCGCATTCACTGCCACTAAATTGGCAATTGGTGCATTCATTGTACCTTATGTGTTTGCCTTGAATCCGGCGATGTTGTTTATTAATACGTCCGGGGTGGGAGAGGTGGTATTGATTTGTATCACATCTATCGTTGGTATTTTTGCGGTGTCAGCATCATTAGAAGGCTGGCTTCTCCACCATATGCCGGTATGGCAGCGTATCGTTTGCCTGGCAGGTGGTCTTGCACTGATTTACCCCGGTATTGTCACTGACCTTGTGGGAGTAGGTTTGGTTGGTGCGGTAGCAGCAGTGCAGTTTATTACTAGGAAGCAACAATTACAGTAATATTTTAGTGAAGCGCTTATGAATTCCCAAGTAGTTAGAAGATTCTTCTGATTATTTGGGAATTTTTTATTTTTCTGTATAGAGATAAGTATAAATACGTATTATTAAAAGATGACGTCAAAATGCACAAAAATGGAAGAGTGATATTATAAAATTTATACAAATTGTTCATAATATTCAAAAAACGTCTTGCACAATAATATATTTAGATATATTATTGGAAATAGGAAATGGAATCGTTTCCAAAAACACAATTTCTAAATAGGAGGGAACTAAATATGGGAAAGAAATTATTGGCACTTTTGCTTTCTGCAGTTATGGTTTGCGCAATGGCAACCGGCTGTGGTAAGGAAGAGACTCCTGCAAGTGGTGAGCAGGCAAATGCTGAAACCGGTAAAGTTTATTACTTGAACTTTAAGCCCGAAGCAGATGCAGCTTGGCAGGCACTTGCAAAACAGTACACCGAGGAAACCGGTGTAGAGGTTAAGGTTGTTACCGCTGCAAGCGGCGAGTATGAGGCTACTTTGACCACTGAGATGGCTAAGTCCAGTGCACCTACAATGTTCCAGGTTGGTAACCAGAATGCTCTTGCTACATGGCAGGATTATTGCTTGGATTTGACCGGTACTGAAGTATTCAACGAGATGACTACCGAAGATTTCAACATCAAGGGTGAAGACGGTGGTACTTATGCTATCGGATACTGCTACGAAGCTTTTGGTTTGATTACCAATAAGGCGTTGTTGGCAAAAGCAGGATATTCCGTAGAGGATATCAAAGATTTTGCTTCTTTGAAGACAATTGTTGAAGACATTACTGCAAGAAAAGACGAGCTTGGCTTCTCTGCATTCTCTTCCGCAGGTCTTGACGGATCTTCTTCTTGGAGATTCTCCGGACACTTGGCTAACATGCCTTTGTTCTACGAGTTCCGCGATGACAATGTAACCTCTCAGCCCGCTGAAGTAACCGGTGCATATCTGGATAACTTCAAGGCTATTTGGGATTTGTATATCAACAATTCTACTGTTGACGTAGCAGCACTTGCTACCGCAACCGGTGACCAGTCTGAGGCAGAATTTGGTAAGGGTGAAGCAGTATTCTTCCAGAATGGTACTTGGGAGTATGCTAACCTTGTAACCGATGAGACCAAGGGCTTCTTGATGAATAAAGATGATTTGACCATGCTTCCTATCTACTGTGGTGTAGAGGGCGAAGAGAACGCTGCACTTTGCTGTGGTACCGAGAACTGCTGGGCTGTTAACAGCCAGGCTTCCGAAGCAGACCAGAAGGCTACTTTGGACTTCATGAAGTGGGTTGTTACTTCTGATGCAGGTACTCAGATGATGGCTGAACAGTTCGGACCTATTCCCTTCAAGGCAGCAAAGGCTTCTGAGAACGTATTCTTTACCGCAGCAAATGATCTTATCGCTGATGGTAAGTATGTTGTAACTTGGGCATTCAACTATACTCCTAACGTAGACGCATGGAGAACCGGTGTTGTTTCTGCATTGCAGCAGTACTCCGCAAACGGCGGAAGCTGGGACGATGTAGTTACCGCATATGTAAATGGTTGGGCTACTCAGTATCAGAATCAGTAATTAGATTTATTAGTGGGGAGCGGTATTTTACCACTCCCCTTTTTTTCTAAAAAGAACTACGAAAAGACCTTATTTGAAAAAATTGACTACAAAATGTATTAGGTGAAAATCATGAGTAAAAAGAAGAAAAATAATGCGGCAGTCATGAATAGCAGGTTGATTTCAAGACCGATTCAGAGGTGTTTTCCTCTGTTTGTATTACCCACATTTATTGCGTTCTGTATCGGCTTCATCTGGCCATTTGCACAAGGTATTTACTTGTCTTTCTGCAAATTTACGATTCCTCAGAATGCTAAATTTGTGGCTTTTCAGAATTATGCGAAAGTATTCCGGGATCCCGGTTTCTTATATTCCTTTTTTTACACGGCAGCTTTTGCGATTGTATCTATCATAGTAATTAATGTAATCGCATTTTCCGTCGCTTATTTTCTGACACAGAATATTAAGGGCGCGAATTTATTCCGCACCGTATTCTTTATGCCAAACCTGATTGGCGGTATCGTGTTGGGATATATCTGGTCTATGATTTTTGACGGAATCTTGCGTAAATACGGAACTTTCCTTTTGGCAAAAACAGAATATGGCTTCTGGGGCCTGCTCATTTTGATGTGCTGGCAACAGGTAGGTTATATGATGATTATTTATATTGCAGGCATCCAGAGTGTGTCTGAAGATATTATGGAGGCGGCAAAAATAGATGGTGCAAATAAGGTGCAGACCTTGTTTAGGATTACCATTCCCAACGTGATGTCTTCCTTTACCATTTGTATCTTCCTGACCATGACCAATTCCTTCAAGTTGTTCGATCAGAACCTTGCTTTGACAGGTGGTATGCCGGTGGCATTCCAACCGGACGGAAGTATGGTCAACACCACTGAAATGTTGGCACTGAATATTTTCAATACCTTCTATACAGGTGCGAACAGCCGTGGCGTAGCGCAGGCAAAATCTGTGGTATTCTTCCTGCTGGTAGCGGCATTGTCACTACTGCAGTTGAAATTTACCCGTGAGAAGGAGGTACAGTCATAATGAAAGAAAAGAGAAGTTTTGGTAATAAGCTGCTTACAGTAATCTTTTCTGTGGTAAGTGTGATATATATCCTTCCGATTATTGCAGTTCTGATTAACTCCTTTAAGGAGAATTCCTTCGTAAACATGGATCCCTTTGCTTTGCCTAACGCAGAGAGCTATATGGGATTTGCAAACTATGTAAAAGGTGTGACATTTGGTAACTATCCGTTCTTTTTGGCGGCGTTCTACAGTTTGTTGATTACAGTACTGTCTACGGCATTGATACTGGTGTGCACATCCATGGCAGCATGGTACATCATTCGTGTGAATGATGTGTTGTCAAAGGGGTTGTATTTCCTCTGTGTATTCTCCATGATTGTACCTTTCCAGATGGTAATGTTTACTCTGTCCATGACGGCTGACAAACTGAAATTAAACACCCCATGGACGATTCCCATTATTTATTTGGGATTTGGTGCAGGTCTTGCGGTGTTTATGTTTACAGGTTTTATCAAGAGTATACCCATAGGCATTGAGGAAGCGGCAGCAATCGACGGGTGTAATCCCTTTGCAACATTCTTCAGAGTAGTATTCCCTATGTTGAAATCCATCATGATTTCCGTAGGTGTATTGGAAGTGATGTGGGTTTGGAACGATTATTTGCTTCCTTATCTGGTGCTTGACCGTACGGAATATATGACGATTCCTATTTTGGTACAATACCTGAAGGGAAGCTATGGCACTGTAGATTTGGGTGCTACCATGGCAATTATTATGTTGAGTATTTTGCCCGTTATTATTGTATATCTGTTCTGCCAAAAGTATATTATCAAGGGCGTTGCAGCAGGTGCTGTTAAAGGATAAAGAATGACGATAAAAGATATTGCAAAAGAATCGGGATACGGTGTTGGCACTGTGTCCCGAGTATTAAATAATAGCCCGGGCGTGTCTGAAAAGGCACGGAAAAGAATTTTGGAAGTGGTGGAAAAGCATCATTTCCGATTAAATAACGCAGCAAAGTTACTGAAACAGCAGACCAATAACGACGTTGCAATTATTGTTAAGGGAACGAAAAATTTACTGTTTGCGTCGCTGTTAGTAACATTACAGCGCCAGATTAGGGAAAGTGGCTATACTTCTGTCATCTATTACATTACTGAGGATGAGCATGAAGTGGAACAGGCCATTCAGGCCAGTATTGAGCGTTCACCCTTGGGAATTCTTTTCTTGGGAAGCAATAAAGAGAACTTCCGGGAATTGTTTTCCTATGTGGATGTACCCTGTGTGCTTGTGACGAATTCCGCGGATGATTTGGAGTTTGATAATCTTTCCAGTGTTGCTGTAGACGATTGTCAGGCGGCGTTTTGCGCAGTGGAATATTTGATATCCTTGGGACATGAGAAAATCGGTATCCTAGGGGGAGAGATGGAGCATTCTAACCCCGCAAAGAGTAGATACAAAGGATGTTTGGAAGCATTTGAAAAGCATGGAATCTGCTTTGATCCCGCAACTCATTATGCAAATTCTTACTTTACTGTGGAAGGTGGCTACCATGCCATGACGAAACTCCTAAACCAATCCAAGGATTTGACGGCGGTATTTGCTATGTCAGACGTGACGGCAATCGGTGCAATCCGCGCCGCTAAGGATCAAGGATATCGTGTCCCTGAAGATATTTCCGTTATTGGATATGATGGAATCGAAATGGGGCAATATATGGTTCCAAAGCTCACGACCATCAGCCAACCTGGGGAGCAGATTGCGCAGATGTGTATTACATTGCTTCTGCAAGCAATCGGTAAAGAAAAAACGGCGGTTCGGATGACCGTACCATTTGAACTAAACGTCGGAGAGAGTACCATCGAAATACGGAAATAACATGCATAAAGGAGTGTGTTTCGTTTTGAGAAAAAGTGGAGTGTTAATGCATATTTCCTCATTGCCTTCTCCTTATGGTATCGGAACCATGGGCAGAGCGGCATATGAGTTTGTGGATTTTCTGCATGCGGCAGGGCAAAAGTACTGGCAGTTGCTGCCTATTTGTCCTACCAGTTATGGGGATTCTCCGTATCAGTCTTATTCTACCTACGCTGGCAATCCATATTTTATAGATTTGGATTTTTTGTCAGATTGGGGGGTACTCAATAAAGAAGACTATATTCACGTGGATTGGGAATCGGATGTTACCCATGTAAACTATGGGGCAATGTATTTTAAGAGATACCCCATTTTGCATAAAGCAGTCGATAGATTCTTGGAACTGCACAGTGAGAATCCATGGGAAGAGTATGATAGATTTTGTGAAGAAAACAAGGCGTGGTTGGAGGACTATGCGCTGTTTATGGCACTGAAGGACGTGCATCAGGGAGCTCCTTGGAGTATGTGGAGTGAGACGCTCCGCAATAGAGATGAAGAAGCTCTTGCACAGGCGGTAGTAGAAAACAAGGACAGCATTCTGTTCTGGAAGGTAGTACAGTTTTTCTTTTTCCGTCAATGGTATCATCTGAAAACCTATGCGAATGAAAAAGGAATCCAGATGATTGGCGATTTGCCCATTTACGTATCATTGGATAGCGTGGACGCATGGGCTCACCCGGAATTATTCCAGTTAGACGAAAACAAGGTGCCCAAGGAAGTGGCAGGCTGTCCGCCCGATGGGTTTTCTGCCGATGGTCAGCTGTGGGGCAATCCTTTGTATGATTGGGATTATATGGAGACCACAGGCTATGCTTGGTGGATTGAAAGAATTCAATATCTATGCCGTGTTTATGATACTTTGAGAATAGATCATTTCCGGGCATTTGATGCATACTATGCGATTCCCTATGGGGATGATACCGCAAAGAACGGTCATTGGAAAGAAGGCCCCGGCATGAAACTGTTCCGTGCCATTGAGGACAGAATAGGCAGACAGCCGATTATCGCGGAGGACTTGGGCCATTTGACAGATTCTGTACGGCAACTTTTGAAGGACAGTGGATTCCCGGGAATGAAGGTGCTGGAGTTTGCGTTTGACAGTAGGGATGCGAACGGAAATGAGTATTTGCCTCATAATTTTGTAAAGAACTGCATTGCCTATGCAGGTACCCATGACAACGATACCATCAATGGATGGTTCCGTGAAGCGGATCCTTCAGATACCTATTATGCAAAAAGATATCTTCGTATCGCAGAAGGAGAAGAGTTGAACTGGGCAATGATGGATGCTCTGTGGGCAACTGTGGCAGATACTGCTATTGTGCAGGCTCAAGATCTTCTGGGACTTGGAAGTGAAGGCCGTATGAACACGCCATCCACCGTGGGTAACTGGACTTGGAGAGCATGGCCCGGTGCATTTAGTTGGGAATTGGCGGACCGCATCAGAGAGAAGATGTGGTTGTATAAAAGATAATAATCCAAGTAGGGATTGACCATATTGGTTTCATAGTGCTATTATAAGAACACGCAATTTTCTGTTGCGTGTTCTTTCTATTTATCTATGTTAAGGGTCTCTTAACAGTAAATCCAAAAGATGTGAAAAAAGTGGAGGTGATGCCGTTGATTGAAAAGTATAAAAATACATTTTTTACATTGACAATATAGGATATAACATATAATATAAAGGAGGAAAGAGATGCCTGTCATAGGAAGATTTTATGGTATCACAGTAAAAATGTTTTATAGACAAACAGAACATAATCCCCCACATGTCCATGCAATATATGGGGAATACTACGGTGTGTTTAGGATTGAAGATGGTAAAATGTATCAGGGGGATATGCCATTGAAAGGGCAACAACTTGTGGAAGAGTTTATAAGACATCACAGAGATAGGTTACTACAGATGTGGGATAAACAGGATTATGCTATGTTGCCGTCAGTTGAATAGGAGGGAATTATGTATACGATTAAGACTGTCAAAGCAAAAGAAAACTTAATACTGTCTGCAACATTTCAAAATGGCATAATTAAGGAGTATGATGTGAAACAGCTTTTTTCAATTTTCCCTGCGTTTAAGGAATTACAAAGGACAAAAGGTTTGTTTGAAAAAGTAAGGGTGGATATAAGCGGTCAAGGCATTATATGGAATGATGATATTGATTTGGATGCCAGAGATATATGGGAAAAAGGTATCGAAGTAGGAAAAACTGAGATAAGCGCGAATGATATGGTCGCCGTAACATTGGTGAGAGCACGACGTAAATGCGGTATTACACAAGTGCAGCTTTCCGAAATCACCGGAATCTGTCAAGCGGATATAAGTAGAATAGAGAGAGGAATTGCAAATCCATCAATATCCACATTGAGCAGATTGGCAAAGGGATTGGGATTAAAACTAAATATTGAGATAAATTAAAATAAAAAGCGTTCAAGATGTTTTATAACATTTTGAGCGCTTTGTTTTTATTTCTGTAGGTGTAAAATATACGGCACATCACATCCGTAATGCCCTGTATTTGCAGGGGATTTATCGATTCTTTGGAAGCCTGACTTAAGATAGAATTTATTTGCTGCAACCATATTTTCCATAGTTTCGAGAAAACAGGTTTTATAGTAATCTTTGGCATAGTCTAAACAAAGGCGCATTAATTCATGGGAGGCGCCGGTGCCTCGCACCTCGGGGAGGCAGTACATTTTTTGTAACTCGCAAATATCATCTGTGTGATATCCAATGCCTGCTCCACCAACAATATTGCCCTGTTCGTCCTCAACTACCCAGTACTGATTGCCGGGGGAGTTATATATTTCTGAAAAGCGATTCAAATAAGGATCTGCCCAAGCGGTTCCCTCGTGATTGGCACCAAATTCTATCAGGCAACTGCGAATCACTTTTTCAACTGCCAAATCATCTTTTTTTTCTATAGGGCGTATCGTGTAGTTCATCAGATATTCTCCTTGTTGTATCAAATCTATTTGAGATTATAACATGAGGCGTTAGTTGCGTCTACGTAAAAATAATTTACAGTTGTAAAATGTTTGCAGATTTGCGATACTTAATATATCAAAAGTATGGAGGTGCACCGTGAAATTCATCCATTGTGCAGATTTACATTTAGATTCCAAGTTGAGTGCTAATTTAGATAAAGAGAAGGCGAAGGAGCGCAAGGCAGAGGTGCTGCATAGTTTCGTTCGTCTGGTTCAGTTTGCGGTGGAAAATCATGTGCGTGGTATTCTGATAGCAGGCGATATGTTTGATACGAAAAATATATCAGCAACTGTTAAAAATACGGTTCTTTCTCAAATTATGCGTCATCCCGATATCAATTTCTATTATTTAAAAGGGAACCATGACAGTGATAATTTCCTGACAGAGCAGGACCATCTTGAGAATTTAAAAATGTTTGATGACAAGTGGACTACATATACTGAGGCGGATGGTAGAATCGTGATTTCCGGTATGGAGTTGCATTCGGAAAACAGCGGTTCGGCGGCTCATACGTATACCCCTGATGTCAGTAAATTCAATATCGTGATGCTACACGGTCAGCAGGCGGATGGAGATTCGAAGCATAGAGCAGAGAACATTAACCTCAAGGGTTTTCGTAACAAAGGAATCGATTATCTGGCGTTAGGGCATGTGCATGCTTATCAAAAGGAAGCTTTGGATGCACGTGGGTTCTATTGCTATCCCGGTTGTTTAGAGGGGCGTGGCTTTGATGAATGTGGAGAGCACGGCTTTGTACTTCTGGATATTAATGAGGAAACAGGAGAGTTTACCCATACGTTTGTGCCTTTTGCATTCCGTAAATTGTATACCCTGGAAGCGGATGTGACTGGACTTGGGAGCACAGCCGAAATGTCTGCTCGAATGCAAGAGATACTTGATGAAAAACAGTATGACAGGAATAGCCTGTTAAAAGTGGTTCTGACCGGAAGTGTGGATGTGGAATGTGAGAAGGACATTACCTATCTGGCGACTATGCTTGCAGACCGGTTTTATTTTGCAAAGGTCTATGATGAAACTTCACTTTCTGTGAGACAGGAAGATTATATGCTGGATAAAACCCTAAAGGGAGAATTTGTCCGAATGGTGATGGCACAGAATGACCTTTCTGAGAACGAAAAAGGAGCTATTATCCGTTATGGCTTGCAGGCACTTGCCGGAGAGGAGGTATGTTAAAACTATGAAATTGATTTCATGTCATATAGAGAACTTCGGTAAACTGCAAAATATATCTATGGATTTTACACAAGGAGTGAATGTACTCTGTCAGGAGAATGGTTGGGGAAAGAGTACTTTTGCAGCCTTTCTGCGTGTGATGTTTTATGGTTTCATGGGAGAAGGAAAACGGAGCAATATAGAGAAGGAAAGAGCCCGTTTCAAACCCTGGCAAGGGGGAGCCTACGGCGGACAACTTGTGTTCGAGGTGGAAGGGAAAGAATATCTTGTCACAAGGAGTTTTGGCAATAAAGAGGCAGAAGATGTATTTGAATTGAGGGATGCTAAGACGAACTTAGTCTCTAGGGACTATTCCGCTAATCTGGGGGAGGAAATTTTCAAAATTAACAGGGAGTCCTTTCTGCGTACCCTATTTATTGGGCAAAATGATTGTGGTTCCGGCACCACAGATGATATCAATGCTAAAATTGGCAATCTGACGGAAGATACCGGGGACATGAATCGCTATGAGGCGGCATCGGATAGATTGACAGCGTTGATGAATCGGCTTACGCCGAAATACAAGAAGGGCTCTATCAATCAAAGAAAAGACGAGATTGCCACTATAGAACGGCGTGTGAAAAATGGGGAGAGTATTTCCGAGAGCATCGCCGCCCAGCAAAAACTTTTAGAGGATGAAAGAAAAGCGTACGAAGAGACCAAGAAAGAAATGGAGAGATGGTCTCATCTGGCGGAAACACTGAGTGTGTGGGACAACAAGAAAGCCCAACTTGGTGGAAGGATAGAAACCTACACCTTCAGTGAACAAGAAAACGCTGACTATGAAGTGCTGAAGCGGCAGTTCGCTCAAAACGCCCCTACGGATGAAGCACTGGAACACATGCGTCGTCAGATAGAAGAATATACGGCGACAAAGAGAGAACGAGATGCATCCAGGTTGACGTCTGAAGAACAGGAGAGATTGTCCAATCTGGCTTCCTGTTTTGAAAACAGTGAATCCACAGCGCAAGACATGGTGGCTCTTTGGAGTCAAAGGGAAGCGAAACAACTTTCTATGCCGGCTCAAGAGGCGCATTTGGCTGCAATGGAAGCTTCTATAGCACAGGAAAAGAAGAAACGTTCCAAGGCGGGAATCCTGCTTGCGGTGGGGCTGGTACTGTTACTGTGTGGCTGTGTTTCCGCTATGTATGCCACATCCATAGGCTTTGTGGTTATGGCAGTGGGAGTGATACTGTTTATTCTCGGCTTAGTATTTAAGTTTAAAAAGTCCGGCATTTCTGCAGATGAAGCATCATTACTTGAGATGAGACGGTCCTTGGTAGACATACGGGCTGAAATTGCCGAGATAGAACAGCAAATTTGCGATTATTTGTATGGCTGTGGCAGAGAGTATGAGGAAGACAATGTAGTCAGTCAATTGCATGTTATTGCAGCAGAAGAGATGGAATACCATGGCCTATGCAAGAAGGCGGTTGCTGCGGAAAACACCCAAAAAGAGGAAGTATTACTCAAACTGGAACAGGAGATTGAGGCGTTTTTTACTACCTATTATCAGGTAGCAAAGCAGCCGTTGTACACGGGGACTGTGGATGCCGCAAACTCATATTTGGAGCGTTTGTTTGCACTACGTGAAAACCGCAAGAAATACTTTGATCTGAAAAAGAAGGAAGATGATTTAATCAAAGCAAAGGCGGAATTATCGCAGTTTGAGCAGCAACAGGAGATGCTGTCTTTGGCACAGCAAGGAATAGAGAAAATTCCAACCATAGGAGAATTGACGGAGCGTACGCGCAAACTGACGGATGAGTTGGAATCCATCAAAGACAGAATAAACACCTATATATCCGGTTTGGATGAACTGCATGAAAAATATGACCAGTGGGAGACGGATAAGGAACTTTTGGAGGAGTTGAAACAGACGCAGGCTGAAGAACTGAGCATGTATCAAAATGTAGAACGTGCGGCGGACTTCCTGAAACAGGCCAAGGAGGCTATTACTCTCAAATATACTGCACCAATTAAGGCTTCCTTTGATGAATACTTTCAACAAATTGTGGGAGAAGCGGGTGAACGTTTTCGTTTGGACGCCAATGTAAAGATGGAAGTGCAGGAACAGGGGCAGTTGCGAGACCTCGCCTATTTGAGTCAAGGATATCAGGATTTAGTCCATATTTGCCTACGTATCGCTTTAGTAGATGCCATGTACACAGAGGAAGCTCCTATGATTATTATGGACGACCCGTTCACCAATTTGGATGACACCAAAATGGAAATGGCAAAAGCACTTCTTGGGACAATTGCACAGAAGTATCAGGTGGTGTATTTTACTTGTAGTGGGTATAGGAAATAAACGAAATACTGCTTGCAATCCTAAATTCTATAGCGTACAATATACTTATCAGGATAGTCGGAAGGGAAGCCTACCTTCCCCGTCCTGACAAAAATAAGTTGACTAAGAAATAGCCATCCGACTTTCAGAGAGCGGGATGGCTATTTCTTATGTGCATATGTTAGAATAGAAAGTATTAAGAAAGCAATGCTTATCAATAAACTCATCTCTTCGTAACTGGACATAATAATCACCTCCTTCCGACAGGATTCGGAACGAGTGAAAGCGCATCCCCCGACTACCCGGATAAGGATACTGTATTACGACAGGAGTTTTACAGGGTAATAAAACAGTGATAAATAGAAAGGAATGAATACATAGAAAAGAGGATAATACCAATCGATATCATCCTCTTTAGTGTAGAGCGCGAGACGGGGATCGAACCCGCGACCCCCTCCTTGGCAAGGAGGTGCTCCACCGCTGAGCCACTCGCGCATATCTTAACGACAAAGTAGATTTTACACAAACCAACTTCAAAAGTCAAGCATTATTTTTATTTCTTTAGGAACTTTTTATAAGCCTATTTTTCAACCGGTCAGAGAACCTTTTCTCAACCCATTCGTGTGAGAGAAGGGCGATAATTACACTTACGGCGATAGCAAAGCATGCGCCTGTCAAAGTAAAAAGAGTCAGATGTTCAAAATGGAACACCATACGATCTAACAGCATTACCGGATAGTAGTGCAACAGATAGAGAGAGAAACTGGCATTTCCTAACTGTATGGCGGCTTGCGGAGCTTTGATGCCACATAACTCTATGATAAAGAAAATCAAAACAAGCAGGAAGCCAACTCCGCCCCATATGAGCGGTCTTTGCCAGGTAAGGGTATTGATGTTAGGCTTGGTAGCAATCAAAAGCGCGAACGAAACAGTCGTTGCAATAAGGAATGCTATACGAAGTAAACTCAATGCAGAGGAAGAGAGTGTGGTTAGTTTCTTATTCCACTTCACATACACC
>JAFQIE010000003.1 GCA_017397645.1 Lachnospiraceae bacterium | reverse complement strand
GGTACGGGTATCGGCGGTATCGGTACCTTTGAAGTGGAGCATACCAAGTTAATGGAGAAGGGACCCCGTCGAGTATCATCCTTGTTCGTACCCATGATGATTGCCAATATGGCAGCAGGCATGATTGCTATCCGCCACAATTGTCAAGGTTCTGCAATGCCGGCAGTAACTGCCTGTGCATCAGGTTCCAATGCAATTGGAGAAGCCATGAGACTGATTCGCCATGGTTATGCGGACGCAGTGATTACAGGTGGTGCGGAAGCATCTATCCTGCCGTCATCTGTTGCAGGATTTGTAAATATGCAGGCGTTGTCTACTTCTGAAAATCCTGATGAAGCATCATTGCCTTTTGATAAGAGACGTGGCGGCTTCGTCATCGGTGAAGGTGCGGTGGCACTTGTATTGGAAGAATATGAACGTGCTAAGGCTCGTGGAGCAAAGATTTACGGAGAAGTATGCGGTTATGGTTCTACCTGTGATGCATACCATATTACGGCACCCCATCCGGAAGCAAAGGGTGGTAGCCGTGCTATGGCAGATGCCATGAAGGAAGCAGGTTATACGGAGCAGGATGTGGTATATGTAAATGCTCACGGCACCGGTACGCCTATGAATGATAAGGTGGAAACAATGGCGATTAAAACCGCTATGGGAGAAGAAACTGCAAGAAGAGCCTATGTGAGTTCTACCAAGTCCATGACAGGACATATGTTGGGCGCAGCAGGAGCAGTGGAAGCAATGGCATGTCTGTTTGCTTTGCAGGAGGGCTTGATTCCTCCTACCATTAACTTGTTGGAGCAGGATGAGGCTTGTGATTTGAATTATGTTCCGAACAAGGCGGTAAAGGCTGATATTACATTGGCGCTTTCCAATTCTTTGGGATTTGGCGGTCATAATGCATGTCTGGCGTTTAGAAAGGTGTAGTGTATGAAGGAAGCAGAGATTCGTAAATATGCGGAATTAATGAAGGAATTGGAACTGACCGGATTGGAAATTACGGAAGATAATAAAGTGGTTCGTTTGGAAAGAACACTCAACATGCCGGTTAAAGAGACTATATATACCGGTGCTGTGGAGACTTCTGCGTCCCAGGCACCGGCACCTGCAAAGGTTGATAAAGATTACTTAAGTATTAAGTCTCCGGTGGTGGGTGTGTTCTATGCGGCAGCCACTGAGAATGTATCGCCCTATGTGGCAGTGGGTGACAGCGTGAAAAAGGGACAGATCCTTTGTATTGTGGAAGCCATGAAGCTGATGAATGAGATTACCGCTGAAGAAGATGGTGTAATTTCGGAAGTTTGTGTAGCTAATGGTCAGGTTGTAGAATACGGAACAGAACTGTTTCGCATAAAGAGGTAGGTATGAAAAAAGAGGAGCTTATGAAAATATTGCCTCACAGAGAGGATATGTTGTTAATAGAGGATGTGGAGCAGAAAGAGGAGTTTGCCGTAGGACACTATAAGGTGCGCGGAGATGAGTTTTTTCTAAGAGGGCATTTCCCGAGCAATCCTATTGTGCCGGGAGTGATTCTCTGCGAAATGTTGGCGCAGACTGCTTGTATATTAATGCAGGATGTGATGACGGAGGGAAAACTGCCGGTGTATACGGGGCTGAATAATGTGAAGTTTCGTTCCCGGGTAAAGCCGGGAGACACTGTAGAAACAAAGTGTCATATTAAGCGGGCAAAGCACCCGTTTTATTTTGCGGAAGGAACCGTATCGGTAGGAGACAGATTGTGTGTATCGGCAGAGTTTTCTTTTGCAATTGTAGGAGAGTAAAGTATGTTCTCAAAGATTTTGATTGCTAACAGAGGTGAAATAGCGGTCCGGATTATCAGAGCCTGCAAGGAAATGGGCGTGGCAACGGTTGCGGTATATTCGGAAGCAGACAGAAATGCATTACATGTGGCACTTGCAGATGAGAGCTACTGTATCGGCGGACCGGAAGCCTCAGAAAGTTATTTAAATGAAAATCAGATTATCAGTACGGCCATTTTGGCAGGAGCGCAGGCCATTCATCCGGGTTATGGATTTTTGTCCGAGAATGCTCATTTTGCCAGACTTTGCAGAAAGAACGGGCTGGTTTTCGTAGGACCGGATCCGGAGAGTATGGAACGTCTCAGTGATAAGGCATTGCTCAAGGAGCTGATAAGAAATACACAGCTTTCGGTAATTCCGGGTACCAAGGCGGTGAGTTCATTGGAGGAAGCAGGTAGAGCGGCGAGAAAGATCGGTTACCCGGTAATGTTAAAAGCATGTGCCGGAGGCGGAGGACGAGGCATTCGTCTGGTGCGCAGGGAAGAAGAACTGGGAGAGGCTTATTTTCAGGCCACAAGTGAGGCAATCAGTGCTTTTGGAGACGGTAGTGTATATTTGGAAAAATATATTTTCCCTGCCAGACATGTGGAGCTGCAGATATTGGCGGATGAGTACGGAAATGTAGTCTGTCTGGGAGACAGGGACTGTTCTTTACAAAGACGAAATCAAAAGCTATTGGAGGAGACACCTTCTCCGGGAGTACCACAAGAAAGTCGACGTAAAATAATGGAGCTGGCAGTGGACGCAGTTAAGAAGATTGGTTACGTAGGTGCCGGAACCCTGGAGTTTCTCTTGGACGGACAGGGAAATTTCTGGTTTATGGAGATGAATGTGCGTTTACAGGTAGAGCATTGCGTGACAGAGATGCTTGTGGGCATTGATTTGGTTAAGTGGCAGATTCGTGTGGCAGCAGGAATACCGTTAAATTTCGGGCAGGAAGAGATTCGTATGAATGGTTCTGCACTGGAATGCAGAATCAACGCCAGAGGTTGCGGTTCTTTGAAAATGCTTCATGTACCGGGCGGTCCTGCAGTTCGGTTTGATACCTGTCTGGTGGAGGGGACGGAGGTTTCGCCTTATTATGATTCCTTATTAGGGAAATTAATTGTATATGCCAAAACCAGAGAAGAGATGCTTCGCAAAATGAGGGCGGCTCTTTGTGAACTGGTGATTGAGGGCATCCCCACGAATATTGAGGAGCAATTACGAATTGTAGAAGATGAAAGATTTATTACGGGAAATTATGATTTGACGTTTATGGGAAACAGGTGAGGAAATGGCATTAATTCATTTTTTAAAACCAAAGAATCAATTGGAGGAAGGCGGACGCAGTGCGGCACCGATACAGAGAGATGACGGAGAGCCGGAAAAGAATTGCCCCAATTGTCACAAGGACATTCCGCTCAGCAGACTTTGGGCAAATAACATGGGTTGCTCATGCGGACATCATTTCCGCATGAAAGCCCGACAAAGAATCCAATTAATTGCGGATAAAGACAGTTTCAGGGAATTATATTCCGGAATGCATGCCGGGAACCCTTTGGATTTCCCGGGATATAAGGATAAGGTGGAAACGGTACGTGTGGCAAGCGGGGAGAAGGAAGCGGTTATTTGCGGAACTGCCGAAATCGGAAAACAAAAATGTTGCCTGTTTGTAATGGACCCCTATTTTATGATGGGAAGTATGGGAAGCGCTGTGGGAGAAAAAATCACTTCTCTGTTTGAATATGCTATGAAACATCATTTGCCTGTTGTGGGATTTACCGTATCCGGCGGTGCTCGTATGCAGGAGGGATTGCTGTCACTTATGCAGATGGCAAAGACCAGTGCGGCAGTTAAGCGTCACAGTGATTGTGGATTATTGTATCTGGCTGTGTTGACGGACCCCACGACCGGAGGTGTGACGGCAAGTTTTGCAATGGAGGCGGATATTATTGCTGCTGAGCCGGGGGCTATCGTAGGGTTTGCGGGAGCCCGCGTCATTGAGCAGACTACGAAAAAATCTCTGCCGGACGGATTCCAAAAGGCGGAGTTTGTTTTGGAACATGGTTTTATTGATTGTATTGTGGCTCGGGCAAATCAGAGAAAATTTGTAGCGGATATTTTGAAAATGCATGGCGGGAGGATGAAGAATGATTTCACAACCTTATGATAGAGTGAAAATGGCCCGTGATAACAGCAGACCAACAGGCCTGGATTACATAAGGAATATTTTTTCGGGATTTGTGGAAATGCACGGTGACCGTTGTTTTGCGGATGACCCTGCCATTGTAGGGGGAATTGCGAGATTGGGTGGCAAGCCCGTTACGGTGATTGCCATTGAAAAAGGACATACAGCAAAGGAACGAACCAAAAGAAATTTTGGAGCACCTCATCCGGAAGGTTACCGTAAGGCATTGCGTCTTATGAAACAGGCGGAGAAATTCGGCAGACCCATAATCTGCTTTGTGGATACTTCCGGTGCATATTGCGGTGTCGGTGCGGAAGAACGTGGCCAAGGCCAGGCAATTGCGGAGAATTTGATGGAGATGTCCACTTTATGTGTGCCTATTATTTCTATTTTGATAGGCGAAGGCGGAAGCGGAGGCGCGTTGG
>JAFQIE010000015.1 GCA_017397645.1 Lachnospiraceae bacterium | reverse complement strand
TTGTATACAGCTACAGAAAGCACCTTCTTAGCTTCTTCTTGGCCAACCACATACTCGTCCAGGAAACTTTTGATCTCAACGGGTTTAAGAAGATTGATGTCCAATCCGCCTTCCTCCATATCCATCTCATCTTCTCTGGCTTCATCAAACAAATCTACACATATATCAATACAATCATTACAGATGAAAACACCGTCCTTGCCGGAAATCATTTTTCCGACTTGGCTCTGAGGTCTACCACAAAAGGAACAGTATTTTTCATCCTCTGAAATTCTTCCAGCCATTATTTACACTCTTATCTTTCCTATTTTTTAAACATGGGATGCGATAACCATATCTACCAAGCCATACTCTTTGGCTTCTTCAGCACTCATCCAATTATCGCGCTCTGTGTCTGCACACACGGTAGCATAATCCTTGCCTGTGTTTTCAGACAGCATGCGATTCAGTTTTTCTTTGGTGCGCAGGATATGCTTTGCCGCAATCTCAATATCCGTTGCCTGGCCCTGAGTGCCACCCAAAGGCTGGTGAATCATAATCTCGGCATTAGGAAGTGCATAGCGCTTGCCTTTTGCACCACCGGAAAGTAAAAATGCGCCCATGCTGGCAGCCATACCAATACACACCGTAGATACATCACATTTGATATAATTCATGGTATCGTAGATAGCCAAACCTGCGCTGACACTACCACCGGGGCTGTTGATATACAGATGAATATCCTTTTCAGGATCCTCTGCTTCCAGGAAAAGCAACTGTGCCACTACAATACTTGCAGATACATCATTTACCTCTTCTCCCAAGAAAATAATTCTATCTTTCAGCAATCTGGAATAGATATCGTAAGATCTCTCGCCCTTGCTGGTCTGCTCAATGACATAAGGTACTAAACTCATATGAAATCCTCCTGTTTCATTCTCAAAATATAACCACAACCATTTTATCCCAATCACATCTCTTTTTCAATGCAAATCCAATTATTTTAGAAAAAATTAAGGTTGTACCCGTGTCCACGGATACAACCTCTTTTGCATGGTTTGCTTCGGATTACGCTTCCTCTGCAGGTGCTTCAGCTTCTGCCTTTTCTTCAGCAGGTGCTTCAGCCGCTTTCTTCTTAGTAGTCTTCTTTGCTGCAGGCTTTGCTTCCTTTGCATTTTCAACTGCCAACTCGACAGCCTTCTGAATACAGATATCTTCCATCACCTGCTTCTTGCCACCTTCACCAAGAAGCTCCAGGACCTTGTCCTCTTCCATCTGGTAGGTTTCAGCCATGGTCTTTACTTCTTTTGCGAAATCTTCTTCAGTTGCCTCAATTGCCTCTGCAGCAACGATTGCCTCCAATACCAATCTGGACTGGATTCTCTTCAATGCCTGAGGTCTTACCTGCTCAAGCAACATGTCTACGGTCATACCGGTGAACTGCATATACTGCTCCATGGAAAGACCCTGAGACTGGATTCTCTGTGCATAATCCTGTACCATCTGTCTAGCCTGGGTATCCAGCATCGCGTCAGGAATATCCATGGTTGCCTCTGCGATAATTGCGTCGATAACTGCGTCCTCTTTCGCGCGCTTTGCATCGCTTTCTTTCTTCTCTGCAAGGTTTTTCTTAACTTCTTCCTTGTATTCCTCTACAGTATCGCTTTCTGCAGATACTTCGCTTACAAAATCATCGTCAAGTGCAGGGAGCTGCTTCTCCTGAAGTTTCTTTACAGTACATTTGAATACTGCTGCCTTACCTGCCAATTCTTCTGCCTGGTAATCCTCAGGGAAGGTTACGTTAACATCTGTTTCCTTGCCGATTTCAGCACCGATCAATGCCTCCTCGAATCCGGGAATGAAAGTATGGGAACCGATGGTCAGAGGATAATCCTCGCCCTTGCCGCCTTCAAATGCAACACCATCTACAAAACCTTCAAAGTCAATCACTGCGGTGTCACCGTCAGCTACTGCTCTGTCTGTTACGTCTACGGTTCTGGAATTCTTCTCAATTTCCTTCTGAATCTCAGCATCCACTTCAGCGTCGGTCACTTCAACGTCAATCTTGTCCACCTTCACGCCTTTGTATTTGCCAAGAGTCACTTCGGGCTTCAATGCCACGGTTGCGGTAAAGATGAAAGGCTTTCCTGCCTCCAACTGAACAACATCTATTTCAGGGCTGGATACGATTTCCTCGGTACACTCATCATAAGCTTTCTCGTATGCCTCAGGAATGATAGCATTTGCAGCGTCCTCATAGAACACTTCCTTGCCATACATCTGCTCGATCATCTTGCGGGGTGCTTTTCCCTTACGGAAACCGGGAATGTTGATTTTGCCCTTATTCTTGTGATATGCACCCTCAACAGCCTTTTCAAACTCCTCTGCGGGTACTTCGATGGTCAATTTAGCCATGTTCTTCTCTAACTTTTCCACCTGTAAACTCATTGTAATACTTCCTCCTTGCATCCTCTGTGCTTTTATTTATCATGAATTGTCCGCAAATACGCAGACTAAACCACAGTCATTTCCGAATTATAACATATTGAATTGGGAAATACAAGATTTTTATTTAGATATGCGTAGCCATCACCACTGCCTTGCCTACGCTTTTCTTCTCAATGTATTTTTTTGCTTTTTCTATCGTATCTGCGTCCATTCCTGTGAAAGGTTCATCCAGCAGAACGAAATCCGCTTCCGCCTCCATGGCACGTACCAAAACGACTCTGCGTTTCTGTCCTCCGCTCAACTCTGCACAGGGTTTATAAATGTCCTCTTCCGTTAACAATTCCAACAACGCTTCCTTGGCTTTGGCACTATCCCCCAGCACCAATTCCACATTCTTGATGGCATTGTAGGACTCGCATAGGCGGTCTTCCTGAAATATCATAGCGCAGGTGGCATGCTTTTCCATGACACCCTCATCCGGCGTCACAAGTCCTGCTAAGATTTTAAGTAGTGTGGTCTTACCGCTTCCCGAGGGGCTATTTAAGCAATACACCTGATCTTTTTGGTATTCAGCACTTAGCCCGGAAATTACCGGTTTGCCCTGATATTCTTTGCTGACATTCTCCAGTCGGATGTGTCCGTCATCCACATTGCATTGCACCTTAGGCTTTACACAGGCAGGCTGATACGCAAACCATTTTTGCATCAAAAACAGCACTATCTTTTCCATACAAATACTAAGCAGAACAACGACAATTGTCCAGGCAAACAAACCGGGCACGTCGATATATACCTTAGTCAAATACATATTCTCGCCTATAGAACCTGTCGGCACACCGATCAGCTCCGCGGCTATTCCAGCCTTCCAGCACATACCCAGTGCCACTTTAACACTGCTGTTCCAAAAAGGTACCAGTGCCTCCCGGTAGATGTAATAAAAGAAGGTCCGTTTAGGTAGCACAAATACGTGGGCCATTTCAAGCAACTGCCTGTCTGTATTTTTAAGCCCCTCCAACGTACTGATATACATTTGAGGCAACACCACCAGAAAGCTGATGATGGCAGACAAAGGCTGGCTTCCCCACCATATCAAGAGCAAAACCACAAAGGAGGCCACGGGCACTGTCTTAATTAATGTCATCAAAGGTGCGCAAAAATCCTCCACCCAGGTCCATCGGAAACTGCAGTAGGCCAAGAGACAAGCCACGGCAAATCCGGTTATAAAACCAATGGCAATACGCAGAAAAGATCCCGCCACCGCCAGGTAGAATTCTTTCATTATAAAAAAACCAAAGAATGTCTTCACCGTTTCCACCGGCCCTGCAAAGAATATTTGATTGTTCACGCATAGTGCCACTATGGCCCACACACATATCCAAGCAACACCAAAGAGAATTTTTCTCTTGTTTCTGTCCATCATTTTATCTCCGTATAATAGAACTCATCCCCGGGCATCGCACCGCCCACTAACTGCGCGTCAAACTCCGCCAATACTTCCAGATAACCACTTAGTGCTTCCTGCATTTCCTGTCCGGTAATGCAAACAATATTGCAGAGGGGAATTGCTTTCATCGCCAGTTCCTGATTGGGCAATATGCCTGCCTCCACGGCATACATTGCGTTCTTCTCCAAATCATTTACCAAATTTGTCACACTGGTTTCATGGTCTGCAAGAAACCGCTCCACAGCCTTAGGATGTTTTTCCAAAACCTCCGCACGCACCACGGTCACTCCGGTCACCATGGATTGGTGTTCAGGAGACACCGTCTGCCAAAGTTCGTTTAGGTCCATACGAATCTTCAGATTTTCATTTTTGCTCAAAGCCACCGTCACAAAGGGCTGGGGCAAAAGTGCCACTGCATTAAAATCCTGTGCCAAAATGGCTGCCACCTCCGTGGGCTCGGATTTAAACTCTAATGTATAATCCTCTTCCTTAAGTCCTGCCGCATGCAGCACGTATCGAACTGTCGCTTCCGGCGTAGTGCCTTTGCCGGTCATATAGATGGTTGTATCGCGCAAGTCTTCTATACTCTGTATCTTGTCATTGCCACTGACAAAATACAAAACGCCCAAAGTATTGATGTCAATCACCTTCACCGCTGCCTGGGTTTTCTGAAACAAAATAGCCGCCACATTAGCAGGCACCAGTGCAACGTCCAACTCGCCCTTTGCCATCATCGGCACCAGTTCATCTGCCGCCGTTGCCATATGAAATTCATAATTGTCATTGGCATCCTCCTGCATCATAGGTAAGATACCAATGGAAGTCGGCCCCTTCATGGCTCCCACGCGTAGATTGTCAGTTTTTTCCGTAGCACATCCTGAGAGAAGCACTATGCACGCGAAAATACCCAATACCTTTTTTATAAAACTTTGCTTCCTTAGATCTGATTTCATATGATAGTACCTTAACCCTTTTTCTATATTATTTTGCTCCAAGATTCGTTCTATATCGTATCACAAAAAAATATGCTTTACCATCTTTTCCCAACATATTTTTCTGCACACAGGTAACAATAAGACCAAGATAAGTCGAAACATCGTACCATTTTGAGTTTTCAAGATAAGTGCGGGTTTCACTTATCTTGAAGATAGAGGTAACAAAGAACACAAACGGAGGTAAATGAAATGTCTAACAAGAACAGTAAGGTAGAAGTACCTGAAGCAAAGGCAGCTCTTGACCGTTTCAAAACTGAAGTAGCTTCTGAATTGGGTGTAAACCTGAAAGAGGGTTACAATGGCGACTTGACTTCTCGTGAAGCAGGTTCCATCGGTGGTGAAATGGTTCGTCGTATGATTAAGAAGCAGGAAGAGCAGATGAAATAAATTGCTCCAAAAAGAGGGTGCCCCCAAAGGCTCAAATGCGAGACTTGGGGGCATCCCCATTTTTAACCGTTTCCTAGACAAGTTTGCCTATGTATATTAATATGTAACTTGCAAGGTGGTATGTAAAGGTGGTATGCAAACTCCACAGCATAAATCTAAGTCCTAAAAGGCCCTAAATACTATCCATTATGCATACCGTATATTGTACTGACTCCAATACACAAAGGTGGTATGTAATGGTGGTATGCAAAAGTTTAATTAACCACATTCAGCCCTTTAGTCCAGTACCTTCCAATATCCGGTTTTGTCAGATCCGATGCGTTCAATATATTGGTTTTCTTTAAGAAATAAAATGTTTTTTTGTACCGCACTTACATTTATTCCTATCAATTGTCCAATTTCTTTAGTAGTAATAAATGGATTGGCCTTCATCGCAGAAATTATGCATTTTCGTCTATCACTTAATGGTTTATTTACCACTTTATTCACCCTTCGAAAAGGAATCGTCACCACGATCGAATTCTCTCTAAACGAGTATGCATCCTTCCCATACAACCCAACTATTTTCGGTACCCCTCTTCCCGATTTTTCACTGATATGTAACTGTAAAAATATTTCAGATAGTTTTTCATTCACCGGAATGGATTCACCGCAAAAGAATCCCTCCATCGTCTGCTCTGGCGGTAATGGTCCTCTGGACAGAATCTCAATTCTATTTGAAAAGACAGAAATCATTGGTTCATTTCCTGTAATCCATTTGTTATGAAGGACAGCATTTATAATCGCCTCACGGAATGCGTTATTATCAAACAGAGGAACTTCTTTTCGCTCTACTACTCTATCTTTTTCGTCTGCTTGAATAATGTTGAGCACATCACCGTACCTCAGCAATTCATCCAAACTATATAATAAGCAGTTGTTCCCAAACTCACGGACGGAAAACAAGTCCGAGCCTTTTGTCTCTCCATCAAACACGGAAACCCGAAGCGGAATATGTGAATTGTCCGACAAAAGTTGGGCCAGCAAATTAAGTTCCCCCTTTTCGTTTTTGAGTCCCAAATTCTTTATGAATGTTTCGGGATTCAAAACAATCCCTTTAGATCCATAGTAACCCATCAGTTTTTGAAAGGTAAGGTTCGAGTATTTTGACGGCATGGTTTCTATTGTCTCCAACCTCCTATCGAGCCTCTTAAAAAGTTCAATTTCCCGCTTTGGATAATCCTTAATATTGCATTTGGATGACCCTATCCTTATATACCGCTTTTCCTTGTAGGATGTTGGGATGTCTGTTGCCGCGGGAATCACCATAACCACAACCCTTTTCCCTTTCATCTCCACCTCCTCAAAGCTAAAACTTATGCTGGGCGAAAGATTTCGTGCCAAGTAATTCTGATATGGTTCTTGATTATATGTATCGTACTGGTTAAACACTGTTCCAACGATTTCATGCGTCCCATCGTCTATCCCCCATACAAAAAATGCATATCTTTTACCATGAAATGCTGCCGCATTGGATAATGCCGAAACATATTCTCCCAGTGCTTCCGGCTGAAACCAGTTTTCCTTAAATTCAAACCACTCCTGCTCATCACTGTATGCACACAATTCCATTACCGTTTGCTTAATATCCATAAAATTCCCCCCTTATTCTAGTACTGTGGTAATCTTTTTAAATTCGAACTCCCGCACATTCTTTTTCCATCTCGGATAATCTTTCGTACTTCGCCCTTTGAATAAACCCAGCACCGCTTCCATATCCGGCGGGCGCTTTTCGATATCTGTTTGCGTGCATAACGCCAGTATCTTTCGTAGTCTCTGTGCCTCCCTAGAATGGTCTCTCTTATCCAATATGTGTTCTAATGTCTTTCCAAGTCCATGGACATCTGCGGAGAGTCCCACTTCTCGCCCTTCCAGTTGCTCCGGTGCCGCGAATCCGGGAGTGCCGGCGGTCCTGAAATCGTGCTGACCCAATTCTAACGCACATCCAAAATCCAGTAGTCTCATCCCTCCATTTTTCTGCACCATAATGTTTTCCGGTTTCAGGTCTCGATATATTAAAGGCGGATGCAACCTTTGTAAGTAGGACATTCCTTCCGCCAACTGAATGCCTATCGAAATTAGTATTTGTGCCTGCAAACCTCCTTGCCCGTGCACAGACTGTCTAAAAGCAGTCTGTCCTCGCCCAAACTGTTTTGGCGTCTGACGACAAGACGAAAAGCTCCCCAAGGTAATACCATGGATGTATTCCATCCGCATTACTGCCATACCCGCAAAACTCCAAAAATCAAAAGCTCTCGGAAACATCGGATGCTGTATTCTTTGCAAGATTTCAAACTCTTTTCGAAGCATATCTAAATGAGATGAAACTTTTCCTGCAAACTCTTGGCCTGTCCGCAATTCTCTGATTAAGTACACCTTAGAAAACCCGCCCTCTCCAATGCAACGCTCCACACTGTATCCGAATCTACTCATCTCCTTATGCCATGTATCAGTCACCGTTCGCTCCTCCTATCTTCACTCCAATGACACAGGCAGCACCCATGTCGTCATCTGCCGACACTTCGACCAGTTCTTCTAATTGCTTCTGCAACTGCTCTTCGCTCACGATATTTCGCATTTTTAGACATTCATTCAATTTGACATCTAAAATATGAGTTGCAAATTCCTGAGAAGTGAGCAAAAATCCCACATTGGGCTGCACGCTGGCAAGTTCCATTTCCCACCCACTCACTCGCGACGGACATACTCTCACACGGCGCAGTTTCGCTCTTCCAATATCCTCCTGTATCAGCAAAATCTCCATCTCTCCCCGACAAAAAAGGATTGCCCGATTGCCAAAGCAGAGGATACCTGCGGCATGGATTCCGGCGGAAAACTCCAGACTTACACACCCTTCCATAGACAAAAGGTCTTCCAGTTGCCTTTTCCACTTGCCCATAGCCTTGTCCGCCTTTCTAAAGTCCCGTGGAGCGATTATTAACCCCCGAAACCAACGAAACAGTAGCTCCAGCATTTCATTTGCATCCTTTCCCGGTCGACACAGACATGCTAACAGCACCTGTCCCTGCCGATACTCGCAGTGCTGCACCAGCAAAGACGCACCGTCCGGTTTTCTCCTTTGTTTGGGATAGTATCCACAAAAATATTCCACCTCGCACCTCCTTTGCACATAACAAATAAACCGCCTGCTTTTACACGCGTTTCGCACCCTCTCCCAACTCCATATGATTTTACTTTTTGTATTTTCCCTGAATCAGGGACAATGAATAGATAGAATTCCACAGCTCGCATATGCGAGCCGTGGTTTAGATAACTTTAGACTAAAAATACCCTTAGAACGGAAGAATATTCCGAATGTCGTTAAACAATATCAGCACCATCAGTGCCATGAAGAAAATGAGACCAATGAAATGCACCATACCTTCTTTCTCCGGCGGAACAGGTTTGCCCCGCAGAAGTTCTACAATCATAAAAATCAGTCGACCACCATCCAATGCCGGAAGCGGCAACAAATTGATAATACCCAGATTCACTGTCAGCATCAGAGTGATGTTCAACATGCTTACCAATACACTCTTCCAACCATAATCCTTGGCTGCCTCGTAGGTTTTACCCACCACATTGACTGCAATACCAACAGGTCCTGCCACATCGTCCTTAGATACATCTCCGCGCAGCATCATGCCCAAGCTTTTATAAGTCGCCTTCACAGAGTATCGGATTTGATACCATGTATGAGGTATCACGGACAGTCCCTTAGGTTCCACAAAATCCGCATTCATAATGCCCAACAAATACGTACCTGTCTCTTCGTCCAATTTCGGTTCCACCATTAGGGTATACCTATCGCCGTCCCGTTCACACTCTACAGCAATAGCATCTCCGGGCTGATAGGAAGTCTGCATGTACAAGGGAATCTCTTGATACAGCCTCACCCGCTCACCATCTAGTTTTAATATTCTATCACCCGCCTGAATACCGGCTTGCGCTGCAGCACCATCCTCCGTCACTTGGGACACAATAGGCTCACGGATGGCAAATTCATCAGACATATTCACCATAGCAAAAGCGATGACAAAGGCAAGCACGAAATTAAACAGCGGTCCTGCCACCACCGTACCGATTCGGCTCCAAACACCGGCGGCACTGAAGGACCCTTCTGCATAAAGATTCTCCTTCACGTTTTGCCCGTCTTCCCCTTCGAACATACAGGCACCACCAATGGGGAACAATTTCACGGAATACTTTGTTTCTCCTTTCGTGACAGAAAACAAAGTAGGTCCCATACCCACTGCAAATTCTATCACATGAATCCCATTCAATTTAGCCAATAAGAAATGTCCGAACTCGTGGGCAATCACCACCACGCCGAATATTACTACAAATAAAATAAAAGTCATCATTTATTACTTAATCCTTCCTGATATATAAGCATACACTTCCTGCTCTGTGGCAAGAATCTCTTCCACCGTAGGATTCTGAATTACCTTGTGATGCTCCATGCACTCCGAAATCAATTCCGGAATCTGCAAATAGGAAATCTTACGGTCCAAAAACAACGCAACTGCCTTTTCATTGGCTGCATTGTAAACCGTGGGCATACTTCCGCCAATTTCGGATGCCCGGTAAGCATATGCCAAACCGGGGAAATTCTCCATATCCGGTGCCTCAAAGGTCAACTGACCCAACTTAAACAAATCCATTCTGGCACCGCCCATAGGTCTCCGGTCCGGATAAAACAGAGCATACTGAATGGGCAATTTCATATCCGGTGTACCCATCTGTGCGATCACTGCGCCATCCACATACTGTACTGCAGAATGAATGATACTCTGGGGGTGAACCACCACCTGAATCTGGTCCAAAGTCACATCAAACAGCCACTTTGCCTCCATCACTTCCAATCCCTTATTGACTAAGGTGGAGGAATCAATGGTAATCTTTCTGCCCATCGCCCAGTTAGGGTGCTTTAAGGCATCTTCCACCTGAATGTTTTGCAGTTGCTCCCTTGTCCTTCCACGGAATGGTCCTCCGGAAGCTGTCAACAAAATCTTTTCAATACGTCCCTTGGGCTCTCCGTTCAAAGATTGGAATATAGCAGAGTGCTCACTGTCCACCGGTAAAATAGAAACACCCTTTTCCTTTGCCAAGGGCATAATCAAATGACCTGCCGTTACCAAGGTCTCCTTATTTGCCAAAGCGATATTTTTGCCCGCCTCTATAGCTGCAATGGTAGGACGGATACCAATCATACCCACGATGGCGGTCACCAAAATTTCGCTTTCTTCCATGGTGGCGATTTCTAATAAACCATCCATACCTGCCAGTATTTTTACATCCACATCCGCCACACGTGCGCGTAAATCTGCCGCTGCGCTCTCCGTCCACATGGCCGCCAGATGCGGGCGAAATTCTCTTATCTGTGCTTCCATCATCTCCACAGAAGTACCCGCAGCCAATGCAACCACCTGTATGTCGGAATTGTTGCGTACCACCTCTAAAGTCTGGGTGCCAATGGACCCTGTGGAACCTAAAATTGCAATTCTTTTCATTACTCCACCTCGTATATCAGACCAATGTCAAAAGAGCCAAAAGGTAAACCATGGGTGCCGTAGCAACCATACTGTCGAAACGGTCCATGACACCGCCATGTCCGGGAATCAGCTTACCGTAATCTTTAATCTCCTGATTTCTCTTGATAGCGGATGCAGCCAAATCGCCGATCATACTCATCACAGCACCACCGGCACAAATCACAGCCACCGCCCATGCAGCATTTTCATATCCGGCATAGGTCTCCAAAAAGAACCGACCATACAACCAACCTAAACCGGCACAGCCTAACACACCGCCAATACAACCTTCCAAAGACTTCTTCGGACTCAAAACAGGGAACACTTTTTTCTTTCCAAACAACATGCCTATCACATAAGCACAAGTATCACTGCCCCAAGAACTAATCAGTATCATCCATACCAAATAAAAACCATTTTGAGCATCTCTTGTCAGATAGACAAAAGACAATAACACCGGAGCATAAAAGAACGACATAAACGCCGCCGCAATCTGCTCACAACGATACTTTGGAAATGCCACTACATAGACAAACATCAGGGACATTAACATACCCACAATCGCCAAAAGCAAAGTGGTGGCATCCGTCATCCATCCCAAAAGAACATAATAAATTATCACGCCCAGGATACCCAGACATTCTAATCCGTTCCACTTTTTATCATCTGTTGCACACTTCAGTGCTTTGGTCAATTCACGGAAAGCAATGGCAGAAGCCAAGCCCAACAGAACCAATAGGGGAATCCCCCCCACATAGAATGTTCCTACGGCAAGTACCAGCAAAACTGCTCCGCTCAACAATCTCTTCCAGAACATCTGTTACTCCTCCTTCAGTCCGCCATACCTTCTGTCTCTATGATTATATGCCTCAATGGCCTTTTCCAACTCTTCTTTCGAAAAATCAGGCCACGGTACGGGTGTAAAATAGAATTCCGTATAAGCAAGCTGCCACAACAGGAAATTCGAGATTCTTTGCTCATTACAGGTACGGATCAACAAATCAGGGTCAGGAATCCCTGCGGTATCCATAGCACCCTCAATCACATCCTCCGTCACATCCTGCACTGATAATTGTCCCTGCTCTACCAGAGCACTCACCTTTTGCACTGCTCTTCGTAATTCATCCCGACCACCGTAATTAATAGCGATTTGGAAATGAAGACCATCGTTATCCTTGGTAGCTTCCTCCAATTCGGCAATGCGTCTTTGGATGTCCTCATCCAGCCTGGTCTTATCGCCTATCACACGCACACACATACGATTCTTTTGTGCTGTCTTGATACAGTTCTGCATATAATTGCGAAGAAGCTTCATCAAAGCGTCCACCTCATCCTTGGGGCGATTCCAGTTCTCCGTAGAAAACGCATATACAGTCAAATACTGCACGCCCATTTTGTAGGCTTCTTCACAGATAACTTCCACTGTCTTGGCACCCTGCACATGACCATAATTACGTGGCATGCCTTTTGCCTTCGCCCAGCGTCCGTTTCCGTCCAGTATGATAGCGATGTGATTCGGTATTTTTAATTCAGTGCTCATACGAGGTCCTTCCCATCCCAATGTAATACTTTGGGGAGCGGTTTTTCCCACTCCCCATATGTTTTATACTGTCATAATCTCTTTCGTTTTTGCTTCCATCAGGACATCTACTTCCTTGATGAATTTATCGGTCATTTTCTGAATCTGCTCTTCCAAGTCCTTTACTTCGTCCTCGGATACACCTTCCTTGCCCAGCTTCTTCATGGCTTCATTACCGTCTCTACGGATGTTGCGGATAGCCACCTTGCCATCCTCCGCTTTTTTCTTAACATCCTTTGCCAAATCCTTTCTGCGCTCCTCTGTCAGTTCAGGGAACACCAAACGAATCACAGAACCGTCGTTGGAAGGATTGATGCCAAGATCAGAAGTCAGAATCGCTTTCTCAATTGCCTTCAACATGGATTTGTCCCAAGGTGCAATCTGCAAAATTCTCGCTTCAGGAACTGTCACGTTACCCACCTGCTGAACAGGGGTGGGTGTGCCATAATAATCCACGCGGATTTTATCCAACACATGGGGATTTGCGCGTCCCGCACGGATGGTGGCAAAATCTGCCTGCAAAAAATCAATCGCTTTCTTCATCTTATCTTCGTACTGCTGTAATCTTGCGTCCATAGTTTCTCTCCTTTTGATCCATTATTGATATCGAATTCCGCTTTGCTGTTATCGCTATATTATGATACTGTGACCTTCGTACCATGGAAATCACCCCTCATGGCATCCACAATACTGTTGTCACCATTCAGTCCTACCACCCACATGGGCATCTTGTTGTCCCTTGCCAGGATGGATGCGGTCATATCCACCACCTGAAGATTCTTCTCAATCACCTCATCGATAGAAACCTCATCGTATTTCTTCGCATCAGGGCATTTTGCAGGGTCTGCATCATAGACACCATCAATGGATTTCGCCAGCAGAATCATCTCTGCATCCACTTCTATCGCACGAAGTACCACACCGGTATCTGTGGAGAAATAAGGGTGTCCTGTTCCTCCGGCAAAAAACACCACTTGCCCTTTTTCAAAATACTTGTTCGCTCTATCCTTGGAGAACAATTTAGTGAATGAACCGCATTCGAAGGGAGTCAAAATATTCGTCATCATCCCCACAGAGCGGAAAATCTCCGATACATAAATGCAATTCATCACCGTCGCCAGCATGCCAATCTGGTCCGCCTTGGTCCGGTCAATGTTCTCACTGGAACGCCCTCTCCAGAAATTACCGCCACCGATGACGATACCAATCTGCATCCCGTCATCGACCAACTGCTTAATCTGCAATGCTACGCCACGCACGGTGGCTTCATCAAAACCAAATTTCTTATCACCCGCCAGGGCTTCGCCACTTAACTTTAGAAGAATTCTACGCATAAGGGCCTCCCATTACTTTTTTATATAGTATAGCACATTCCTTTTTTCTGGAAAAGACTAAAATAATAAAAACTTAATAAACGGCGAATCGCTGTGGCCAGTCAAACCACAGCGATTCTATCCGTTTTCATATTCCCCTTTTTATATATCAACCCGCGGTCCGTCCTCGAATGCGGGGATATACCAATATTTACTTCCATGACCTCGTTGACTTGTTGCTACAAATCATGTACTACTGTGATACGACCGTCGTCATGGATTACGGTCTCTCTGTATCTACCGCAAATATTTCTGCGGTAATACGGTTCGGGAGTATGCTTGGACCTCAAGATATACCATACATCTTCCGGAACGCCCTCATACTGGCGGATACCCTCCCTCGTGCTGAGCACGATATGTAACAGTGCCTTTTGAGGGTCATAACCTGCCTGCGAGATGAGGTCATTATAGAAATTGACGTAATAAATGGCCCCTTCCTCCCTTCTGATGGTCCGATGCGACCATTTATTATTTAGTAAACAAATTCGCTTGTCTGATTGGACAACTCGTGGTATCCGTCGTAGTTTCCATAGTGTACACAAGAGATACGATAGGTTTCTCCTGCGGTCACGTTAGGATAATCAATTGAAATGCCCATGATGGAACAATTACTCTGTTGTCCACCGCTACCAGTAGCTATAGTCTTCCAACCATACCATACTTTTTGCTCTATTTTAACATCTTTTATACCCAGATAAGATGCCACTCCATTACCACACCCCGTCGTAATTTCTATGTGTAATCCCGAAGAGCTCTTACTAAAAGAGATTGTACAGTTAACCAGTGCCGTTTTAGCGCCATTAATTGTAGGTTTAATTCCTGTCATGTCAATCAGTTCTGATTCTAACACGTCCACATTACCTGCGACGCCCAACTCTGCCGCTTGCGCCTTCATCATCATTGAATCAGCCCCTGCAAACAGTACACATGCAGCCATCATAGCGCACAATACTTTTTGAATCACTACTCTCATCCTTCGTTTCATATTCATAACCCCTTTCCATTACATCAAGGATTCTCATCCTCTATCTATATATGACAGTTTAAGACATTTTATTACAAACAAATTTTATTTTTTTTAGAATAGTTGAGTCAATAACCTAAGACTCAAAAACTTATAGATATTTATTTAATCTCAATTGCGCTTCTATAATCTATTGCTAGCCGCTTTAATTCTTCTAAAACATATTCTGAACCAATGATATAATACTTATAACTTTCATCATAGAACTCAATAGTGTATGTAAGTTTATTCTCTTCTTGAATAATTCCGACACCAAATTGCAGATTCTCCAACTCCCACATGTCATACTTATCAAATCTATCAAATTCTTCCTTTTCGTGAACACCTACATTGGTATATTCGAGGACACCAATAATTATACTTTGTTCTTGATAGTCGTAGTGGCTCTGGGCAAAACTTTTATCGTCTCGCCTTATTATGTCAACGAACTTCCATTTTAAGTCAGTTGCTTCAACCATTCTCTGTTCAATCTCACTCCACTCCTGCC
Source organism: Lachnospiraceae bacterium (assembly GCA_017397645.1). Taxonomy (GTDB): domain Bacteria; phylum Bacillota; class Clostridia; order Lachnospirales; family Lachnospiraceae; genus Acetatifactor. The sequence goes on along the minus strand of JAFQIE010000015.1, from coordinate 4,285 downwards.
ATTCTTCAGGAATAGATTCTCTGTCTGTATAGATTGTTGTCTCGTTTTGTTCCGTCATCTCATCCAAACTATCCGGAGATGTCACCATCTCTCTTCCACCAACCATTTCCTTAATCCAATGGAAGAACCCATTATCGCGGACTGCTTCGGATGAGGTGCCAATGCTCACAGCAAGTATGAGCACCAGCAGAGCTGCTGCCACCAATCCCTTGTGACGAGACCAAAAGGCGGGATGCTTTTGGGTCTTGGGAGTCTTGTCCCTCTTTGCACCGCCGTGTGCCTCTCTTTGTGCCACATAGTCCTTAAATTCCACCCACGCCTTTTCTTCGTCCACTTTGAAATCATCGGTAGGTTCCAAGGTTTCCAATAAGTACTCCAAAGAAGCCACTGCTTTTTCGTCATACTCTTTGTCCGAGGCGTCGTTTATGTACCAATCCAGTTTCTGCTTTACTTCTGTGATTAAAGCCTGGTCCTTTTCGTTTTCTCTGCGCATCTTATTTCTCCATATTCTTTCTCAGTTTGCCGGTTACTCTGGATATGCGAACTCTCATATTATTGGGCGTGATACCTAATTCGTCTGCCAACTCTTCTACGGTATATCCAATGATATGATACCTCTTTAACAGTTCCCATTCCTCCTCGGTCAGACTTTCCTTTGCCACAAGTTCCAATTCCGACATCTCATGGCTCACGTCCTCTGACACAGGCATTTCGCCCACTTCCTCTAAAGGTACCGTGGGGTGAGTGATTGCCTTGCGTTGCAATTCTTGGAGTTTATAGTTTGCCGTTTGGTACAGCCAACGGAGAGGTACTTCTGCTTTCTGCACCTGCTCCCATTTCATCAAAGCCAGATAAAAAGTCTCCTGTGCCACATCCTCTGCGATATTCTTGTCCTGTACTTTACGATACACATGCCTCACAACAGCATTCAAGTGTTCCTTATAGAACGCCTCGAACCCGTCGCTGATTTCGTACGTTATTCTTTTGTCTTTCATATTGGGGGTCTCCAGTATTTAGTCTATGCCCTGATTTTATCAATTATTTTTCCCATTCGGAACACAATTCCATATTTCCTAAAATTTTAACACAATTCAGAAAATTTTCAACACGCCCATAATTAACGGCATATTTACATATACTTCCAGCACACAGCCGGCAAAAATGGCAACTAATATTCCAATAAAACGTGTGACCCCATGGAGTAAATTGTTCCTGTCCTGCCAATCTTTACTATCCTTATAGTGATGAATGTGAAAAAAGATTTCGTCGCACAGAAGGACCAGCGCCGCAAATGCCGGTAGATACAATAAAAAATGCGGAAAGGTACTCAATATACCAAACAGGCATCCCTTCACTCCATAGCGGATACTAAACACAGAAAGAAAGGCTCCGAACCCGGTACCGTACCAAAGGATGGCTCCCCTTCCCACAAGTTTGCCCAGGTAGGTCGTAGATAACACAAGAAGTATTCCTACTACTTTCCATCTCTGCCATAATACAAAACCAAAATATGCCCCCTTGTCCATAGTCATATATTTCATGTAGTAAAGAGAATTTACATCAAACAATTCACCGGACATCCAAAGTCTTTTGGTCAGATTCGTCAATACTATCCCAACAAAAAAACCGATACACCCAAGGGCTATCGGTTTCTCCATTTTTTTCAAAATCAATTTCTTCGCAACCTGCATAGAAACAACCCTCTCCTGTTTTTTATAGGACAATCCATTCTATGCAGCGTTTGCTATTCGTATGCTTATGCTATGTCTGCTATTCTTTATAATGCCTTAGATTACGCGGTCTTCTCCAACAGTTTTTCCACGCTCACTAGTTTTACGCACAAAATAAACAATTCCGTCGCCATCGCCATATCCTCAGAGGAAGGGAATGTGGGAGCGATTCTGATATTGCTGTCCAAGGGATCCTTTCCATAAGGATAGGTAGCACCTGCACCGGTCATAGTCACGCCTGCTTCCTTGCATTTGGCAACAATGGCTTTCGCACAGCCTTCCATGGCATTGAAAGAGATAAAATACCCTCCCAAAGGTTTGGTCCATGTGCCGATACCCTTTCCTTCCAATTCTCTATCCAATGCAGAAAGCACTGCCTCGAATTTTGGACGCAACAAATCTGCGTGCTTGGACATATGCTCCTTCAGGCCGTGGATATCCTTGAAGAATCTTGCATGGCGAAGCTGGTTAATCTTATCATGACCAATGGTCTGAATGGTCATCTGTCCCTCGATATATTCCAGGTTCTTCAAGGAAGAAGCGATGGCAGCCACGCCTGAACCGGGGAATGAAATCTTGGATGTAGAGGCGAAGATATATACCATATCCGGATTGCCTGCCTGCTCGCATGCTCCTAATATGTTCTTCACATGATCCTTTCTATCTTCATACAAATGATGCAAGGAATACGCATCATCCCAATAAATCCGAAAATCTTCTGCTGCCGGTTTCAGATTGGCAAATCGAAGCACCGTCTCATCAGAATAAGAGATACCGGTGGGGTTTGCATACTTCGGCACACACCAAATGCCCTTTACTGCAGGGTCATTGTTCACGTACTCTTCCACCATATCCATATCCGGGCCATCCTCCAGCAGAGGAATGTTAATCATCTCGATGCCAAAGTATTCGGTAATCTTAAAATGTCTGTCGTATCCGGGCACAGGACAAAGAAATTTCACCTTATCCAATTTGCACCAGGGCGTACCACCATTGACACCGTGTGTCATGGAACGCGATACAGTATCATACATAATATTCAAACTGGAGTTACCACAGACAACCACGTTGTCCTTCTCCACGCCCATCATACCTGCGAGCAATCTTCTGCACTCTCCGATGCCATCCAAGTCACCATAGTTACGGGTATCATTTCCCAATTCTGTACGCATATCCGATTGGCTGTTAATCACATCCAGCATGGGCATGGTAAGTGCCAGCTGTGATGCACCGGGTTTCCCTCTGGACATATCCAGTTTCAGTCCCTTGCCCTTCAAATCCTCATACTCTTTCTCTAATTGCGCTTTTAACTCCAAAAGAGTCTCTCTGTCTAAATCTTGATATAATGCCATGTTCCCTTCCTCCATTGCAATATCAAAAATGATAAATATTTTATTATTAATTTATACACCGAATAATTGTATACGATTATACATTGCAATATAATACTATAGAGTGTTATAGAAATCAAGCAAAATTCCGTCAAATTTGACTATAATTTGCAGAAAACATTCAGTAAATATGCTAAAAAACAAGGGAGACCCTGCACGGTCTCCCTTATCGTTGTCATCGAAATCTTGTTGAAGTTAGAACTAATTATCCTTATTTATCATGCCAAATTATATTTACCCAGCATTTCTTCCAAAAAGTCAGGAGATGTCAATTGCGGGATTCTCTCAACCATTCCGTCCTCTGTCATTTTTTGAATCAACTGTAACATACGATTTTGACCGTCACGATTGCCCGCTTTTTGTCCATCCTCGAAACCCGACTTATGGCCATCTGCGAAACCCGATTTATGACCATCCGCATAAGCATCTTCGCGCTCCATTTTCATGTGTTGTGCTTCATTATATTCGTAAATACTCATCGCCATAGCCTCCGCTCTGTTCTGCTCCAGAAACTCCTTCAATATCCCCTCGCGTATGCACTCTGTAATTGTCCGTTCCACCGCCTCTTCAATCGGAGCTTCCTTCGCGTACTCTCGCATACGATATATGTACTCCGAGTAATCCTTCAAGGTACGGCAGGTATCCATCAATTGCTGATTATTGCCACGGTTGATGTTGATCATCACCACATTCAGTTCCAGGTCTACTTCCTCTTCCTGAATCTCATATAAATCTGATAGTTTCAGCACCTCTATCTCATCTCGTTTTTCCGGTCCATTGTAGAACACAACGAAATGAGGTGGTGGTATCATGATTTTCTTCGTTCCGTAGATATTTTTGGCCTTTATCATACCCGAATACAGATCTGATAAATAATGGAAAAACCTAAGCGGAATATTTGGACAATATGTGGACTGATGTTCATACAGCGACAATCTGCTGTCAATGATAAATGACACATCATTGCTCATGGACATATAGATTGCATTCTCCAGGGTGTTGATTGTCAGCGCTTCCGGGTTGGTGTAATGTTTCCCGCTGACAGCATTATACAACTCTAATAATTCTTCCTTTTTACTGAATATCATCGTAAACATCCTGGACTTATAGTCCCGTTTAATCGGTAACAACAGTTCTTCTTTTTGTGTAGTCATATTTATACCT
>JAFQIE010000014.1 GCA_017397645.1 Lachnospiraceae bacterium | reverse complement strand
CTCTATGGAATTAAAACGGGATAATATGAAAAAACTTAACTCTCTCGGTTTCTAAAATCAGCCGTCAAAAGCATCCGTCAAGCAAATCAAAAAGCCTTGTTAATTCAAGGCTTTTTTTGCGTTTTGACAGAGTGATGAACTCTGCGAAATTGTTGTTGAGGCTGGCAACCTCATTCGTCCGTTTTCATTAAAATTTAATGTACACGGTTGGGGTGGTGTCTGCCCTTTTTTACGTGTTTGCTGTAGTAAACACTAACAGACGAGAGGAGGCATGATCTTGAGTCCGCAGGATATGCGAAATGTACTAATAGCAAGAACCATTACGGTAATTGCTGATGAAGGTCTTGATAAGACCACTACCAAGGCAATCGTCACCGGAACCGGTATCAACGAAGTCTACATATATCGTCAATTCGATGACAAAGAAGACCTGTTGGCTAAAGCTTTTGCGAGGCTGGACGATGAGCTGGTAGAAAAAGTATTACAACACTTACCGGTAATGTACATAACCGCTTTGGATTTTGAAACCAGATGCCGCGCGTTCTTTTCGGCAATTTGGAATTTCCTTCTGGGCAACCGCGAGAAATGCCTTGCTTTTGTACGCTATTATTATTCACCCTATTTTGCGAAGCATTCTTTTAAAGAACATCGGGCCAGATTTATGTCCGTGGTCGATAAGTTTAAAGAGGCGTTTATCGAAGAAGCCGATGTGTGGATGATTCTCAACCACATACTTAATGTCATGCTGGACTTTGCTGTAAAGGTTCACCACGACCAGATGCCCAACGAAGATAACTATTCGGAACATGTTTTCCGTGTAATTTATGCTTCTGTGAAACAATATTTCAAAGCGTAAGGAGAGTTCTGATTCATATGAAAAAGTTTTTTATCACTGTTAAAAACATTTTTGTTTGGCTGTTTGTTTTACTGGCCGTGTCGATGATGCTTTTCACCATCATCTCTTCCACTGTTTTTAACAGGAATGACCGCAACCTTTTTGGTTACAAAATGTATATTGTAAATTCCGACTCCATGGCGAGCACGGACTTTGATGCCGGCGATTTGATTCTGGTAAAAGAAGTCAATCCTACAACTTTGCAGGAAGGTGACATCATCTCCTACATTTCCCAGGATACCTATAGCTTCGGCGAGACCATAACCCATAAGATTCGTAGCGCGACCTTTGATGCGCAGGGCAATCCCGGATTTATCACCTACGGTACTACCACAAATACCGATGATGCGTCTATCGTTACATACCCTCAGATCGTAGGAAAGTATCAGGGCAACATACCTCACCTTGGAAAGTTTTTTGCCTTTTTGAAAACCACTCCGGGGTACTTCGTGTGTATCTTCCTTCCCTTTTTGTTGATTATTCTCAACGAAGCAGTCCGGTTCTTCGGATTAATGCGTGACTACAAACAGGAGCAAACTTCTGAGTTGCAGGAAGAGAAGAATAAATTAATGGAAGAACTCCAGGCCCTGAAAAAGGAAATGGAGGTACATAAAGCCATTTTGACCGGCTCCCGTTTTTCAGATAAGAAACAATCGGAAGGAAAACCGGATCCGGAATTCTTCGACAGAGAGTTTTATGAAAACAACTACTTCGATGACGAAGAATTCGAATGGCGTAAATAGGAAAGGAGGCAAACCCTATGTGGATGTTTATCTTAGGTTTTGGCGTAGGAGCCCTCTCCAGTCTCTTTATTTTCGCCCTTTGTAATGCAGGCGAGCGAAACCTCTCCTCCTCGGTAGCCCCTCCGGAGGAAGAGATTCTTATAGAAGATAAGATTCAATCACCTTAACCACTCTCTTCTATAATAACATCGTTATATCGATAATTTCTATACCAAATTGTGGAATTTTTTGTAAATTTTATATAAAAAAGGAGTTTTATTATGAAGAAACCAAACAGCAACAAAAGAAGAAGCAAGAAAAGCGCTCTTTTACTAAGTGCACTCTCCCTGCTTCTGAGTACTTCCATGCTGGTGGGCAGCACCTTCGCATGGTTCACGGATAGTGTGACCAGCACGGGAAACATCGTGCAGTCCGGTACACTTGATGTGCAAATGCTCTGGGCTGATGGCGATTTGGATCCCCAAGCCGCTGAAACCACATGGGAAGACGCCTCCAAGGGCGCTATCTTCAATTATACAAAGTGGGAGCCCGGTTATGTTCAGGCAAGACACCTTAAAATTACCAACACTGGGGACCTGGCTCTTAAATACCAGATGCGCATTATTGCAAATGGTGTAGTGAGCGAGTTGGCAGATGTTATTGATGTGTATTTCTTTGATAGTGCTACAAAAGTTTCAAGAGATACCAGCATCTCCGAGAGCGCAAAACTCGGCACCTTATCTGATGTTTTGACGAAGCCCTCTGGTTCTATCCTTTCTACAAAAGTGACCGGTTCCTTAAAAGAGACCGAATCCAAAACTGTCACCCTCGTATTGAAAATGCGAGAAAATGCAGATAACGCTTATCAGAATCTTTCCATCGGTTCCGATTTCTCTGTTCAGCTCTTAGCTACGCAGGAAACCTATGAGGAGGACAGTTTTGACAAGTTGTACGATAACAATGCCGACTATGACTCTCAAGAAGTACCACAGGCTATGGTATACCAGATTAATTCACAAACGGCAGAAAACATTAACATTATCGACCAAAGTAAAAACCACCTTGGAACAGGACTTGATACTGCTTACAGCTTCCAACCCACTGAGACCTATGAGCAGGCTCTGTCCTCTGAGTACAGTTGGGCACACGCGGATTTCTTCGTGTATGCAGATAAAGACGTGCCCGCAAAGTCTATGATGCTTGCCGGCTATTATTCTTTATTCGGTGATTTCTTAAATATCGATAAAAATACATGGATTGGCCTTACCGCTGATGTAGATGTCCTCGCAGGCGAGGAACATGGTATTCGTTTACTTGGAGACGGCATGGGGCTTTCTATTGCATACAACGAAATCTGCAACTATGGTAACGACGGCACCGGATTCCTTTGTGGAGCAACAGATGTCACAGGACAAAACGCAGGCACTACTTTAACTGTTGAGCTACGTCTATATAAAGTTGCATGCTCAAATGCTGGTTGTCACCACAATAGTGCGGACTGCGAAACCGGCGACTACATCACTGTAGGCAAGTTTACCTATACTTTCCCCGGCGAGGCAACTGCTTCTACCGCTTGGGAAAACCTTGATGTTGTAGACGGCGACGTTACTCGTTCGAACCAAATTGCTAAAGATTATGTGGAAATCTGCCACAAGAGCGGCAATCTTACTCTCGAAAATGTGACATTTGAAAATGGCTTGACGGTTTATTCAGGACCTAACGCTACTGGTACGGTTACAATGGAGAATTGCACCATTAAGCTTAGCAACGGCGTTCCCACGAACACATCCTATAATATGTGCTACGCGGATTACGGTATGTATATAGGTGCAATATCTTCTAATGTTAGTTACACATTTAAGAACTGTACCTTTACAGCCAACAATACGCATACATACACCAATTCTGATAAAGGCTACAACGTATATATAGGCGGAAATTACAGTGCCGACAGCATTACTTTTGAAAATTGTACCTTTGAAAAATCTTCTAAACACGGTATCGGCTGCTCCTTCGGATACATTCCGGATGAAGCAAATAATATAGCGACTTATTACAACTTAACCGTTACCGGCTGTAATTTCATTGATTGGAATAACGGCAATTACGATGGGGCTGCAATTCGTGGTAATGTACCTGCTGACATTCTTACAACCTACAGCAAGAGCATTAACATCAATGGTAATACCTTCGGCAATAATAACGAAAGTAAAAAAGCAAATGTAGCCATCGACGGCTGGACCGGTACTTGGAACTAAGTCTAAAAAAGTTGTTCTAAACATTTCTAAATAAGGAGGTCATAAAAATGACAAGAAAAAGAAGTTCTAAACGTGCATTGCTTATGAGCATACTTTCTTTGCTCACCTGTATGACCATGCTCATCGGCAGTACATTTGCATGGTTCACAGACTCCGTTACCTCTTCAGGTAACATCATTAAATCCGGTACTTTGGATGTCACCATGGAATGGAGGGACGCTACTGCAACCGGCAAGCAACTTACATACAAAGATGCATCTGAAGGTGCCATCTTCAACAATGACAAATGGGAACCCGGTTATGTGGAAGCAAAGAATGTGAAGATTAGTAATGTCGGCACATTGGCGCTTCAATACAATCTGACCATTACCGCGTCAGATGAAGTCAGCGCTCTTGCTGACGTAATTGATGTTTACTATGCAGAGGGCGAATACCTCCTCGCTGATAGAACTATGACCGACCTCACCAAGGTAGGTACCCTCAGCGATGTTCTGGCAGGTATGCCTACCAATATGACAGGTGATTTGGCGGCAGAAGCAGTCGACACAGTAACTATCGCTCTGAAAATGCAGGAAACTGCCAACAACGACTACCAGGATCTCGCTATCGGTTCTGACTTCTCTGTTGTGTTGATGGCAACTCAGGACAATGTGGAGCTTGATAGCTTTGATGAAAACTATGATGACATCATTATTCCGGAAAAGGATATCAAGGTTATCGATGGTAATACCTACTATTACTATAACAATGGTGTTGTAGCTCTTAGAGAGGTTCCTTATGGTAATGTTGGTACGACCTTTACCGTACCGGACGGCGTAACCATTATTGGTATTGCAAAAGATAAAGACGATACTAACGGACCAGTATTTAGCAAATATTCTTCCGTTGAAAGCATCACTCTTCCGGAGGGAGTTAAGGAAATCAACGCAAGAGCCATCAACATGAGTACTCTTACATCAATTAATTTCCCCTCCACCCTTACATATATCGGCGAGCAAGCTTTCAGACTAACCGGTATGTCTGAACTTACCATTCCAGCAAACGTTGCAGTAATTGATGAGGGCGCCTTTAGAGACATGGCTAACTTAACTACTGTCACCGTCGAAGGCAACGTAAACTTTGACAATTACGCTTTCCGATCCTGTCCTAACCTGACCAGCATATATTTGCTCGGCGATGATGTAACCTTTACCGGTAGCCAGTTTGCAACTCACTCTGATAACGGCGATGCAAACGGTATCACCATTTATGTTAAAAACGCAACTGTAGCTGCTAGAGTATACGCTGCTCAAACATCTGCTTATGGATACGAAGTTAAGATTCTCGGTTCCTCCACAGACGGTAGCGATGCACAGGAAGTTGTCAAAGCAACCAATAACACACAGCTTGACACCGCCATTGCCGATGGTGCATCCACTGTTGTTTTAGGTTCCGGTGACTACATTATTCCTGATTCTGCAAAGGGAAAAACCTTAACCATCGCTGGTAACGGAAATACTGTTGTTTCTGTTCAGGATGACGGTGCTTCTGAAGGCGACATAGATTATAGTTTCGAAGGCTCAAATGTAACCTTTGAAAATGTTACCCTTAATATCAAAGGTAACGATCATCCCGGCTATGCGCGTATGAGCGCAGTTTACAATAACTGTACCATTACGGGTTCTAACTATACTCTTTACGGCGACAGCATTTTCAATAACTGTACCTTTAATCTTAACAATGGTTACGTATGGACCTGGGGCGCAAGCAATGTTGAATTTAACAACTGTACCTTTGAAGATACGGTAGGCGGAAAAGCTAAGGCAATCCTCGTTCATAACACAACAGAAACCATTGTAACTGTTAAGGACTGCTCTTTTATTGCTACAAATCCGGCACAGACTTGGGATGGTATTCCTGTTGCAGCTGTTAGCATTGATCCCGAAAATGGTAGTCCTGATGCCACGGTTTACTTTGTGGGAACAAATACTTATAGCGATGCTTTCAACTCCTTGTATCAGGTAAAGTATGCTGATGAAGTAGATGATGTCACCATCTATGTTGACGGTAAAGAAGTTACCGTTACTGCTATGAAATAATACGGTAGCCTTCGAATATAAAGTTTATCGGTATTTGCATAACGTTATTCTTTCATATGCTGTCCATCCCTTGTCCCTTTTAGGGGGTGGGCGGCAATCAAAGGATATAAGAATCCCTTGTATCTTTTGATTGCCGAATGGCAGACAAATAAAATAAGGGAGGTCATGAAAAATGACAAGAAAAAGAAGCAAAAAAAGTGCTTTGCTTATGAGCATTTTGTCCTTGCTCACCTGTATGACCATGCTCATCGGCAGTACCTTTGCATGGTTTACAGATTCCGTTACCTCTTCAGGTAACATCATTAAGTCTGGTACCTTGAAAGTAGGTATGGAGTGGGCAGATGGTAAAACTGACCCTGCAAATGCCAATACTTCTTGGACAGATGCATCCACTGGCGCAATTTTCAACAACGATAAATGGGAACCCGGTTATGTAGATGCAAAACATATCAGAATTAGCAACAAAGGAACATTGGCTCTCAAGTACCAGTTAAATATCCTTGCCAACGGAACCGTTTCTAAATTGGCCGATGTAATTGATGTTTATTTTGCTGATGGTGGAAAGACCCTTACTGGTAGAGACATGACTGGTCTCACCCGCGTAGGTACTTTGACAGAAGTTCTGGCTGGTATGCCCGCTAACATGAGCGGAGATCTTGATGCCGGAAAAAATGATACTGTTACCATTGCCCTCAAAATGCAGGAAACTGCCAACAACGACTATCAGGGTCTTGAAATTGGTTCTGATTTTGCGGTTCAACTCTTTGCTACCCAGTTGACTTCTGAAGAGGACAGTTTTGACGAAACTTATGACAAGTTTGCTGATTATGACGGTGAAATCAGCAACGCGACCACACTTGCCGCTGCCGTAAAAAATGGTGGTACATACAAGGTAACTAAAAACTTTGCAATCGAAGATACTATGACCGTTCCTTCAGGTGTAGAAGTAAATCTTGATCTTGGTGGAAATGATTTGACTGGTAATCTCGAGGTTGCAAGTGGCGCAACCCTTGTAGTTGCAAACGGCTCTATCAACAATGACAATTCCTCAGTAAGTGGCATTCAGAATAACGGTGGCGAACTTGTTTTAGACGATGTCAGCATTGAATCTGCCCGCCACGGCGTTCGTGTAGAAGGCGGCGATGTTACCATCAATGGTGGCCTCTACGAAGTAAAGGCAGACCCTAATGGCGAGAAGAAAACCCAACATGCATTAAACGTTTCCGATGGCGCAAATGTAATCGTCAATGACGGTACTTTCGTTGGTCCTAAAGGAACCGGCGCAGACAGTGGCTCGGCAGTAAACGTACAAGCTGGATCTACCGTTACCATCTATGGCGGTAACTTCTCCGGAGGTTTGAACAGCACTCTTAGTGCTAGCGGAACCCTAGTTGTTTATGGTGGTACATTCGATCAGAATCCTGCTGCTTATGTTGCTGACGGCTACGCAACTATCGCAAACGCAGACGGCACATATTCTGTTATGCAGGGTGTTGCAGCTGAAAATCAGACCGCACTTGATAATGCTATTAAGGGCGGAGAAGAAAGCATTGTTCTTGCTGCAGGCAACTACAACATGCTCGACGGTAGCGATGTTAACCTTTCAGGTAAGACATTGACCATCACTGGTACCGAAGATACTGTTATCGACGTACGCAACGTAGATACAAGAGATCAGTTTGTGACCGGTGCCTCTCTCGTGTTCGATGGCGTTACCCTTAATTTCAACGATGGTTCCGGAAACATTTATATGGGATTTGCTAACACAGCAAGCTTGATCTACAGAAACTGTCACATAACAGGTATGCAGTTCTTGTACGGAGAGAACGTTATCTTTGAAAACTGTGTGATTGATTCCAGTGCCAATACCGGAGAGCCTCATTCTGTTTGGACCTACGGCGCAAAGAACATCAACTTCATCAATTGCGCTTTTATCTATGGTAATCGCGCTGTGAACTGTTACAAGGACCAGGATATTGACGGCGGTAAGCAGGTTGTCAACTTCAAGAACTGCACTTTTACTACCACAGATGCTAATTCTGAAGGTGGTGTGGAAATCAACAGTAGCGCATTCTCTGTTGGTATTGAAGTAAATATGGAAGGTTGTACCGCACCCGCAAATGGCCCCATGGCTTATGTTTCCCCTTGGGATAGCACAAACGGAGCTAAAACAACAATTAATATTAAATAGTTGTTTTAATGCCAGCCCCATCCTCTCCCCCCTTTCAGGATGGGGCGGCAATCAAAGAGTATAAGAAATCTTGTGCCCTTTGATTGCCGATCATTATGAAAGGAGATTGTAGCCTGTGAACGGAACAGTCAAAAAAATATGGAACATTGTGTCCACCCTTGTAGTCGTGCTAATGGTTCTTTGCGCGATATTTCTAATGGGTGCCAGGGTTATGGGATACCAGGTATACTCTGTTGTTTCCGGTAGTATGGAGCCGGCTTTTAGTACCGGTAACCTTATCTACGTCAAGGAGGTCGATGTAAATACCATCCAGGTGGGCGACCCGATTACCTTTGTTCTAAACGAGGATTTAGTCATTGCAACCCACCGAGTCGTGGATATTGATGCGCAGAATCAATATTTCTATACAAAAGGTGATTCCAACGAAAATATAGATGCCTCTCCTGTCCACTTTAACAATGTGATAGGCATTCCACATTTTTCGATTCCCAAACTTGGATATCTGTCCGACTTTGTACAGAATCCCCCCGGAGCATATATCACTTTTGGTGTTGGCATGGTACTGATTTTGCTGGTATTCCTGCCGGATATGTTCGGCAAGAAGAAACATAAAAAGGATGAAGAGGAAAAACCCCAAGCAGTTGCTTAGGTTTGAAATAAAGATTTCATTTTAATAGGAGGAAGAAAAAAATGAAAACAAGAAAGAACAAAGTGTTTGTTGCAGCTGTCGCTGTAAGCTTGATTGCCATTCTTTCCGTAGGAACTTTGGCATGGTTCACTGCTACAGATGATGTAACAAACGAATTCTTTGTCGCAGACTCCAATACACCGGACGCTGATGGCGTTTTCGGAATTGATGTCTGGGAGAAGGACGAAAATGGCAACGAAATCTCCAAGGACGATAACACTGACGGTATTGTGTTCGAAAAGATTATTGCCGGCGACAAGCTCACAAAAGAGCCCTACTTGGAGAATACCGGTATTCATCCTATGTGGGTACGCGCAACCGTTACTGTTACCGGTGCTGATGTTTTGAAGGAAGCTATCGGCGGACTTCACTGGATGGCTTGGGAAAACCTTTTGGCCGGAAAAGACGATGGTCAGTGGGTAATTGACTCCACTACATACGATCCTGTTGCAAAAGAAGTGAAGTATGTTCTTTACTATCAGCAGGTTCTCGGAGAGGGTCAGACCACTGCAAAGCTTTTCGACACTGTTTTGATTCCTACCGGCTTGACCGTAGAGCAGGCAGAGAAATTGGATTCCTTCGACATTACCATTTTAGGCGAGGCAATTCAGTCTGAAAACCTCGGTGTTGCTACCGCTAAAGAAGCTTTTGAGACCTATTGGGCAGAAGCAAACACCCCCAATGAATATTTGGCAACTGATTCCGAGTTTTCCGGTAATATTACACCCTCTACCATGGACACAGCTTTGAGCTGGTCTGCAATTGATGGCGAATGGAGCAGTGATCCTAACGTAGCTGAAACACTCTTCACAGCAGGCCCCAACTCCACCAATGGTACTTTCCACTTCGCAGGTGGTAACTACACCATGCAGGCTGGTGACTATTTGGTTGCTGCTGATGGTGCCGGCGCTATCGTAGTATACGTATGGGAGCCTATTTCCGTGAACGGTACAGAAGTACCCCGCAACGAGGTAGCTAACTACTTTGACCCTAATGTATTAGTATTTGTTCAATACTAATTTGTGTTTTTTCAATACGAGGAGAATTTGAAATGAAAAGAAATAAAAGCAGAAAAAGTGCTCTGCTTATGAGCGCATTATCTTTGCTGACCTGCATGACCATGCTCATCGGCAGCACTTTCGCTTGGTTCACAGACTCTGTTACCTCTTCCGGTAACATCATTAAGTCCGGTACATTGAAAGTGGCTATGGACTGGGCAGATGGCACAAAAGCTGTTCCCGCTGATGATAGCACCGAATGGACAGATGCATCCACTGGCGCAATTTTCAAAAACGATAAGTGGGAGCCCGGTTATGTAGAGGTTCGACATCTTAGAATCAAGAACGAAGGCTCTTTGGCACTGAAATACCAGTTAAACATCGCAGCAACCGGAGAAGTATCCGAGCTTGCTGATGTCATTGATGTTTACTACGTTGACCCTGCTGAACAGGTACCCAACCGTACCGCTCTCTCCGACGGCTATAAGCTCGGTACTTTAACCGATGTACTTGCAGGTATGAGCACCACCGCTTCCGGCAACTTGGAAGCAGACAAAGCGCACACCATAACTATAGCGTTGAAGATGCAGGAATCTGCAAATAACGATTACCAGAATAAGGCAATTGGTTCTGATTTCGCGATTCAGCTGTTTGCAACTCAGTTGACTTCTGAAGATGATAGTTTTGATGACTTGTACGACAAGAATGCTTGGCATCCTGAAATGACCATCGTCAATACCGAGGACTTGGAAGCCGCTCTGGCTAACGGCGTTGATGCTAAGCTAGGCTCTGATGTTGCAATCGATAGTAATGTTGTTTTGACTGCTAATCTGGATTTAGGAGGTAAAACCCTGTCCGCTAACAGCATCACTGCCACCAAAAACATTGACATCATCAATGGTACTTTGAAGATGCCCGATGATAACAAGGTGTACGCACAGGACGGCGTAACCATTACTTTGGAAAATGTTATCGTTGATTCCGACAAGATTTCTGCTTATGCAGGTACCAACGGTACGCTTATTTTGAAGGACGTGATGTTTGAAAATACCGCCACCTCCAATCCCATTCAGAACTATGGTGGTACATTGGTTATGGATGGTGTAACCGTTGCTCAGTCCGGTGATGCCAATACCTCTTGGTACAGCTCTGCTGTTCAGGTCATCAACAAAATCCAGCAGAATACTGAGACCGGCAAGTATGAGATTCTTTCTCAGGCTAATACCACCATCAACAGCGGTACTTACACTGGCAAGAAGGCTGTTATGATCAGCGCTCCCGGTGGTAACGTAACCATCAACGGCGGTAACTTTATCGGTAGCGAGTATGCAATTCAGGCTGATTTCGCGCCTCAGAATTATACCTACGGCGATAACTACGAATCTGTTATTACTATTACCGGCGGTAACTTTACCGGCGGTATCAAGAAGTCTGCCGCAGCTAAGGTGGTCATCTCCGGCGGTACTTTCAGCGTTGATCCTTCCGCTTATTTAGCTGATGGCTACGCGGTTATTCAAAACAGTGACGGCACCTACACCGTTGTAAAGGGTGTAGTCGTTACTGATGGTGTTTCCTTAAAAGATTCGCTTGAAAATGGCAAAGATGTTGTACTTAGTCAGGATGTAAATATGGAATCCGACCAAACCGCACCTTACGGAAATAAATACGCCGTTAAATTGGATGGTGGTGTATTAGACGGCAATGGCAACGAATTACATATGGAATGCTATGGTGATGACTATGGTGTTATGACAAGTGGTGGCACCGTTAAGAACATAATCATCAAAGAAGGCTGTCGTGCGATTATGATCATGTATCCTACAAAGGATATTATTTTGGACAATGTAAACATTGGCGGTGACGGAGTTCTTTACCCCATAAACACAGGTGAAGCAGGCGCTGCAGGCGTTAAACTGATTGTCACCAATTCTACTCTCGCCGGCTGGACCAGCTTCTCTAATATCGAAAGTGCTTCCTTTACAAACGTCAAGTTTGAACAGGGTACTTACTACAATAATATTTACGGTCGTGTTTTAAAGCCCTATGTGAATACGACGCTTGAAGACTGCTCCTTTGTTGAACATATGAATTTGGATCTTTCCGGTCTGACACCTGGACATAAGATTACAATGAAAAACTGTACTGTAAATGGCCAGGTTGTAACTAGTGCTGTCTTTACCATTCCTTCGTCAGATGCGGAATACGATACCGAATTATTTACGGTGGATCTTCCCTCTTGGGCAAACAGTATAGACGATTGCATCAGCTTTAATTAATTTTATTCTTTATAAGTATATCCGTCCCATCCCCAAGAGGGGATGGGCGGCAATCAAAGGGCATATGTTATATGTCTTTTGATTGCCGATAGGCAGATTATATAAAAAAACAAGGAGGTCATTATCATGACGAAAAAAAGAAGCTCCAAACGCGCGTTGCTTATGAGTGGTCTCGCTATTTTGACCTGCATGACCATGCTCATCGGCAGCACCTTCGCTTGGTTCACAGACTCCGTTACCTCTTCAGGTAACATCATCAAATCCGGAACTTTGGATGTGTCTATGGAGTGGGCAGATGGTAAAACAGATCCTGCAAACACCACTTGGTCAGATGCTTCCACCGGCGCAATTTTTAACAACGAGAAATGGGAGCCCGGATATGTAGAGATTCGTCATCTCAAGATTAAAAACGAAGGTACATTGGCTCTGAAATATCAACTGCATATTTTTGCAAACGGTGACGTTTCTAAACTTGCTGATGCTATCGACGTGTATTTCGTAGATCCCGCTGTGCAGGTTGCAGACCGTTCCGTGCTTGATGGTGTTGAGCCTGTTGGTACACTCACCCAGGTTCTTGCAGGTATGCCCAGCAACGTAAGCGGCGACTTGAATGCCGGTGATTCCAATGTTGTTACTCTCGCTCTTAAGATGCGTGAGAGTGCAGACAACGAGTATCAGGATCTCGAAATTGGTTCTGACTTCGCTATTCAGCTCCTTGCTACTCAGCTGACAAGCGAAACTGACAGCTTTGACGATCAGTATGATGCAAATGCTGAATTCTTACCGGTTAACGAGAGTGCTAATATCGTCAACAACAACGGTACATTAGGTGAAGCAGTTGTTTTAACTGCGGATATGCCTTACGGCACTATGAAAGTAACCGTTCCTGCTGGTGCACAGTTATCCTCTGCCGATGTAGCTGATTTGAAGCTTACCGTAAAGAATGCTGCAAACGGCTATAGTGGCCAGCTCACTGCAAATCAGGTGGCAACCGGTTATGAAATTTATGTAGATGGCATTGCCGACTACATCAATCCTTTTGTAAATGCTTCCGGACGCAGCATTTATAACTCTAGCGATATTAAGGTAGAACTTCCTATCGGTGCGGGCAGAAACGATGTAAAGGTATATCAAAATGGCATGATGCCTTCTACCACTTGGGCAAGCTATGATTCCGCTACCGGTGTTGTAACCTTCAGCGCTGATTACTTTACGCCTTTCTCTCAGGCAAAAAAGAGCAACATTACCGTTGTTTACACCAAGCTCAGCGAAGCTGAAAAGCAGCTCAACGAGGTTCTTGAAAACATTGTTGCAGGCGCAGCAGGTGGTAATGTAGAAATCAACTCTACCGCAGATAATATGGTATCCGTAAACAACATTGCAGATGCGTTGAAGGGTTCCTCTAACATCCTTCTCGTTGGTAACGGTGCCGACAGCACTACCGTTGCTTCCAACGGTGCTACTGTTACTGCAGAAGCTTTGACAGTAAAGGATATGACCATTCAGTCTGTGGGAACTACGACCATTAAGGGTAACAATACCACTATTGAGAACGTTGTGTATCAGTCTGCCGGCACTGACTACGGTCTTACCGTTTCCGGTTCCGATACGACTATCAAGAATACAACCGTTGAGGGTGCAATGGCAACTCAAGGATTGCTGCTGATCGCCAGCGGTTCCGATACCACCGCTTCCGTGACTAATGTTTCCGGTCTTACCATTACCGAGGCCGACAGTCTTTGGGGTTCAAGCTCCGGTTTTGTATTCAAGAACATGAACGGCACTACGAACATCACCGATTCTACTATCAAGGTCAAAGGTTCCGCCGTTTCGTTCGGACCGAGCAACAGCACAACCAGAGGCTATGTAAATGTCAGCAACTCGACCTTCGACAGTACAAGTGTTTATATTTCTACCGTTAAGGCATCAACCTTTGATACCGTTACGTTTGATAACACTTGGAGTGAAGATGCGATTCGTTTTACTGTTGGTGGAGCAACCAATACCTTTACAAACTGTGAGTTCAAGGCTGACCTTGATTTCCAGAGTGCAAACTATGCGAACAAGAATGTAACCTTGACCTTTAATAACTGTACTTATAACGGTGTTGCAATTACTGCAGATAACGTGAAAGATCACTTCGTATTTGATAACGGCACGTTCGGTTTGAGCAACCGTGATAACCTTACTCTTATTGTGAATGGAGTAACCGTTACTCTGTAACGAAGATTCCCGTCCCATCCCCTCTTGGGGATGGGCGGCAATCAAAGAATACAAACTCTACTTGTGCTCTTTGATTGCTGAAATACATTTTTCGAAAGGAGGTCATCTCATTGGAAAGAATAAAACTTAAATTGCTCTCAATTGCTTCTGTCGCAATTGTTCTTGCCTTTTTGGGTCAATATACCCACGCATACTATCAAACCACAAATACGTCTACCAATGTGGTGACCTCCGGCAATATCCAATTCAAGATTCACGAAAAGACCTCTCAAGGAACGGATTTTCCGGAAGAAGGCGTGTATATCATTCCCGGAGATATCGTTTCCAAGCAGGTCAGCATTGAGAATGTTTGCGAACATCCCTTTTATTTGCGCGTGAAGGTGGTTTACGGCGTGGATTCGCAGGTTCTTTCCGCAGAAGATTGTTTTAAGTTGAATATCAACGAGGAGCATTGGATGCTGCACGATGGCTGGTATTACTATAAAGGAATTGTGAATCCTCAGGAAATCACGCCTCTCGTGTTCTCCCATGTGGAGATTGTGGGTGCAAAAGTGGATAACCGCTACATCGGTAAGACGCTCACATTGACGGTCAAAGCCCAGGCGGTACAGAGTGAAAACAATCCTTTAAACGACGGCAACACCTATAGTGCTTTAGGATGGCCCATGGAATAAGGAGAAAAGTAAATGAAAAAGCTGATTTACCTATTTGCTGCTTTCGTGGTCGCCCTATCCATTGGACTTCCTGTAAATGCAGCAGACGGAAATGTAAGATATGACGGAAACGCAAGAGAATTCATCTTCTCACCGGGCAGTGATTACTCGCCCAGCGACTTGTTCCCCAATTTCAAAGGCGTTATGCCCGGGGATGTTTTAACACAGAAAATTACCGTGAAAAACGACGCTGCCCACAATGTAAACATTAAGGTTTACCTTCGGGCATTGGGTGCTCATGAAGATTCTGAAGTTTTTCTCTCACAGCTTCATTTAACTGTAGAGAAGGCAGACGTAACTGCACCGGTGGAACTATTTGATGCGGCGGCTCATGAGACGGCCGGGTTGACGGATTGGGTTTATTTAGGAGAACTTAAGTCCGGCAACGAAGTGGATTTGAACGTATCACTGCAGGTACCTGTAGAATTAAGCAATTCTTTTCAAGACCAAATCGGGTATCTTGATTGGGAATTTAGGGTAGAGGAATTTACCCAAGGTGGCGGTGGTGGCGGACATAAGCCCCCTGCTCCCCAACCCACACCGCAACCCACACCGGGAAGCGGTTCCCCGCAAACGGGTGATGACAGTCCCATTGAGTGGTACTTTGCTCTTATGATGGGCTCACTGTTTGCAATCGTTCTTCTTTTCTTAACACAAAAACGCGGGAAGCATAATGATTCCCAAGAATAAATAACATAGGGAGAAAAAAGTGAAATTTCAAAACTTACTGAAATCATCAAAGAAGATCGCTTTTGTCCTAAGTCTTTGCACGATTCTCCTGTGGACTTTGCTGGGCACAGGAACATCCTTAGCATGGTTTGTAGATACTGCAAAGCCGGTTACAAATATGTTCTATTTTGCAGATTTTGACTTAGAGGTATCACATCGCTTGCCGAACGGAACCTGGGCACCAGTGGATAATCAGACAAAACTGTTCGACGAGGAAGCTTTGTACGAACCGGGCTATACACAGGTGATTTACTTAAAAGTGGATAATCTGGGTGACTGCCCCTTCCTTTTTCACACGGCGGTCAGCATTACAAGCGCACCGGTTCCGGCGACCAATGTTTACGGCGATTCCTTTTATTTACAGGATTACATAAAGTTCGGATTAATGCAGGCAGATTCTGAAGCAGAACTTCTCGCCGGTGTAGCAAATAGAGATTTGGCAAAAGATTTTGCAGTTATGACGCTTCGCAATTACTCTACTGAGGTGGCGACGCTAAAAGAAAATGGTACGAAATACATTGCTCTGGTCGTTTTTATGCCGGAAGATGTGGGGAATGAAGCAAATTATCGCGGGGGTGTAATCCCCAAGGTGACTCTCGGTCTTACTGTCAGTGCCGAACAGTTAAAGAATTAGTAATGGAAAAATTTTTGGAAAGGAGGCGGAAAACATGAGAAGACAAAGAAAAGCGAAAAAAACCTGTTGTTTATGGTCCGCTGTTGCCACCCTGACAGTTTGTCTGGTTGCAATGACATTAACTACATACGCATACTTCTCTCGTAGCATTACCTCCGGCTCCAACTGTATTCAGACGGCAAATTATGAACTTGATATTACAATCTTCGAGA
Organism: Lachnospiraceae bacterium; assembly: GCA_017397645.1. Classification (GTDB taxonomy): domain Bacteria; phylum Bacillota; class Clostridia; order Lachnospirales; family Lachnospiraceae; genus Acetatifactor. The sequence goes on along the minus strand of JAFQIE010000014.1, from coordinate 63,142 downwards.
AAGATTCTGAAGTTGCATACGATCAAGTTGAAAGCATAGATAATAAAACTTTTAGAGCATTCTTGATGCCCGAAACGGAGTACACGGTACTGCTCAAATCCGTAGGAACTGCTTCCACCGGTTTTTGTGTGATTTCTGCAGAGGGATATGAAGGTCAAGACTATCATACTCAGCAAATTGGAGAAGATGTTGGTTCAACTAAGGGTAGGACGGATATGCTTACCTTTAAATTGTCTGTTTCCGCACCTACTACCGTTACTTTCTATTCCCACTGGGGTACATCATCCTTGTATGGAAACAATGGTGTGGCTACTGTCTCCGGCGAGGAACAGACCGGTGACGGAAACCCGTATTATATTGTAGAGGGTCAATCGGTGGATATCATTATTACGAATCCTTCTGTGACACCTACACCTGAACCTATTGTAACACCTACACCTGAGCCGATGGCTTCATCCAGCCCGGAACCCAGTACTTCACCCAATCCTGAAGCGAGTGCTTCTCCGATTCCTGAAGTAACTGCAACGCCGGTTCCTGTAACCACCGGAACTCCTGTGCCTAGTGTTACGTCTTCACCGGAGCCTATGGCTACCCCTGTTCCGCCTGAAACTACAGCAACACCTATATCTTCTGCTGCTCCCACACCGGCTGCGACAGAAGCACCTGCACCGGCGGAAACGGAGATTCCTGTACCGGCTGCAACCGAGGAACCAATAACCGATGCAACGGAAAACCCTTTGCCCTCAACCGAAGAGAGTCCCGTAGCCCATGATTCTGAGCTCTCTGAGCCTATTATTGAAGGAGTGTGAATTCACACTCCTTTTTTTGGTTCATTATATATTTTCAATTAATAACTCTATAAAACTTTTCTATTTTTTTTATTTCTCAAATATGATATGATTTAACTACAAAAAATCTCTCTAAAGGAGGAACGCAGTATGAATAGAATAGAATTAAAAGCGAATGCGAAAGCACAAATTTCCGGCAAAATCGGTATCCTTTTTGTTATCACATTGATTATTGCAGCCATTTCCGGTGCGGCTGGTGGTGTACTTTCTTTTGCGGGTCCGGTAGGTTCTTTGGCTATTTCCATTATTATCACTCCCGCTTTTGCACTTAGTATTGTTCGTGTATATCTCAATCTTTTCCACGGTCAAAAACCGGAAGTTAAGGATGCTTTCAGTGGATTTGATGATTTCTGGTCCGCTTTCAAGGTGCAGTTTCTGGTGGGGCTGTTCACGTTCCTTTGGTCCCTGCTCTTTATCATCCCGGGTATCGTGAAGGCTTATTCCTATTCCATGTCCCTATACATTCTGGCAGAGAACAAAGAAAAACCTGCGCTTGAATGCATCAATGAATCCAAGAGTATGACCAACGGACACAAGATGGATTTGTTTGTGTTAGATTTATCCTTCTTGGGCTGGGCATTACTGGGTATTATCACTTTCGGCATTGCTTATATCTATGTGATTCCTTATATTAATGCGACTTACACAAACGCATACCAGAGTTTGAAGCCCGTAATTGTGGAGCCTGCGGCAGCACCTGAACAAGATCCGTTTGCTTACTAATTGATTGATCTATAAAGGAGTTTCTTTCCATGAAGCACTTAAAAAGTTTACTTTCTTACAAAAAAACATTGGTTGGGCTTTTGGTTTTGCTCATCCTGCTGCTATTAAATGGCTACGGTACCGACAAGGCACACTATAGCCTGTCTGCAGAAAGCGTAAATCAACGTGGTCAACAGGTACATACTCCTCATTTCAGTTATCCCAAGGGAGAATATCAACTTTCCGTTGATGGTTCCGGTCGGTATTTTGTATACACGGCAGACGGCAACCTTTTGCACGAAGGAAATGCAGGAACCACCACTACCTTTGTTTTGGAAAAGGACGAAAGTGATATCATCTTCTGTTGTGAAGAAACGGGTATGCTGTCTTCCTTTACTATTGTAAAAGAAGGCAGTCTGTATAGCGATGTTACTTTTATATCCTTATTTGTTGTGGCATTTATCGCATTTGCTCTTTATAAGAAAAACAAAAAGGGCCCTCTTGACGACAATGATATCTCCCAGCTGATTTTGATAGGAATTGCCGTACTGGCAACTTTCCCGGCTTTTACAGATACCATTTTGTTTGGTCACGATTTGAACTTCCACTTGTATCGAATCGAAGGAATCAAGGATGGTTTGCTGGCAGGTCAGTTCCCGGTGCGCGTACATCCTACGCATAATAACGGCTATGGCTACATCACCCCCGGGGTATATCCGGAATTGTTTTTCTACATACCGGCCATTTTCCGTATCTTGGGCATGAGCGCTGTGACAGCTTATCATACTTTCTTCTTCTGTATTAATATTGCCACCGCGTTTACGATGTATTTTTCCGTGAAAGGAATCACGAAATCCTCTTTTGCAGGACAGTTGGCAGCAATCGTTTATACCTTCTCCACCTGGCGTGTAATAAATCTGTATTACCGTGCAGCTTTAGGCGAAGCGCTGAGTATGATTTTCTTCCCCTTGGTGTTCTATGGTCTTTTCTGTATATTAAGGGGCAATCACAAAAAATGGTGGATTCTGACGATTGGATGCACCGGTGTGTTCATGTCTCATATCATTAGCACTGTGATGGTAGCTTTGATGATTGTCGTCTTCCTGATTGTATTCTGGAAAGACTTCATCCAAAAAGACAGATTTCTGGCTTTTGTAAAAATGGGTGTGACAACCGTTACGCTGAACGCCTGGTTCCTTGCCGGATTCCTGACCTACTATTTGGGATTAGATTTAAGCATAAAGTATTTCCCGGAGAATACGGAGTATTATCAACACGCGTTATTCCCCTCCCAGTTGTTTAACCTACTGGGTACGAGATTCGGTTATTCCTATTTGTTGGACCAAGGCGTAATGCATGATATGTCAGCCACCCTGGGCGTGGGAATTACCGTTGCTTTGGTATTTGTCTTCTGCTATCATTTCCTAAAGAAAAATGAAACCGCAGAAAAAACCTTTGCACAAACTTTATTCTGGATGAGTCTGATGATGGTACTGATGACCACCACGATTTTCCCTTGGCGGATCATCCAACAGAGCCCCCTGCTAAACAGCTTCTGCGGTACTGTTCGTCTGCCCAGTCGTTTCTTAAGTCCCGCAAGTGCATGTATCACTATTTTAGCTTGCGTCTATGTGGTGGACTTTATTAAGGACAAAAAGGCACAGACCGCCACACTGGCCATCGTTGCTTTGGTTAGTATCTTTGCATTCACTGTTTGGGGCAGTGCTTATACCACTTCTCAAGGCCCTGTAGTGAAAAAAGGACAGGCAGTTTCCACCAGCGGTGCAGTGGGCTTCGATAACGAGTACTACATCCAAGGCACCTCTCCCTATATGCTGGAGGCAAATAGGTATAACACCGGCGGTGGCGCGCAATTGGTAGAATACGAAAAGGACCGCACAAACATTGATTTAGTGTTAAGTGGAGCCACGGAAGGTTCCTGGGTCGAGGTTCCTCTTCTCTGGTATCCCGGTTATAAAGCAAAGGATAATGCAGGAAACAGATTGGAAATTGTGGACGGCGACAACCACGTACTCCGGGTTCTCTTGGAAAATGGTAGTACACAGGTACATATCTCCTACACCGGCTTGTGGTATTTTAGAATTGCCGAGTTGATTAGTTTGTTGACCATTGGATGGTTCATCTGGGCATATAAAAAGAAAAAAATATAACCTAATAAATCGTTAAAAAAATAAGCCTACTCAAATGAGTGGGCTTATTCTATGCTTCTGACATCCGATAATTCCCAGTAATAATAATATAGGGAATACGACACCAAACAAAATTCCTAGTTTAAGATTGTCTTTCAGTAAACCGGATACAAATCCAACCACGGTGGGTCCTAAGGAACATCCTAAATCTCCCCCAAGTGCCAGCAGGGCAAACATTGCCGTTCCGCCATTTCTTAATACCACGGACGCATTACTGAATGTACCGGGCCACATAATACCCACGGATAGTCCGCATAGGGCACATGCTACCAAATTTAGACCCGGTATTGGCACAAGGGATATTCCTAAGTAAGACACAATGCAAAGAATACAACTACCCGCCATGAATTTATCTAATTGTATCTTGTCTCCGAATTTACCATAGATAGCTCTTGAGGAGCCCATTAATATGGCAAACATCATTGGGCCTGCTAAATCTCCCAAGGTTTTTGGTATGCCCAATCCTTTTTCCATAAGGGTGGACGCCCACTGGCTCACCGCCTGCTCGCTGGCACCGGCAGAAATCATCATAACGGCAAGAATCCAGAATATTTTGCTTTTCAAAAGGTCTCTGATGCTCATTCCTGTTTCGCCGTCTTGTATCAGGGTTGCAATGGGTACCTTGGTAAATACGATGCCATTTACCATCGGTACCAAGGACCAAATCAGTGCCATGAGTTTCCAATTGTGAATACCAAATACCTGAAAAAACAGGGTGGAAAGGAGTACTACTCCCACATATCCCCAGCAATAAAAGGAATGCAACATACTCATTGCCTTTTCCTTGTTATCCGTGGGACAGGCTTCCACCACGGGACTTACCAAAACCTCTAATATGCCTCCGCCAACCGCATAAACTATCACGGATAACAGTATGCCTAAGAAAGGAGATGGCAATAAATCGGGCAGGATTGCTAAAAGAATCAGACCCAATGCGGCTGAACCATGTGCCAACACCATAGAACCACGGTATCCAATCCTATCAATAAAACTTGCAGACAGGAAATCCACAAATAATTGTACGCCGAAATTGATGGTCACAAGCAAGGTAATCTGTGATAACGGAATCCCGTATTGGCTATGGAACATCAGAAAAAGCAAAGGAATGAAATTATTGACAATCGCCTGCACGACATATCCCACGAGACAGGCTTTGATTGTTTTATTGTATTTATTATCCATGAAAAAGGGTTATTCCTCCATACGATACTTCTTTTTCTTGTCGTAGGACATTCTAAAGTCAAGGTTCTTCGGAGGGGGACAAAGGTCCCAAGCTTCATCCGCTAATTCTTCTATTTGCTCTTTGGTAGGATTTTCAATGCCTCTCTCTTTGGCCATTTTACGTGCACAATACTCAAACCATATGGTAGTAAGAGAAGTTTCTCCCTCTTTGATGCCGGCATAGGTTTTGTCGAAACACTTTTCCACCAACTCTAATTTGTCCAACTTCACCGCCGTCTGCGCCATACGGATAATCATTCGCTCCTGGTTTTGAATTTCTTCGGGCAAGGAGTTATATATAGTCAATGCTTTCTCATATTTATGACGGCCGTTCAGAAAGTGCATGTACTCTGCTGCAAATTCATAATCCACTGTTGCCGCTTCCATCTCAAATACTTTGTCATAATAGTATTCGGCCCGGTCAAAGTTTTCTGCGTCTCTCTCAATACAGAAAAGACATCTGTATGCCCATACGGAGGGCTGAATCTCGATGGATTTTAGAAATGCTTCTTTTGCAAGAAGTGCATATTTTTCATACTCCGGCCAGCAGGAAGCCTCGGGAACATAATTTACTTCATCCATTTTTTCGTACAGCATTACACCTATATGGAACAAAAGATTCCAAGACGCTTCGCCCTTTTCAACTGCTTCTTTTGCAATTCTATACCAGGGCTCGGATACCATCCATGACGCGGGGATGTCCGCCGGATTTTCCTTTGGCATTTTCCCTTCTGTCAGCAGTTGGTACCATGGACGTTGTTCCTCCCCTATGGTGGATTTAGGAAAACACATACTCTTAGGGAATTCCCCGTCTTTTGTTTTTTCCAAACGGGCTTGCTCAAGGGCACCCCATCCGCTTGCTATATGAATCAAATCTTTTTCTGCTACTTCTTTATCGGAGAGAACTCTGAATTTGGCGTCCATAGCAAGCAAGGTTTCTTCGCTGAGTGCCTTTTCTATATGCTCACCCACATATTTTGCGGCTGCATGGTAGTCTTCCTGATGAAGTTGTGTCTCATCCAGCTTCAAGCCACCAAAGCACTGGGTCCATTCGATGACTTCTCTTGCCTTAAACTTTCTGTCGTGAAGCTGGCTGCTTGCGATTCCGGACTGAATCTCCACATAGTATCCTTTTCCGGGCAACGCCAACTGATCTTGCCAATGTTTTCCGCCCTTGGTGTTACCCCAGCAGAACATTTTGCGGTACAACAACGGATTGGTGCCGCGCTCATAGAAAATATTGCCGTCTTCTGCGGTGCCTGCTTCCCAAGCACTCTTCTCTTCCGCCGGTGTCTGGAAGAAATATTCAAATGCCAGTTCCGCATTGTCCGGATAGGAAAGATCTTTTCCATTAAAATAAGAGAGATAGGGCATTCTTTCGTATCCAAGACCTTGCTTCGCAATACCCACTACCATATCTGCATTGGACATTACACGGGTGTTACCCACTTCAGGGATAGCAATGTTGGTCCACCAATAGGTGGTTTTATCCTGATCCGTAGGATTGATGAGTTTTACGTGGGAATAAAGCACTTCTGACTTCTCCGGCAAGTAAAAATCCATCTGATAAAGTGCTGTTTTGGAACGTTCAAATTCGTAGAATCTGACAAATTCCTCTCCCTCGTCATCCTTAAGTACTGCTGCAAAGACATGGTCGCAGGTAAATGGATTATGGCCCAAATTACCAAAATTCCACTCTATACCGCCGGACAGCCATGCATTACGGATAGCCAGGTTTCCGGGTTGGTATACCGGATTGCACATCAGTAATTCACGGTCTCTTTTTTTATCATACAGAGAATAAAGCTTTGCACCGTCCTCCGGCCAAAACACTGCTTTTAAATAGTCATTTTCCAGAACAATGGTCTTCTTCGTCAGTTGCTCATGTTCTCTGGTATATCTGTTCTGTAATTTATAAGGCAAAAATCTCCATCTGGCACCGAGGCCTTCTTTTAGTTCTTCCGGAAATCCTTCTGTGGTGTCCACAGTCACTTTTTTTCTGCTGTGAAAGACAGGAAGGGTGCCGAGTCCTTTTATCGGCGCACCGGGAATGGTCATCTGTTCGATTCTGAGTGACATTTCCTTAAGTTTCTCCTCTATTTCTCCTTTTTTATCAGCCTTTTTTTGCCGATTTATCTTCTTTATAGCACCTGTATTTTCCTTTGTCAATAAAATTAAAAGACTAAAAATAATATTATAAGATTTAAAGAAAATTGTATAGTTTTACGACTTTATTTCTCTATAAAATGTGTATTTTTTAGGTTGTTTTTTTCTGCAACAGTGATATAATAATATCGTTTTGATTCTAAGGATATTAGGAGAATTTACTTATGACACCAATGCCTACAAATCCGCTTCACATTGGACAAAGAAATATCAAGACGGCGCTTACTGCCTGTCTTTGCGCTTTTGTTTATTTTCTCATAGATAGAAACCCGACCTTTGCGTGTATCGGAGTAATCTTTGGTATGGGTAGTGATATGACCAATTCTAAACTTCACGGTGGCAACCGTTTCTTTGGAACCCTCATCGGTGGCTTGCTGGGTATGGTCCTCTTCCGCTTCTATATTATTTTTTATCCGGAGGGCGGTCTTCATCCTTTCCTGCTGGTTCCATTATTTATAGGTACCGTTTTGTTAATTCTGTTTTGTCAATGGTTCCACTGGGTTGGTGCAGTGCAGCCGGGTGGCGTGGTGTTATGTATCATCTTATTTAACACACCCGTGGAAACCTATATCTCATATTCCTTAAACAGAATCGTAGATACCGGTATCGGTGTACTTTTGGCTCTACTTGTAAATGCACTTCTTCCGAGGGAACGTTTGGAAAACTGGTTGTCCGTTTTTCATAGAAAGAAGGTTTCCGATTAATAAAATATAATATCTTAAGTATAAAATCTCCCGGTCTGATGGCCGGGAGATTTCTGTTTGTTATTCTTCTGTTGTTTCTTCTGCTTCCTCATCAAGTGGATTCCGTACCTTTGCAATCTGTGCAATGACGATACCTTCATCCAGATTCATCATCTTCACACCGGAGGTAATTCTGCCTAATGTGGAAATATCCTGCATGCGTAACTGAATAATGATGCCCTCTGTGGTGATCATCAGCAACTGATCTTCATCCGTCACTGCCTTAACACCAACCACATTTCCGGTCTTTTCGGTAATCTTGTAGCATTTTACACCCTTACCGCCACGGTTTTGTACATGGAATTCTTCCAAATAGGTTCTCTTACCCAATCCATTCTCAGAAACGATGAGGAGGGAATCACCCTGGTTATCCAGCTGCATGCCGACGATTTCGTCTTCGGGAGCCAGATTCATACCGATAACACCCATAGAAGTTCTACCGGTCGCGCGGACATCCGTCTCTTTGAATCGAATACACATACCAAACTTGGATACAAGGAAAATATGGTTATCCTTGTCTGTAATCTTTACTTCAATGAGTTCATCATCGTCTCGCAAGTTAATGGCAGCCAGGCCATTCCTTCTAACATTTGCGAATTCCATCAAGGACGTCTTCTTCACGGTTCCGTTTTTGGTTACCATAAAGAGGTTTTTATCATCCGTATACTCCTCAATGGGAATCATAGCTGTGATTTTTTCACCCGGATTCAACTGTAGCAGGTTGATGATTGCAGTTCCTCTGGCTGTTCTGCTTGCTTCAGGAATTTCATAGGCCTTCAGTCGGTAAACTCTACCAAAACTGGTAAAGAAATTCAGGTAATGATGGGTATTGGTCATCAGCAAATCTTCGATAAAGTCGTCTTCAATGGTCTGCATGCCCTTGATACCCTTACCACCACGATTCTGGGCTCTGAAATTATCTACAGTCATTCTCTTGATGTAACCCAAATTCGTCTTTGCGATAACGGTTTCTCCTCTGGGCACCAAGTCCTCCATAGAGATATCTGAGTCATCGTAACCAATCTGAGTACGTCTGTCGTCTCCATATTTGTCTGAAATCTGGATGATTTCTTCTTTGATCACACCCAAAAGCAGTTTTTCATCGGCCAGAATTGCTTTCAATTCATTGATTCGCAGTTCCAATTCACGGTGCTCGTTTTCCAGTTTTTCTCTTTCCAAACCGGTCAACGCTTTCAAACGCATATCCACGATTGCTTGTGCTTGTGCATCTGACAAATCAAAGCGATTCATGAGTTTTTCTTTTGCTTCTTGGGTTGTCTTACTTCCTCTGATGATGGATATTACTTCATCTATGACATCCAATGCTTTCAAAAGACCTTGTAAAATGTGATCTCTTTCTTCTGCTTTGTTCAGTTCATATTTCGTTCTTCTGGTCACCACATCTACCTGGTGTTTCAGGTAGTGCTTCAGCATATCCAAAAGATTCAATACCTTGGGTTCGTTGTTTACCAATGCCAGCATAATCACACCAAAGGTGTCCTGCAGCTGGGTATGTTTGAACAACTGATTGAGAATGACATTTGCATTGGCGTCTCTTCTTACTTCAATAACAACTCTCACACCTTCGCGGTTAGACTCGTCTCGAATTTCTGTGATGCCATCAATCTTTTTCTCTTTGACCAAATCGGCAATCTTGATAACCAAATTTGCCTTGTTTACCATGTAAGGAAGTTCGGTGGCAATAATCTGGCTCTTTCCGTTGGGCAAAGTTTCAATATTTGTTACCGCACGCACGATAACCTTACCACGACCGGTACGGAATGCTTCTTCGGTACCTCTGGTACCAAGAATGATACCACCCGTAGGGAAGTCGGGTGCTTTGACGATTTCCATCACTTCTTCGATGGATGTGTCGCGGTTTTCTTCTACCTTATTATCAATAATCTTTACTACAGCACCAATGATTTCCCGCAAATTATGAGGGGGAATATTGGTAGCCATACCAACTGCGATACCGGTGGTACCGTTTGCCAGCAGGTTAGGATAACGGCTGGGCAAAACAGCAGGTTCTTTTTCTGTGTCATCGAAGTTGGGGACGAAATCTACGGTATCCTTGTTGATGTCTGCCAAAAGTTCCATGGAAATCTTGGAAAGTCTCGCCTCGGTATAACGCATTGCAGCAGCGCCATCGCCGTCCATGGAACCGAAGTTACCATGTCCGTCCACCAAGGGATATCTGGTAGACCAGTCCTGCGCCATATTTACCAAAGCACCATAAATGGAGCTGTCGCCATGGGGGTGATATTTACCCATAGTATCACCGACAATACGCGCACTTTTACGATGAGGTTTGTCAGGACCATTGTTCAACTCAATCATGGAATACAGTACACGACGCTGTACCGGTTTTAAACCATCTCTTACATCGGGCAGTGCTCTGGCGGCAATAACGCTCATAGCATAGTCGATGTAAAAAGTTTCCATTCTTTCTTTTAGGTCAACTTCATGAATTTTGTCTATTTCTGGCTGAATGTCAAAAATATCGTCGTTCATAGTAATCCTCTTTTCTTATAATTAGATGTCTAAATTCTTTACAAATTTAGCATTTTCCTCTATAAATTCTCTTCTGGGTTCTACCTTATCTCCCATTAGAGTGGTAAAGGTCAAATCGATTTCGGATTCCATTTCCTCGTCATAGTTTACGCGGAGTAGAATTCTTCTCTCAGGATCCATAGTGGTCTCCCAAAGTTGCTCCGCATCCATCTCTCCCAAACCTTTGTATCGCTGGATTTTGTTATTCTGGTCGCGGCCAACTTCTTTGAGAATATTATCTAATTCTTCATCACTGTAGGCGTACCACACCTTTTTGTTTTTCTCTAGTTTGTAGAGAGGGGGTTTTGCCAAATACACATGACCTTCCTTAATCAGTTCGGGCATAAAGCGGTAGATAAATGTCAGCAACAATGTACTGATATGGGCACCGTCCACGTCCGCATCGGTCATAAGAATGATTTTGTCGTACCTGAGTTTTTCAATATCAAAATCTTCATGAATACCGGTACCAAATGCTGTAATCATTGCTTTGATTTCGGCATTTGCGTAAATTTTATCAAGTCTTGCCTTTTCTACATTCAGGATTTTTCCGCGAAGCGGCAAAATTGCCTGGGTTTTTCTGGAACGTGCGGTTTTTGCACTTCCTCCCGCGGAATCTCCCTCTACGATATAAATCTCGCAGTTTTTAGGATCCTTGTCAGAACAATCTGCCAGTTTTCCGGGAAGACCGGAACCTTCCAAAGGGCTCTTTCTTCGGGTCAATTCCTTCGCTTTTCTTGCTGCTTCTCTGGCACGCTGTGCTAAAATGGATTTTTCACAGATAGTTCTTGCAATATTAGGATTTAATTCTAAGAAATAGGTAAGCTGTTCGCTTACGATACCTTCCACTGCACCTCTTGCTTCAGAGTTACCAAGTTTTTGTTTGGTCTGTCCCTCAAACTGAGGATCTTCTATTTTAACACTGACGATAGCAGTCAATCCTTCTCTGATGTCTTCACCGGTCAGGTTTTTCTCATTATCCTTGAGGATTTTTGCTTTTCTGGCGTAGTCATTCAGTGTTTTGGTAATAGCGTTTCTAAAACCTACCAAATGGGTACCACCTTCAGGGGTGTTAATGTTATTTACGAATGTGAATACACTTTCGTTATAGGAATCGTTATGCTGGAAGGATACTTCCACATAAACATCATTTTTCTGGCCCTCAAAATAAAGAATATCTTCATAAAGGGGTGTTTTACTTTTATTTAAGTATGTAATATACTCTTTGATACCGCCTTCATAGCAATATTCTACTCTTTTTTCTTTTTTAGGTTTTTCTTCTACTGCAGTTTCTTCTGTATTTTCTGTTACGGTTTCTTCCGTTGCTTCTTCCGCATCTTCTTCAGCTCTTTCCAATAACTGGTTCAGAAGTACATCTTCATTAACGACAGTTTCTTCTTCTCTTCTGTTATCTGTGAGTATGATACGAAGACCTTTTGTTAAAAAGGCCATTTCTCTTAATCTTCTCTTTAATACATCAAATTCGAAAACCGTAGTTTCTGTAAAAATTGTTTCATCCGGCTGGAAGGTTACTTTCGTACCTGTTTTTTCCGCAGGACAAGTACCAATTTCCTTTAATGGATAGCATACGATACCTTTTTCATATCTTTGTTTATATACTTTACCATCTTGGAATATTTCTACTTCAAGCCAATTAGAAAGCGCATTTACTACAGATGCACCTACACCATGAAGTCCACCTGATACTTTATATCCGCCACCGCCAAATTTTCCGCCGGCATGCAATACGGTAAATACCACTTCGACAGCAGGTTTTCCTGTTTTTTGATTGATACCTACAGGAATACCACGACCGTTATCAACAACTGTAATGGAATTTCCTTCATTGATGATTACTTCTATAGTGTCACAGAATCCGGCAAGGGCCTCATCCACGGAGTTATCCACGATTTCGTATACTAAATGATGTAATCCCCTGCTGGCAGTTGTACCTATATACATACCGGGACGCTTTCTAACAGCCTCCAATCCTTCCAACACTTGAATTTGGTCCGCTCCATATTCATGTTCCACTGTCGTGTTATTCATGTTAACTTCGCTCATACTTTTATTTGTCACCTTTCTTTGTATGGGTTTTTAACTCATACATGTCACAGTGCCTTCTGACACTTTATAAACTTTGTTTATTTGAAATCTGTCATTTACAAAATCTTCTAAACCGGTACAGGTAATAATTGTCTGTATATCACCAATACTATCTAATAAATAATTTTGCCTATTAGAATCTAATTCGGATAATACATCGTCAAGCAATAATACCGGTGTATCTTTTGCAATTCTTTTTACTATTTCTATTTCCGCAAGTTTTAGAGAAAGTGCTGCAGTTCTCTGTTGCCCTTGAGATCCGAATTTTCTGATATCGACATCACCTATCATAAAACAAAAATCATCCCTGTGAGGACCTACTGTTGTAATTTTTGCTTTAATATCCCTTTCCTGGCTCTGTCTTAATACTTTTTCAAAATTTTCTATTTCTACATCCGGTTCATAGTTTATTTTTAATTCTTCTTTTCCGCCGGACAATTTTTTATGTATATCAAAGATGATTTCATTTAACTGATCTATAAAAAGCTTTCTTCTTTCTATGATTTTACTTCCAAAAGAAACCAATTGCATATCCCATATATTTAAGGTTTCCTTCAAATCACTGTTCATATACATATCTTTTAGAAGCTTATTTCTTTGATTTACTATTTTGTTATAATTGTTTAGATTATAAAGATAAAAACTGTCCAATTGACATAATTCCATGTCAACAAATCTTCTTCTCTCTGCCGGACCATTTTTTATAATTCCTAAATCTTCCGGAGAAAAGAAAACAACATTACATAAACCAAGCAAATCTGCGGCTTTTTTTATTTTTTGTCCGTCAATTGCAATTCCTTTAGACTTATTTTTTCTAAGATGCATATCCACTTTTGTTTCTATGCCCTCTTTTTCTATATAAGTCCTTATATGAGCTTCCTCTTTATCGAAATTTACAATCTCTTTATCTTTGCTTCCTTTATGGGATTTTGTTGTAGCCGCTACATAAATAGCTTCCAGAATATTTGTTTTACCCTGGGCATTATCCCCATATAATATATTTGTTCCTTTGTCAAATTCCATGGTCAGAAAATCATAATTTCTGTAATCTGCCAACTCGATTGATTTAATAATCATGAAAAATTCCTTTGACTTTTATTTATTCAATTACCAACACATTTCCGTCAAATTCTACAGTATCCCCGGCTATTAATTTTTTTCCTCTTTGGAATTCTACTTCACCGTTTACTTTGACAAAGCCGTCTTGGATAATAAATTTAGCTTCTACACCTGATTCTACGAATCCGGCTGCCTTAATTGCCTGTCCTAATTTGATGTAATCTTCTCTTAATTTTAATTTTTCCATTTTTTTACCTGCTTAACTTACGGTATTAAAATTAACAGGAAGAATCAGATAAATATAATTTTCTGCTTCATCCTTTATAAAGCAGGGAGCCTTAGAATTCACCATAAACAAGGTAATTTCCTCATCATCTATCACTTTCAAGGAATCAATTAAGAATTTAGGATTAAAGCCAATCATCAAATCCTTACCGGCTTTCTTAATATCTATCTCTTCGTTCATACTTCCAAGAGTAGAATTAATCTTTAATTCCATATTTTCATCATTGATAGAAATGATAATGGGCTTCTTATCCCCTTCTTTTACCAAAAGAGTTGCTCTATCAATACAATTCAAAAGTTCTTTTTTATTAATCTTTACTTTTGTTTCATAATCGCTGGAAAGCATTTGATCAATTTTGTAGTATTCACCTTCTATCAACCTGGAAACCACTACTGTATTATCAAATTCAAATACAATGTGTTTAGGGTTGAAATAAATGGTTACTATACTATCCGCATTTCCATTTAAAATCTTGCTTATTTCATTTAAGGTTTTACCGGGAACAACTACTTTCTTAGGACTATAAGATTCTTTTAATTCAATCTTTCTAACGGAAACTCTAAATCCATCCAAAGAAACAACTCTTAGAACATTATCTTTAATTTCAAACAGTTCGCCGGTCATTAATTTATTATTTTCGTTGTCAGAAATAGAAAAAATTGTTTGTCTTATTACTTCCTTCAAGGTAAACTGACTGATTCTGATACTTTCTTCTCTTTCAACAGCAGGAAGATATGAAAAATCATGACCTGATTTACCAATGATATTGAATTTAGATTTTTCGCAAGTAATGGTGGTTAAATAATTATTGTCTGTTTGGATAGTAATATCACTATCAGGTAGTTTTCTTACTATCTCTAAAAATATTTTTGCATCTAAAGCAATAGATCCTCTTTCAATAATCTGACCTTCTATTACTGTTTCAATTGCTAAATCCATATTATTAGCAGTTAATGTGACGATACCTTTTGTAGTATCAACCATAATACATTCTAATATAGACATTGTTGTTTTATTAGAAACAGCTTTTGACACGATTTGAACTCCATTTAATAAATCAGATTTGGAACAAACAATTTTCATTTTTTTAACCTCCGTTTTTTGTGGCCAAAAAGGCTTTTATTATACAATAAAGAAAATAATTCAGTAGTATTAATAGTAGGGGTTGTTGATATGTGGATAACTGCCTCTATTATACCATTTTACAAGGAAAAATGCTATGGAAAACTTGTGTATATTTCCACTTTTTATGTGTATAAAAAACAAGTTATTCACAATTAAAATTAAAGAATATTTTTTATGTTTAGGAAGGAATGATTTTTTTCATTATTATTTCGATTGTTTTATTCATTTCTTCGCTTGTTTCCATATATTCTTTAATTTTTTTATAACCATTTATAACAGTGGTATGATCATTCTTTCCTACAATGTTTGAAATATAAGAAAGAGAATCTTCTGTTAAGGTACGGCATAAATACATTACAACCTGTCTTGGAATTACAAATTCAGCATTTCTTTTCTTTGATTTAATGTCCTCCGGACTGATATTATAATGTTCTGCAACCGTATTAAGTATAGAATTACATGTAACTTCTTTGCTTTTATTGGGATAAATAACATCTTTTAATGCTTCTTCTGCAAGTTCTTTTGTAAGTTCCACATTATTTAATTTAGCAAAGGCAATTATTTTAGTAAAAGCTCCTTCCAGTTCTCTAATATTTGTTTTGATATTAGAAGCAATGTACTGGAATATTTCATCATCTATCTTTTTATCAAATTTTTCTGCCTGCTTTTTTAAGATAGCAACTCTTGTTTCATAATCAGGTACTTGAATATCTGCAATCAATCCCCATTCAAAACGGGATCTGAATCTTTCTTCCAAAGTTACCATGTCTTTCGGAGGTTTATCAGATGTAATAATGATTGCTTTATTGGCAGAATGAAGAACGTTAAATGTGTGGAAAAATTCTTCCTGTGTACTTTCTTTTCCTATAATAAACTGTACATCATCGATAATAAGAACATCAACGGTTCTGTATTTTTCTCGAAGTTCTGACATAGATGAAGAAGTACCATGTCTGATGGAATCAATTACATCATTTGTAAAATCTTCACTGGTTACATATAAAACTTTTTTATTAGGATTATTTTCTATAATGTAGTTTCCGATGGAATGGATTAAATGGGTTTTACCTAAACCGGGACCACCATATATAAATAAGGGGTTATAAAGTTCGCCCGGAGATTCTGCAACAGCTAATGCAGCGGAATGGGCAAAACGGTTATTGCTGCCTACTACAAAAGAATCAAACTTATATTTACTGTCCAAATTAGAATTTTCATAGTTTTCGTTGAAATTTATGGGAGATGGAATATCATGATGAGAATAGTCATCTTTGTCATTTTCCATAATGAAGTTAATATCATAATCCACACCAAACATCTCAGAAATGGTTACTTTGAAAAAGTTCTTATATTTAGAAGAAATATAAGAAAGTGCGTGGTGGCTCTGTTCTTTGGATATTACAATATTAATGGTATTGTCTGTAATGTTATAAAAACTTAGGGGTTCCACCCAGGTTTTATACGAAATATCAGTAATATTGTATTCTTCTTTAATAGCCTCTTTGATGGATGTCCAATTTTCTCTTATTAAATCCATAGTAAACCCCACTTTTTAAGAATAGTAAATATTTATAATATTTTAATATAGAATAGTTATTTTTTCAAATATTAGTTATCAACATAAAAATTATAAAAACAAAAATTAGTTATCCACAAACTGTGGATAAGTTAGTTTATAAAATAATTTTTTTATTAAGAATGTGGAAAAATCCACAAAAGTAATAAAAATGAAAAAACAAGGAAAATATGATAATTTAAGAGTTATCCACATAATAATAACATATTTATACACAGAAAAAAATAGTTATCCACAAAAAAATAGAAAAATAAGCAATTTTGTTTATTTTGTATTAATTGTGGATATCTATGTGTATAACTCTAAATTAATAAAATAAAAATTTTTTTAATATAAAAAATCATTGATTTTCCTTGACATTGTTAGGTTTTTCTTATACAATCAATTTGCTATTTTCCTAAAATTTAAGAAAATTTAGTTACCTTTATATATAAAGGTTTTAGAGAGAAGGAGGTGCCTTTCCATGAAGATGACATTTCAGCCTAAGAAGCGTTCCCACTCTAAAGTTCACGGATTTAGAGCAAGAATGAGTACTCCCGGCGGAAGAAAAGTTCTGGCAGCAAGACGCGCAAAAGGAAGAAAGAAATTATCCGCATAGGTCACAGCAATGTGACCTTTTTTTCACTTTATAGGAAAATTCGTTTTCCTTGTTTGTTCTTATTATAATAGCGGAGGAACAAATGAGATTTTCTGAAAGTTTAAAAAAGAATCATCAGTTCCAATTTGTTTATAAAAACGGAAAATCATACGCAAACAAATATCTTGTGATGTATGTGAAGGAAAATGGCTTAAGCGTAAACAGAATTGGAATCAGTGTGAGTAAAAAAGTTGGTAACAGTGTTGTAAGACACCGAATAACAAGGCTGTTACGGGAAAGTTACCGGTTACATGAAGCAGTGTTTAATAGTGGTTTAGACATTGTAATCGTCGCAAGGGCTACGGCAGCATCGGTGGGATACACAGAAATAGAAAGTGCGCTGTTACACCTTGGAAAGCTTCATCAGATTATAAAAGTTTTTTTGTATTTAGAAGAATAATGAAAAAAGTTTTTATTGCATGTATCAGATGGTATCAAAAATATATTTCTCCCATGAAAAGGACGAAATGCCCATATATCCCCAGTTGTTCCCAGTATGGAATAGAGGTCATTGAAAAATATGGGGCATTAAAGGGTGGATTTTTGGCTATTTGGAGAATTCTTCGATGTAATCCCTTTTCAAAAGGTGGTTACGATCCGGTACCCTGATACACAGAATGGAGGATAAATGAATTTTATTTTAATGACGCAAACCGGCGGAATTTTGGGGCCTATTGCTAAATTATTGGGAATTATCATGGATGGTATTTTCCGGGTAATTGATTGGATAGGCATTCCTAACATCGGTTTAGCAATTATTCTTTTTACAATTGTTGTAAATGTACTTATGTTGCCGCTTACCGTGAAGCAGCAAAAATTTTCTAAACTTTCTGCAAAGATGAATCCTGAACTTCAGGCAATTCAGGCAAAGTATAAGAATAAAAAAGACAACGATTCTATGATGGCACAGAATCAGGAAATACAGGCAGTTTACGCAAAATATGGTGTTTCTCCCAGTGGTAGTTGTGTACAGTTGTTGATTCAGATGCCTATCCTTTTTGCATTGTATCGTGTAATTTATGCAATTCCTGCTTATGTTGGAAAGGTAGGAGATACATTTAGAGTGTTGGCTGAGAAGATTATCAGCGTGGACAAAGGTGCTTTTCTTCAGAATCCCACAGGAATTGCAGAAGAAAGTATTAATTCTATCACCAGTACGGTTTCCATGTATGGAAAAAGTATGTCCGGTGAGAATTTGTCAAATGGTATCATAGATGTATTGAACAGATTGTCATCTTCAGATTTGGCAATTGTTGCAGATCACTATGAATTAAATGCCCTGACTTTTGGAGATAAATTGATTTTAGGTAGCGATGGTTTAATCAATACTTACAATAATTTTCTTGGATTAAACATAGGTGATTCTCCTATGGCTTTGATAAAGGCAGGTATTGCAGCCGGTACATGGGGAATTGTGATTGGTGCTATCTTGATTCCTGTACTTTCTGCAGTGACTCAGTGGATCAGTGTGAAGTTGATGCCTCAACAGCAGCCAAGCAGCAATGATCAGGCAAACTCCATGGCAAATTCCATGAAGACCATGAATAAGATTATGCCCTTGATGTCTGCTTGGTTCTGTTTCTCATTGCCCGCAGGTATGGGTCTCTACTGGGTAGCAGGTAGTGTGATCAGAAGTATCCAGCAGGTAGTTATCAATAAGAATATTGATAAGATGGATTTCGAAGAATTGATCAAGAAGAACAGCGCAAAAAGCGCAAAGAAGCTTGAAAAAATGAAAGAGCGTCAGGAAATGATGAATGCCTATGCGAATATGAAGACAAAGAATATTCCCAGTACGGCACCTATTTCTTCCGGAAAAACCGGTTCTGATGAGGAAGCAGTAAGCAGACCTGTGAGCCAGGCAAAACCCGGCAGCATGATGGCAAAAGCAAATATGGTTAGAGATTATAATGAAAAGAATAATCAGAAGTAAATAAGGAGAAATGAGATGGAATTTATAGAAGTATCAGCAAAAACAGTTGAAGAAGCAATTACTGATGCGTGCCAAAAATTAGGAATCACCAGTGACAGATTAGAATATGAAGTAATAGATGAAGGTTCTTCCGGATTCTTAGGTTTGGGAGCAAAACCCGCTGTCATTAAAGCATCCGTAAAGAAGGAAAAAGGGGATGTTTCAGAAGTTGCAAAGGAATTCTTAAAGGAAGTATTTGCAGCGATGGAAATGGAAGTGGTTGTAACAGTATCCTATGACGAAACAGAAAACACCATGGATATCAATTTAGAAGGCGAAGACATGGGTGTTTTGATTGGAAAAA
Organism: Lachnospiraceae bacterium; assembly: GCA_017397645.1. Classification (GTDB taxonomy): domain Bacteria; phylum Bacillota; class Clostridia; order Lachnospirales; family Lachnospiraceae; genus Acetatifactor. The sequence goes on along the minus strand of JAFQIE010000014.1, from coordinate 43,634 downwards.
GAGGTCAGACTTTGGACTCTCTCCAGTATCTGGTTTCATTGGTAGTTAACAAAGGTGCATCTGATTACATCCGTGTAAAGGTTGACACAGAAAACTACAGACAAAGACGCAAAGATACATTGGAGAATTTGGCAAAGAATATTGCTTACAAAGTAAAGAGAACAAAGAGAGCGGTTACTTTGGAACCCATGAATCCCTATGAAAGAAGAATTATTCATTCGGCTTTGCAGGGCGATAAATATGTTACCACTCACAGTGAGGGCGAGGAGCCTTTCAGAAGAGTTGTTGTAACTTTGCAGAAATAACTTTTAATGAAGGGCTGTTGCAATTATAATGATTGTAACAGCCTTTTTAGTGCATTTAGGTTTAAAAAAATTTTTTCTATAATTTATATAGAGGAAAGCAGTATGTTTAAAAAAGATACAATCGCTGCAATTGCAACAGGATTAACGGATTCCGGCATAGGAATCATCAGAATCAGCGGTCCCGAGGCTGTCATGGTGGGAGACCGCTTATTCCGCATGTCTTCCGGAAAAAAAGTTTTAGCAGACATGCCCAGTCATTTATTGCAATATGGTTTTGTGGTAGATGGAGAAGATGACGATTCTTCGTGGAAAGAACATATTTTGGATGAAGTGATGGCTGTAGTGATGAGGGCTCCAAAAAGTTTTACCGGTGAAGATACGGTAGAAATCCACTGTCATGGTGGCTTGCTGGTATTGCAAAAGGTGTTGGAATGTACAATCCGTAACGGAGCCCGATTGGCAGAGCCGGGAGAATTCACGAAAAGGGCATTTTTAAACGGTAAAATGGACTTGGCAAAAGCAGAAGCAGTGATTGATTTGATTCATTCCCAAAATGAATTTGCCCATAAATCCGCGGTCAATCAATTAAAAGGGTTGCTTTCTGATCAGGTTAAGCTCCTGCGAAGTGAAATTTTGTATGAGCTGGCTTTTATCGAAGCTGCACTGGATGACCCGGAACACATCAGTTTAGAGGGCTACAGTGAGAAGCTGACAAAAAAAGTAGAAGAGATTATCTATAGATTGCAGAAATTGATTGACAGTGCAGATAATGGAAAACTAATGAAAGAAGGCATTTCTACTGTTATAGTAGGTAAACCAAATGCCGGGAAATCCTCCCTTTTAAACGCCCTGTTAGGAGTGGACCGTGCGATTGTAACGGACATCGCCGGCACCACCAGAGATGTATTGGAAGAGACCATTAGATTAAAGGGCATCAGTTTGAATATTATTGATACTGCCGGTATCCGTAACACGGAGGATGTGGTGGAAAAAATCGGTGTTGAAAAAGCAAAGAAATTTGCCGGTGATGCAGATTTGATTGTGTATGTAGTAGATGCCTCCGTTCATTTGGATGAAAGTGATCGGGAAATTATCCCGTTGATCAAAGATAAAAAAGCTATTGTTTTATTAAACAAAACAGATTTGGTACAAAAAGTTAAAGAGGAAGAATTAGAAGCACTTCTGCAAGAGCAAGGATGTGTTGAAACCAAGGTAATCCGTACCTCCATCACAGAGCATATCGGATTAGAAGAATTGGAAGAAACCATTAAGGATATGTTTTTCCGAGGACAAATCAACATAAATCATGAAGTGGTGATTACAAATTTGCGCCACAAAGAGGCATTGATGGAAGCACTGGAAAGCATGAAAATGGTAAAAAGATCTGCGGAAGATGAAATGCCGGAGGACTTCTATTCTATAGACTTGATGAGTGCTTATGCTGCTTTGGGTCATATTATTGGTGAAGAAGTGGATGACGATTTAGTACAGGAGATTTTTTCTAAATTCTGTATGGGAAAATAAATACGATGAGAAAGGCATGAAAAAATGTCAGAATTTCGAGTAAAAGTAGATGTATGCGTGGTAGGTGCGGGACATGCCGGATGTGAGGCGGCTCTTGCATGTGCCAGACTTGGGCTTGAGACAGTAATTTTTACGGTCAGTGTGGATAGTATCGCGCTGATGCCCTGCAATCCGAATATTGGTGGTACCAGTAAAGGACATTTGGTGAGGGAACTGGATGCCCTTGGCGGAGAAATGGGTAAAAACATTGACAAAACCTTTATCCAGTCTAAAATGCTGAATGTTTCCAAGGGTCCTGCGGTGCATTCCTTACGCGCGCAGGCGGACAAGGCGGATTATACCAGAGAAATGCGTAAAGTTCTGGAAAATCAGGAACATCTGACCATTAAACAGGCGGAAGTATGCGATTTACTTTGGGAAAATATGCCAGACAATAAGAAGAAAATCACAGGTGTTAAGATATATACAGGAACAATTTATGAGTGTAAGGCCGTGATTCTTTGTACCGGAACCTATTTGCGTGCAAGGTGTCTGTGTGGTGAGGCGATTACCTATACCGGGCCTAACGGTTTACAGGCAGCCACACATTTGACGGATTCCTTAAATGCGCTCGGCGTGGAGATGAACCGGTTCAAAACCGGAACGCCCGCCAGAATGGATAGGAGAAGTATTGATTTTTCTAAGATGGAAGAGCAGTTCGGCGACGAGAGAATAGTTCCATTTTCTTATTCCACGGATCCTGCGTCTATTCAAAAAGAACAGGTTTCCTGCTGGCTGACTTATACTAATGAAGAAACCCATGATATCATCCGGGCTAATTTGGACAGATCGCCGATTTATGCCGGCATCATAGAAGGAACCGGCCCCAGATACTGTCCTTCTATCGAAGATAAAGTAGTAAAGTTTTCTGATAAAGAAAGACATCAGGTATTTTTAGAGCCGGAAGGTTTGCACACCAACGAAATGTATGTGAGCGGTATGTCTTCCTCTTTGCCGGAAGATGTGCAGATTCGCATGTATCGTACGGTACCCGGATTAGAAAATTGCAAGATTGTCCGTAATGCCTATGCTATAGAGTACGATTGTATCAATGCACGCCAATTGGATGCATCCTTGGAATTTATAGATATCAAGGGATTGTTCAGTGCAGGACAGTTTAATGGAAGCAGTGGCTATGAGGAAGCGGCAGCTCAGGGCTTGGTAGCAGGAATCAATGCGGCAATGTCGATTTTTGGAAGAGACCCTTTGGTTTTAGACCGTTCGGAAAGTTATATAGGTGTTTTGATTGACGATTTGGTTACCAAAGAAAACAGAGAGCCCTATCGTATGATGACTTCCCGGGCAGAATATCGCTTACTTCTTCGTCAGGACAATGCGGATATCCGTCTGCGTAAAAAAGGATATGAGGTTGGACTGATTTCCGAGGAACAATACCAAGCGCTTTTGGAAAAAGAACGATTGATACAGGCAGAGATAGCCAGATTAAAGTCCACAAATGTAGGCGCCAACAAGGAAATCCAAGCATTTTTAGAGTCACACAACAGTGCCACCTTGAAAACTGCAGCTTCCATGGCAGAATTGATTTGCAGACCGGAACTGACTTATGAATGTCTGAAGGAAATTGATAAAGAAAGAGAAGCCTTCGCCATGGAACTGTGCGGAATGCCTACTTTGCCTGAAGATGTGATTGAGCAGGTGGAAATTGAAGTTAAGTACGAAGGATATATTATCAGACAGCGCAAACAGGTAGAGCAGTATAGAAAAATGGAAGAAAAGAAAATACCGGAAGATATTGATTATGATTGCGTGCCTTCCCTTCGTTTGGAAGCAAGGCAGAAATTAAAGAGCTTCCGTCCCGCCTCTATCGGACAAGCTTCCAGAATTTCCGGTGTTTCACCGGCAGATATTTCCGTGTTGCTGGTATATTTAGAGCATTAAAAAGGAGATTCCTTGTGAACAAGTACAATACCGATACTTTTGAAAAAGATATGCAGGCCATCGGGGTGACGCTGACAGATAGCCAAGTCGAGCAGTTTATCCGTTATTATGAGCTTTTGCTAGAATGGAATTCTGTAATGAACTTGACTGCGATTACGTCGTACGACGAAGTGATGAAAAAGCACTTTGTTGACAGTGCGTCCCTCATCAAGTCGATGGACCTTTCCAAACCATTATCTGTCATTGATGTGGGTACAGGTGCAGGATTTCCCGGACTAGCACTCAAAATCGCATTCCCTGAATTAAAGGTTACTTTGTTGGATTCCCTCAACAAAAGAATTTCCTTCCTAGATGCTGTTATCGAGGAACTGGGATTAACCGGTGTAGAAACCATTCATGGACGCGCAGAGGATTTTTCCAAGCCCGGTAAATTGAGAGAAAAGTATGATTTGTGCGTTTCCCGTGCTGTGGCAAACCTTTCTACCTTATCAGAGTATTGTTTACCTTATGTAAAAGTAGGTGGCAGATTTGTGGCATATAAATCCGAGAAACTTACCCAGGAGATGACGGAGGCAGGGAGCGCAATACAGATTCTAGGTGGGAAGGAAGAGAAACAGGTAGAATTCCAGTTGCCAGGTACGGACATTTATAGGAACTTGGTGGTCATAAGGAAGGAAAAACCCACACCCGGAAAGTACCCTAGAAAAGCAGGTTTGCCGGCGAAAGAGCCGATATAAAGAATATATATTAACGAAATAACAACTGCAATTAAGGCGCTTCGTCATTCATTTACCTATTATGTATCGGGAATAGATGCGCAGTAGGTAAAAAACGGGCGTTTCGCAACATTATTACCTATTGTAAACTAAAAGTGTTCCCTGGGTGGGTAAAACATAGAAGTTTTGTCGGAAACTTACAGACTACAGCTCCAGAATTGTTATGTAGTAGGTAAACCAGATTTGACCGAGCTCCTTGGAACGAGGGACGACATAGATCATAGTTCGTATGTATGGGGTTATGTTATATAGGTTAACTTGTGAAAACATTAGTAAAAGTGTAGATAAATATTTTCCTAAGGTCAGGAAAACAATAAAATAGATAAAATCCAATTTATCTATTTGTTAATAGCACTCAAGCAAGTACGTTGTTCTATATATTGTATGTAGGTATAAATCATATCAAGGAATGTTTCACGTGAAACATTCCTTACTGCCCTAAACCACAACACAAGATAATGTTTCACGTGAAACAATTTTACCCAATATATTGTAACAATTTCCGTGAAACATTAAGAAATTTTCACGTGAAACATTGTAATAATAAGATTTAGAAAGAAAATTATAGACTATATATAGTGTTTTAGAAAAAAGCAATTTTACTATAAATTGTTATGGCTATCCTAAAAGAATAATGCTATAATGTAAGGGCTACTCAAAGGAAGGTGAAATCATGGGAAAAACAATAGCGGTTGCAAACCAAAAAGGTGGCGTAGGAAAGACCACCACATCCATTAATTTAGCCGCATCCCTTGCTGAACTTGGCAAGAAAGTGTTGGTAATCGACACGGATCCCCAGGGAAATACAACAAGTGGACTCGGAATTGATAAGAATAATCTGGACAATACCATATATGAATTGATGTTGGGGGAATGTTCTATCGGAGATTGTATTTATCCGGGCGCTATGGAAGGCGTGGAAGTAATTCCTGCAAATGTAAATTTGGCAGCGGCAGAGATAGAGCTGATTGGTGTTGAGAAGAAAGAATATATTCTAAAAGATGAAGTGGATTATATTAAGGAAGATTATGACTACATTATCATTGACTGTCCTCCTTCCTTGAATATGTTGACCATCAATTCCATGACGACGGCAGATAGTGTGCTTGTGCCGATTCAGTGTGAGTATTACGCATTGGAGGGATTAAGCCAGTTGATACATACCATAAATCTCGTAAAAGAAAGATTGAATCCGGATTTATATATGGAAGGTGTGGTGTTTACTATGTATGATGCCAGAACCAATCTTTCCATGCAGGTGGTGGAAAACGTGAAACAAAACCTGAATCAAAAGGTATATAATACACTAATACCTAGAAATATCCGTTTAGCAGAAGCTCCCAGCTTCGGTTTGCCCATCAATCTGTATGATTCCAGATCCGCAGGAGCAGAGGCATATAAGAATTTGGCACAGGAAATCATAGACAACAATAAATAGAAAGAGGTTATTATGGCTACAAAAGCAGGAAGAGGATTAGGAAAAGGTTTGGATTCACTGATTCCCAACATGGTTGGCGAAGTAAAACCAAAGACAAACGCACCCGGAAAAACGGTTGAGCCCGCTCCGGAGGAGGCAAAAAAGCCGGATTCCGTGGTAAAGATTACCAAGGTAGAGCCTAACAGGAAGCAGCCTCGTAAAAATTTTGATGAAGATGCGCTGCAGGAATTAGCAGATTCCATCAAACAGTTCGGTCTGTTACAGCCCATTTTGGTACAAGATAGAAAAGATCACTATGAAATTATTGCCGGCGAGCGTCGTTGGAGAGCAGCAAAATTGGCTGGATTAAAGGAAGTACCTGTGATTATCCGTGATTATTCCGAGCAGGAAATCGCAGAAATCTCTTTGATTGAGAACATTCAACGTGAGGATTTGAATCCCATCGAAGAAGCGCAGGCATACAAGAGATTGTTGACAGAGTTTCACATGAAACAAGATGAAGTGGCGGAAAGAGTTTCCAAGAGTCGTACAGCCATCACCAACTCTGTCAGATTGTTGAAATTATGCGATGCAGTGCAGGAGATGGTGATTGACGATAAAATTTCCACCGGACACGCACGAGCCTTGCTGGCTATCGAAGATAAGGACGAGCAGTACAACATTGCCCAGAGAGTCTTTGACGAAAAAATGAGCGTTCGTGAGGTAGAAAAGCTGGTCAAGAATTTGAACAAGCCTGCAAAACCTAAAAAAGTGGACGAAAACACAACGCTGACTGCTATTTATCAGGATTTAGAAGAGAAAATGAAGCAGAAGCTCAGTACCAAGGTATCCATTAAGCCCAAGGGAGATGGATCCGGAAAGATTGAGATAGAGTTCTACAATCATGAGGATCTGGATAGAATATTTGATTCTATAAGAAACTAAGGGAAGGATAAACAAATGGAGACAATATTTAATATAAGTACGGACACAATCATCATTGGCATGCTGGTCTTGGCCGTTTTGCTGATTACTACCATTGTGCTGCTGATTGTCCAGTTATCAAATACCTCGAGAATAAAACATCGTTTAAAGAGGTTTATGACCGGCAGAAGTGGACAGAATTTAGAAGAAGCCGTAGTTAGAGCGATAGAAGACATCTCTCATTTAAAAGAAGCAACTGAGAAAAACAGGAAAGAGTTAAAAGACCAGAGAAGAAGACTTCAAAGTACCTATCAGAAGCTTGGCTTGGTAAAATACGACGCTTTTCAGCAGATGGGTGGACAGTTGAGTTTCTGCTTGGTGTTGCTGGATGAGAACAATTGCGGATATATCATAAACTCTGTACATAGTACGGAAGGTTGCTATTCCTATGCAAAGGAAGTCTGGAATGGAAAATGCAAGCTGGATCTGAGTAAGGAAGAGTCCGAAGCAATGGCAATGGCTATCAATAGCAACAAACAATAAAACAAACATATGTTCGACAACAGGAGGAATAAATCATGATAGATATTAAGTTTTTGAGAGAAAATCCGGATCTTGTAAAGGAGAATATCAAAAAGAAATTCCAGGATGAAAAGTTACCGTTGGTGGATGAAGTCATCGCTTTAGACGCGCAGGTAAGAGCCGTAAAGCAGGAGGGTGATGATTTGCGTGCCGCTAAGAACAAGATTTCTAAGGAAATCGGTGGCTTAATGGCACAGGGCAAAAAGGAAGAAGCTGAAGCTAAGAAGGCAGAAGTGGCTGCAAACGCCAAGAGATTGGCAGAATTAGAGGCAATTGAACCTGAACTTCAGGAAAAAATCAAGAAAATCATGATGACTATCCCTAACATCATTGACCCTTCCGTTCCCATTGGTAAGGATGACAATGAAAATGTGGAAATTCAAAAATATGGTGAGCCGATTGTACCTGCTTTTGAGGTGCCTTATCATGCAGATATTTTGAACAGTATCAGTGGTTTGGATAAGGATTCTGCAGGACGAACCAGTGGCAATGGTTTTTACTATTTGATGGGTGACGCGGCGAGAATTCACTCTGCGATGCTCAGTTACGCAAGAGATTTTATGATTGATAAGGGCTTCACCTATTGTATACCCCCTTTTATGATTAGAAGTAATGTGGTGACCGGTGTAATGAGCTTCGCAGAAATGGAAGCTATGATGTATAAGATTGAAGGCGAGGATTTATACTTAATCGGTACAAGTGAACATTCTATGATTGGAAAGTTCCAGGGACAAATAGTAGAGGAAAAAAATCTTCCCATCAGTATGACTTCTTACTCTCCTTGCTTTAGAAAGGAAGTAGGCTCCCACGGAATTGAGGAAAGAGGCGTGTACCGTGTACATCAGTTTGAGAAGCAGGAAATGGTAGTTCTGTGCAAACCTGAAGATTCTATGGAATGGTACGATAAAATGTGGTCTTATACGGTTGAATTCTTCCGCAGCCTGGACATTCCCGTGCGTACCTTGGAGTGCTGTAGTGGAGATTTGGCGGATTTGAAGGTAAAATCCTGTGATGTGGAGGCTTGGAGTCCCAGACAGCAGAAATATTTTGAGGTTGGTTCTTGCTCTACATTGGGCGACGCGCAGGCAAGACGCCTTGGCATCCGAACCAAGGGTGAAAATGGTACCTACTATGTGCATACATTAAATAACACTGTATTGGCGACCCCCAGAGGCTTGATTGCTTTCCTGGAAAACAATGTAAACGAAGACGGATCTATCAAGATTCCCGTTGCCTTGCGTCCTTACATGGGCGGAAAGGAAAAAATTGTTCCTACCAAATAAGGAACAATATCGCATATAATAAAAAGAAAAGGAGGTGAAATTCTTGCACAAATACATGCGTGCCATTGGTTTTAGCAAAATAGAGAGTTGGAAAAAACTGCAGGAATTATTGACAGAAGTTGTCGTTAATTCCGACAGGCGCGCAATCGCTACAAACAAGGATGATTTGATGTTGGGCGAGTTTTGCAAGGATTTTGCTCCCGGATTAGGGGTTTCTGTGTGCGGTGGATTTGACGAGGAAGAAAAATTTACCTATGAGTACTACTATCCCTATTTAACCGGTACAGGTATTACTTCCACAGAGGATATTACTGTGGAGCGCCATGCGGAAAAAGATTCCTATGCCGGTGTTTGCGATGATATCAATGTAGGTATTACCTTGATTTTCTTTGTTAAAGACAGCCTGCCTTACGTAAAGGCACAAACTGCCGGAAAGCTGCCGGTGGTAGGAACGACGCTGACGCTTTCCGGTTTGTCTGTACAGGGAACGGTAATTATGCCCCTGTATAAGGAAGAAAGACAGATGAATACTGTCAGAAAGAACCGTCAGGAGCGCCGCAATCTGCTGGCTGCTGCCAGACAGGGAGACGAAGAAGCCATAGAAACTCTGACAACAGAAGATATGGACACCTATAATGCGATTCATCATCGTGCCCGTACGGAAGATATTTTCCAGATTGTGGATACTTATTTTATGCCCTATGGTGTCGAATGTGACCAGTACTCTGTTTTAGGAGAGATAGTGGCTGTTAGAATGACCCAAAACGACATTACAGGGGAACAGATTTATGTGCTCACGATTTGCTGTAACGAATTGACTTTTGATGTGGCAATCAATATAATGGATTTATTCGGTGAACCTCAGGTGGGCAAAAGATTCAAGGGAATCATCTGGCTTCAGGGACAAATTAATTTTCCGGAGAATGCGTAACGACGGTTACGATTCATAAGCCGCTTTAGTTAAATGGATATAACAAGCCCCTCCTAAGGGCTAGTTGAGGGTTCGATTCCCCCAAGCGGTGTTAAAAAAGAATGATTTTTGAAATTGACAATCAAAAATCATAGTGATATAATCCTAAACAAATATAAAAAAGCGTTTGAACGGAAAGTAGTAGCTGTTACAATTGTGTTTCAGAGAGCTGTCGGTGGGTGCGAGGCAGTAATGCAAAAATGGTGAATTCATTCCGTGAGCTGTTGGCTGAAGGTTTTAACTGTGTAGGCTGTCCGGGTTCGACCGTTACATCGAAACGGGTGTAAAGATGCACCTAATAAGGCGCTTTTCGTGAGAAAAGGGCGAAGCAGAGTGGTACCACGGTGAATAACTGTCTCTGTTCATCCCGATACGGGGATGAACAGAGATTTTTTGTTTTATCAATACGGTTTTCACAGCATCAAGGCTGTGTCAATAAATTCTCAAAATAAAAGGAGACAATATTATGAAAAAAGTAGTATCTTTAGTACTCGCACTTGTCATGTGTACAGGCGCATGCCTTACCTTGACATCCTGTGGAGAAAAAACCGACTTTACCGTTGGAATTTGTCAGTTGATGGAGCATGAATCCCTGGACAAAGCGACACAGGGCTTTGTAGACGCTTTGACAGCAGAACTGGAAAAGGAAGGTAAGACTGTTGCCATCGACACTCAGGTGGCCGGTGAGCCTAACCTTTGTTCCACAGTAATCAATACCATGACCGCAAAAAATGTGGATCTTATTATGGCAAATGCAACGCCTGCACTTCTTGCGGCAGCAAACGCAACCACCAACAGCAAGATTCCTGTTTTAGGAACTTCTGTAACAGATTATGCAGATACCTTCGCAAACAATATTCCTGAAAATGTAAGCGGTACATCTGATGCTGTTCCTTTCGACGAGCAGGCAAAGATGATGGTGGAATCCCTTGGTCTTGCAGCAGGAGATCAGGTTGGTGTTCTCTATTGCTCTAACGAGTCTAATTCCGTGATTCAGTATGAAGCAGTAAAGGCTGAATTTGAAACACAGGGCATTGTGGTAAAGGCTTATACTTTCTCTGACACCACAGAACTTCAGGGTATTGTGACCAATGCAGCAAGCGAAAGCAAGGCAATCTATGTTCCTTCCGACAATACTGTTGCAGACAATGATACTGTAGTAGGAACCATTTGTAATGAAAAGAATGTGCCTGTTTACACCAGCTACGGCGGTGCAGTTTGCTACGCTAGTTTGGCAATTGACTATTATGCACTTGGTCAGGAGACCGGAAAGATGGCAGCAGAGATTCTTCTTGGAAAGAAAACACCTGCAGACATTGAGATTAAAACACTCACACCTTCCGTTTCTTATAACGAGGAACTTTGTGCACAACTTGGAATTACCATTCCCGAATAATACAAATAGAAGAGGTATACAATGGCTTTTTTAAACACACTTCCCGGCGCTGTCGCGGAAGGTCTCATATGGGGCCTTTTAGCGATTGGTGTCTATATATCTTATAAAGTGCTGGACATTGCTGACTTAACAGTGGATGGCTCTGTCTGTACCGGAGCATGCGTGTGCGCAGTGCTGATTGGCGTTGGTTGCCCCGTGATTCCTGCAGTGATAGTCGCCTTTTTGGCCGGCGCTGTGACAGGAGTTGTCACAGGACTGCTTCACACAGCGTTAGGCATTCCGTCCATACTTGCCGGTATTTTGACGCAGCTCATGCTGTACTCTGTTAATTTGACCATTTTGGGAGGAAAGAGTCTGGCAACCATCGATCCCAGGACCAACCGGCTGTTGCTTAACATGAGCGATAACCCCAAGTCCATTATTGTAATGATTGGGATTGTCGCGGCAGTTATCATTGGTCTTTGGCTATTTTTCTATACAGAAATTGGCCTAACGCTGAAATCTACCGGTGATAATGCGGATATGAGCCGTGCACAGGGCGTGGACGTCAGCCGCAATAAGGTGATTGGACTTGCTATTTCCAACGGTATTGTAGCTCTTGCGGGTGCAATGCTTGCCCAGTACAAGGGGTCTGCAAACATCAATGATGGACGGGGAGCGATTGTTATCGGTTTGGCAGCGATATTCATCGGATTGTCCGTATCGTTAAAAATCAAACCGAACTTTGTTGTCAGCCTAATTGGTGTTACTTGCGGTGGTGTGATTTATTACATTGTATATAACTTTGTGATTTTGCTTGGTCTTAAAACAGACTTCCTGAAGATGCTTTCCGCAATCATAGTTGCTATCTTCCTGGCAGTTCCGTACCTGAAAACCACACATTTCCAGAGCAAAAAGACGGTTCCGCCAATTGTGAAAAATACCACGGGAGGTGAAGGCGATGCTTAAGATTACTAACTTGCAAAAAACCTTTAACCCCGGCACTGTAAATGAAAAGGTGGCTTTGTGCGGTTTGGACTTAACGCTTGCGGATGGTGATTTTGTTACAGTCATCGGTGGCAACGGTGCAGGAAAGTCCACCCTGCTCAATGCTATTGCCGGTGTGTGGAAGCCGGACTATGGCACCATCGAGTTAGATGGCATTGACGTGACTAATATGCCGGAGCATAAACGTGCAAAATTCTTGGGCCGTGTGTTTCAGGATCCCATGAAGGGAACGGCCCCGGATATGGAAATTGCCGAAAACCTGGCGATCGCTTCAAAAAGAGGCATCAAGAGAAAATTCCGCTGGGGCGTGAAGAAAAGCGACAGGAAACAGTACAAGGAACTGCTTGCCACCCTGGAACTGGGTTTGGAAAATCGTCTTTCCACTAAAGTCGGACTTTTGTCCGGTGGACAAAGACAGGCGGTAACCTTGCTGATGGCTACCTTGAATCGTCCGAAACTTTTGTTGTTGGATGAACATACGGCAGCTCTGGACCCGAAAACGGCATCTAAGGTGTTGTATTTAACGAACAAGATTGTTTCGGAGAACCATTTGACCACGTTGATGATCACCCATAACATGCATGATGCCATTGAATACGGCAATCGTCTGATTATGATGCACGAGGGCGAAATCGTAGTGGATGTCAGTGGCGAGGAAAAGAAGAAGCTTACCATTGAGCAACTTCTTCAGATGTTTGAAGTGTCCAGTGGCAGCAAATTCGGCAGTGACAAGGCTATATTATCGAAATAATATACATCAACAAAAAGCGATTATGATAAATCAGTCATAGTCGCTTTTTTGTATAAAATTTATTGAACAAAAGGGGTTTAACCAGTATAATTAAAAATACTAATTGCGTGTGAAGCGAGGAAAAGTTTAGTGAAGCAGTTTTATCGTTATTTGAATGAATCTTTGACGTCGGTATTACCCATATCGGCTATCGTGTTGCTGTTAAGCGTCAGCGTTACATCGCTTCACAATGGCGTACTTGTCCAATTTTTGTTTGGGACCCTTCTCTTAATCTTGGGAATGGGCTTCTTTACCATCGGTTCCGGCGTTTCCATGCAGCCTTTGGGCGAAGGAATCGGTGCGCAAATCGGAAAATCTAAGAAAATCGTTTTTCCTTTGATTGTGAGTTTTGTCTTGGGCGCGATTATCACCATTGCGGAACCGGATTTGCAGGTTTTGGCAGAGCAGGTTCCCTCTATTCCAAATATGGTTTTGATTCTTTGTGTCGCAGTCGGCGTGGGAATCTTTCTTTCTATTGCTACATTCCGTATCCGCAAAGCGATTCCTTTGTCCACACTGCTGTTGATCTTTTATGGCGGTGTGATTGCGCTTGCATTTTTTGTGCCGGATACCTTTATCCCTACAGCGTTTGACTCCGGCGGCGTGACCACTGGACCCATTACGGTGCCTTTTATCATGGCGTTGGGTGCAGGTATGGCATCTGTGGGTAAAAACAAGCATTCCGGAGAAGACAGCTTCGGTTTGGTGTCCTTATGCAGTATCGGGCCGATTCTCTCGGTTCTGATTTTGAGTATCTGTTTCAAGCCCGAAGCGGAAACCTCACAGGCAACCATAGCAATCACAGAGAATACCAGGGATGCCTTTGCCCAGTTTTTGAATGCCCTTCCTCATTATTGTGAGGAAGTGTTTATCGCATTTGTTCCCATCGTGGCAGTTTTTCTGATTTACCAGTTGATGTACCGTCGTTTTCACAGAATCCAGTTGATTCGAATTGCAGTTGGTTTGGTATACACCTATATTGGTCTGGTGCTATTTTTGACCGGTGCAAATGTGGGATTTATGCCTGCGGGTCGCCTGATCGGTGCATCTATTGCAGGCGGTGAGTATAAATATATATTAATCCCCGTCGGTATGTTAATGGGATATTTCGTTGTTTCCGCAGAGCCTGCAGTTCATTCCTTGAAAAAACAGGTAGAGGAAGTGACGAATGGTGCGATTTCTCAAAAAGCAATCGGAAATGCACTTTCCATCGGTGTGGCAGTGTCTGTGGGAATTTCTATGCTTAGAATTCTTACGGAAATACCCATTTTACCGTTTTTGATTGCAGGTTATGCAGTTTCTTTGATTATCACCTTTTTCGTACCGCATATATATACCGGTATTGCGTTCGACTCCGGTGGTGTAGCAAGCGGTCCTATGACCACCACCTTTATGCTTCCCTTTGCAGTGGGCGCTTGTGAAATGTTAGGTGGAAATGTCATGACGGATGCTTTCGGTATTGTGGCAATGATAGCTATGACGCCACTGATTACCATACAGGTGCTGGGATTGTACGGCAGAATCAAACGCAAGCAACGGATTCAGAGAGTACAGAGCGAACTTTTGCTGATAGAGGACGATATCATCTTTTATGATGAGGAGGTGCGCGCATGAGTAAAGCAGATGCAAATCGAATGATGCTGATGGTTTCCATCCTGGCTCGAGGAAAAGGAAAGCGTTACATCGACATGATTGCGGAAAAAAATATCCGTATGAACCTGCAGAGCGTGGGACATGGTACGGCAACCTCTGAGATGATGGATATTTTGGGATTAGGAACCAATGATAAAGATGTGATTATCAGTATTGCGGCGCAAAAGGATGTGAGCGCACTGCTGGCCGATATGTCGAAGAACTTAGAAGGAAGTGTCCGTTATGGCGGATTACTTATGGTGACAAAGCTATCGGCAATGAATCGTCTGGCAGCAGAAATAATCACCCGTTCCCGTACAGAGGGCACCGGAAAGGAGGAATCTCGAATGACAAAAGGAGAAGGAAAATTCAATCTTATACTAATTGCGGTAAATGAAGGATTTGCAGAAGAAGTAATGAAGACTGCGAAAAAAGCCGGTGCAACCGGAGGTACGATCATTCGTGCCAGACAGGCGGGAGAAGAAATGTTAGAGCATGTTGACATTGCAGATGTACAGGAAGAGAAGGAAATCATCACCATTTTATCTCCTACCACCACCTGCGGTGCAATTATGGAAGAAGTAAACAAGGAATTTGGCCTACGAACCCCTGCCAGGGGTACCGTATGTGCAGTTCCTGTGGAAAGAGCACTGAAAATATAGGTCGTTACGATAAAGGATGGAAAAGCATCGATTGAAAATAAATAAGATAACCATAAAACCATACCACATGATAATCCTTTGCTGTGTAGTTTTAGGTATGACAGGCTGCGACAGTAAGGAAACATTTATTCCTGTGGAAAGAGAGAGTTTGTCGATGGTATTGTTTGGAGAGAGTGTGCAAGAAAGCATATCTCAAAAAGAAACAACTCTACCCTCGCCCGGCAATATATCCATGGAAAATCTGCTTCTCACCGCCCTTGAACCGGTGGGAAGAACCATGTATGTCTGGGGCGGCGGATGGAACGAAGAGGATACCGGTGCAGGAATCCCTGCACTTTCATTTGGCGTCAGCGCTGCATGGGGAGAATTTGCAAAAAAGCAAGATTCCACATACAATTATAAGGAAACCGAGTATCAAATCAATGATGGCTTGGATTGTTCAGGTTATATCGGGTGGTTGATTTACAACGTGTTTGAGACCAAAGAGTCCACTGTTAGCACAGATGGATATGTATTTCCCTCTTCGCAAATGGCAGAGAAATTTGCGGAGGAAGGTTGGGGTGAGTGCATTTCCGCAAGTGCGGGAGTGTGGAAGCCCGGTGATATCTGCAGTATGCCGGGACATGTGTGGTTGTCTTTGGGTATGTGCGAGGATGGTTCTGTTGTCGTTCTTCATGCCAGCCCGCCGGGTGTGCGGCTTTGCGGTACACGTTTGGCAAATGGAGAAAAGAGCGAGGCTGTACAATTAGCAGAAGAATACATGGAAAAGCATTACCCGGAATGGTACGCCAAGTATCCCGCTTGCGATGTAAGTTATAATTACTTGACGAAGTCCAAAGTATTTCGCTGGAGTGCAGAAACCATGACAGACGCAGATGATTGGAAAAATCTGTCTGCAGAGGATGTATTGAAAACCCTTTATGAAAATACGAAATGGGAAAAATAGGATTTGAGAAATTGTTTTTTACATGATATCCTATACCTACGAAGGGGGAGTTACAAATGAAACTTGTGATTACCATGAGCCGAAGATTTGGCACAGGCGCCAGCATGATAGCGAAGGAACTATCAGAAAAACTAGGAATTCCCGTATATGATAAGGCGTATATGGAACATGAACTGGAGCAGGACAATTTTGCCAATGAGGCTAAACTGATTAAAGAACTGGCAGAAAATTCCTGTATTATTTTAGGGCGTTGTGCGTCAGAAGTGTTGAAGGATTGTCCGTATGGATTCCACGTGTATATCAGTGCGGATAAAGAAGACCGAATTTCCAGAGTTATGGAGAAGGAACGCTTAAGTTACGGTGAAGCAAAGAAAATGCTGGAGAAAAACGATAAAGATCGTGCGGCTTATTACGAGAAGCATACCGGTAAAGTATGGGGAGATGTGAATAATTACCATATGATTTTAGACACCTCCCGATTGGGCGCAGAGAATTGTGCGGATATTATGATAAAGTATTTTGAAAAGATAGAAGTGCTGTAAAGCACGTCATGTAAAAAAGGGCATCCCACGAGGGACGCCCTTTTTGTTATACAGAAAAGTTATCATTTATGCTCTTCTAATTCTTCCAAATGTTCATGGTTGATATAGTATAGAATCACACCCACGATAAGCATACCGCCTATAATGTTTCCCAACGTGATGGGAATAGAACTCTCCAGGAAATGCGCCCAGTTAAGGGAATCCATCTGTTCTTGGGTGTATCCGTAATGGGACATGGCCAAATCCACGTAGGTGCTGTTTGTTTTGGCAAACAATGCGGCAGGGACGAAATACATATTCGCCACACAGTGCTCGTATCCACTAACGATAAAGGCGAAAATAGGGAAGAAAATACCCCAGACTTTGCCACTGATATCCCGTGCTGCAGTGCACATCAAGATAGCGGTGCAAACTAAAATATTACATAGGATGCCGGAGGCAAGCGCTGATGTAAAGGAAAGATTTAGTTTACCCATGGCGGCATGTATACTGTATGCGCCCAGAAGTCCTCCGGAAAGATTCATTTGTCCGGAACAGAAGACTAAGAAGGCACAACCTACGGCCCCCACAAAGTTGGCCACATAAATTGTGAGCATAACCTTGCAAATTTGTCGGAACTTAATTTTTTTGTGTAAGAAGGCGGTAATCATCAGGCAATCGCCGGTAAAAAGTTCTCCTCCCACAAACAGGACCATCATTAATCCAACGGGGAAAATAATACCACCAAGAACTTTGGCAATACCTAAGGTACTTACATTGTGAACAGCAACGGTACTGGCTGCGGCGCCGCAACCGATGAAAAGTCCTGCCATAATTCCGAGCAAGATACGTCTGCGGGTGGTATAATGGACTTTTTCTTCTGCTGCTTCAATGGTGTGTTTTACAATTTGTGTAGGATCAGAATATAGAACATGTCTGGTAGCTATCGTCGTAATCTCCTTTTCGTTTTATTCGTAGTTTCATTATATAGGAACGGGAAAACTTCAACAACAAATTTTTCAAAATTTCCTAAAAATGTTAAAATCAGTCAAATTCATAAAAGAAAAAGATGCAAAATTGCACAATATTAAGAACACATAAAATATAGAAAAAACAGAAATAATTACAAAATCACATTAAAATAGGTCAAGAAAAGCAAAGATAGTACTATTGTTTTAGGTTAAAATATATGCTACTATAAGAGAAGTTTTCAATTTAGTTTGGGAGGCAGTTTGTTATGTCAAAGATAGATTACAGCGAGAAATATAAAAAATCCTACCATCTTCCGCCTGAAATGACCTATGACTGGGTAAAAAAAGACACCGTAGAAAAGGCGCCTATTTGGTGTAGTGTGGATCTTCGTGACGGAAATCAGGCATTGATAGACCCTATGAGTCTGGAGGATAAACTGGCATTCTTTCAGTTGCTTGTGGAGATAGGGTTTAAGGAGATAGAGGTTGGTTTTCCGGCATCTTCCGATACGGAGTACAAATTTATCCGTGCCTTGATTGAGAGAAATATGATTCCTGAGGATGTCACCATACAGGTATTGACCCAGGCCAGAGAGCATATTATCCGCAAAACCTTTGAGGCTGTTAAAGGTGCACCCCACGCGGTAGTACATCTTTATAACTCTACTTCTGTGGAACAGAGAGAACAGGTTTTTCAGAAGGATAAGTCTGCCATTAAACAGCTGGCGGTGGAAGGTGCGAGAATGTTAAAGCAGTTGGCAGAGGAAACGGAAGGGAACTTTACTTTTGAATACAGCCCGGAAAGTTTTTCTCAGACAGAGGTGGATTACGCTCTGGAAGTTTGCAACGCAGTTTTGGATGTTTGGCAGCCTACGCCGGAGCGCAAAGCAATTATTAATCTGCCTACTACCGTGCAGGTGGCAATGCCCCATGTGTTTGCCTGTCAGGTGGAATACATGCACAAGCATTTGAAGTATAGGGATAGTGTAGTGATTAGCGTACATCCCCACAACGACAGAGGATGTGGTGTCAGTGATGCGGAGTTTGGTATTTTGGCAGGCGCTGACCGGGTGGAAGGAACGCTTTTCGGTAATGGTGAAAGAACAGGAAATGTAGATTTGGTAACCGTGGCTGTGAATATGATGAGTCATGGCGTGGACAGCGGCCTGGATTTCTCCAATATACTGGGGATAAAAGAAGCTTACGAGTCTTTTACGGGAATGAAGGTGCACGAGCGTACGCCCTATGCAGGTGAGTTAGTGTTTACGGCGTTTTCCGGTTCCCACCAGGATGCTATTAGTAAAGGCATGAATTATAATAAAGAAGGAAAAAGCGGCAATAGATGGGATGTTCCCTATCTGCCCATTGATCCTGCAGATGTGGGAAGAGAGTATGAGTCTGATGTGATCCGCATCAATAGTGTGTCCGGAAAGGGTGGCGTGGCCTTTGTGCTGAAACAACAGTTTGGTTTCTCCTTGCCCGCGGCAATGAAGGAAGAAGTGGGATACCTGGTAAAGGGTGTTTCCGACAAACAGCATCACGAATTGCAACCCGCGGAGATTTACCGCATTTTCGAAGAGCATTATATGGAGCCTCAGATGATTTTCCGCATTCCGGAGTGTCATTTCAAACAGGATAAGGGTATTCAGGCAGAAGTTTTCATAGAGCAGGGCGGAGAGCGCCGAGTGATCCGCACCATGGGCAATGGTCGCTTGGATGCAGTCAGCAATGCGCTGAAAACATTCTTTGGCATCAGTTATGAGTTATCTGTCTACGAGGAACATGCGATTTCCAAGGGTTCCGGTTCCAAGGCAGCGTCCTATGTGGCAGTCACACTTGACGAGAAGATGTACTGGGGCGTAGGTGTAGATGAGGATATTATCAAATCCTCCATTGAAGCACTGGCAGTGGCTGTGAATAAATTGGCAGAAGAACAACATATTGTGGAGGGTAGAGAGTATAGAATTGTTGAGATTATCAACTACATCCAGAATGATTATAAAAATGTGACGCTTGATGTATTGTCGGATACTTTTCATCTGTCCAAACCCTATTTATCCAAGTATATCAAAGAAAAATCGGGTATCACATTCCAGGAAGTGGTGAAAGAAGCCCGTATGAAAAAAGCAAAAGAACTGTTGCGGGAAACCAATTATACCGTAGAGACTGTGGCGGCAGAAGTGGGATATGAAACTGTGGAACATTTCAACAGATTGTTCAAAAGAAACTATGGAATAACGCCGGTTCAATACCGCAAACAGACGAAAAAACAGTCCCATTCGTGAAAAAAATATGAAATCACTTCACTTTTTTATAAAAATGCTGTAAAATGATTCGGTAAACATTAGGAAGGAGACAGCAGTTATGTCTAATAAAGAAACAAACCAGCCTGTACAGGAAAAGGTTATGACAAAATATGACCTGAAAATGCAGAGAAGAAAAGAGGAGAAGGAGAGACAGCTGAAGGAAAAGCGCAAAGATACCATCACCGGTATCGTGCTTGTGGTTGCTTTGGCTCTTTTGGTGATTTCCTTCCCGATTCGTAATTTACTAGCGATTAACGGAAAGTACATTGAGTTAAATGAGCAACCCATCACCAAGGTGGAATACGATTATCACTACTATACAGCGAAGTCAAACTTTATGAATACCTATGGTTATACCTTCATGTATATGGGAATGGATGTGAACACCATTGATTCTCAGGCGTATACAGAGGAGAGAACCTTCAAGGACTACTTTGACGAGATGGCAGTGGACAATTTGACCCGTATCAAGGCGCTTGCAGCAGATGCACAGGCGGCAGGATTCGTCTATGAGGATTTGGAAGAAGATTATGCAGATTATCTTGCGAACGTAGAGACTTCCGCAGCGAATGCCGGCATGAACAAAAAGGCGTTTTTGCAGAGTATGTATGGTCCTTACGCTAACGAAGAACGCGTAAAGGCATATGTAATGGAAGAAATCTATGTCAACGAGTATTATAAGGAAGTTGGCGAGACCAAGAAGCCTACGGAAGAAGAAGTAGAAGCATATTATGAAGAAAACAAGGACACCTATGATTCTGTAGATTATTATCTGTACACTGCAGAAGCAGTATTGCCTACGGCTGCACCTGATAGCGAGCAGGCTACCCAGCCCACCGAGGAAGAAGTGGCGGCAGCAATGGAATTGGCAAAGGCTGATGCAGAAGCTGCAGTAGAAGAAATCAAAGAAAAAGGCGAGCTTAATGAGAACAAAACCCAGGCACAGATTTTTGAGGTGCTTAGAGAGTGGTTGTTTGATGAGGCAAGAGAAGCAGGCGATACAACTGTTATCGAGGATGAAAGCAGCAATCGTTACTATGCAGTAGCATTTGAAAACCGCTACCTGGACAAGACCCCTTCCGCAAATGTCCGTTTGGTAATTACCGCAAACGGAGACGGACAGGCGATCTACGATGAGTGGGCAGCAGGTGCCGCAACAGAAGAAAGCTTTATAGAACTATGCAACAAATATAATGATCCCGCTATCATCTCAAACAAGGATGGTTATTTCGAAGGACTGGTTTCCACCAGTGTTCCTGAAGAAGTAAAAGAATGGGTATTTGATTCTGCACGTACCGCAGGTGATGCGACCGTGATTGTTCCTGAGGGAGAGAATTATCAGTATGTAGCTTACTACATTGAACCCAATAAGGAAGAATGGATTCTGAGCATTGAAAATACCATCGCAACAGAGCGAATGAACGAGTATATCGATGAACTGGTTGCAAAGATGGTGGTTGGAGATCCTAAGGATAAATTGAAATATCCTGAATTGATTGAGAAAGAAGAGGCAGCAGCTGCTGCAAGCTCTGAGACGGCTTCCGCAGAGGCATCCGTAGAAAGTTCTCAGGCGGCTGAATAAGTAAGTAAATTTGGTGGCGGTGGTTTTTCCACCGCCATTTTCACATTATCGGAAAAGCAAAGAAAGGAGTCCTATGGCTGGCAATATAAATATTGAAGTGCCGTCAAGCGCCAAATATATCATAGATACCCTCATGGAAGCGGGACATGAAGCCTATGTGGTGGGCGGTTGTGTGCGGGATTCCATTCTGGGCAGAATCCCGGATGACTGGGATATCACCACCAGCGCAAAGCCAATGCAGGTCAAAGAGCTGTTTACCCGTACGGTGGACACAGGGTTACAGCACGGAACGGTCACCGTTTTGATCGACAAGGAAGCTTTCGAAGTTACCACCTATCGTATTGACGGAGAATATGAAGACAGCAGACATCCTAAGGAGGTAGTTTTTACCTCTAATTTAGAAGAGGATTTAAAGCGCCGGGATTTGACTATCAATGCCATGGCATACAATGACTATGTAGGTTTGATTGATGTTTTTGGTGGTATGCAGGATATTGAGAGAAAAATTGTAAGATGCGTAGGAGTGGCAAAGAATCGTTTTGAAGAAGATGCGCTTCGCATTCTTCGCGCGATTCGCTTCTCCGCACAATTAGGATATAGAATAGAGAAAGAAACTTTGGATGCCATTCGGGAATTGGCACCTACCTTAAGCAAAATAAGTGCAGAGCGCATCCAAGTAGAATTAGTAAAACTCGTTACCTCTCCCCATCCGGAGTATCTGGAAGTTGCATATGAATGCGGCGTAACGCAGGTATTTTTCCCGGAATTTGATGTGTGTATGGGTGTGGAACAGAATACGGAACACCACTGCTATACTGTCGGAGAGCATATTTTGAAGGGCATGTGTAATATAGCGCCGGATAAGGTGCTTCGTTTAACCATGCTGATGCATGATTTGGGGAAACCACAAGCAAGAACCACAGACGAAGACGGAACGGATCATTTTTATCAGCATGAAGAATATAGCGAAAAAATTGCAAGGGAAGTCTTGCGTCGGTTGAAATTTGACAATGATACCATAGCGAAGGTAAGTAAGTTGGTTAGATACCACGATTATGGAAAGGGTGTTGTCCCGGATGCAAGAAAAGTGCGCAGAGCCATGAACAAAATTGGTGAGGACCTATTTCCTTTGTTGATTGAGGTAAGAAGAGCGGATGTTCTGGCGCAAAGTGAGATGTATAGGGAAGAAAAACTACATCTGATTACCCTTTGGGAAGAAATATATGGGGAAATTGTTGCCAGGAGAGAATGCGTATCTTTAAAGACGTTAGCCGTTTCCGGAGCGGATTTGATTGCAGTCGGTATAGAACCCGGTAAAAAAATGGGAAGTATACTTAATGCGTTGTTGGAGATGGTTTTAGAAAACCCCGAGTACAATACCAAGGAGAAACTCTTGGCAGAAGCGGAAAAATATAAATAATCTAAGAAACATACTTTATAGAGTTCGCTCATAGTATAGTCATGAACCAAACGAGTTCATGACTATATTTTTATGGGAGGAAATCAAGGTGAACGACCAGGCATTGCAGTTGTTGGAACAATACGACATAGAAGTTTTGCAGACAAGGAAGGGAAGGGGCTCAATTCTCTGTGAAACCAATGCGGGCTTGCTCATTTTCAAGGAATATTCCGGAAGGGAAGAAAAACTCGCGCTGCAGAAAAAATTACTGGACCAAATGGCGACATGTACAGACCCTGAAGTCGAGGAAATACTGCCAACGAGGGAAGGTCAACTATTTGTAAAAGGCTTTGATGGAACACAATACCTGCTCAAAACGTGGCGGGAGGGACGGGAATGCAATATATATGATAAAGAAGAATGTCAAGTGCCTCGCGTATTTTAGGAAGGTTACATAATCGTATGGAGTTGCCTAGGGAAGAGGACCTCCCACCGGCACATTCCCCGGAAGAGGAGTATGAAAAGCACAACCGGGAGTTGCGTAAGGTAAAGAAATTTCTTCAAAAGAAGGGACAGAAGAATTCTTTTGAGATAGAATTGCAGAACCGGTTGGACTTTTTTTTGGAGCAGGCATATGAAGTAACGGAGGAATGGAAACAGTATAGTCATTTGATAGATAGAAACACGATAAGATGTTTTTGTCATGGAGATTATCAGTATCATAATATCATTAAATGCGGAAACCAATGGTTTGTGGCGAATTTTGAAAAATGTACCCGGGATGATCCGGTGAGGGATTTGTATCTGCTGATGAGAAAGCTGCTGGAAAAAACGAACTGGTCTGTGGAATTGGGGAAAAATATTTTGGACGCCTATGAACAGGAAAGACCTTTGAGCGCATATAGTCGCATAGATTTGTTGTACCGACTGTCATATCCGGAGAAATTTTGGAAGATTGCAAATTTCTACTATAATACGGGAAAGGCGTGGCTTCCCGGAAAAAATCAAGAAAAATTAGACCGTATCGTCTTCCAGGAAAACGCAAAACAGCAGTTTTTGCAAAAATTACTGCGTAAAATCGAATAATTTTTGGCAAAAAATCATCAAAAAATCCAGAATCAACCGAAAATCCTTGACAAATCCACCAAAAATGGGTATATATAATATTAAGCGTTTATAAAAGGCGCAGGGTTACAAATCGAAAATCATATAGGAGGACTCTAATATGAACAAGACAGAATTGATTGCAGCTATGGCTGAGCAGGCTGAAATTTCTAAGAAGGACGCTGAGAAGGCTCTGAAGGCTTTCACAGATGTTGTTGCAGCAGAAATGAAAAAAGGCGAGAAGGTTCAGTTGGTTGGTTTTGGTACTTTCGAAGTATCTGAAAGAGCAGCTAGAGAAGGTAGAAATCCTTTGACTGGCAAGGCTATGAAGATCGCAGCTTCCAAGGCTCCTAAGTTCAAAGCTGGCAAGGCTCTGAAGGATATGCTGAACGCATAATCGATCAGAAAATTTTGTAATCAACCTCGGTGAATGCTCCAGGAGACATTTACCGGGGTTTTTGTTTTCCTATATAAAGAATCGGGGTGTGAGAAATGAGATTAGATAAATACCTAAAAGTGTCCAGACTTATTAAGCGCAGGACCGTAGCGAATGAAGCATGTGACAGTGGCAGAGTCATGATCAATGATAAAACAGCCAAGGCATCTGCTGATGTGAAGGTGGGGGATGTGATTACCATTGCGTTTGGCAACAAGGAAGTCAAGGTAGAAGTGTTGGATGTACAGGAAACGGTAAAAAAAGACGAGGCCAAAGAATTGTTCAAATATCTTTGACGAGGAGTTCTGGAAGTGTGACTTCCCGCATATGCTATATAACATAGTGTAAGCAGGGAGGCCGCATGGAGAATCTAAATACGGGAACAAGATCACATAAAATTACAGTTACTAACAGAGCCGGTTGCTCGGTCAGCGGGGTAAACGATGTGTTGTCCTTTGATGAGCACGAGGTTTTGCTGGAAACCACAATGGGCATGTTGAGTATCAAGGGCAAAGAATTGCATGTGAACCGGCTCACTTTGGACAAGGGAGAAATCGATATAGACGGCAGAGTAGACAGTTGTTCATACTCTGACACGGGGATGACGGGACAGAAGCAGGAGTCCTTGATGAGTCGTTTATTCAGGTAGTTCTATGGGGAAAGAAAGTACACTGATTCTCCATGCCGGATATATTGGATTTTACATGTTATTTGTCTATGATTTATTCCGGATATTCCGCGGGATTGTGCGTCATAAAGGATGGATGGTTGCCCTGGAGGACTATTTTTATTGTGCTTATTTTTTCGTCACAGTATTTTTGTTTCTAAACAGAGAAGGGAACGGAACACTGCGCTGGTTTGCCGTGGCGGGAGCCCTGGTTGGAATGATCCTGTACAAAAAACTGCTGGGCAGAAGATTGGTAGGTTTTGGAATATCCGTGCTGTCGCATGTGAAAATATTTATTCTAAAACTGGTAGAACCGCCCATAAAAACAACAGTGAAGACAACACGCAATATCTTCCGCCGGATAAAAAGGGGAGTGAACAAAAGGTTGACGATTCTCCGAAAAATACTTAAAATGAGTTTAGGAGCAGGTCGGAAGAAAAAGCAGAGAGACAGAAAGGAAGACCATGGCAAGAAGAAAGGTGGCATACCAAAGGAATCAACAGAATAGATTGAGTATGTTCTTGGTTATTTTTGTTCTTGTGGTTATCATGGTTGTGGTTGCCGTCAGAAGTGTGGAACTTCGCGAGAAAATCGACCAAAAGACGATGGAGGCCCAGGCCTTGGAGCAAAGCATACAGGCCGAGGAAGAAAGGGCCGTCGAGATAGAGAATTTTGAAAAAGAAATTAAAACCCCGGGATACATTGAGCGAATTGCCAGAGAGGTTATGGGATTAATATACGAAGGGGAAATACAATTTAAGAAAAAGGATTAGGTGGCGGAGATTCTCCGCCGCTTTTTTTGTCGCAAAACTTATCGGAACGCTCCACGGAATTTGACAAATTAATCCGAGACTAATTTTTATAATGAAGGTCATTATGAAAATGCTTAAAATGGTGGAGGTAGGAGCGATGAAGAAACAAAAAGAAAACATGGAATTGTACTCTATACAGATTTCGGAGATGTGTCGGCAAAAATTACTTCGATACGCAGATAGCTTTTATGCTCTTGCTAAGAGTTATGAAAAGGAAATGCTACCCAAGGTGCAGGACAGACAAACCCGGCTTTTAGAAGAACGATTAGGGGAAAGCCGCAGAATTATACGAAGTAATATGCGGGAAATGGCTAAGGTTATGACTGAAGTAGCAAGTGAAGTTCTGGTATATAGACCCATGGAGCAAAAGCAGGCAAAGCTACTTGTCTCGAACATGGAAGAAGAAGGGATTGTGGTGGAGAGTCCCTGTTATCTGCCCAGGGAAGACGGACGAAACGACATTGCGCTTACCATGTACACCACTCGCGATAGAACTGTTCCGGTGGATGAAGTAGCGGATATGATTTCTGTGATATTGGACAAGCGACTATTGCCATCCGCTATAAGTCCGTATTTGGTGGAGTCTTCACCCCGTGGTTTTGTATTGGAAGAAGAGGCCGGATTTCATGTGATGACCGGTTTCTCCCGCGCTGTTAAAGAAGGAGAGACGTCATCCGGTGATAATTATTCGGTGGTGGAAACAGAAAACGGAAAGTTGCTGGCCATGCTATCCGACGGGACCGGTTCCGGAGAGACGGCGGGTAAGGATAGTGCACGGGTCTTGGATCTGATGGAAAAGATGGCGGAGTCCGGATACGATATTTCTACGGCAATACATATGGTGAACCGATGCCTTTTTGCTCTTGATGAAGACAATAATCACCCCACGCTGGATGTATGTCAAGCGGATTTGTACAAAGGGATTGCAGAGATCAGAAAATTGGGCGGTGCTCCTACCTTTTTGAAACGTGACAATAGGGTTGAGGTATTTGCATCGGAGAGCCTGCCGCTGGGAAGCTTTGAACAGCCCAAGTTGGAGGCGCAAAGCATTATGCTTCAGGATGGAGATTACATTATTATGGTGACTGACGGGGTGCTGGAAGCCTTTGGAGGTTCTTTAGAGGAGAGGGGAATCCAAAACGCCATTTTGGCAGCAGGAGAACTAAACCCCAAGCACTTGGCAGAGCATTTGATGGGGATGGCCATCTGTAGCAGTCGTGGTAGAGTGGCGGATGATATGACAATTGGTGTAGTTGGATTTTGGAATACTTGATTTTTTTTGTCGGATAGGATAACATTTGTGTATGAATATTTGGGAAAAAACAGAAAAAAAGGTATTCTCTTTTATGGAGGAGAATCATATGGTAGACCCCGGAGAACAGGTAGTGGTAGGGGTATCCGGAGGGGCGGACTCGGTTTGCCTCTTATTTCTGTTACTGGAGTACCAAAAAAAGATGCCTTTTGAGATACAAGTCGTCCACATTCATCACGGGATCCGGACGGAAGCGGAAGAAGATGCCAAGTTTGTAGAGGAATTGTGTCAAAAGGCAGAGGTTTCCTACGTGTGCAGGCGGGTGGACGTACCCGGGCTTGCGGCAGCAAAAAAAGTCTCTACGGAAACTGCCGGAAGGCAAGCACGATACGAAACTTTTTATGAGATTGCAAAGGAAAAAGGGGCTACAAAAATTGCGGTGGCCCATAATACAAACGATAACGCCGAGACGGTACTTTTTCACTTGTTCCGGGGAAGTGGCATCGGCGGGCTGGCAGGTATGTCACCGATGCGAAAGGGAGAGGATGACAATTACATCATCCGGCCTATTTTGTGTTTGGAGCGGGAAGAAATAGAAAGCTATCTTACGGACCGGGGAATTCCCTGGTGTACGGACAGTACCAATGACTCCGATGACTACACCAGAAACCGGATTCGTCATCATATTATACCCTATGCAGAAGAGAAAATCGTGCAGGGAGCGGTAGAACATGTGGCGCAGAGTGCGCAGAGTTTAAGGGAAGCCGAGGAATACCTTTCACAGCAGACGGAAAGTGCGATACAGATGGTATCCGTGGGAAGAGGGCGGTTGGATTGCTCCCGTTTATCCCAACATCCCGAGATTATCCAAAAACGGGTCTTGTTTGCGGCGGCAAAGGAGTTTTCTCCTACGGGTAAGGATATTGGACAAATCCATGTGAAGGATATGATGTCTTTGATACAAAAGGAAGAGAATCGGAGTATTCACTTGCCCTTTGGCATTGTGGTAAGCCGCCGCTATGGAGAAATTGTATTTGAAGTTGACACCCTGTCATCAAAAGAAGAATGTCACTTGCAGCAAGCTTTAAACTTGGATTTATCAGAAGGCAGTTTTGTGTTGCCCGGGCTGGGAACTTTGGAAATCCGTAAATTTAACGCGAAAGAAGCGGGTGAAATTCCACGGAATAGGTATACGAAATGGTTGGATTGTGGTAAAATAATACAATCTTTAGAAATAAGACATCGGAGCGAGGGAGATTTTCTTTGTATTAGGAATGCGGATGGGGAGATGAAACATAAGACCCTGAAACAGTATATGATAGATGAGAAAATACCTAAGCAGGAAAGGGATAGAATCCCGATACTGGCGGACGGCTCACATGTCTTGTGGGTGGTAGGCGGACGAATCAGTGAAGAATTTAAGGTTACTGAGAATACAAATACCATATTAGAGGTAAAATTAATAAGAAATGACTGCGAAATGCAGTGAAACGGAGGATAAAATGGCTGAGCAGATTAAGGTACTTTTGACAGAGAAGGAAGTAGACGACAGAATTCAGGAGTTGGGAGAGCAAATCAGCAAAGATTATGCCGGTAAGGAGGTTCATTTGATTTGCATTTTGAAGGGCGGCAGCTTTTTCATGTGCGAGTTGGCAAAGAGAATCAGTGTGCCGGTAACTTTTGATTTTATGTCTGTATCCAGCTATGGCGGAGATACCAAATCCAGTGGAATTGTAAAAATCGTGAAGGATTTGGATGAGTCCATCCGCGGCAAGGATGTTATTGTTGTAGAGGATATCGTGGACAGCGGAAGAACATTAAGCTATCTTCTGGAAATGTTGCATGACAGAGGACCGAAATCCCTGCGCCTGTGTACTTTGCTGGATAAACCATCCAGACGCGTGATTCAGGTGCCCGTGGATTATACGGGATTCCAGATTCCTGATGAATTCGTGGTTGGTTATGGTTTGGACTATGACCAGAGATATCGTAATCTGCCCTATATCGGTGTGGTAGAATTCGTGGAATAGGAGGCTTTTTTGGTGAAGCAAAGACGGAGTGGGTTTAACCCGATTTTTATATTTATGTTGCTGTTATTGGCATTCATCACCTTTGCATCATCTTTTGGCAAGGTGGATGAAAGATATACGAAGCAGCAGCTGATTACCGATCTGGAAGCCAAGAAGGTTGTAGAGATAACGGTAAACCAGAACAAAGAGGTGCCCACCGGATATTTGATGATCGAGTTGACCGGAGGACATTTGAAAAAACTCTATGTGACTGACATCAAGGCGGCGGAGACGCTTGTGCGAGAGTATGGATTTGATCCTTTGGTTACGGATGTTCCCAGGGAAAGCTGGTGGCTTTCTACCTTTTTGCCCATGCTGTTTATGCTGGTGGCGGGTGTCATCCTGTTCTCTATTTTGAGTGGCAGAGCCGGTGGCGGCAACAATGGAAAAATGATGAATTTCGGCAAGAGCCGGGCTAAGATGTCCATGGGAGACAAGGCCATTACTTTCGCGGATGTTGCCGGATTAAAGGAAGAAAAAGAAGATCTGGAAGAAATCGTAGATTTCCTAAAGGCACCCGGAAAGTATACTAAGGTGGGGGCAAGGATTCCTAAGGGTGTGCTTTTGGAGGGACCGCCCGGAACAGGTAAAACCTTACTTGCCAAGGCCATTGCAGGGGAGGCTGGTGTACCTTTCTTTAGTATTTCCGGTTCGGATTTTGTGGAAATGTTTGTGGGTGTGGGCGCTTCCCGTGTGCGTGACCTTTTTGAAGATGCCAAAAAACATGCGCCTTGTATCGTATTCATTGATGAGATTGACGCGGTGGCAAGACGCCGTGGCACCGGTATGGGTGGCGGACATGATGAAAGAGAGCAGACATTAAACCAGTTGCTGGTAGAAATGGACGGCTTTGGCGTAAATGAGGGAATCATAGTTTTGGCAGCCACTAACCGTGTGGATATTTTGGACCCGGCAATCCTTCGTCCCGGACGATTTGACCGTAAGATTGGTGTGGGGACACCGGATGTTTCCGGCAGAGAGGATATTCTCAAAATACATGCCAAGAATAAACCGCTGGCAGATGATGTGGACTTAAAGCAGGTGGCGCAGACAACGGCCGGGTTTACCGGAGCGGATCTGGAAAACTTGATGAATGAAGCGGCGATTCAGGCAGCCAAGGACGAAAGAGCCTATCTGACCCAGGAGGATATCAAAAAATCCTTTATCAAGGTGGGCATTGGTGCCGAGAAAAAGAGCCGTATCATTTCCGAAAAAGAAAAGAAGATTACGGCATACCACGAAGCGGGTCATGCAATTCTATTCCATGTGTTGCCGGATGTGGGTCCTGTGTATACAGTATCCATCATACCCACAGGTGTCGGTGCGGCAGGTTACACCATGCCTTTGCCCGAGCGGGATGACATGTTCGCTACTAAGAGCAGAATGATGCAGGATATTATGGTATCTCTGGGTGGTCGTATTGCGGAGGACATGATTTTTGGTGATATTACCACCGGGGCTTCCAGCGATATTAAGAGAGCCACTAAGGTGGCCAGAAGTATGGTCACCAGATTCGGTATGTCCGAGAATATTGGCGTAATCTGTTACGATGATGGAGACGAAGAAGTGTTCATCGGAAGAGATTTGGCACACGCAAAATCTCATAGTGAAGCCATTTCCGGAGAAATCGACAAAGAGGTAAAGGCAATTATTGACGAGTGTTACAATAAGGCAAAAGCAGTTATCAAAGAAAATGAGAAGGTTTTGCATGCCTGCGCACAGCTACTGTTAGAGAAAGAGAAGATTTCCAGAGAAGAGTTTGAGGCTCTTTTCGCGGAGGAGAATTAAGAATGAAAAAAGACAGAGGAAGGAAACAGATATCTATGATTGCGATAGGACTGTTCCTTGTGCTGTCTTTTTTTTGTGTTTTGCAATTATGCTTGCCTAAAGAGACCCGTTTTGTAGACCAATCGGCGCTGAAAACAGAGGCGTTTTCAGCAGGTGAGAATGTGCTGTTTGACGGAATTTTCCTTGGATTTGGTACCTACCGGGTAGAGGTTTTTTATACCGCGGAAAACGATTATATTGCAGACATCTATTTGCGTGACAACACGGTATTTACGGGTGGACTAAAGAGTAACGGGGAAACGCTTTACAAGACCAAATCCTCCACAGACTTTATGGTATGGCTCTACGAGCCCACAGAACAAATGGAGGTCATCGGGTTCTACAAAGGGAGCGGTGCTTTACAGATTCAAGGAGTGAGGTTCACAGAAACCCATCACATGTGGACGCAGCTTTTGGCCATTTTTGTTGCTTGTGGAGTGTTGGTATATTTGGGTATCACGTACCATTATGTGTGGAGGGAGAGCCTTTCCAGAGAGAAAAAAATCGTTCTTTGGGGTATTGGTTTGATTACGTTGTTTTCTTCCTTCTTCCAATTGGCGGACGGTGCCCTGAATTCTATTGATTTGATGTTCCACTATATGCGGATTGAGGGCGTGAAAGATGGTTTGGCAAGCGGACAGATCCCAGTGAGAATCGATCCGGAGTGGCTCTATGGACAAGGGTACGCTTGTTCTATCTTCTATTGCAATCTTTTTTTGCTGTTTCCTGCACTGCTACGTTTGCTGGGATTCACGGTTGTGACGGCAAGCCATGTGTTTTTTGTGGTGCTAAATCTTGCCACGGCGATTGTGGCGTATCGTTGTTTTGAAAAAATCTTTGGCAGTTTCAAGGTGGGACTTGCGTGCAGTGCGCTTTACACCTTGTCTACGTATCGTATCTATAAACTGTATCAGACCGGGGATGTGGGTGAAGGAATTGCCCTGTTATTCTTCCCGTTGATTGTGTACGGGTATTTTCGTGTGTTTGGGGAAAACCCGGAAGAAAAAGGATATAAAACCGCTTGGATCGCGCTGGCAATAGGATATGCAGGGCTGATGCAGACCCATATCCTCACTTGTGAGGTGGCATTATTGCTGACGGTGGTAATCCTCCTCATATTTATAAAGAAAGTGTTTCAAAAACATGTTTTTTGGGAATTGTTTAAGGGTGCGGCAGTTGCAGTTCTATTAAGTTTATGGTTTTTGATTCCCTGTTTGGACTACTATTTGACGCAGAATATACATATCAAAAACCTGGCAGCCAGAACCATTCAAAACACCGGTTTGACATTGTCCCATATGTTTTTCCATTTTTGGCAGAGAGGAAGCAAAACACCTCTTGGCGACAATGGAGCCCAGTTCACCTATCCGGTAGGTGTGGGCTTTGTGCTTTTGGTTGGACTTGCTGTATTTTTGGTTCTTTGGTTCAATGGTTTTTCCGCTGACTACAAAGAGAAAAAGCAAATTGGGCTGGGAAAAGTGGCAGCGGTTTTAGGCGTTGTTCTGCTGATTATGAGTTTGAATGTTTTCCCTTGGGATCATTTGCAGGAAATGGGACAGGTATTTGCGGCACTAGTCAGCAGTCTGCAGTTTCCTACCCGGGTGCTTGGATGGGCCACTGTGCTTTTAGTTGTGGTATTTGGCACAGCGTTGTGGTTTTTCGAGCAAAAGGGATGGAATACACTCGTCCATGTAGGACTTGGAGTGGTGCTGTTTAGCGTACTTACCTCCACCTGTTATATGTCTGAGCATGTGTTGGACGGAGCAGGTACATTCCATGTTTATCATGAAAAGGGTATGGGAGCCGGTTATGTGGCCGGTGGAGAATACCTGATAGATGGCATGAATCCGTTGGAGTATACCTACGAGAATCCGGTTGCAGCCGAAGAGGTAGAAATACAAAGTTGGGTGAAGGGTTCTCTGCGTATGGAAATAACCTGTGCAAATAAGTCGACGCAGGAGGGCTATGTGGATGTACCTTTGGTGCATTATCGGGGATATCAGTGTAAGGACGAATCCGGACTGCAGTTGGAAATGACCTCCAATGAGCGACGTCAGGTGAGAATCCTTTTGCCGGAAGGGTACGTAGGTACTTTTGTGGTGCGTTTTGTGCCACCCATTTATTGGCGGATTGCGGAAGTGATTTCCCTTTTAACAGCAATTGGCTTTGTGGTTTACAAAGTGAAGGAGGGAGAGCGATGAAGAAGATACTCTATGCAATTGAACTCCTTTTCGTTCTTCTGTTTGTAGGTATTGGTTGCTTCCGACCACAGGAAACGATTGCGGATGTAACCCGGAAGGAATTGAAGGAAAGTGCGACAGTGGCAGAATTTGCTGCGGCGCCCGGTGTTTATCGGGTGATGGTAGAGGCTGAAATTCCACAGGGTGGTAACATAGAGTTTAGTGTGATTCCTGCGTCTGCCACCAAGTTTCGCGGATTGCTTCAAAACGCTGTAAATATGAGGGCAGGGCAGAAGGAACTTTGCTATGAATTCTACGTGACAACGTCCCATGAAGTGCTGCAATTGGGCGGCCGCCTGGAAGATGGCTCACCGCAGGCAGAGATTATAGGTCTACAGATTATCCGGACCAATCTGGGATTCTTTATGTTGGCAGTCCTTACGCTTTTGTGTTCCGTAGGAATCAATTTATTTTTGCATTTTTACAAATTGGTGCAGGAGAAAAAAATATCTATCCCCCAACAGGTGGTCGTATGGGTGTTGATGGGATGCGTTTTGATTGCGTCCGCACCACTTTTATCTGACGCAATGGGTATCAAGGGGGACACCCCTTTTCATTTGATGCGGATTGAGGGCCTGAAACACAGTCTGCTGCATATGGAACAGTTCCCTATCAGGGTGCAGGATTATTGGATGTTTGATCATGGATATCAGGTGTCTATGTTCTATGGGGATTTATTCCTGTTGCCGTCGGCACTTCTTCGCATTTGTGGTTTTTCTATGATGGAAACCTATCGGATGCTGGTCATTGGCTTGCAGATAGCGACTGCTTTGATAACACATTTTTGTTTCAAGAAGTGCGTGAAGACACCTTTAGCAGCATTGTTCGGTACGGTGATTTATATGCTGGCGCCCTACCGGATTTATAATTTCTATAACAGAGGCGCCATTGGGGAGTGTATGGGAATGACCTTTTTCCCGTTGGTGGTTTGCGGCATTTATTTATTGCTTCATGAAGAGGAAACGAAGGAGGAATACACCTCTTATAAATACTATCTTGTGGCAGGATTTACCTGTCTGTTGCAAAGTCATCTGATTTCCACTGCCATCGCGGGAATCTGCGCAGGATTTGTGTGTCTTATCTGCTGGAAAAGGACTTTCCGCAAGGGCACGGTTTTGCAGTTGTTAGAAGGTATTGGCTTGACTTTGCTCCTCAACGCATGGTTCTGGGTTCCTATACTACAGACCATGGTACAGGGTGGCTATCATTTTACCTCTATTACAGCGATGGACTTGCAAATCAGGGGAACTGAGCTCGCAGGAGTTTTTCAACTGGTACCCTATATGGGTGGTTTTCAGACCGGAATGTATAATTGTGAACCCATCCAGATTGGTGCGGCGTGTCTGATGATGCTGGTTTGTTTCCTGGCCACATGGAAGAAACCAAAGGGTGCTACGCTTACTTGTCTGGTGTTGGTTTTAGGCGTGGCGGTTACTATGTTTATGAGTACTCGCTATTTCCCTTGGGATGCTTTGTTAAAGGTGCCGGTATTGGGCAGGGTCTTGGGTTCCATCCAAATCCCCACGCGCATGATGGCAGCAGCCAGTGTACTCTGTGCCTTCTTTGGCGTATTCTTCGTCCTTCGGGAAAAGGAAACGAGGGTAAGGCGTAGTATTACAATTTTCTTTGGAACGGTTGCTTTGGTAACTGCTGTGTTCCATATCAATGATATTATCTATCAGACACCGGCTACTTATCTGCATACTGCAGAAAATTTGGGTACGACCGCCGTGTTTAATGGAGAGTATTTGCTGGAAGGAACAAAAGTGTCTGATTATTCCTACCATGAGCCTGTGGCTTCACAAGAAGTACAGTGGCAGGACTATCAGAAAGAGGGTACGAAGATAGAACTGCAGGTGTCCAACAGGGGTACAGAAGAAGGTTGGTTGGAGTTGCCCTTAATCGCTTATCCGGGATATCGGGTTAAGACATTGCAGGGAAATGATTTATCGGGCAAAGACATATCTGTTGGGGAAGAGCCCTATAT
Source organism: Lachnospiraceae bacterium (assembly GCA_017397645.1). Taxonomy (GTDB): domain Bacteria; phylum Bacillota; class Clostridia; order Lachnospirales; family Lachnospiraceae; genus Acetatifactor. The sequence continues at coordinate 8,329 of JAFQIE010000014.1, read as the reverse complement.
TTCCGAACATTTTGGCGCCCACGGTGATCTTCGGGTTAACATTCCTGCCGGATTTGAAGGAAAACTGGAAATTGCTTATAATGGGCTTGCCTTATATCGGATTGCGGAGATTATTTCACTGTTTGGTATTGTAGGACTGATTATCATGAAGCTGATTCAAAGAAGGAGGGACCATGGAACAGATTGTTAAGAAAATCAAATGGTTATATGCGTCCGTCCTACTGGTAACTTGCATCCCTTTGACCTTAGGGTACCTGATGAACACCGGAGAAATACATGAATGGGCACAACGGCTGACGGAAACCTTTCTATATAAAATGGTGGGAAGCGTGGTGCTATGGTATCTTGTTGCGGTGGTGCTGATACAAATCATAACATTTGCGGGAATGTGTCTGTTGATGACGGCCGTCTATGATGACTCCGTCGCATGCCTGCTGGGTGTTACTCTCTATATGAGTTGTCCTTACCGCCTGTCCGTGATTTATCAGCAGGTGGATTTCAATCAGGCAATTCTATTTGCACTATTGCCGTGGCTGGTTTTGATTTTGAAAAAAATCAGATTGCGTTGGCTTCAGTTCTTCTCAGTGCCGGTAAGTGCTGTGATAGGTGTCCTTATTTATTTGATGTTGTCAGCGAATGATGGATTGACCTTTCAAAATATAACAGCAAAAGGCTATGCCGTTTCAGATTTCCTCACTATGTGGAAGTTTTCGGATAAACCCGGATTGGGACTGGGGTTGATTCTTGGCGGTATAGGTCTGTTATGGGCGTTGATTGTGGAAGAGGGCAAATTGTCCAAAGAGAGAAAACTACTTCTTGGCATTTTTGTGCTGTTCTGTCTCATGGCTACCAAATTTTTTCCCTGGGAGATGGCACAGAGAATCAGCGGATTATCGTTGCAACTGGTGTCCCTGCTTGGCAGTCCGGCGGTACTCTTTGGAATCGCCTGTTTCGTGCTTTGTCTGTTGATACCATGGGTTGCGGAAGCTCTGCGGAAAGAGCACGCGGGGGAATTGGTTGAGGGCAGTCTGATTACTATATGGCTGGGCGCCATGGCCGGAGCAGTTTATTTTTGCAATACTTTGACCTTTTATACACCGGGCATATAGGGGGATTATCTTTGGTTGGAGAGAGTCCGAAGCGCTGTTTTTGTGCAATATTCACAAAAACAACACTTCGTTTTTATAAACTTTGTTCAAATTTGGAGTTGGCAGATTCGGGACGCGATGGTACTATAATAAACGTAACCCCCCCCAATACATTTGTAGTTTTTTGCTATACCCATAAGAAGAAATACCTTCTTAAAAGGCGACCAGAGATGGTTGCTTTTTTCTTTACATTTTTTTCGGATTTGGGTAAGATATAGGGTAGAGAAATTTGAATGATTAGAGTAGAAATTAGACCTAGGGATTTCAGGGAGAGTTATAGATGTTAAACACACAAAGCAGTGCATTCCGCAACGCTTTTTTCAGCGATACAACACAGAATTTTATTTTTCCAGCGGAGCCGGAAAAATATGGAAATGTAACTATTAGCATGCGTGCCCCTAAACAGGGAGTGGAGGCAGTCTATATTGTCCGCCGCAGTCAGCAGATTCCGTTGAACAAAATCGAGGAAGGTGCTATGGCATCCGAGTGGGATGGAATGCTTATGCATTCGGACCGCTTTGATTATTACAGTTGTCAAGTGACTCTGGGGACGGAGAAATTTGCTTATTACTTTGCAATCATCACCTCAGAGGGAACTATTTATTACGATACCAGAGGCGTGGTGGATACGCCGGAAGACGCTTATCGCTTTGCCATTATCCCCGGATTTAAGACCCCTGCCTGGGCAAAGGGTGCGGTAATGTACCAAATCTATACGGATCGCTTTTGCAACGGAGACCCGTCCAACGATGTGTTGACCGGGGAATACTGCTATATTAATGAGCCGGTGAAGCGAGTGGAGGAGTGGAGCCGCGTCCCGGCGCAGATGGACGTGCGCGAGTTTTATGGCGGTGACTTGCAGGGTGTTATGGATAAACTGGATTACTTACAGGATTTGGGCGTGGAAGTGATTTACTTTAACCCCTTGTTTGTGTCTCCTTCCAATCACAAATACGATAGTCAGGATTACGACTATATTGATCCCCACTTAGGTAAAATCATAAATGACCGGGGCGAGTTGCTCGCGGATGGTGAGACAGAAAACCGTTTTGCTACACTGTATAAAAACCGTGTGACGAACAAAGAGAATTTAGAAGCAAGTAATGCACTATTCGCTAAATTGGTAGAGGAAGCGCACAAGAGGGGCATCCGCGTAATTTTAGACGGTGTTTTCAACCATTGTGGTTCTTTCAACAAATGGCTGGACAGAGAGCGTATTTACGAGGACGCGGAGGGCTATGAAAAGGGAGCTTATGTAAGCGCGGATAGTGCCTACAGAAGTTATTTTGATTTTAAGGATCCGGAAGGATGGCCCTATAATGGCAGTTATGACGGTTGGTGGAATCATGCCACATTACCGAAGCTGAACTACGAAGAATCTGAGAAATTGTGCCGGTATGTGATGAAAATAGCCAAGAAGTGGGTGTCGGCGCCGTTTTTCGTAGATGGTTGGCGGTTGGATGTGGCAGCAGACTTAGGTCATAGCCGAGAGTTTAACCACTTTTTCTGGAAGGAGTTTCGCAAGGCAGTGAAGGAAGCCAATCCGGAGGCCTTGATTTTGGCAGAGCATTACGGCAATACCAAGGAATGGTTGCAGGGTGAGGAATGGGATTCCGTCATGAACTATGATGCTTTTATGGAGCCGGTGACTTGGTTTTTGACCGGTATGGAAAAGCACAGCGACGGCAGCAAGCCGGAACTGAAAGGCGATGTGGACTATTTTTGGCGCGCCATGCATTATCATAATGCCAGCTTCAGCAACCCCAGTTTGCAGGTGGCGATGAATGAACTTTCCAATCACGACCATTCCCGATTCTTAACCAGGACGAACGGAAAAGTGGGAAGAGCAGGCGCATTGGGTGCAGATGCAGCCCGGGAAGGCATTCGCAAAGGAATTTTCCGTGAGGCTGTGGTGATGCAAATGACTTGGCCTGGAGCTCCCACTCTTTATTATGGTGACGAGGCGGGGGTATGCGGATTTACCGATCCGGACAATCGAAGAACCTATCCATGGGGCAGGGAAGATTATGAATTGATCCGCTTCCATAAAGATATGATCCGTTTACACAAGGAGTATCCGGAATTCAAAGCGGGCTCTTTGAAACCTTTGGAGGGAGATAGAGGCTTTTTATCCTATGGGCGTTTTACAGGTAGGGACATCAGCGTGGTGTTAATCAATAACAACGATTGGGAGATAGAAAAGACCATTCCGGTGTGGGAAGTTGGTGCACCTCAAGGTGGACGCATGCAGGTGCTGGTACAAACGGGTGAAGAAGGTTATCTCGTGGATGGTGAAGAATACACTATCATGGATGGAAAGATCACCATAACGCTTCCCGCAACATCGGCCACGGTGTTGAAAGTTATATATCGATAGTTACAACCGCGCATGTTTTAGAAGATGTCGGGAGTATGTTGAAAGGGACAAAAATTTGCTTGCATTTTACAGTTCTTTATGCTATGATTTTTCAGTCAGGCAACTGACACATGGATGGATTCCCGAGTGGCCAAAGGGGACAGACTGTAAATCTGCTGCAAATTGCTTCGGTGGTTCGAATCCACCTCCATCCATATGCCGGCGTGGCGGAATAGGCAGACGCAAGGGACTTAAAATCCCTCGGGGGCAACCCCGTACCGGTTCAAGTCCGGTCGCCGGCATTGTAGAAATGATAGGGAAGTGCCAAAAGGCATTTCCCTATTTTATTGCAGTAACAGCACCCATTGCTGAAATCTTGTTTTACAATTGTCGGGAATGTGTTAAAATAATGGAAAATGCAGTAGGCAGGTAGCAAAGATGGAAAAACGGACAGTTGAGAATGTATTGACTAAAATATTTCATTATATAGCGTTAGTGTTGTTCTTTACCCTGTTTATCAACGGTATGTTTGGTACGGGAAAGGAGCAGATTATAGGGACACCTTCAGAGTTTGTGCTGTGGCAGCAGGATTCCTTTTGGTGGAACGCAGTGAAATTATTGGCGGCTACCGGTGTATTGTTCTTGGCGGGTAAGATTTATGACCGAATTATTTATAAGATTCATCCCAACATTCTGTTGGCAGCAGCATGTGTCTTTGTGGGAATTTTTAGTATCTGGTGGGTGACGGCCGCACCTAATTATCCGGTGGCGGATCAGTTTACCATCTGCGATTATGCTATGGCATTTAATCATGATAATTATGAAGGTATTCAGGAAATTAGTTATCTCACAGTGTACCCTCAGCAGCTGGGCATTGTGACATTGTTGCGTATCTTATTTAGCTGGTTCGGCGACATGAATTACAGGGCATTCCAGTATTTTAGCGCCCTGCTGGTTCCGGTTTTGGTTCTTTCCGGCTGTATGATTGTTAGACATTTGACCAACAAGAATCGTAAGGCGGAGTTTTTCTACCTATTATTTGCTTTATGCTGTGCACCTATGTATTTGTATATTCCCTATGTATATGGTGATTTGCCGTCCACAGCATTGGGACTTTTGGCGACATGGTTACTTCTGTCCTGTTTAGAAAAGTTTAGTGTGCCGAAGGTTGTTGGCTTGGCTCTGACAGTCGGACTTATGGTACAACTGCGGAAAAACACCTTGATTTTGGTGATTGCGCTTGTGATTGTGGCATTTGTGAGATTGCTGGGTAAATTCAAATGGCAGGTTTTGGTTACCGGGTGTAGTGTTATCGCAGGTGTACTTTTATTGCAAGGTGCGTTAAACCTAACTTATGCGGGGGTAAGGGACACTTCCTTGAAGGGAATTCCTGCTTCTTTGTATCTTGTGATGGGAACCAACGATAAAGACGGTAACCCCGGCTGGTATAATGCCTATGCGTTGGATTCTTTTACACAGAATGGTTGCAATCCTAAAATCGCTACGGAAAAGGCTATGGTGGATTATAGAGCCAGACTCCGGGAATTTGCAGAAAATCCGGGATATGCTCTGGATTTTTATCAGAGAAAAATGAACTATCAGTGGAATTCGCCTATGTACCAGAGCCGTATCATGAATTTCAGGTTTAATGGCGAGCTGAAGCCCTTGGCGGTGTCTATCTATGGTGGGCCCAAGATGGATGTGCTGTTGCAGGGATTTATGAAAATATATCAATTGTTTATGTACGGTAGCATTCTCTTTTTGCTTTTTGCTGACAGAAAAGGGTTAAAGAATGTAGAAAAGTATGTCCTTTTGATTGCCGTGTTTGGCGGTTTTGTATTCAGTATGCTATGGGAAGCAAAACCCCGTTATGTGATGCCCTATTTCCTAATGCTTGTGCCGATGTATGCTGTGGCGGCGGAGTATTTGCTGGAAAAAACCAAAAGTGGCGCGAAGGCAATTCCCTCCTTGGTAAAATCTGTTGTTTCAAGAGACAAAAGAGCCGATAAAAAAGATACCGAAAAAAGCGTGGAAAACTCTTGATTATTGTGGAATAGAGTGCTATATTTGATATGTTTTTGTGTAAAACAATACATATAAAAGAGGTAGATATTATGCAAGTTTTATTCATCAGCTTAGCCCTTGCTATTATTGGAGGACTGTTGTTATCACGAGTTGCAAAATTATTGAATCTTCCTGCAGTTACCGCGTATTTGGTAGCAGGACTCTTGATTGGCCCTTATTGCCTGGGTGCACTGGGGGTTCCCGGTTTGGGATTCAATAGTCTGGCGCAGGTGGAGGGAATCAGTGCCCTATCTCAGGCGGCAATGGGATTCATCGCGTTTACCATCGGAAACGAATTCCGCCTTTCCCAGTTGAAAACCATGGGTAAGCAGGCGATTGTTATCGGTATCGGTCAGGCTGTGATTACCACCGTAGTGGTAGATGCTGTACTGATTGGTCTGCATTTGGCATTCCCTCAGTTGTTATCTTTACCTTCCGCAATTGTTTTGGGTGCTATTGCATCTGCAACTGCGCCTGCTGCCACTTTGATGGTTATCAAGCAGTATAAAGCAGATGGACCTTTGACCAAGCTGTTGATGATGGTTGTGGCAATTGACGATGCGGTGGGTCTTGTATTATTTGCCGTTTCCTATGGTATTGCAAATGCCATTGAGGCAGGTGGTATCAGCGTTATCGGTATGGTCGTTGAGCCGGCGGTAGAAATCATTCTGTCCTTGGGTATCGGTGCTTTGATGGGATATTTGTTGAATTTGGTAGAAACCTTTTTCCATTCCAGAAGCAAGCGTATGTCCATCTCCGTAGCATTTGTTCTTTTGATGGTTGGTTTCTCTGCTATCAAGGGACAGGTGGCAGGTGTTCATTGTGGTATTTCTCTGCTACTCAGCTGTATGATGATGGGTACCGTGTTCTGTAATGTCTGCGAGACCAGCGAAGAATTGATGGATCGCGTGGACCGCTGGGCGGCACCTTTAAATATTCTGTTCTTTGTATTGTCCGGTGCAGAGTTAGATTTGCAGATTTTGGGCAATCCTTTGGTGCTTTTGGTTGGTGCGATTTATATTATTGCAAGAACAGCAGGTAAGTACTACGGCGCATTTACTACTTGTAAAGCTACTAAATGTAATGAGAAGATTATCAAGAACCTGGGTATCACTTTGTTCCCTCAGGCCGGTGTGGCGCTTGGAATGTCCTTAACAGCAGCAAATCTTTCGGACGGAGCCATCATTCGAAATGTAGTACTGTTCAGCGTACTTGTATACGAATTGGTTGGTCCTACATTGACTAAGCGGTCATTGGTGGCAGCCGGAGAAATCAAGCCGGAGGGCAGAACCAGTGCGAGAACCAAGAACCAGCCCAAGAATCCGGTTCATTTGCACTAAACCACAAGAAAATCTTAATAATTATTAAATATACTTTAATTAGACAAATTTCCTTAAGTGGAATACAATAGAGTTGTATTAATAGCTTAAGAAAGGAATTACTATGAAAAAGATTATTTTAGCAGCCTTTGTGACAGGTATCATGTTTGCACTTACTGCTTGTGGTCAGGATATGGACTCCCCTATCGTGACAATTAATTCTGTAGAATTTGAAGAAGAAGTGCCTACACCGGAACCCACAGACAAGCCTATTCCTACTTTGAATCCCGGTGGTGAGACGAATTACATCACCAAGAGAGTGGAAAAAGACGGAATGATGCAAAGTTATCTTACCGGTGAGTGGAAAGATGTGGATGTGGTAGAGCGGAGAAATATGGCGGTTATGATTCCTAACAATACTCCGGCACTTCCTCAATATGGTATTTCTCAGGCGAGTATTATTTTTGAGGCACCTGTAGAGGGACGTATTACCCGTTTGATGGGTATTTTCGAAGATTATGACAATCTGGAAAAGATTGGCCCTGTACGTAGTGCCCGTGACTATTATTTATATGAATCCATGGCATATGATTCCATCTACGTAAACTGGGGATTGGCAGTTCCTTTTGTAGGTCCCGTCATCAACACCACCAGAGTGGACAATATCAGCCAGGCAGTCTATGGTATTGATGTGGCAGCGTCCGAGGCATTTGGTCGTGTTTCCAGACCCGGCTATTCCACTGAGTTTACCGGATATCTTTTCATTGATGGTTACAACGATGCAGTGAATCGTCTGAAATATAAGAAGACCTACGAAGCGCATGATCGTTTTGAACAGGCTTTTACTTTTGCAGATGAGGGTTATGCAGCAATGTATGATTCTTATGAAGATGCTACAGAGATTTACCCCGGCGGAAATACTTCCAACAAGGGTGGATACGGCACCAACAGAGCGCATTTTAAATATGATGAAAAGACCCGCCTGTACTATCGTTATCAGTACGGCGACGCACAGATAGATGAATACAACGATGAACAGCTGGCAGTAACCAATGTCATTTTCAAGATTTGTCACGGTGAAATCCACGAACCTGTAGAGAAAGACTATATGGCATTCGAAGTGCATGGTAAGGGAGACGCCTACATTTTTACCAACGGTAAGGTAATCGAAGGTAGCTGGAAGCGTAAAGATGATTATTCTCCTAACATGTTCTATGATGAGAATGGTGACGAAATCGTATTCAATCAAGGGAAAACTTGGATTTGCCTGATTTGGGATGATTACGCAGAGTATATTTCTTATGAATAATTATTAAAAAGAATTCCCCGGCGCGGTAATGAATCGTTGTCGGGGTTTTTTGTCGAAAGAAAAAACAAAAATAGGTATTGACAGTTAAGTTGATTATGTGTAAAATAATCATGTTGTGACGCAAGGATTTACG
>JAFQIE010000013.1 GCA_017397645.1 Lachnospiraceae bacterium | reverse complement strand
GCACACAACTATAAACTGACTACTACATTAAAGGCAGCAACCTGTACTACCAATGGTATTGGAAAGTATACCTGTGAATACTGTAACGAAAGTAAATATTTAACGATTCCTAAGTTGGAGCATTCTTGGGATGAGGGTAATGTCACCACTGCACCTACCTGCGTTGAGGATGGTATAAAGACTGCAACATGTTCTGTTTGTGGTACTACTGATGAAGTAACAATTCCTAACAAGGGTGGTCATACTTGGTCTGATGAGATGGTTGATGACGTAACGTTGGCTGTATATCGGGTATGTGATGTATGTGCAGAAAGAGAAGTATTGTTTATTGAGAATGAAGCAATGTGGAATTGTGCTCTAGGCAATCATACTGAAGAAATTATTCCTGAAACTGAAACGCATTATCCGGGTTCCAAGTGTTCGGTATGCGGTGTGGTTCTCGAGCAACCAGTTATTAAATGCGAGCATAAGAATACTGAAGTACTTGAAGCGGTTGAGGCAACCTGTTTTGAAACTGGATTATCTCAAGGATTAAAATGCACGGATTGTTATACTGTTATTGTAGAACAAGAAATTCTTCCTATACTTACACATGTTGAAGAACTTGTTCCGGCAGTAGAGGCGACTTGTACTAGTACTGGATTAACTGAAGGTAAAAAGTGCGCTGCCTGTGGTGAGGTTCTGGTTGCACAGGAAGTCATTGATATGACTGCTCACACAGAGATTGAGGTTGAGGCTGTATCACCTACTTGTACTATGGAAGGTGCTGAGGCTGGAACCAAATGTTCTGTATGCGATACTGTATTTAGTGGATTGAATGTTGTTCCTGCATTAGGACATACAGAAGTAGAGGACGAGGGTTATGCAGCTAGTTGTACTGTTAATGGTTTAACCAATGGTAGCCATTGTTCTGTATGCAACGAGGTAATACTTGCTCAGCAGGTAATACCTGCATTGGGACATACAGAAGTAGAGGACGAGGGCTATGCAGCTAATTGTACTGCTGATGGTTTAACCAATGGTAGTCACTGTTCTGTATGTGACGAGATAATGATTGCTCAGCAGGTAATACCTGCATTAGGACATACAGAAGTAGAGGACGAGGGTTATGCAGCTAGTTGTTCTGCTGATGGTTTAACCAATGGTAGTCATTGTTCCGTATGCGACGAGGTTATAATTGAGCAACAAATTATTCCTGCTACCGGTAACCACAATTATGTATACGATAGAAGTTATATTGAAAACTATCTTGTTGTAATTGTTTACAAATGTTCGATTTGCGGACATGAAATTACTGAATAAATCATAATACAATGTTATGCCATTGACATCATGCATTATTATGGTGTCGATGGCATATCAAAAATAGAAAGCGAAAATAAATATGAATAAGAAGTTTATTTGTATTCTAATGAGTGTTGTATGCTGTTTGTCTGTAATTGCCTGTTCTCGGAATGAGAGTACAGAGGTTTCTGGAACTGCGCAGAATGAACAAATAGTATACGATTCTATCCCATTAACCGATGATGAGCAATTAATCATAGATGCGATGGGTGCAGATGTTCAAGTTGTAAAAGACGAAGATTATATTAATGTGGTGTCAGAAATTATCCATCATACACATGAGTATGAAGGCAAAGTATATCAGATAGAGGGAATAATTTCTGTTGACGGTGAAAATGCACTTGTATATAGGACACTCGTAAATGGTAAGGAAACAATGATTCATGGTTTGCCGCTTCGTTATTTGAACAAGGATATTGTAAATGGTTCATGGGTTAGGGTAACAGGTATTGTTGCAGAGACTGAGATAGATGAATCAAACAATGTTGCGCTAGATATTGTAGCAATTGAGGCTACTGCTGAATATGGTCAACACCAATTAGAGTGGGATGGATCTGATGTACATAAACATTAAGGAGGAAAACAATTGAAAAGAATAAAGTTAAGTAAGTTGATTTCTTTTGGCCTTGCGTCATTAATAATCTTTAGTATGTTCCAACCTATGACGACCTTTGCGGCAACAGAATGTAGCCATCAAGTGGTTGAAAAATTTCCTGGTACACCACCCACATGTGGAAATTCTGGTTTAACAGAAGGAGTAAAGTGTACAGCGTGTGGTGAAATTTTGACAGCCCAGCAGATTATTCCGGCGACTGGAAATCACGTGCCTGAAAAAATATCTGGGGTACCTGCAACATGTGGTGCTTCTGGATTGACAGAAGGTGCCAAGTGTAAGAACTGTAATAAAGTACTTGTGGAACAGCAAACTATTCCGGCGACTGGAAATCACGTACATGAAATAATATCTGGGATACCTGCAACATGTGGTGTTTCTGGATTGACAGAAGGCGCAAAGTGTAAGAACTGTAATAAAGTACTTGTGGAACAGCAAACTATCCCGGCAACAGGAGAGCATACGATACAAATTGTTCCTGCAGTTCCTGGCGATTGTAAAAATGTGGGATTAACCGAAGGTAAAGTTTGTAGTGTATGTAATGAAGTATTAGAAGCGCAAATCAGCACAGAACTTGGTAACCACATATATGAATCTGGAAAATGTACGATATGTGGCTATAAAAAACCATCATCAAATAAGCCATCTAGTTCTAAGCCTTCCAATTCAGAACCTGTAAAATTGAATCCTAACGATGCTGATTTCGATGATGTGCCCAAAACAGGTGATATCAGTACACAGATGGTTTGTGTTTTTGGGGGTCTGTTTAGTTTCGTCGTTCTCTGTCTGACAGTAGTCTATGCCAAAAGAAAGATGGTAAAATAGTTATTGTGCATCTTGACAAGAGAATGCCAGAGTATATATTATCAATGTCTGTGTTATATATTATGTAATTATAATTGAATTGATAAGGCTTAGAGTGAAAGGGAAGAGGTCATAACCGCTTCCCTTTTTGTATTTTTTGCCAAAATGAATGGAGAAGGCTTATTTGGCCTTCTCCATATATTTTTCTTCACAATATTTGCAACGGTAAACTTCTTTTTCGGCATCTGCCAAGTAGAAGATATGGGGCAGTTCCTGCTCGATGGAAGTGATGCATCTGGGGTTGTGGCATTTGATGACATTTTTGATTTGTTTGGGCAACTCTAAGATTTTCTTTTCCACAATCTTTCCGTTCTTAATCACATTCACGGTGATGCTGTGGTCAATGAACGCCAGAACATCCAAGTCTAAGAGGTTAATATCACATTCTACCTTCAGAATATCCTTCTTGCCCATTTTGGGGCTTCTCGCATTTTTGATGATTGCCACTGTGATGTCGGGTTTATCTAATCCCAGATGTTCGTAAATATCTAAACTTTTTCCTGCTTTGATATGGTCAAGTACAAAGCCTTCTTCGATTTTTCCTACGTTTAACATACAAAAGTCCTTTCTTTATTACAAATTAGCGATTGTCTGCGCTGTGTTTTTCTTTGCTTTTGGAGTTTGTCGATATCGTCCTATGCCAGTCCAAGCAGGGTTAAAATCAAAGCCATGCGGACATATACGCCATATTGTGCCTGCTTGAAGTAAGCGGCTCTGGGATCATCGTCAATTTCTACGGAGATTTCATTGACTCTGGGAAGGGGATGAAGCACCAGCATATCCTCTTTGGCAAGCTGCATTTTTTCTGTATTCAGTACGTAGAAGTCTTTCAAGCGGATGTAGTCTTCTTCGTTGAAGAATCGTTCTTTCTGTACGCGGGTCATGTAGAGCATGTCCAAGGTGGGAAGTACTTCGTCCAGGCGGACCACTTCTTCGAAAGGAATGTTTTTTTCTTTTAACATTTCGATGATATAGTCGGGCACCCGCAATTCCTCAGGGGAGATGAATACAAAGTTGATATTCTCGTAGCGGGACAGTGCGTGAATCAGGGAGTGCACGGTACGGCCGAATTTCAGGTCACCACAAAGTCCGATGGTGAAGTTGTTGAGTCTGCCTTTAAGTGTGCGGATGGTCAGCAAATCGGTCAGAGTTTGTGTGGGATGCTGATGTCCGCCGTCACCTGCGTTAATCACCGGGATGCCGGAACGCTCTGCAGCCACCATGGGAGCACCTTCCTTGGGATGTCTCATGGCACAGATGTCTGCGTAGCAGGAGATGACCCGGATGGTGTCGGATACGCTTTCGCCCTTTGCGGCAGAAGAGGAGTTGGCATCGGAAAATCCGATGACCCGTCCGCCCAATCGTGTCATGGCAGATTCGAAGCTAAGTCTCGTTCTGGTGCTGGGCTCATAGAAGCAGGTTGCCAATATTTTGCCCTCACAAGCATGGGCATATTTGTCGGGATGCATTTCGATGTCGTTTGCCAGATTGAAGAGTGCATCCAATTCCTTCGTGGTGAAATCCAGGGGACTCATTAAATGTCTCATGTTCTTCCTCTTTTCGTTTTATTGTATATGGAATCACAGGGTAAGCCCTGCAAAAAAGCCGAAGGAAAACCTTCGACTTAAATTTACGATTGATATGTTAATAAATCGGAAACAGCCTTGCGCTTGGGAGCAACAGGGCTTTCAGCGGGGAATCCAACAGGAATCAAAGCAACCAATTCTCTGTCTTCAGGGATTTCTAACAATTCACAAATTTCTTTTTCATCAAACAATCCCATAATCACAGTGCCAAGTCCCTGCTCGTAAGCGGCCAAACAAAAAGCTTCGCTGGCAACACCGGCATCAAACATCTGCCATCTGTCGCCCTTGGGAGTGGAGAAAGAACCATCTCTTTCATAACCACTACGTCCTTTGATGATAGTAACAGCGACAACCATGGGAGCGTTTTCCATAATCACGCCATTGCCGGGATAGAGGGAGGTGAGTTTCGCCAATGCATCTTTCTTCGCACCTTCTACAGCAATATAACGGGTAATCTGTGTGTGTTTCCAACTGGGTGCATAGGAAGCGGTCTCAATCACCTGTTCCAATAAATCATGGGGAATGGGACGGTCTTCAAATTTACGGATACTTCTGCGTCCTGTGATACATTCTTTTGCCGTCATGTGAAACCTCCTTCTTGCACATAACCTGTGCTTTTCGCATTTTTACTATCATATCATGATGAGGCATTTGTTTCAAGTGTTTCGGATAAAAAGGAGAGTCAAAATTTAAAGATTTGTATTGAACGTATGTTCGATATGTGCTACAATTATTTTATGAGAAGCCCCATGACAGGGTGGTAGCCTCCCGGTTTATGAAACCGGTTATCCGGAATACATAGGAAGGGAGGTGGCGTGATGACGGCATATGAAATTGTTTCGACGATTTTTACTGTAGCGTCCTTAATGGTTGCTACGGGAATGTTTGTAGTAGCGTTGCTGACCTTTCTCGACAAGAGAAAGAAGCGAAAATAAAAATGCCTATCCTGTCGGCACACAGGATAGGCGGTGTCCGTAAGGACAAATAAGCCAACCGTGAGGCATCCACTTTGGAGTGGGTGCTTCTCTTTTCAATTAAATAATAACATGTATTGCTCTGCGTTGCAACCCATTTTTGCTTTGCATATAATGAGGTTTTGCATTATAATAATTCCCATATAGCCCTGTGGCGAAATAGGGAAATAGGAAATGGCATTATGATGAAAGAAAACGAAGCATTACAGTGGATTACACAAGCATCGAAATACGGTATTGTGCCCGGGCTGGACAGCATCCGTGAGTTGTGTGCGCGACTTGGTAATCCGCAGAAGAATTTGAAGTTCATACATATTGCAGGTACCAATGGCAAGGGTTCTGTCTCTGCCTTTGTTTCGTCTGCCCTAAAGCAGGGCGGATATCGTGTGGGACGATATATTTCCCCCGTGATTTTTGAATACAGAGAGCGCATTCAGGTGGATGATAAGATAATCACCCGCAAGGCGCTGGGGGAACTGACTGAACGTATCAAAGCGGCTTGTGAGGAAATGGTGGCAGCAGGCTTGCCGCATCCGACACCTTTTGAGATAGAAACGGTGATGGGATTTTTGTATTTCAAAGAAAAGAAATGTGATTTGGTGGTGATGGAGACCGGTATGGGCGGCAGGTTGGACGCCACCAATATTGTGGAAAACACTTTGGTGGCGGTGCTGACTTCCATTAGCATGGACCATATGCAGTATCTGGGGGATAGCCTCGAAAAAATCGCCTTCCAAAAGGCAGGAATCATTAAGCCCGGTTGCAGCGTGGTGAGCGCAAAACAGCAATCTGAGGTCATGGAAGTAATACACAAGGAGATGCAGAATCAGAACCAGACGAGCCCCCAAGATTATGAGCGTCTTCTACGAATTGCCGACCCTGTCGAAATCAAAAACGCCAAATATGGTTTAGAAAAGCAGTTCTTTGATTACGGGAAGCACAAGAAAATCGAGATTTCCTTGGCAGGAAAGTATCAGTTGGAGAATGCCCTGTTGGCGTGGAAGGTCTTAGAGGCCTTGGCGGAGCAAGGGTACCCCGTGAAAGAAGAAAAAATCCGCAAGGGATTGGCCACTGCAAAGTGGCCCGGGCGCTTTAGTGTGGTGGCAAAGAACCCGCTTTTTATCGTGGATGGTGCCCACAATGAAGATGCGGCAAAACGTTTGGCAGAAAGCATTGAATTCTATTTTACAAATAAGAGAATTATCTATATAATGGGAGTGTTAGGGGACAAAGAGTATGAAAAGGTAATTGCCCACACTCACAAGTATGCAGAGCATATTCTGACCATAACGCCACCTGAAAATGCCAGAGCGTTGCCGGCCTATGATTTAGCGGCAGCAATTACCAAGGTACACCCTTCGGTAACAGCGGTGGACAGCTTGGAAGAGGCTGTGGAAATCAGTGGTCTGTTGGCAGATAAACAGACGGTGATTATTGCCTTTGGATCCTTGTCCTTTTTAGGCCGTTTGATGAATATCAAAGCTTCAGCAGTAGGAAAGGAAGCAAAAAGAAATGATAAATCAAGAAAAAATTAAAGAAGCCGTGAAACTCCTTTTGGAGGGCATCGGCGAGGATTTGAATAGAGAGGGTCTGGTGGAGACCCCGGACCGCATTGCCAGAATGTACGAGGAAATTTGCGGCGGCATGGAGGAAAGCGCCAAGGAGCATTTGTCAAAAACTTTTACCGTGGACAATGACGAGATGGTGTTGGAAAAGGATATTGTCTTTTATTCTATGTGTGAACATCATTTGATGCCTTTTTATGGCAAGGCACATATTGCATATATTCCCGATGGCAAGGTGGTGGGACTGAGCAAGCTGGCCCGCACGGTAGAGGTGTACGCCAAAAGACTGCAGATTCAGGAGCAGATGACTGGACAGATTGCAGATGCCATGATGGAGCATTTGGCGCCCCGAGGGGTAATGGTTGTGGTGGAAGCGGAGCATTTGTGCATGACCATGCGTGGTATCAAAAAGCCCGGAAGTAAGACGGTGAGCATCGCCACCCGCGGACTGTTTGAAGGAAACGACGAGTTGCAGAATCGTTTCTTTCAAATGCTGAATATGTAGGAAAACGAAATGGAACGAATTGACAAGATTATAAATCATCCGTTGTTTATAGAGCATATGGAAGCCAATGGCGTGGCAGAGAAGGATAGGATTTTCTGTCGTCATGATATGGCGCATGCTTTAGATGTGGCAAGGATTGGCAGAATTATGGCCGCAGAAGAGGGATACAACGTGGAAATGTCCCTATTATATGGAGCGGCGTTGTTGCATGACATTGGCCGTCATCTGCAATATGAAAAAGGAATTCCCCACGAGGTGGCAAGCGCGCAGATTGCTCCTGTTATTTTGGAAGAGTGCGGGTTTTCATCCCGGGAAAATAAAACCATTGTGGAAGCCATTGAAGGACATCGGGGTGAGAAAAAAGGATCTTTGAAGGACGGCAACGCATCAGTAGAAACAGATTGCGTTGAAAGCAAAACTTTGGCAGAACTTTTGTACCGGGCAGACAAAGCAAGCAGAGCCTGCTATGCATGCGAAGCCAAGATTAAGTGCAATTGGGATGATGCGAAAAAGAATCTCAGTTTGAAGTACTAAGTACAGAGAAGTTCATATGATTTGGAGATGACATTAGATAGAATTCGGAAGAGGAGGATGCAGTTGTGAAAATTGGGGACAAAAGATTTTCCACCACAGGACATACCTATGTCTGTGGCATCCTGAATGTGACGCCGGATTCTTTTTCTGATGGGGGAAAGTGGACGGAAAAGGATGCTGCTCTATATCGCGTGGAGGAAATGATTTCAGAAGGCGCAGATGTAATCGATGTTGGCGGTCAGTCCACTCGACCGGGATATGAAACGATTAGTGTTGAGGAAGAAATCAGCAGAGTGGTACCTGTGCTGGAAGCCATTCGCAGCCGTTTTGATGTTCCACTGTCTTTGGATACCTATGAACCAGAGGTGGCAAAAGCGGGCATTCATGCCGGAGCAGATATGATCAACGATATCTGGGGATTACAGTATGACCCCCGGATGGCACAGATGATTGCCGAGGGAAATGTAGCCTGCTGTCTAATGCACAATCGAAAGAATGCTGACTATGAAAACTTCATGCAGGATGTGGCGGCAGATTTGGCCACAACCATTTATTTGGCAGAACGGGCCGGTATTCGGGAAGATAGGATTATTTTGGATCCGGGCATCGGATTTGCAAAGAATTATGAACAGAATCTAGAGGTAATGGAACGCCTGCAAGAACTCCATGTGTTAGGATACCCTTTGCTTTTAGGATGTAGCCGTAAATCAGTGATAGGACAAACGTTGGATTTACCCGTGGGGGAGAGATTAGAGGGAACCTTGGCTACCACTGTGTTGGCAGTGGTTAAGGGCTGTATGTTTGTGCGTGTTCATGATGTAAAAGAGAATGTGAGAGCTATCCGTATGGCGGAGGCGATTTTGAGACGGGGAGAATAGAAATGTATTCTACAATGCCATTGGATGAAATCAGAATAGAGGAATTGGAAGTGTTTGCCCACCACGGCGTATTTCCGGAGGAGACCGCCAATGGGCAGAATTTCTATGTGAACGCCACGCTGTATGTAGACATCAGCAAGGCAGGTCGGACAGATGATTTGACCTGCGCTGTCAATTATGGTGAAGTATGTCATTTTATCACCGATTGGATGCAGAAAAATACCTTTCAATTATTGGAATCTGTCTGTGAGAAGATGAGCGAAGCGCTTTTGGTGGCATATCCATTGGTAAAAGGGATAGATCTGGAAATCCGTAAACCTCACGCGCCCATTGGTTTGCCCTTTGGTTGTGTTTCCGTGAAGGTACACAGACAGTGGCATGAAGTGTATCTGGCAGTAGGCTCCAATATGGGAGACAAAGAAGGGTATATTCATCAAGCGATAGAGCAGTTGAAGAGGCACACAGCCATCCGGGTGGAAAAGGTTTCTTCACTGATTACCACCAAACCCTATGGAGGTGTAGCGCAAGATGATTTTCTGAACGGCGCGATCACGATAAATACATTGCTGAATCCGGAACAGTTGTTGGAAGAACTGCACAGGATAGAGGCTGCAGCAGACCGGAAGAGGGAACTTCGTTGGGGCCCCAGAACCTTGGATTTAGATATTATTTTCTACGATAAATTGGTCTATGAAAGTGAACGGTTAATCATTCCCCATGTGGATATGGCAAACCGGGAATTTGTACTGGAGCCGTTGGCAGAAATTGCACCCAATTTCAGGCATCCGATTTTACAAAAGACGGTGTCGGAGCTACTTCAGACACTGCGTGGATAGAAGGTATAGGACAAATGAGAGAACAAGAGTTAATCGTATATAGAAAATTTGAAGATGGACAACTGTTGCACGATATGTGCCGGTTGATGGAGTATGATAAAGAGGTTACCCGGGAACTGATGTATGACTGTATCCACCGCCTGATTGATTTGGCGGGGCATTACGGTTTTTACGGAAACTTGTGGCATTGCTATTTGGCTAATCTGTTGGTAAACAATGAGAATAGTTATAGCCTTGGCTGTGAAATCCGTGGCGCCATAGATGGCACCATCAACGAGGCAGTATTGCACGATATTGAGATTTTTAAGGAATTCTACGATTATGATTTTGCACCCATGTGTGAGGAATTGGGGATAGCGGAGTATGCTTTGATTGAAAAATATCAGAGCAGTTTTGCGGAGAGCAAAGTGTACAACACCAGAATTTGTGCGCGCATTTGCGAATTGGCAGAGAAGTTCTGTCAGAATCATACACCACAGGAGATGAAGGATACCCTGACGCAATTCTATAAAGAGTATGGTGTGGGAAAATTGGGACTGCATAAGTCCTTCCGCGTGGAACGGGATGAGAACGGTGTGCACATTAATCCCATTCTGAATATTGCCCATGTGAAATTAGATGATTTGGTGGGCTATGAGATTCCGAAAAAGAAATTGACGGATAACACGGATGCTTTTGTGGCCGGAAAGAAGGCAAACAATTGCCTGCTTTACGGAGATGCTGGCACGGGCAAATCTTCCTGTATTAAGGCCATTGCAAACCAGTATTATGATCAGGGTCTGCGCATCATCGAAATCTACAAGCATCAGTTTAAGGATTTGAATGACGTCATCAGTCAGATTAAGAATCGTAATTACAAGTTCATCATTTACATGGATGATTTGAGCTTTGAAG
Organism: Lachnospiraceae bacterium; assembly: GCA_017397645.1. GTDB lineage: Bacteria > Bacillota > Clostridia > Lachnospirales > Lachnospiraceae > Acetatifactor. The sequence goes on along the minus strand of JAFQIE010000013.1, from coordinate 9,230 downwards.
AATTTGAAATTGAGTACAAGTATTTGAAGGCGGTTATCGAGGGCGGTTTGGAGAAGAAACCTAACAATGTGCTGATTTATGCCACTTCCAATCGCCGTCACCTTATCAGGGAGAACTTCAGCGACAAGGAAGAAATCCGAGAGGATATGCACACCGGGGATACGGTGCAGGAGAAATTGTCACTGGTTGCAAGATTCGGTGTGTCCATCTATTTTGGTGCGCCCTCCAAGAAGGAGTTTGACCAGATTGTAGTTGCTTTGGCACAGAGAAACGGCATTGATATGCCGCAGGAAGACTTGCTTTTGGAAGCAAACAAATGGGAATTGAGCCATGGCGGCAGAACCGGTAGAACAGCGCAGCAGTTTATTGATTATTTGTTGGGGAAATAAGAATGAGGATTATTTTGGCATCTGCGTCTCCCAGAAGACGGGAACTCTTAGCACAGATAGGATTAGAATTTGAAATTAAAGTTAGCAACGTGGAGGAAGTGGTGACAACCACCCGCCCTGCTGATGTAGTGGAGGAGTTGTCTTTGCAAAAGGCACAGGCGGTGTATACAGAACTGTTGAACGATGGCAAATGCGTTGCCGATGTTTCCTGTGACGGTATGACGGTTTCAGAAGGCATGGCAGGCGGCTCTTACATGGTGATTGGAGCAGATACGGTAGTTGCCATCGGAGACAGTATCCTAGGGAAACCTAAGGATGAGGAAGACGCTAAGGAAATGTTGCGTGCACTATCCGGGAAAACCCATGCGGTGTACACCGGTGTGAGTGTGATCACGGCAGCAGGCGTGAAGACCTTCCACGAGAAGACGGATGTGACCTTCTTTGCCATGAGCGAAGAGGAAATTGCAGAATATGTAGCCACGCTTGACTGTATGGACAAAGCAGGGGCATATGGCATCCAGGGCTTCTGTGCCCGTTACATTGCAGGTATTGACGGAGACTATAACAATGTGGTGGGACTTCCGGTGGGAAGGCTTTACCAAGAGATAAAAGAGTGGGTTTAACTATGAAGAAAGCAATGATTTTTGACCTGGACGGAACGCTTTCCGATTCCATACATAGCATTAAATATTGTGCAGACCAAGCTCTTGCAACGGTTGGCTTTGGTCCTTTTGATGTGGAGCAGTATTATTACTTCATCGGAGATGGCGCGGCTAACTTGATTAAGAGAGCCCTGCTTGCAGGAGGAGATGAAAAACAGGATCCTGCGGATGGGAAAAACTGCACAACAGATGGGAATACGCCGAAACACTTTGAGGTAGCTTATCAGGCATACCGGGAGATATTTAAGGACTACTGCATGTATCAGGTGAAGCCCTATGATGGTATTGTAGAACTATTGGCTGCGCTGAAAGAACTGGGCATAAAACTGGCGGTGCTTTCCAACAAACCCCATGCGGAAACCATCCGCGTGGTGGAGGACTTGTTCGGCAAGGATTGCTTTGATGAAATCCAAGGGCAAATGGAAGGTGTGGCCATCAAGCCGAATCCTGAAGGTGGCGTCCGTATCTTAGAGAAGTTCGGGATTGCGCCAGAGGATACTTTGTATTTGGGAGATACCGGTACCGATATGTTGACCGGCAAGGCGCTGGGGGCATTTACCATCGGTGCGCTGTGGGGCTTCCGCAAGCGGGACGAATTAGAAGAACATGGTGCAGATGTGATTATCGGGCATCCATTAGAAGTCCTCAATTACATTGGATAAATCAGCCAAATAATTCCTTCTATGGAATACTACTTGACAGAGTATATAGTGCATATTATGATTTTGGTGTAAGATACATACTTATTTCAAAGGAGGCAGTAACTATGCATGAGTTTGATGATGAAGTATTGGAGTGTTTTTTGGAGAATCAATTGCAACTATTCCCTGAAAATGTTGCCGAAACCTTAGATGAGGCGGCAGAGTTTTTAGAGGACTGTATGGCAGTGGTAGTGGACTCACTGGAAGAAGTGATTGAGTTTTTCGAGGAAGAAGGTATCGATATGGAAGGCGCCGATGAGGATGAAATCCTGGAAGCGTCAGAGGTATTCGATGTCGGCGATGGCAGATATTTGATAGTACAAGGGTAAACCTGCGGGTTTGCCCTTTTTGAATAAAAAAATCATTTGACACCAATCCTACAGGATGTTATTCTATAAATGAAAAAGGTGCTACCGATAGACGGTTAGCCCCGATAAAAAAAGTTTGACAAAAATGCCGCTTAGTTTACCAGACGTGGGCGGCTATTTTTGTGCTTTACTGCTTCCGATGGTATATCCGAGCCCGAAAACAGATAAGCATAAGCTTATAACTGTAATCAGACTTTCGATAGTCAACATTGGCATTCCTCCTTTCGCAAGATTTTCCCCAACGACATGGGGATTTCTATGTAATCGGAGGTCACAGTCCTCCGTAGAAGACGAACCGCCTACCGTTATGGTAGCACCTAAGAATATTATAGCAAACATATGTTCGAAAATCAAGAACAAATATAACAAGAGCAAAAGAAAATCCAAGCAGCCCAACCGTGTGGTTCAAAACTGCTTGGATTTTATCGCATTAGAAAAAGAATGTGATAATTGGAACAAATCTTAAATCTCGTCCTCTTCCTTACGAGCGGTATACACAGTACGTTTTCTTGCCATCTCATCGCTTGCCAGATACTCATCGTAGGTGGTAATCTTGTCGATGATTTTGCCACCGGGAAGGATTTCCATGATGCGGTTTGCGGTGGTCTGTACAAACTGATGGTCATGGCAAGAGAATAATGCTACGCCGGGGAATTTAATCAAACCATTGTTCAGTGCGGTGATGGACTCCATATCCAAGTGGTTGGTGGGCTCGTCCAGCACCAGACAGTTCGCACCGCTGATCATCATTTTGGACAACAGGCAACGCACCTTTTCGCCACCGGAGAGGACCTTTACTTTCTTTACACCGTCTTCGCCGGGGAAGAGCATACGTCCCAAGAAACCGCGTACATAAGTAGCGTCCTTGATGGGAGAGTAGCCGGTGAGCCAATCAGTGATGGTGTAGTCGTTGTTAAACTCTTCCGTGCTATCCTTGGGGAAGTACGCTTGAGAAGTAGTAACACCCCATTTATAGGTTCCTTCATCGGGTTCCATCTCGCCCATCAGAATCTGGAAGAGAGTGGTCTTGGCCAATTCGTGACTGCCTACAAATGCAACCTTATCTTCACGGCCAATCACGAAGGAGATGTCGTCCAACACCTTTTCCCCGTTGATGGTCTTAGAAAGATGTTCCACGGTAAGAACCTCATTTCCGATTTCGCGGTCAGGACGGAAGTCAATGTAAGGATATTTTCTGCTGGAGGGTTTGATCTCATCCAACTCGATTTTTTCCAAAGCACGCTTTCTGGAGGTCGCTTGTTTGGATTTGGAAGCATTTGCGGAGAAACGGGAGATAAACTCCTGCAATTCCTTGATTTTTTCTTCCTTCTTTTTGTTGGCTTCCTTCATCTGTTTAATCAGCAACTGGCTAGACTCATACCAGAAATCGTAGTTGCCGGCATAGAGTTGAATCTTGCCGTAGTCGATGTCCGCGGTATGGGTACAAACTTTATTTAAGAAATAACGGTCGTGGGAAACCACGATAACGGTATTTTCAAAGTCAATCAGGAATTCTTCCAGCCATGCGATAGCGTCCAAGTCCAAATGGTTGGTAGGCTCGTCCAAAAGCAGGATGTCAGGGTTGCCGAACAATGCTTTGGCCAACAATACCTTCACCTTTACGTTACCATCCATGTCCTTCATGAGAGAGTAGTGATACTCGGTGCCGATGCCCAAGCCGTTTAAGAGCATGGCAGCATTGGATTCTGCTTCCCACCCGTCCAACTCTGCAAATTCTGCTTCCAATTCGCTGGCGCGGATACCATCTTCGTCGCTGAAATCTTCTTTTGCATAGATGGCGTCTTTTTCTTTCATAATCTGGTATAGACGCTCATTTCCCATGATGACAGTATCCATAACGATGAAATCATCGTATTTGAAATGGTCCTGTTCCAACACGGAAAGACGCTGGCCGGGTGTGATAGACACATCACCCTTGGTGGTCTCCAGTGCGCCGGAGAGGATTTTTAAGAAGGTGGACTTACCTGCACCGTTTGCACCGATTAAACCATAGCAGTTTCCTTCCGTAAATTTAATGTTTACGTCTTCAAATAACGCCTTTTTGCCGATACGCAATGTTACATTGTTAGCACTAATCATTTTTAAACCTCATTATACTTATTTATATATGTAAACCAACACATCTATTTTATTATACATAAATTGCCCGATTTGGCAAGGGAAATCAATGTAATGGTTTTTGTGGTATAAAAAGATTTTTTAGTTTGATTTATTGTTTGTGAAAATGGTATACTATAAGTATAAAAATAATGGAGGAATTTAATTATGTGTCGTAATGAAAAGTTTTTTATTTGTGAACACTGTGGCAATATCATCCATATGATTCATGATGTTGGTGTTCCGGTGATGTGCTGTGGCCAAAGGATGACCGAACTTGTGCCGGGCATTGTGGAAGCAAGCCATGAAAAGCATATTCCTGTAGTTTCTACGGACGGAGAAACGGTTACTGTAACTATTGGTGAGGTGGAACATCCCATGGTTCCCGAGCACAGTATTCTTTGGATATATCTTCAGACAGATAAGGGTGGTCAGCGTAAATGTCTGGAGGTTGGGAAAGCTCCGGCTGCAACTTTTGCGCTTGCCGATGAAAAACCTGTTGCGGCGTATGCGTATTGTAATATTCATGGTTTGTGGAAAGCAGATATTGAATAAGAGAGAATCAAGCAAACATTATGGGGCGGCCGATTGATAGCCGCCCCAATTATTCTGTTAAAGTTCGGGATGTGCCGCCTGTGCCTTCAGACGGCTCCAACGCCGGTCCACTTCTTTTTGTATATTTTCCATTATTTCAAAGTAATTGTCCTCGCACAAATGTCTTGTCCTTCCCATCATTTTTAACCAGTCTGCCACAGGAATCTTTTGACCGCTTTTTTCGGGGTCAAAAGAGAGGGTGGTAATGCCTTGTTCTATCTCATAGAGTGGAAAAAAACAACTGTTTACCGCTGCAGATATAACCCGGCGTTCTGTGTTTGGCTTGTCGCCCCAATTGAGAGGACATGCGGAAAGGCATTTGATATAAGCAGTTCCGTGGTTTTTAGCATAATATTGTGCCTTGGCCGCTTTTTTGATAAAGTCGTTTGGGTCTGACTCGGCGGCAGTAGCCACATACGGCATGCCGGTAGCTGCCATAATACGGGGCATATCTTTGTGAAAAAATGTCTTGCCCCATTGTTCGGGTCCGAGATGGGAAGTGGCACTTTTGGCACCCATAGGAGTGGAATAGGACAGTTGGTAACCGGTATTCATATATCCACCATTATCGTATTCCAAGATAATGACAGGGTCACCGCGCAGTGCAGTGCCGAGAGCGGACCCCATGCCAATGTCCAATCCACCGTCCCCGCTCACCATAATAAACGTGATATCGCCAGGGGGCAATTCTTTGCGCTCCTGCATTTTCCGATACATTTTTGAAAGCCCGGCCAATGTAGCCGCGCCATTTTGGAACAGGTTGTGGACATAGGATACCTTAAATGCCGTCTTGGGATATCCTGTAGTGACTACCATGCCACAACCTGTCTGAAAAAGTAAAACAACATTTCCTTCAATGCCGCGAAGCAGCAGATTGACATTGACCGGTATGCCGCACCCCGGGCAGGCTCCATGTCCGGGAGCCAATCTTTTCGGCCTGGCGGTGGTATCCCGGACGGTGCCGCCGGTTACCGTTATTTTGCCGTCTATTTCCTTACAGGAGGTGAGGCCTTGCAGGGAATTAGCAGTGGTTACGGGCTCAAAGTAGGGCTTTGTCGTAAAGTCTTTTTCGCCGGGATAAATACCGATATAATCAAAATCAGGCACTTCCTGCTCATAGCAGGTCTCAAACAGGTCAAGAGCATCTTTTTCGTAGAAATCCCGCCCGCCCAATCCATAGATTCGGCAAAGAACCCGTGTGGTAAGGCCTTTTTGTTGCAGGGCAGCACGGATTTCAAGAGTCATGTTGCCACCCCCGGCACCGTAACTATCCTGTCTGTCGGCTACAAGAACCTTATTTGCATTTCTGCATATTTCAGCAATCTGCTCTGATGGAAAAGGTCGCAGTACGCCTAAAGAGAAGACGCCTACTTTTTTACCCTCTTTCCGTAACTTGTCCACTGCTGCTTTAGCAGTGAGGTAGGAAGAACCCAGGATAAATAGTAAAATCTCTGCGTCGTCTGCACGATAAGATGTTACAGTTTCCAAAGTTCGGCCGGATAGTTCCCTGTATTCGGCAAACACCTTTGGGATACTTGTGCGGGCTTGCGTCATTGCCATATGAAGTTGATATTTGTTATTTATTAAATCAGGTTCGTTCATGTAGGAGCCGATGGTAACCGGGTGTTCAGGGTCCAAAACTGAGTAATCACAGCTTTTGGGACCGATGAAGTCACGGACGGATTTATCCTCTGCAAACACAAAACATTTTCGTTTTTGGTGACTGGTGAAAAAACCGTCAAAAGCCACAATGACGGGAAGACGTAGTTGTTCTGCTATTTTGATTGCACAGATATTCAAGTCATAAACTTCCTGTGGCGAGTTGGCAAATAGAATGATCCAACCGGTATTCAGGGTGTACATCACATCGCTGTGGTCTCCTTTGATGGAAAGTGGACCGGATACAGTCCGACAGGCGAGATTTAGAACCATGGGAAGTCGCGTACCTGATTGAACGGGGAGTTCTTCCAACGCATAGAGAAGCCCGTTTGCCGAAGTGGCGTTGAAAACCCGGCCTCCGCCGGCAGACGCACCATAGCAGATGCCGGCGGCACTGTGTTCCCCTTCCGCCGGTATCAAGTCGATGCTGTGTTCGCCGTCGGCTTTCATTCTATCCAGATACTCGGCGATTTGGGTAGAGGGCGTAATGGGATAATAGCCCATGATGTGATAATTGATCTGTTTTGCGGCGTAAGCGGCCAATTCATTACCGCTTTCAAATAACACTTTTTGTTTTGCTTGCTCCATATTATATAAGACCTCCGTCCACACGTAGTTCGTCCAAGTAAGATTCACTTGTTACTTCGGAATCTGCTCCCGCAGGCTCAAAATCAAGTTTGTCAACGATCAAATCCATGTTGCGCACAAACCATTGCTTCTCTGGATGTTCATGCTCTTTTCCTGCCACAAGTGCTTCGGTTGGACATACATCCACACAGCGCAGGCAAGCTTTACAATGGTGATAATCAAGTCCTTGGTTCAGCATACCGGGTTTGCCACGATATTCTCCGGGTGCAAATTGAAAAACCATATCGGGGCAAGTGGAATCGCACAAGCCACAGTGAATACATTTTTCAGGCAAATACAAAGGAATGAAGCCTTCTCTGGAGGGATACAGGTCGTTTGACACCGTGCTGCCAAAATGCGTGTTTGCGCCACCCAAAGGGGCGTTTTGGTACCCCCATTTGCTCTGTGCTTCATGATAGGGCAGTGTCTCATAGCGCTTATCGGATGAAAAGAATTGAACTGTTAGGTTTTGGTATCCCAGTTCTAGCCCGGCAATGTTGTATGCAAGCATGTCAGGATATTTTTTCCCTAATGTAGCCGTAACCAAATCTTTTACGGCATCCAGCGGGATAAAGCCGGATGCCTTTGCAATGGCACCAAGCATCACCATATTCACGCGGCTTTTGCTCTGTAATGCCAGCTTTAAGGCATCTACGCAGCAGACAGTACCGGCGTGTAGACGTAATTCGTCACGCATTTTTTCCGGCGTGAGACTTGTGTTTATTACCAGCACACAATCCTCCCGGACACCTGCGGTAACAGGTTGGGAAGAGGAAAGTGCTTGATGAAACAGAACCAAAAGATGGGGATGTTCTACAGGACTGTTGTGCAAAATATCTTGCTTAGGCCGGCTAAAACGTACATAAGATTTGACGGGAGACCCTCTTTTTTCGGAACCATAGCTGGAAAATGCCGATGCATTCAGACCCAGGTATCCGACGCCAAGCTCGCCCAGTAGTTTTCCGCAAAGATTGGCCCCTAGCCCCCCGATGCTTTCGAGCCTTATTTCATAATATCCGCTATCATTTACATAAGGGAGCGTTACCGCATGGCTAGCGGGTTTGGCTTGTGTAGTGTGTTTCATAAAAAACTCCTATTTTGCTTGTTATAAGTTGTTTTTATTATGCTTCGTATTAATCAAATCATTCAATTTGACAAAAAAATATCAATTTCCGCTTGCCTTTTTCTTATTTAATTGGTAAAATATACGGGTATTGGAGCAGTTCGACTTTCCCGGAAGTGAGGGAGCCGGATTGTTTTTGCGTGGTTAATAATGAAATTTAAAGATATGAAAGGAAGAGTGAAGATGAGTAAAAAATGGGTTTATTTGTTTAGCGAAGGCGATGCAACCATGCGTAACCTCCTTGGTGGCAAGGGTGCGAACCTGGCAGAAATGACCAGAATTATCGGTGCTGATGTAGTCCCTCAGGGATTCACCATCACCACAGAGGCATGTACCCAGTATTATGAGGACGGCCGCAAGATCAATGATGAGATTCAGGCACAGATCAATGAGTATGTAGTAAAGATGGAGGAGATTACCGGCAAGAAGTTCGGCGATGTAGAGAATCCTCTGTTGGTTTCCGTTCGTTCCGGTGCGAGAGCATCCATGCCCGGTATGATGGATACCATTTTGAACCTTGGCTTGAATGAAGAAGTTGTAAATACAATGGCACAGAAGTCCGGCAATCCTCGTTGGGCTTGGGACTGCTACAGAAGATTCATCCAGATGTACTCTGATGTAGTTATGGAAGTTGGTAAGAAGTACTTCGAAGAGCTTATCGATGAGATGAAGGAAAAGAAGGGTGTGACTCAGGACGTTGAGCTGACCGCTGAGGATCTGAAGGAGCTGGCTAACCAGTTCAAGGCTGAGTACAAGGCTAAGATTGGCACTGACTTCCCCTCCGATCCCGTTGAGCAGCTGATGGGCGCTGTCAAGGCTGTTTTCCGCAGCTGGGACAACCCCCGTGCTAACATCTACCGCCGTGAGAACGATATCCCCTACTCCTGGGGCACTGCTGTTAACGTCCAGTCCATGGCATTCGGTAACATGGGCGATGACTGCGGCACCGGCGTTGCATTTACCCGTGACCCCGCTACCGGCGCTAAGGG
>JAFQIE010000012.1 GCA_017397645.1 Lachnospiraceae bacterium | reverse complement strand
CTTATTATAACGGAAAGGTGATTTTTTTGTATAACAGTTTAATGCACCACCCGCATAGCAGGTGGTTTTCTGTTTCGCACACCTCATTTTCTCTTTCGAGAAACTTCGGCGCACTCAACTGGCTAGAAGCCATAATAAAACGCCGGCTCGTTTTACCGAGCCGGCGCCCCCCAATAGGATAAAAATTAGGCTGCTTTTTTCGCATCTAATTCTGCCTGCATTTGTTCCAAGGTCTTCTTATCCAAGTTATAAATTACCCCCAGACCAATGAACTGTAATGTCGCGCTGAATAAGTACAGCGCTGCAACCAACCAGCACATGTTGTATGCGGTAGTTGCGGACTGTCCTCCGATACCCAAATCGGAATTGTAACCCAACATACCCATAATCAACAGAACAATGGAAGGTCCAATACCCTGTGCCAGTTTACGGAAGAAGGAATGCAATGAGTACACGGTACCCTCTTCTCTCTTACCTGTCTTCCACTCGTTGTAATCGATAGCATCTGCCATCAAAGCCCAGGATACGCAGGTGTAAATACCCATGCCCAAGCCATATACGCACAAGGATGCGACATAAACAATGAGTGCTGTTCCCTTGTCAGAAATCATCGGGAAAACAAACATCAGCACACCGCCTACAAGGGATGCAACAACACCCGCAACAGATGCTTCTTTTTTGCCCCATTTAGCGACAATCTTTTTGATGAAAGGCATGAATAAAAACATAGGCAGGAATCCAATCAACTGTACCACGCCGGAAAGTTCTGCTTTGCCAAAGTAAATGGCAAACATAATGGAAGTTGCGGTCATCGCAGACTGCATACCCAAAAACATGCCCATCGCTGCAAGTGTTGCTCCGACTGCAGGACGGTTCTTCATAAAGTTGCCAAATGCTTTAACCACATTGAATTTCTCTGCATCGTTGGTCTTTACGGAGTTCTCATCCACACGGATGGTAATATTCTTAATCATGAAGAGGAACGCTACAAAACCAAGTACACCCATCAAAAGCGCAGCGAAGAAAACGCGGTTGCCCAACAGAATTTGTACCTGCTCTCCGGTCTCCGGATTGAGAACGGGATTTCCGGCTTCATCCACTACCTTCTCCCAAATCAAGAAAGGAAGAATGATGCTGGGTGCCATGTTACCAAACATAGAACCGACACTTCTCCAAGTAGAAAGCTGTGCTCTCTCACCGGCATCCTCGGTCACCAGAGAAAGCATAGAGCCATAGGGAACATTTGCCACTGTGTAGCATGCGTCCCAAACAATATACCCAAGGATAAACACAATCGCCTTAATTACAGTGGGTGCGTTAGGAACCGGTATAAATACCAGGGCACCTGCTACCAACAAACCAATTGCACCAATCAGTATGTAAGTTTTGAACTTACCCAGTTTGTACTGTCTTCTGTCTGCGTCAATCATGGAACCGATCATAGGGTCATTCACAGCATCCCAAATCTGTACCACCAAAAGTAGTGCAGAGAGCAAGCCGGTCTCCATCATCATATAAACCAGCCAGAATGTCTGAACGGTGCTTTTGAGTGAAAAGCTCATGTTACAGCCAAAATCACCCGCGGCATATGCAATTTTATCGCGCATGCCAAATTTCTTTACCTCTTTCATTTTGTAACCTCCTCATAGGATTCTATTTCACAAGGGGGACCCCCCGGTCCCCCCGGAAGCACATTATTTGTCTTTTTTCTTAATCTTATTGAGTTTTCTATTGAACTCCAGCATCTGTTCCTTGGTCAAAGGCTTCGCACCCATAGTACCCAGCATGGACAGTAGTCTCTTCACGGTAAAGCCTCCCAGGAAGCCCATCATCTCGTCCTTATTCATCATGGAACCTGCGTCCACCATGGTCTTCTGACCTGACATCGCCTTGGCCATCAATTCCATGAAGAGCATTTTACCGCGCATAGTCTTAAGCACGTCGCCTGCCTTGTCGTTGATGGAGAAATATCCATCGGGAGCGGTAATCTCAAACCAGTTCAGTACATCGCCGGTTTCTACCATACGATAGTCGTTGTTAAATTCTGCCACTTTGACAATCTTAGAACTATCCTCACATGCACCTGCTTTTGCCACCAATTCCGTGGTACCTTCATTGGGTACATCGAAGTAGAAGAAATGCACATCGCTGGTCTGCTTGCCCAAAGATTTGCCGTTTGCAAACAACTCTACCTCAGGCTGATTGGAATATACCGTCACCTTGGTCACGTCTTCCACACGGTCCACATAGCGCTTACCGCAGATGTGTACGAAGGGTTCGTCGGATAACCACGCCTTATACGCATAGAAGGAATCCTTCTTGTAGCTTCTGTCGAAAGTCATCAGACCCTTGTGGTTCTGTCCGTCTTCGCCACCCTCTGCTCTGGCATCTGCGCCGAAGTCAAACATGTTCCATACATGGGTTGCCCAAATATATTTTCTGGTGAAAAGCTGCTTGATCAATTCTTCATGGTAGTACGCCTGATATTCTTCTGTGTAGTCACCCTGCTCAGGATTGGAGGTGTGCCAGTTCAAAGCCTCGCATCCATACTCGCTGACACCCACAGGAATGGTGGGGTGCTTTGCATGGAAATCATCCAACCAAGGACCGTTCATGGATACATCTCCGCCGTACCAGCCAAAGTAGTGATTCCATGCTACTGTGTCGGGGATGGTCACATACTCGCTGTTAGGGTCACACATGGACACGATTGCCATAGTAGTCAATCTGGTCTTATCCCAGGTATGGCAAAGGTCGTTGAGGATACGATGGTTCTCCAGCAGATCCGGATCATCGGCCCCCTTCATACTGATTTCGTTGGAAAGTCCCCATACAAAAATGGAAGGATGGTTATAATTCTGTGCCAAAAGTTCCTTCATCTGGCTGATGGTGTTTTCACGGCCATTGGGCATATGATTGGAGATATAAGGAATCTCTGCCCAAAGTACAAATCCCATCTCATCACACAAATCATAGAAGTACTGGTTGTGCTGATAGTGTGCCAAACGAATGGTGGTGGCACCCACCTCATAAATCAACTCCGCATCCTCTTTGTGATGCTCAGGCAACAGCGCGTTACCAATGCCCCATCTGTCCTGATGACGTGATACACCGCGGAGAGGATATTCCTCGCCGTTCAAGATAAAGCCTCTTTCCGGATCGATTTCAAAGGAACGGCATCCGAATCTTACGCTTCTGCTGTCCAATTCCTTCTCGCCGTCGCAAAGGATTGCTTCCAATGTATAAAGGAAAGGATCCTTGCGTCCGTGCCACAGATGTGCATTTTCGATAGTGAAGGAATGGGTGCTTTCTGCCGCTGCAATGGTGTCTTCAGCCACCACTTTGTCCCCTTCTTTGATCACATATTTCAAGTTTTCTGTTCCGGTAAGACCGGTAAAATAACTTACCACTTCTACCTTGGCATTTTTGCCATCCATAATGGGAGTCACCTGAATACCGGGGCCTCCGAAAAAGTCCAAATCAAAATGTGCCTTTGGTACACACACGATATTTACATCACGATAAATACCGCCATAGAAAGTAAAATCTGCCATCTGGGGATACACACGGTCATTCACAGAGTTGTCCACTGCTACAATAATATCGTTTTCCTCTTCCAAATATTCCGTAATATTCACACGGAAGGTAGAATAACCGCCATCATGATGGGTTGCCAATGTTCCGTTGACATAAACATCTGCAGAAGAGTTTGCACCTTCAAATTCCAAATAAACTTCTTCTCCGCCTACGCACTCGCTCTTGGCCAATTTCTTTGCATAATAACAGGTACCGCGGTAGTAATCATTACCTCCGTCCTGACCATCCTTTGCATTCCATGTATGGGGCAAGGAAACCTTCTCCCACTTTGCCTCCTCTAACACCTTGCGGAAATCCGCAATCAGAGAAGCATCTTTGGTAAATAACCAGCCTTCATTCCAGTTTAATTTCATTTTTTCGTCTCCTTCCTATGGGGTTTAGGTTTTATTTTATTCTCTCGGATTAGTTTCTGTTGTTATTCTACTATGTATGCCCCGAATTTACTTGTAATATTTTTGCTTTTCTTGTATTATTTGTATATAATCTATAAATTATATTTTACTATGGTTTAGGAGAAAAAAATGTCAAAACAGGATATGTGCTTTTCCCTGCTGTACTCTCTGCTGATGGAGGCTTTCCATATCAACGTACTATACCACACTGCACCCTATAAAAATTTTACAGAAATTGACCAAGGCATCCGTGCCGCTGTATGGACCAATTACGAGGATGAAGGCAGCCGCACTTACTTCAGTGAAGCCACCCGTTCCGACCAAATACTGGTGGTGAAAAGTAATCTGGGATTCTACAACCTGATTATCACCATTCAAGAAACGCCGGGCACTGACTTTATCTCTGTGGGGCCCTTCCGGGACGAAGAACTGACCCCGGAATATTTTACCGGCATCCTAAAAGAAGCCAAAATTCCCCCTGCCGCCATCCAGCGCATCTGTAATATTTACGAGAATATGCCCTTTGCTCATTTGGATGCCGTATTGGGCGTAACCAAACAGGTATTAGCCGTCTGGTACACGGGATTTGCACAAATTACACCAAAACTTCTCCAGTACGCGGAACAAAAGCGTGCGGTGGCGTTGGATTACGACATTTTGGACAAAAAAAATGCCGAGGATTCCCGGCAATATCAGACAGAATTATTTACATTATTGAATTATATAAAACAGGGCGAAGCCGAACAGGCCAAAGACGCCTTGCGCAACTTTTGGCGCGCTGCCCATTTTGATAAAGCAAAAAACACCAAGGACTATCGCGCCCATCTCATGCGTCTCAACGAGTATTGTCATCTGGCACTACTGGAAACAGACATCCATCCTTCCCATATCCTAAAACAGGCAGACTCCCTGCGCATGAAATTAGACAGTACAACTTCCTTTGCTAAATTAGAACAGATGCCGGCGGAAATATGTCGCAAGTACTGCCTTTTAGTAAAGAATTATGCCAACCCCGGATATTCCAAATTGACCCGCGATATCATCGCCCACATCCGTTCTTCTATGGAAGAACCTCTTTCACTGGCCTATTTTGCTGACTACTTTGACAAAAATTCGTCTCTCCTGTCTCATACCTTTAAAAAGGAGACCGGCACGACACTGACCGACTACATCCGTCGCGTCCGTATGGAAGAAGCCCTGCGCCTGTTGCACACCACTGATTTATCTATCTCCGAAGTTGCGGTGGCTGTGGGCTACACGGACTTTTCCTTTTTTTCTAAAATATTTCATAAATTCCACGGCCAAAGTCCCAGCGCCTATCGTCGGGGAACCTTATAGATACTCCTTCTCCCAGTCTTCCATATGCGCGGTGGCTGTCTCATTAATGGCCTCTCCATGACCGCTTAAAGCCGCAAAGGGGGCAAATTGTGCTGCCCTGTCATGAGCCGACATGCCCTTTCTCGTCTTGGACCGATGATGGGGTGCATGCAAAATATCATCATAGCGATGTTCATCTCTGTAGTAATCACTCATGCCTTATGCCCTCCTATCTGTCCGTTCCTTTGGATGGTGGTGCCGCCCTCTTCTAAGTTCATGCCCTTTAGCAGGGCATTTTTACCGTATTTTTTCTGTATGTCTATGATGGCATGCTGAATCCTTTTTTCTTTGTCCAATTCTTCCTGTTCTTGTCTGCGTTCCCGCTCCAGCGCACCGTAATCAGTGAATAAATCCATCTGCTCGAACTCCGGTGGCTGTTTCATTTTATCCTCTGCTACCACTCTGGAAGCGACTACATTGATGCGTCGGATTAATAGATTAGGGTCCACGATTCGGTCGTATAATTCTAATACCCCTTCCATGATAATCTTCGTGGAAGATGTTTGCGCCGGCAAGTTGGCCGTACCATGGGCGTGCTTGGGCACCTGACGTCCGTAGAAATCTGTAACCACTTCTCCCTGATATTCTTTACGTCTTTCCGGATCTGTCAGGTTCTCAATATCGTATCCTATGGTCAACACCATCTGATCCGTCACCAGACGTTTGTCCACCAAGTCAAGCACCAGCAAATCGGTCATTTCCTTCACAATCAAACGGGCCTTATCAAAGGTATAAGGACAATGCAACACCTGCCCGGAACCCAAGCTATTTCTCTCCGGCTTAAAGTCCTTGATGTCTGCGATGGTGGTAGGCTCCCACCCCCAGGCATGGTCAATCAAAAGCTCTGCGTTGATTCCAAACAGGCGATAGAGCAAATCCTCATTATAGAAGTCTCCCGGTTCTCCCATGGAACATCTGGCTACATCCCCCATGGTATGCAAACCGTTTTGTTCTAATTTCCTGGCATATCCTTTGCCAATTCTCCAAAAATCTGTCAGGGGCACATGATTCCAAAGATACTTCCGGTAAGACAATTCATCCAGCTGGGCAATACGCACACCATCCTTATCCGCTTGTTGCCGTTTGGACATGATGTCCAGTGCAATTTTAGCCAGATACATATTCGTACCGATACCGGCCGTAGCAGTGACACCTGTGGTAGCCAATACATCTCTGATGATGGTCAGTGCCAACTCTCTGGCTGTCATTTTATAGGTATCCAGATAAGCCGTCACATCCATAAACACCTCATCGATGGAGTAGACATGCATATCCTCCGGGGCAATGTATTTCAAATAGACATTATAGATATCCGTACTGTATTTCATATAGTAGGCCATTCTGGGTGCGGCGGCGATATAGGAAAGTTCCAGCTCCGGTGAAGCCGCCAACTCGATGGCATCATAGGAAGACCCGGTAAACTGTCTGCCGGGAGCACGTCTTTTCCGCTCGATATTCACTTCCCTCACCTTCTGCACCAATTCAAATAAACGGGGACGTCCACCCACTCCCACCGCCTTCAGGGAAGGGGTCACCGCCAGACAAATGGTCTTCTCTGTGCGCGATGCATCCGCCACCACCAGATTAGTGGTCAACGGATCCAAGCCTCTTTCCACACATTCCACGGAGGCAAAAAATGACTTCAAGTCAATTACAATATAAGTTCTATCAGACATCTCTTCCTCCCTTCCGGCCTTTTTTTCGCGATAAAACCCGGAGGCCTTCTCCGGTAAAATTTGGTTCTTTTAATTTTTATATTCCTCTTGCAATCGAACGTGTGTTCGTATATAATCAGTGTATCAGAAAGGAGGCGGATTGTCCAGTGCGTAATACACCGGATATTTAAAATATGGCGCAGATTATTTCCAATAACTCACATGATTATTTTCCATTCACCATTATCCCGGTCATTGCTTCCTTTGACAGAGAAGGCCACATTAAACCACTCTATGTGGGCCTTCACAACGAGCGATATAAGGTGGTCTCCTATTGGATACGACGCAGTTTCGTCAATCAAATCGAATTCAATTGTAAATTACAAATCAATGATTGCTTGCAACCCTTGATCATTACCTATTATATGAAGGAATGCATGTGGACCATCAACGCTTCTGATACACGGACAATTTGTGATGAAGACATGTAACGTTAATCTCTGTACAACCCTCTTCCCGTTCTCCATCTAAGCTCCAATGCAGATTGTCCGGAGCAGTAATGCGTACCTGTTCTGTTGCCAAAAAGGTCATCATGCTGCAATCATAGGTCTGCTTCTGAATGGCTTTAGCGCAATCCGTCAGTTCCTTTAGATTCTTGGGTTCGCGAAACAGAATCACTTCCAGTTTCCCATCATGCAAGTCGACCCTATCCGTGGAAAGATTAAGCACCCCTCCCACACTGGTAGAATTGCTGATTGCACCAAAAATAAAATCATCCTCTATCACTTGTCCATCAGGAAACTCAAACTTCAAGTGGTGGGATTTTAATTGCGTCAATTCCTGAAGTCCCTCCAGCACATACGCCGTGTGCCCCAGTGCATTTTTTAAATCCTGTGGTGTTGTATAACTGGTTTTCGTAAACACACCAAAAGAAGCCACATAGGAGAAATACCGTTCATTGAACAATCCCACATCCAAAAGCGTGGGCTCTCCTTCTATGATATCTTTCGTCGCCTGCATAATCTTGGGGGATATGTTCATGCTGGTGGCAAAGTCGTTGGTGGATCCTGCCGGAATATAACCAATGGGTATATCCACTCCACTCTTTAGGACACCGGACATGGTTTCATTGAAAGTACCATCGCCGCCACAACAGGCCACGAGATCCACTTTAGAAGCGTAGTGCTTCGCCGCATCTTCGCCGTCCCCGGCTTTACCCGTGATATAGGTAATCACCTCACACTTAGCACGGTTAAATGTATTGATAATATTCACCAAATATCTATTTGCCTTCTTTTGCCCCGCACAGGGATTTACAATCAACAACACTTTTTTCTTAGCCATTTCGCACCTCTTATTTCAGATTTGCCTGTCTACGAATATTATATTCCTGCGTTATAAGCGTGTCAAATAAACAAATCATAAACCATCCCTGTGTCCGCATGTCACTCATCTGCAAAAAGTAAAAAAGGACAAGCCCTACCGGAACCTGTCCTTTACACGATTAATTATTCTCTTGCGTATATCTTGCCAAGAAATGCTTGGTTCGCTCTGCCTTGGGATTGTCTATCACTTCCTTGGCATCCCCTTGCTCCACAATAACACCTTCGTCCATGAAAATCACCTGATCTGCCACATCTCTGGCAAACGCCATCTCATGGGTCACGATAATCATTGTGGTTTTTTGCTCCGCCAAACCACGGATTACCTTCAACACCTCCCCCGTAAGTTCAGGGTCCAGTGCGGAAGTAGGTTCATCAAAGCATAAGATATCCGGCTTTAACGCAAGCGCTCTTGCGATGGCCACACGTTGTTGCTGACCACCGGACAATTGATGGGGATAATGGTTCATCCTCTCAGAAAGTCCCATTTGCGCCAACAGTTCCTTGGCATGTGCTTCTATCTCAGTTATGATTTGTGCTTTATTCTGCTTAAAATCAGGTCGCTCCTGTGCCAATAGTTTTTCCGCCAGCATCACATTCTCCAACGCCGTATACTGCGGAAACAGATTAAAGGACTGGAATACCATGCCGAAATGTAGTCTTTTGGTCCGCAGATTCTTTTCCCAATCCTGGGCCTGGCATGCATCAAAAAGACTTTCTCCACACACACTGATGGAACCACCATTTGGCTTCTCCAAAAAGTTCAAGCAACGAAGCAGTGTGGTCTTACCGGAACCTGAAGAACCGATAATAGCCAACGCATTGCCCTCTTCTAAGGAGAAACTGACATCCTTCAATACTTGCGTATTGCCAAAGCTTTTTTGTATGTTTTTTACTTCCAATATTGCCATACGCATCTCCTTATCTAAAGTAGTCAAGTTTCTTCTCTATATAACCAAACAGCAATGTCAAAATACCAACAAAGAGCAGATAGAATACGCCTGTATAAAATAAGGGCCATGTCAATCCATCTGATTTCATAAACGAAAATCCGGCAAAGGTCAATTCATAGGCCGCGATGATACGTGCCAACGAAGTATCCTTTACCAGTGTGATAATTTCATTAGACATAGGGGGTACGATACGCTTAATCATCTGCAATAACGTAACCTTAAAAAAAATCTGGCTACGTGTCATACCCAGAACTTCCCCTGCCTCTCTTTGTCCGACAGGTACACTTTCGATACCTCCACGGAAAATTACCGAAAAGTAACATGCATAATTAAAAGAAAATGCCACTACCGTAGCAGTCAATCGACCGGCTTCTCCGCCATTCCATATATTATGGCCCAGCCAAAGACCTGGGCCATAAAATATGATAATTAATTGTAACATTAACGGAGTGCCTCGAACAACCCACACGATTACATCCATCAACCATTTTAAAGGTTTCCACTTGCTCATAGATGCGAATGCAAATATCAAACCAAGGGGCAACGAAAATATCAAGGTGAATAGGAAGATTTCAATCGTAGTGGCCAGACCGCCCAATAGGGACTGCGTCACTGTCCAAAACATAATTTACCTCCAAGGGTGGTAGTCTTGCTGACCTATTCTGCAGTTGCAGGAACTACTACTACCTGTGCGTTGTTGCAATAAGGATTGGAGCAATCCATTGCTGCCTTTACTTCATCGGTAAGTGTCATACCATTCCATACAGCATCGATGTTCTTGGAATCAAGTTCCATAATCTTGCTGTCCCAATCAATCACTACGAACTCAATTTCAACACCAAGTTCCTGTGCAACGATACGAGCCATATCTGCGTCAAATCCAACCCAGTCACCTGCTTCGTTCTGATAATCCATAGGAGCGAAATCTGTGATACCTACCAGGAAGGTTCCCTTATCCTGAATGTAAGCAACATCACTGTCCTCTGCAGGAGCAAATGCGGATGCAGGCTGCTCTACCAAGGATTCCTGAACACCGTAGTTTTCTGCTACCATCTTCATAGCACCGGAATCATAAGTCTCTGCAAATACTGCATTAATGAAGGAAGGAAGGTCAGAACCTTTTCTACAACCAACACCATACTCCTCTGTGGTCAACTTATCTGTGTAAACCAAATCAGGATAGCTGGTTCCTTCACCAATCATAGCGCCTGCCATCAAAAGGTCGATGATTGCTGCGTCGGAAGTACCTGCTGCAACTTCCATCAAAGCATCTGCCTGAGTGTTTACGGAGTTAAATGTAAATCCATTGTCTTCTGCTGCAGCTTCTCCGGCAGAACCTGCCTCTACTGCATACACAATTGCATCCTCAACTACTGCATCGGAGGATACTGCAGCGGGTTTCTCGCCACATCCTGTCAATGCCATACCCATAACCATTGTCATAACAACTAATAACGCGATTTTCTTTTTCATAATTTACCTCTTTCTTCTGTGCCGTTCGCACTCTTTTTTTGTGGGGGTCTATTTCCCTGCCACTTCATTATGTTATTATAGTAGCACGCTACCATACTAAAGTCAATAGCATTTTAAAAATTTTGCTTTACAGAGATTTGACTGCCTGAATCAACATATCAATTTGCTCCTCCTTGGTAGCCCAAGAAGTACAGAATCGGATAGCCGCGTGATCTGCGTCCACATTAGCCCATCTCTCAAACATAAATTCTTCTGCCAACTTAGCAATTTGTGCTTCTGTGAAAATAGGAAACTGCTGGTTGGTAACAGAATCTGCCATAAAGGTAACCCCACATTCGGCCAAACCCTTTTTCAACTTAGCAGCACATTCATTCGCATGCTTTGCCGCCCGAAGGAATAAATCATCGGTGAACAGGGTTGCAAATTGGATGCCCAAAAGGCGACCCTTTGCCAGCATACCGCCATGCTGTTTGATAAGATATCTGAAATCCTCTTTCAAGGCAGGATTTACAAGCACCACCGCCTCACCAAACAGTGCACCGTTCTTAGTTCCTCCTATATAGAAGGCATCCGTCAAACGGGGCAGGTCGGACAGGGTAACATCATTCCCCTCCGCCGTCAATGCACTTCCCAAGCGGGCGCCGTCTAGATATAAGTACAATCCGAGTTCCTTGCAGCAGGCAGAAATTTCTTCCAGTTCCTGTAAAGTGTATATGGTTCCGATTTCCGTAGAGTCAGATATATAAACCATCTTCGGCTTAACCATGTGCTCGTCGGTATGCGCTTCTACTACACAGCGGATTTGGGCAGCCGTCACCTTACCATCCTTGCCCATCACTGTCAGCACCTTGTGTCCCGTAGTTTCAATGGCCCCGGTTTCGTGGACATTGATATGCCCTGTTTCCACCGCGATCACCGCCTCGTGAGAACGGAGGAAGGCACTGATACAGGTCTGATTCGCCTGAGTGCCACCCAACAAAAAATGCACATCCGCACTAGGACACGCAATGGCATCTTTGATTTTTGCCCGTGCCTTGTCGCACCATTCATCCAAGCCATACCCCACAGTCTGGTCAAAATTTGTTTCATGCAATACCTGCATAATTTCCGGCAAGGCACCTTCACTGTAATCATTTCTAAAGCTAATCATGCTTATTTCTCCACTTCATATAAAAATATTCTATAATAACTGTCTTCTGTTTCGAAAGGTAATTCACGCATCAACGTCAGCCCCCGGCTTTCTGCATTCTCTATGTAAACTGCAGAAAACAGATAAATACCGGCTCCATCCGAATAAGTATCATCCCCGCCTAATATCTTAAGTGCCTCCGTATCAATCTGAAAATCCTTCAAATAGAAACCACCCTTTTCTATGGTGTAATATCCGGGACATTCCGAAGAAAACAAGTAGCAGCGGTTCCCCCAATCATCGAAAGACTGACGGATGTATTCGCTGCGCTCCAGTTCCGATGCAATCACCTGACGGAACGCCAACTTATAGGCCAAATCGTAATTATTAGAATACCCATCCAAACAATAGAACCCATGATACAATGCTGCTGCCGGATCAATGCCAAAACTTACTACCCGATAGTCTTCCTTGCCGGCTCCCGTGATATCCTCAATATACTTTTCTACCTGCTCCATCACACCGATGGCATAATAATCAGAAAAACTCATGGCATTGTACTGCGCATTTACCATCTTTTTGACGTTGGCTTTCAAATGACTTGCCGTGAGCACCTTCCCTCCGGTGAGAACAACCATCCCCACCAACAGGAGTACGCCAATCCAAGCACAGGCTTTGCACCCAATTCCTTCTTTTTGTCTGCTCTCCCACAGGTGGTTTGCCACTCCAAAAAGAGCCAATGCCAGGAGCGCATACCACAAAAACGGTGTCAGCCAAAGAAGGCGATTCATTTGGAAACTTCGCAAACCGCCCATCTCCTCCCGTAGCATCACCCCAAGAGTGCAATCCCAAAAGGCAGAAATCACAGACGCTCCTGCAATGCATCCCAGAAAAACTCCCATAGTGCGGGTTAATTTCTTATACCTTCTCGTCAAAAGCAAGCATGCTGCCACAAGCACCACACCCCAAAGAAATGTAGAATGGAAATCATTGGTATGCACCTTGCTATCCACAAGGTTTTCCCAAAGAGTGGGCCAAAATGCACTTCCGCGAAGTACATACCGCCCTTTGTGGGAGGTCTCTCCATGTCCAAGAAGAATCTGTCCCAACAGTTCCAGATTCTCCGCCACGTACACTCCTAAAAGAACCCCTACAAAAGCAAACAGTCTGCCCGCTGCCGTTTTTTTCTTACCTATGAATAGAACGAGTGCGGCAACCACACCCACCGCTAAAACACCAAATCCGCTGAGTACCAGTGAGGAACATAGTCCATACAACAGTACATACAGCCAGGGCCACATTCCTTTTTCCTTCCGACAAATCCAAATGCCACAGACGAGCAATAACGGCATGCCATACTGGCTCAGTCCGTACACCGGCAGAAAAGGCAGATAGGCGTATATCAATCCAATAGCGACAGCCACCAATTCCTCAACCCAAACCGGAAAGTGCAACGGCTCTACTGTCTTACGCAGCATTTTCACTAGCAGGTACATTCCCGCGAACCCACACAGGCTACCCAAAAGCTGCATCAAGGCCAGCGCCAAATGCGCGTCCATCACAGAATACAACAACACAAACAAAGGAGCCGGAACCGTCAACGCCGTTCTGGCGGAGCCACCCATAAATTCAAGGAAGGGACCGCTCTCCCCCAAATGTCTGGCATGTAACAAATAGGCAATCAATTCCCCATCCAACTGGTCATGATAGACAAAGATGGCATCCTGTCCCAGTATCACATAGGGCAGGAAGCCGATAATCACCGCCAAGCCTCCTAATATAAATAGAATGTTAGAGGATATTTTTTTCACTTACGAAACAACCTCCCCAATTTCAATTTGCTCACCCCTGCTGCCGCATAGGGCATCAAAAGTAAACTGTATGTGAATATATACCGGGCGTTGGCCTCCCATATCATATGGAAGAGCAGTCCGCCCAGAACTGCGATTAATCCAAGATAAACAACGATATCGCCTTTTCCCCGCACCATATTTTTCAATGGCAAGAGCAAAAACAACAACGCACCTAAATAAAGCAGCGTTTGATATCCGTTGGCATATGCGATAAAAGTTCTGCTTCCTTTCCCCTGATACAAGGATTCAAACCATGCATTGCGGCCGCCAAAAGTAGCCAATGTAGCCTGTCTGGAAGCATAGGTACCATCCCCCCACTGGGATAGATATTTTTCCCAATAGAACACATTTCTCGCCCCGGGGTTCTCCTTAAAATAATCCACTCTCTCCTGAATGGCTTCCCGACTGATTTCATCGGTTTTCTCACTGTCCATGCCACTATCCTGATAAGTGTTAAAATTAAAACCATTGTACCATCCGTTGGCTCTGCTGGACTCCTGCATCCCCATAGCTATATAGGAAAGTGCCGTCACGCCCGTTCGCAGGGTGCTGCCGGAACGCATTTCATAGCCCTTTTGCACTGCAGGCAAAATGGTCAGGGATGTCACCATACAGCATACCGCCAATGCCAAGTATCCCCATCTTCTTCTCCCCAACGCTTCCACCAGCAACACAATGACTACAGCAATCATTAAAATTAAAGCATTCTTCCGCAACATAACGCTCAAGGTAAAGCATACTACGCCGGGAATCCACGCCCATCTTTTGTATTTGCGTAAAAACAATAACAAAAAGTATGCACCCCAACTGAAGGCACACACGGAAGGCACCTCGCTATATACAAAAGAGGAATACATAATCATCGGAAGATTCAGCATTGCCAATACGAGATACAGGCAGGGTACTATTCGCTCCCCGGCATAAATCTTGATGGCCAGATACTGCGCGTACACTGTACCCATCGTCAGCAATACATAAATAATCTTTATAAAATGATATGCGTGCTGGTCAATGCCAAGCATATTCCAAATGCGATGCAACAGTTCCAGAAATGCCATCAATCCCACCTGCTGGGGATAATATGACAGATAAGAGTTCTCCGGATGAATGACTGTGGTATCCCCCACTGCCAATCTGGCTGCCGCGTCATAAACGGACCATGCATCCGCTGCCGGAACAGTTTTACCGTATAAAATCAACAGTCCGCCCAAAAGCAAGATTTCAGCCATGGCCAAAACCAACAAAATCTTTTCTATGTAGCGGTCCTTTCGTGCTGCCCATTTCCCCACAAGGAATAGCAAGCCACCCCCAACACAAAGTGCTGCCGCCTGTGCCAAAAGATGGTCCCGCGCAAACAAAACCAGCTGACTCTCCATGTCCAAAGCGTAGGCTGTGAAAAAGAACGCAGTGAAAAACAACAGGAGCGTCATGGCCAGACTCAATACATGTGCAATTGTAGTCGTAAATCCGTATATTTTTCGGTGCATTTTGGCCTCCAATCAATTTTCCTTTCTATTATAACACATAAACTCAAGAAAATCAGTAGCGAAAATTCGTTTCCCGTGATAAAATGATGACATATTTAATTTCGTTAAGTTTAATCATTCAAGGTGAAGGAAAGGAGTGGTAAAAATGAAGCAAACAACAAACCGTAAAGTTGCCCCCAAATGGGTATTTTCATTATATTTTATCATTTCCTTTGCCTTTGTTTTTCTGAGCAAAGCTATCGGCGACTTAACCAGAGCCGGCAATGTGGTATGGACCGGCGCTTATTTATTTGAAACGCTTCTGATCAGCATCCTGCTGGGTGCCCTGTTGGGTGCATGTATGGGTACACTATTCTTGTTGGCAGAAAAGACTCCCCCTAAGAACGCGGGACTTCCCATGGCAACCGATATCACATTTGCTATCAAGGGCAGGGGTATTACCCTAAGCGGCAAAACGTTTTTCTTCGGAAGCGCTCTTGTTTTACTGCTTGCATGGCTTCCCTACTTTCTGGCTTACTATCCCTGCGTGGGTGCGTATGATATCAGCAACCAGATGTGGCAAATCGGAAACGATTTCTACTACGACCACCATCCTTTGATGCATACACTGACCCTGCGGTTCTTTGTGTTCTTAGGCACCGACGTTTTCCATAATGTAAATACCGGCTTGGCTTTATACACCATTGTACAGATGGTTTTACTGGCTCTGTCTATGAGTTACGGGTTGTGGACGCTCGCTAAATTCCGCGTACGCAAGTGGGCACTGATTGCCACCCTGGCTTTATGCATGTTGTATCCCTTCCACGGGTACATGAGCGTCAGCGTGACAAAGGACGTATATTTTACCGTCTTTTTCACCGTGCTGACCGTGGCATTATTTTCCCTATATCTGTCGCCCACGGAAGAAGCAGGCAGGATTTCATTCCGCATGGAATATCCTTTGATTGTTATTTCTACCATCGGCTCCATTCTATATCGCAACAATGGAAAATTTGCGATTCTGGTGCCCATGGTATTGCTTTTAGCACTTCTCATTTTTAGCAAAAAGGAACGCAGGTTTTATGGTGGCCTTCTCTCCTTGTTGACCCTGGGATTGGTCATTGGTCTTCTGATTCTGCCGGGTCTGTCCAAGGCCCTCAACGCAGATCAGGGCGACAAACGGGAAATGCTAAGCATGCCCATCCAGCAGTTCGCCAGATGCATGATTTACCACGGCGGCGTGGATGTTCTGCCGGAAGACGACAATACCATGACGGACGCACAGAAGTCACTGACCAACGACTTTTTGCTCCACGAAGGGTACAAGAACTACCTCCCCCAGTTGTCAGACCCTGTAAAGAGTCATACCAATACGGCCTTAATCCTGTACCGTCCCAAGGCGTTTGTTAAAACCTATATGGACCTTTTCCTGGCTCATCCGGGAGATTTTGTAAATGCCGCACTGGCTATCAACGCAGGGTACCTATCTCCGTTCGACGCAACCCATGCCAATATTTACAGCTATGCCACCCGTCCCAACTTAGGTTACGTACAGACCTATTGGCAAAAGGACGAGCTGGAACCCTGGCCTGTGTATCAGGATTCCAAATGGCCTGCTCTATATGACCGACTACAGGAATGGTCTGATAACAACGGGTATTTGGAATATCCGTTGTTGATAAAGCTTTTGTTTGTTCCCGGTAGTTTCTTCTGGGCTTACATTTTGCTGGGTGCCTATCTTATATTAAAGAAGAAATGGTGGGCGCTCCTGCCACTGTCCTATATCGCAGGATTCTACCTCACTCTGTTTTTGGGCCCCTGCGTTCAGCTGCGGTATTTATATCCTGTCATGGTTACTTTGCCGTTCATGATACTGTTATCCGGTGCCCGACCGTCAACGAAAACCGCGGATGTAGAAACATCTACTTCGGATACTTTTGTAGAGAAATAATCAGGAGACCTTTTATGTTACAAGACAGACGAAACCAAATGATAGACATGATTACCAGACAGCGCACTGTCACCAACGAACAGTTGATGGAAACCTTTGATATTTCTATTGAAACTGTGCGCCGGGATTTGAAATATTTGGAACAACACGGACATCTGCGTCGCGTCTATGGCGGAGCCGTATTAAATACTCCCATGGGTGGTGAACCGGAATATGCCAATCGTGCCAGCGAACATGCCGATGCCAAGCAGACAATTGCGGCTGCAGCAGCGAAACTAATTTCCCCGAAAGACTGCGTCTTTTTGGGCGTGGGCACCACAGTTCAGGCCATGACACAGTATATGAAGGACCTGGGGGATTTTACTGCGTTTACCAACGCTCTTCGCACGGCCATTGCCCTCAGCGAGATACCCGGATGCAATGTGGTATTGCCCGGGGGCCAATTGCGCACCAAAGAACTGACCTTGTCAGAATTCCCCTCTGCCGAATGCATAGCCAATTTTAATATCGACAAAGCCTTTATTGGTACAGGAGGTATCACGGAAGATGGCATTACTGACTATCACATTGGTGAGGCCAGATTACATAGACAGCTGATAGAAAACGCGAAACAGGCAATTGCTCTTATCGACTCCAGCAAATTCGGCAAGCGTGCCATGACAAATCTTTGCTCCTTGCAGGAAATTGATATTGTCATCACGGACAAGCATGCTCCCAAGGATATGCTTCGAATCCTAAAGAAAAGCGGTGTACAGGTCATTATCGCATGATTTAAAACAACATAAAAGAGCGACCAAAGGGAAACCTAAGGTCGCTCTTTTTTATAAAAGGGCGGGTTAGTGTTGACTACATATCTTTGCCGGTTGCGGTTCGTATCCCTCCGGCAAATCAAAGGGATAGAATCCCTTGGGAATATTATGCCACTGTAAGGATAATAGATTGGAACTTCCGGCTCCGGGAGTATCTGCGTAACAGATTTCTCCTGCAAATTTACTATAGGGTGCACGGAAGGAGGTGTTCGCCTTGACAACAATCAGATCATACAGTGTGGGTTCAATGCCAAAATGGCGAAGCAACTGGGGATCGCCGGAAGATTTAGGGGCATCACATACCATAATGTCGATGTTACCAACACTGATAACTGCGGCACGTCCTACATAGTAAGGGAAGCCCTTGCCGGCGGGACCTTCGTTGCGGAAGTGACCGTCATGCAGGGAGCGTACGGTACCCATAGCCTTTAAGGGACCGGGGACATCGGGGGTAAATTTGGCACCGATGGTAAATTCTGCACTGTTGCCAACACCTACTTCAAAGGCTTGGCGTGCCGCCTCCGGATCTTTGATATACATGCCGGCACGGATATTGCTACCTCGTTCTACTAAACGCAATGCCACGGCAATACCATCACCTACGGCACCTCCGTTAGTGGAGTCGGCGGAGTCTGCTAAAATCACAGGTTTTTGTGTGGTATCTTTTTCTGCCAGATCGATGACTTCATCGATGGTCATTAAGTCAGGCCAGTACAGATCGCGGCGTGTAAATAAAGCCTGTGCCAATGCGTCCGCCTTTGCTTTTGCGGTTTCTTCGTCGTCTGCGATGGCGATTACAGTGCTTCCGATGTTAGGAATATCCAACCAGGGCTGTACCTGGAAGGTGGAGAAATCCAACAGTGTCCCGTCAGCAATCATTCCCTTGCCAAAGTCAATGACCTCTTTGAAAGGACCTTCCAGGGAACTGTATCCCGCAGGGGGCACCATCATGGGAATGGTGGTAGTAGCCATCACGGTAGGTTCTCCGGCCAAAATCCTCATGCCTAAAGATGCGGCACGATATCCGGATTCGTAAAAGTCCACATGAGGATAGGTTTGATAACCGCTGATGATATCTACGTTGTCCAACATTTTCTGTGTGATGTTGGCGTGTAAATCGCAACTTGCCACAATGGGGCGGTCGCCGGCCAATTCGCGAAGCATGGCAAGAATTTCACCACAGGCATCGTCCACGCTGGCAGTAGAGGTGGCGCCATGAAGGCTTGCGTAGATGCCGTCGAAGTCAGGTTCCTTTTCTGCATACATGCGAACCTTCTCTAAAAAGGTGTTCAAAACCTCATCCGTTACCCGGCCGCCGTAAGTGCCATACAGGGCAAAGGTGGGATAAACCTCTCCACCTGCTTCAGCAATGGCATCCATTGCTCCATGGACGGCACATGGGATATCCTTACAGATATCGCAAATTTCCTGTCCTTCCATATAGCGTCCGGCACGGAAACATTCCCAACCGTCAGGAATGGGATTGAAGGTATTGGTCTCCTGATGAAATTCACAAATCAGGATTTTTTTCGTGGAATTTGAACTCATGTTTTTAATTCCTTTATTCTATAATTTACTGTTAATTGTTACTCTACGGACTTTGTGGCCACGATATCCACACCGGTACCACAGATATTGGAGATAATCACATCGTGGCAAGCCACGGGAAGTTTCACTTCTGTCTGACGGATTACTTCCATACAGTCGAACAACTTCTCTTTGGGAAGAGGAGAAGCACTTCTCACAGGCAAAAGGTCATTGCTTACGCCGGCCATTTTTACAGTGGTGGTGAGGATACGCACGGGATGTGCAAACTCGGTATTGGCATATTCCAAACCGCGGTTACAGGTATAACCGGTAACAGAGATGACTTGGTCTCCCTGTCCTTCTACTTCCATATGGCAGCCTCTGGGGCATACGGTACAAATAATTTCTTTCTTAATCGTACTCATAAATTTAGTCCTCCTTTACCACTTCAACGGTGATGGCATCCGTAGTGAGCTTTGCTGTATCTACTGCGATATGGTCCATCTCACCGGGATTCACGCGGAATGCTTTTTTCTGGGCAATGATTTCGTCGCCGCATTTTGCCACTAATTTCACACCAAGCTCGGGATTCAGCACGCGGAAGTACAGACTTACCTTTTCACTGCCTTCTGCCTTCTGAATCTTCTGAGGACAGAGGTAACGCACATTGCGTCCCGTCACACATGTGACAGTGCCGGTGGATGTGGGGAGTTTTTTCATTGCGTACTGCGCCGCATATTTGCCGGCACGGGCACTTTCTTCACTTACGTTGTCAGCCAGGTCGTTTACATGGACCACGTTTCCGCAGGCAAACACGCCGGGAACAGAGGTCTGCATGTACTGGTTCACCTCAGGACCATTGGTAATGGGATTGATGGCGATGCCGGCCTTGCGGGTCAATTCGTTCTCGGGGAGCAAACCAACAGAGAATAAAACGGTATCACATTCGATAAATTCTTCCTGTTCTTTGATGGGTACCTTATTTTCATCCACAGGGGCAACCCATACACCGGTCACACGCTCATTGCCTTCGATGCGGGTGATGGTGTGTGCCAGCTTAAGGGGAATACCGAAGTCATCCAAACACTGTACACGGTTACGGGTAAGTCCTGCCAGGTAGGACATCAGCTCTACCACGCAAACCACCTTGGCACCTTCTAAGGACATACGGCGTGCCATAATCATTCCGATGTCACCGGAGCCTAAGATCACTACTTTTTTACCTACCATGATATTCTGGCGGTTCACCAGACGCTGTGCGGCACCTGCGGTGTAAAGACCTGCAGGTCTGGTGCCGGGAGTAACGATGTTGGCACGGGTTCTTTCACGACAGCCCATTGCCAAAACAATACTGCCTGCATGGACGCAGGTCATTCCTTTTTCACTGCTTACGCAGATTACCTGACTGTTTTCGTGGTCTACGGAAAGCACCATGGAGTTCAACATATATTCTACACCCAATTCTTTGGCGCGGTCCACAAATTTGCCGTAGAATTCAGGACCGGTCAGTTCTTCTTTGAATCTGGTCAAACCGAATCCGGGATGGATGCACTGCTGCAGGATGCCACCCAGGGCATTGTCGCGTTCGATAATGAGTACTTTTTCTGCGCCTTCTTCCTTGGCGCCAATGGCTGCCGCAAGTCCCGCAGGACCGCCGCCGATAATTACCACATCACAATTTATCTCAAACATTTGTTTTATCTCCTTTCCCAAGTTACCGGCGGGTTACGCCTGTCACCATATAAGAGCCGGCAACGTTTTTGTTGATTTCTGATGCATCGCACTGCCACTCGCGAGCCAGGATTTCCAGTACCTTAGGACCGCAGAAGCCACCCTGGCAACGACCCATACCGGCGCGCACACGACGCTTCACGGCGTCCATGCTCTTGGCGCCCAGAGGACGATGAATTGCATCCAGAATTTCTGCCTCGGTGATGGTCTCGCAACGGCAGATGATGTTGCCGTAGAGAGGATTTTCCTGAATCAGTTTCTCCTGTTCTTCCAAGGTGCACTCGCTAAATTTCACAACGCCCTTACGTTCCTTGATGAAGTTTTTCTTGAAGGTCATTTCCAGACCATGGTACTGCAACTGCTGTACCACATATTTGCCCATGGATAGGGAGAGGGTGAGACCTGTGGAGCGGACACCGGACAGGTTCACATAGCCCTGCAGGTCGTCGTACATATCAAAGTGCAGACCTTCGGGATTACGGTTGGGGCGCAGACCACTGTATTGGGTGATGGTCTCGCGTAAGTTTACATTAGGTACCAGATTGCGCACATCAGCGGCAATGCTGTTCAAGCCCTCCGTGGAGGTGGATTTGTCTTCCTTGGATTCCTGATCCTCTGCGGTAGGTCCTACCAGCATATTGCCGTGAATGGTAGGGCACATGAGCTTGCCCTTGGTCACCTTGGTGGGGATGGGCAATACGATATGCTCTACCTGACAGGAGGTGTTCTTATCTAATATGTAGAACTGTCCCTTACGGGCTACCACTTTATAGTCAGCCTTGCCAACCATTTCAGCAATTTCGTCGCAGTAAAGACCTGCGGCATTGATCACGTAGGTGGTTTCAATTTCACCGGAGGTGGTTTCTACACTCTTAACCTTACCGTTTTCGGTTTTGATGCCGGTTACTTTGGTATTTAACAAAAACTCTACGCCGTTGGCATTGGCATTTTCTGCCAGAGCCTGTACCAGAATAAAGGGGTCGATGATGCTCTCTCTGGGGATCCAGAGTCCGCCTTTCACCTCAGGATTTAAATTGGGCTCCATAGCCAACAGTTCCTCACCGGTTTTGAATTCCACATCATAGACATGATTGCGGAATGCCTTCTCCTTAATGGCAGGGAGCTGGTCGTACTGCTCCTGAGTAATTGCGGGCAGAATTGCACCAATACGTGCAAAGGGCACATCCAAATCCTTTACAACTTCATCGTACATGGGGTTGGCAGCTACCACCAACTGGGATTCCAGGGTGCCGGGTGCGGCATCATATCCGGTGTGGATGATGGCAGAATTGGACTTGGAGGCGTCGCCGCCTACGTCGTCGTTTTTGTCTACCACAATGACATTAATTTCATACTTGGACAGCTCACGGGCAATGGCACAACCCACTGCGCCGGCACCGATGACTACTACATCTGTTTTCAACATGAAAAGTACCTTCCTTTCAAAATAAATTTCTTTAGCAATTATAATATATTGGCGTAATATTATCAAGATGTTTTCACAATGTTGTCAAAAAACACACATAAAAAGTACATTTGTGTAAAAAGTGGGCGGGATTCATTAGAATCCCACCCGACTATCAAAAAGACTCTTTTCAATTATTCTTCATACGGTTCAATTCGGAATATTACCGGACGGAACCCATCCGTACAGCTTGCAATCTGAGATTTCTTATCGATTGTTCCGATGCAATCCATGTTGTTTCTTACGAAGATGATATCTTTGAAAATATCAGCCCACGCCCAGGTGCAGAAACCTTCCGGGACGGTTCTGCCGTCCGTGATAAAAGTATCTCCCTCTTCAAACTTTCCGCAAACGGAAATCGCATCCTTTCCCGCATACTCTGTCACAATATCTTCCATAAGAAGTTTCTTCAATACCGTAATTTTCACTTTGCTTGCCATATACAGGTCTCCTTTGTTCCTTTTTCGATATTTACTTTCCAAGTTTTCTTAAATCAATTTCATCCTTCAAATTGATGGGCATGCCCGTAGCAATAGATTTATTTGCACAAATACCTGTCAAAATACTCATTGCCCCATCCACATGGGAAGCTGCTCTGTTAAAGGGATCGGGATCAGGATTGCCAAAGATATCCTCCAAAAGTACGGGATCTCCGCCGCCGTGACCACCTACACCTTTTTCTACAGGAACATTATAACTTTCACCAAACATAGGATATACCTGTAATGTCAACCCAACCAAGGCACCCTCATCATCCTTG
>JAFQIE010000002.1 GCA_017397645.1 Lachnospiraceae bacterium | reverse complement strand
GGAAACAGGAGTCGCTTCGCTGGTCTTGCCGTTGTAGGTAAACTTCATCTTTGTATTGCTTGCGTCTACCTTATCGGTGAGATCCATATAGAAGTTTACGATAATACCATCAGTCAAGGTAAGGTTACGAGCCTGTACTGCGCATTTGCCGTTCAATATTTCATCACAATTCGGGCAATAGCCTTTACCCTCTGTGTCCTCAAGGTGAGTTACTGTCCATGCTTTTTCAACTCTTCCGACATAATTACCTTTACCTTGAACGATTACCTTGCCTTTTTCATAAATGGTGGTGTAATCCGTGTTGGCAACAAGCTCGTTACCATCTACGGTAACGGATACAACAGTGGGTGCTGCCTCATTACATACCGCTGTGTCAGCACTTAATGTCACAGCAGCTTCTCGTACAGAAGCAAGGGGCTCTGCTTCATAAACCTTCAGGTTATCCATATATAAAGCAATACTTCCTGACTCTTCAGCCTCCCGGTTAACATCAAATCTGATATTAGAAAATGCAGTAACTTCAGACGAAGTAAAGGTCGGAATGTCGCTCTCTACCAACTCGTTGTTCCAGTAGTAACTGATCATCTTAGTATTTCGATTAACCGTTATCTTAAGCGTCGTAAATTTGTTTTTGGTAACTGCCACTCCCTCAGTATAAGTGGAACCCTCTATTCTTCGACTTAATAAAGCATCCGTTAATCTTAACTGAATAATGGTACCACTAGTATTAAGAGTGATATCAACACCTGCCGTCTTAGACCCTTCACCAACAAGAGCTAAATCCAGTTCTATTACTAAATCCTGTGCACTAGCGGAAGCTTCTCCCAAAGAAATTCCTTCAGCCAATTTCATAATATATCTTGAACGGGTGGCTGAAGCAGTTGCCGCAGGATGGGGAAGCGCCAAACAATAGTCGCTTGTACTTGCACCGGTAAGTACATCTTCCTTAGATACTACTACAGCGGTAGACGGTGCATTATTGAGTGTCCATGAATAACCGGTTGTCGCTGTATTTGCTATTGCCGTACCTGCCGTCTGTGCGTTGTAACTTTCGTCAATATAGACTCCTTCCGGCAACGGCGTTGCGGTAGGCGCAGGCGTCTCTGTAGGTACAGGCTCATCTGTAGGTGCAGGTGCTTCTGTAGGTGCTGCAGGTGTAGGCGCTACAGGTGTAGCCGTAGGCGCAGGAATCTCTTCCGTATAAATCTTCAGATTATCAATATAGAGTTCCTCTTCCGCTGTCTCTGCATTTTGAGTAGGTATTAAAATCTGGAACTGCTGGAAGTCTGTTACACTGGCACTCTTCTTAAAACTGCTTTCGTCCATTGTTTCTTCGTTGAATACACTGGTTGCCACCAACGTATCGTCCAAGTAATAGCTACAGCATTTTTCATCCGTTCCTCGATTAATTACTATCTTGAAATTGTAAAACTCATTCTTTGCCGTCGTCGGTCCTGTGTACTTCATTGAACTGGTAAAGTAACGCACCCAGGTATCGTTGTTAATCTGGAACTCCAGCATTTTGGTCCCGCTTTGATCAAAACAACGGAAAGTAGCTGCTGTACCCTTTACCCCCTCTCCTACAAGGGCCATGTCCATTTCAATTACCAGGTTGCTATTGCTAAGTGATGCATCTTCGAGCGCAATTACTTCGCTTAAAAGCAACTTGTATGAACCGATTTTAGAATTACTACTGGAGATCAGTACACAATTGTCATCTGCATCAGCTTCATTGTTTGTTATCGTGGATTTAGACACCACGTTGGAACTTGTTGCAGCAAGGGGAAGTTCCCAGGAGTACTTATCTCCTGTTTCATATCCACTGATATAAATACCCGTTTCAACATCATCAAAGTCTTCATCTACACTATAATCACGGTTCGCTTCCGCAGGGTCCGGCGTCTGTGTAGGCGCAGGAGACTCTGTAGGTGCAGGAGACTCTGTAGGTACAGGTGCCTCTGTGGGTACAGGTGCTTCTGTGGGTACAGGCTCATCTGTAGGTACCGGCGCAGCAACCTCCACTGTATAAACCTTCAGATTGTCAATATAGAGTTCTTCGTCGGCAGTTTTTTTAGGTACTGTAATTAGAATATTGCCTAACTCTGTTGCATTGGTTATCTTCTTAAAGCTGCTTTCGTCCTTCTCGGTACTATCACCACTGTATATACTTGTGGCTACCAGCTCGTTATTCCAATAATAACTACAACTCTTCTCGTCTGTTCCTCGATTAATTACAATCTTGAAATTCACAAATTGACTTTTGCTAATAGACGGTCCACTATAATAAGTGGACGAACTACTATCGGATAATCTACGCGACATAACATCATTCAAAATGTCGAATCTCAAGAAAGAAGTCGAATTCAGATTACGCAACTCGAAATCTGCCGCTTCCGCATCAATGCCTTCTCCTTTAAGGGCTACATCCATTTCAATTACCAGATTGCTATCGCTTAGGTCTGCATTCTCAAGTTCAATTGCATCGGTCAGGTCCAGTCTATAGTAAGCTGCCTTTGAACTGCTACCAAGCCATAACACCTTATCCGCGGAATCACTTTCATTCCCGGTGATACTGGATTTTGCCATTATTGTTGAGCATGCCGTGGTACCTGTTACTGTCCAACTATACGCATCCTCTGTCTCTAAACTTACAAGTGTAGCATCTACGTCATAATCCTCAAAGTCTTCATTTACATAATATGTTATACCCAACTCCGAGTTTGCCTCTGTCGCACTTACTGTCTGCACGTTACCGGGAAAAGGTATTCCCGAAAGTATCAGGCTCAAGGCCAACAAAAGGCTCAAACCATGTTTCTTTTTGCCTAAAAACATTTTTTCCTCCCTTCATTTGAGGTCGATGTATTTATAATATATCCTAGTTTTACTATCCCATCATGAATAAACAGCAGATTCTTATCTTGCATAGAATCTATCACAAGCTTCTTGAACAATCTCAAGATATTCGTCGATTCCCATATCCTTAAGGGTCTGGATATAAACGGTATCAAAATCGTCAAGAGACATTTCTCCGGTAATAAACTTAACTCTGGACTCTGCCACATAAGTTTCAATATCGGACTTAATTTTTGCATACGCTGCTGTGTTCTCATCTGCAACCGTGTAGATAGGCATCGTATATAAGTAACCGTTATTCTTGTTCCACTGCTCAACCGCATCCTGCTGCTGAGGTCTCCAGAAATACTGTCTTGCATATTCATCGGTCTGAACCATAGGTCCACCACCTACTGCTGCACGGTTGTACTGTGCCATTGCATACTGCATAGAGAGTCCATCTGGATTGTTGGTAATCCACTCTGTATATACGGGTTTGCCCTCCTCGTTGATAGTGTAAGACTCACCTTCTACGCCGAAGTTGAACAGCAGTTTTCCTGCCTCAGTATAACCATAGTTTAAGAACTTCATTGCAAGTTCTTTATTGTCACACTGGGGAGTAATCCATGATACTCTTCCTCCTGCAGGCTTGGAAATGAATGCGTTACCGCAATGAGCAACACCATCCTTATCGGTAATGGTGGGGATACCAACGGTTTCAAAATCTCCAAGTCCGGAAGCAGGGTCCTCTGCATATGACATATAAGTACCGATACCGCCACCAACAGCCCCATAGAACAAGCCTGCAGCGCCTCCGTATACTGCATTATCAAAAGTAGTAAATGAGGTGTCCATCAAGCCCCTTTCTACCAGGCTAATCAACCATGCAAGATAATCCTTATATTCAGGTTCTGCGTATCCCAAATGAACTTTACCGTCAATCTGATATTCATTTACGGTCACCAAGCCAAAAGGAGATGTTAAATAACCAGCCAGTGAAAGGCTGTTAATATGAGAAGACATTAACGGGTAAAGCACGGTATCCTTCTCTTTACACTTTTCAAGATATGCTTCCAATTCCTCCAAGGTATCAGGAACCTCCATTCCCCACTCCTTCAACCAGTCGCCACGGGCAATCATACCACTGGAGTTACGAAGTTCGAGACTTGCGGGAATCTGGCCAAAACCAAAATATTCACCATCATCCGTCTTATAGGTACGGTTCAAATCGGGATGACCTTCATCCAACACCTTTACATAATCAGGCGCATATTTCTCCAGTTCCTCTCTGGTGATAGGCTCGATAATACCGTCAGCCACTGCAGCCGCAGGACCTCCCGCATAGTTGTAAGGTGTCCAAATAACGATATCGGGAAGATTACCATCTGCAAACATCAGGTTCATAGCACTGTCATTTTCAACACAAATAAACTCGAGTTCTACACCTGTCTGTTCAGCCCATGCCTCAGCAAAGGGAGTCGCACTGTAATCTTTTGATACTGCTGTAATCGCTTTGAAATTGTTAACAGCAATCGTTAGTTTTTCATCAGTGTCCAGCGGATATGTGATTTCACCCACCTCTGCGCCTAAACTCTCTGCCGAGTTCTCTGTTGCGGCACTCTCACTGTTTGTAACTTCTTCAGTGCCACAGCCTGCCATGGTACCCAAAATCATCGTACCGGCTAACACTACACCAAGGACTTTACTTAGTTTCTTTTTCATGTTTTTTCCTCTCTTTCTTTTATTGCCAATAAGTATCGTGCACACTTACGCTTCATGTGCTATCTCGCTGATTCTATATTACTAACATGGAATCTAGTGGTTCATTCCATGGTAATATCATACAAATCTATTCTTTATAGAACTGATAAGGAAGTGTTTCCGTAGGGTCATACTGATCCAGTCCCAATCCTCGAAGGTCAGCTATTACATTGTTCTTTTCCGCAGCATACATTGCCCAAATAACACGAAGTGATTGAAGGGCAGCACGACCATCAGTAATCGGTCTCTTGCCTGTTTTTACACAATCAATAAAGTGAAGAATCTCATATTGTGTATGCTTGGTGGGCATTTCGCCTTTTTTGACGATATCTCCCCTCCACAGAACCTTGTATTCATCGTTACTCTCTATGACTCCGGGAACATGTTCGGTGTGAGAATCGTAGAGTTTAATGGAATCATCCATACGGTCGTACTCTAACATTCCCTTTTCTGTCTGAATCTGATAATCCACTCTCAGTTTAGAGCCTCGTGCTCCCCAGGTAGCACCATGATAGCCTAATGCTCCGTTTTCAAACTGCATAATTGCCGTGCTGGTACCTTCCTTCAGTATCCAGGGAGTTCCTACTCTTGTTCCTAAATGGCTGCCCTTGACGGGATTGCCCAAAAACCAAAGCAGGATATCAACATAGTGGCAACCATGGCTAAAGAACTGTCCACCACCAAGTCTTGCTGTTGCGTTCCATCTCATATAATGTTCCGGCTTCGCCGTTGTCAACTGCTCCGTCCATATAGACATTTGGATAATTCTTCCAAAGTTTCCGCTATCTACAAGTTCTTTTAATTTTTGGACACCGGGGAAGAATCGTACCGGATAAGCACACATCAAAACTACATTTTCCTGCTCGCAGGTGGTAATCAGGCTCAAACACTCTTCTTCTGTGTTACACAGGGGCTTTTCCATCAAGATATGTTTCTTATTCCATGCGAAAAACATACCGCACTCATAGTGCAAATCATGAGGAAGTGCAATCAGAACCGCATCCACATAGTCAAGCATTGTTCTGTAATCTGTAGTGACATAAGGGTGGTTCTTTAGAGCAGCGGCCATATCTTCTGCGTTTTCCAAATTGATGTCACATACCGCTGTAATCTCCAGTTGGTCAGAAATGCTATTTACACCCACAGCATGAGTCGTCATCATTTTTCCACAACCAACTAAACCTAATCTAATTTTTTCCATTTGAGTTTGTTCCTTTCCATTGTTTGTATTAATCCGTCATTCATAACACTATACGGTAACTGTCAGCACATCAGATTCCTTATCAAATGTTGCCCTGCGCTTCTGCGCCGGCTGTCCCTCGATTTGTACCGTAATATCATAATCACCATAGAATCCGGAGAATCCGGTGTTGCCATCTTCATCACTTGTGAGTGTGACGCAAGTGTTCCATTCATGCTTGATCAAATGCTCCAGCGTATAGTAGGATTTTTTCTTACGCATGTATTCGTCCAGAAGGCATCCAAGGCACTTATCCTCGTTTACCCATGTATCTCCGTCCTTCAAATTCCAGTAGATGATTCCATGCATGTTGGGAATGGAAAACCATAATCTATACAGCTTTTCCAGAATTTCTGCCTGAAGGCTTTCGCCCTCCTCAGGCGTCATGTCCGGATACACGGAAGGAATCGTAATCTCTGTTATGTACATGGGCACACCAAGGGTTGCCATCTTGTGATAGGTCTTATAAATATTTTCAAGCCCTGCCTCGCCGGAAATATGGGTATTCACGCATGACTCGCCGCTGAAGAAATGGAATTGGAAGCCGATGGAGTCGAGGCGTACACCCTCTTCCAGGAATTTTTTGTTTTCCTGATAGTACTTTTCTCCAACTTCACCATAGTTTACTTCACTTGCTTCATTTCGCTCCATCACGCATTTGTCGGAAAAGATTTCACTGGCGGTATTTAGCAGCCACTTAGCAAAATCACTGTTTGATTCCGGCAACCACTTCATATTTTTCCAACTGCCATTCACATGATAGGACTCATTTACCACATCAAATATGCTATATTCGCCGTCGTATCGTTTGGCCACCTCTGTCGCATATTTCGTCCACAGTTGTTTTAACTCATCAATATCCTGTGGAACCCAATCTGGGGTCCACCAGCCTGCAAATAATGGCTGTCCCTTCGCTTTCATATGATTGGCTTTTGCAAATTCAAGCACTCGGTCCGAAGGGGGTCTGCGATAGATTTCTTCACTACCTTCCTCAAATCTGTATTTCCCGGGTTGAGGTTCCATAGCTTTCCAGCAAAATGTTGTGGTGATGAGGTTGAACAAATTGGATACCGCGTCTCGATATTCCTGCTCTTTATCCCCCATACTACCAATCATTAATGCGCTGGTACCAAAGTCAAAAGCATGGGTCCTTTGCTCCGCTTTTACCGTTGCCACAACAGGCGTTCCGTCCTCGCGCACAACCTTAATTTTGAAATCACCTTTACGGTATTTTTCAATATTGGCGTTGATTTCCGGCGCCAATGCACCGAATGTTTTTCTATAATTCTCAATTGCTTTATTCATCACGGTCTCCATTTCCCGTTTATTTACAGTGCAGTCTGGGTATCGTTTGGATCACCATTGATGGCAAGGTCATATTCCAATGACCAATCCAAATCACGATACTCTTCTCCACGGGGATCTGTTTTGATAAACTCCATCAACATATCCAGCATGTCTACTGTCCACGTATTTCTGTCAATCTGCGCTGTAGTGAATTTATTCTGTGTGATCATCTCAAACCCGAAGATATCCTTTACCTGGGTTTTAGATGCGCCATCCACAACTTCTGCCACCAAATGGCTGGGAATAAACAGCACACCGCCGCCTGCACCGAATACGATATCACCGGGAAGTACAATCGCATTACCGATTCTGGTGGGTGTATTGAATCCTGTCATAATGAAGTCACGGATAGGTGTGGGGTCAATACCACGATAGTACACCTGAACATCTTC
>JAFQIE010000011.1 GCA_017397645.1 Lachnospiraceae bacterium | reverse complement strand
TGTCTGGCATCCCAGTATTTCTTTTTCATCTCCTCCACAAATGCGGTAGCCTCTGCCTCCGTCTCACATTTGCGGACGATACCTATAAAACGGGATTTTTTCTCTATATACTCTCCCTCCCCACCCTGAAGTAACACGCGGTAGGTATTATTTGCATCATTCTGCATGGTTTTCTCCCTTTTTAATGTCGGCCATAACCGGATCCTTACTGATTTGAAAAAATCATATCATAGATTTCCTAAAAAAGGAAATACTTATTCTATGCCATTTCTTCTATGTTAAAAAATGACTCTTTATTTACATATTTATTTTTGGTATAATATCTATAATTCTCGTAAACGAAAGGACACGAAATGAATTACAGTAAAAAAGGGCTCCGTCAAAAACAGCGGAGACTTAGTGCAAAATCTAATAAGAACAAACATCGGGCCAATGTAAGTGGTTTGAAGATATTTTTCCTGGTGGGCATCGGATTGGCAGCCTGCGTCATCGGTCTGGGTTTGGGCGCATATAAGGGCATTCTTGCCTGCACCCCAAAGATTCGTTTGAGTGACGTGGTTGCGGTAGGTGAGGCCACCATCATCTATGACAAAGAGGGCAACACCATTGACCAGTACGTGAGTATGAACTCCAACCGAATCCAAATCAACGATATGGATTTGATTCCCAAGCATTTGGGACAAGCCTTTGTAGCCATCGAGGACGAGCGATTTTATGAACACAACGGCATCGACCTGATGGGTATTGTCCGTGCCGGCTGGCAGTTTTTGAAAACCGGCGGGCAGGAAACCCAGGGTGGTAGTACCATCACCCAGCAGCTTTTGAAGAATACCATCTTTACCGAATGGACTTCCGAGGGTGATAACTGGATAAAAAAAATCAAGCGTAAAATCCAGGAACAATATCTGGCGTTGGAGATTTCCAAATACTATTCCAAGGACGATGTACTCCTGCGTTATATGAACGCCATTAACTTAGGTCAGAATACACTGGGCGTGGAATCCGCTTCCCTGCGATACTTTGGTAAATCCTGTAGTGAGCTGACTTTGTCGGAAAGTGCGGTAATTGCATGTATTACCCAGAACCCCTACGGCTACAATCCCATCCGTTTCCCGGAAAAAAATGCAGAACGCAGAGAGCGTTGTTTGACAAATATGTTGAAGCTTGGCTTCATCAACCAGAGCGAATACGACGAAGCCATTGCA
The DNA here is from genome assembly GCA_017397645.1 of Lachnospiraceae bacterium. GTDB lineage: Bacteria > Bacillota > Clostridia > Lachnospirales > Lachnospiraceae > Acetatifactor. The sequence goes on along the minus strand of JAFQIE010000011.1, from coordinate 21,097 downwards.
GATACAGATGCGGTATATGAGCGTATCGGTTCCTTCGATATCGACTTCCGTTCCAACGAGAATTCTACCGCGGGCTCCTATTTTTCCGATGCGGTTTACGAGGTGGTACGGGATGACCTAATGCACGAAGCAGGCTACTCTGACAATCTGGCAGAATCCCTGCTGACCTCCGGTGGACTTCGTATTTACTCCACCATGGACCCCACCATTCAACGCATTGCAAACGAAGAATTTGCCAACCCCGAAAACTATCCGGAAAAGGTAAAATGGTACTTAAATTATGCTCTTTCCGTATATCTTCCTGACGATACGGTAAAGAACTTTAGTAAAGAAAATATGATGTCCTGGTTTAAAAAACATGAGGACAATTCCTTTAACCTTATCTTCTCCTCCCAGGAAGAAGCTATGGAAGCGGTAGAGTTTTACCGCACTGCCATGATGGAAGATTTGGGTGTGGAAATAAAAGAAGATAACTATGTGGAAAAGATTTCCATGACCGCACAACCCCAGGCTGCTATGGTCATTTCAGATCAAAAAACAGGGTATGTGCTGGCGATGGTAGGCGGACGCGGTGCCAAGGAAGGCAGACGAACCTTCAACAGAGCTACCACTGCTACCCGCTCTCCCGGTTCCACGTTTAAGGTGCTGGCAGCGTACGCACCCGCACTGGACAGCAATGGTATGACTTTAGCCAATGTTTTCAATGATGCACCCTTCAATTACGAAGACGGCACACCTGTAAATAACTGGTACGACACCGGTTATCGTGGTATCCAGAACTTCAGACAGGGTATTGCAGAATCGTTAAATATCATCGCAGTCAAGACTCTCACCGTGGTTACCCCCCGGTTGGGTTACGAATATTTGGAAAACTTCGGCTTCACCTCTTTGGTAGAAAACGAAGTAAAGAGTGACGGCAAACGCTACACAGATATGAAACAGCCCTTGGCGTTGGGTGGTTTGACCAACGGCGTGTCTCCTTTGGAGTTAAACGCTGCTTACGCGGCAATTGCCAATGAAGGATATTATAACACCCCCAAGTTGTATACCGTAGTAACAGATGCCGATGGTAACATTATCTTAGACAGACGGGAAGATAGAGAGCACTCTGTCATCAAAGATACCACCGCATATCTTCTCACCGACGCTATGGAAGATGTGGTAAAGACTCCCGCCGGCACCGGTACCAGATGTAATTTTGATCCCGGTATGGGAATTGCAGGTAAAACAGGTAGTTCCTCCGATTATGTGGATGTTTGGTTTGCAGGTTTTACCCCCTACTACACCTGCACCACATGGGCCGGATACGATAATAATGTGCATATGGATACCAGTAACGCCAATAAGGAAACCCGTGTGGCGCAAACCCTTTGGAGAGCGATTATGAAGCGCGTCCACGAGGAATTGCCACGGAAAACCTTCGAGCAGCCGGAGGGTATTGTAGAAGCGGTTGTTTGTAGCCGTTCCGGCAAATTGCCCATTCCCGGCATATGTGATGCTACATTAAAGACTGAAATCTTCGAAGATGGCACCGTGCCTATGGATTACTGCAATGTGCACTATCAGGGCGTACTTTGCCATCACGATTTGTTGCCTGCCACCGATGAATGTCCTTTCAAGATAGACGCATCCATCGAGTTGCCTCTGTTCGAAGATCCCTTGCTTCACGAAGGCTCTACCGTTATCACTGAAAATGAGGATGGCACACAAACTGTTTCCAAACCCAGGACCACAGAAAAATGCCAGCACGACGCCGCATTTTTTGCAAATCCTGATGTGGACTCTCTCATCAATCAACAACGGTGGGAAATCCAGTGGCGCAATGATGCTGCCCAAGGACAATAAATAAAAGAAAGGGGCGATTACATCCGATGTATTCGTTTCAGACATCCAATCCATTTTGCAATGAAATTGAACTTTGCGAAATTGCCGATATAGAATGTATTCAAAGAATTGACAAAGCATTGACCCACGCCTATATTTCTTTCTGTTTTCAATGGCACAAAACCTCACCTCTCACCCCTTGGTCCCGCTTCCTAAGCACCGGACCGGAGGTGTGTTCGGTTTGTATCAACGAAAAAGATAAAGAAACCGCAGAAGCATTGGTACGTGGCATCTGCGATGAAACAGGGTGTAAGGTGAAATTTACATACAAAAAACTAAAGAAGCGACATGTAAACTATGAATAAAAAGCAACAGTTTATACAAGGATTTCAGCACGGCATCCCCATTGGTTTGGGATATTTTGCCGTGGCATTCTCTTTGGGCGTCGCCGCAAAACATGCGGGATTAAACGCTTTCCAAGGCTTTTTAGCCAGTATATTGAACAATGCATCAGCCGGCGAATACGCCGGCTTTACTGTGATTGCTGCCCATGCAAGTTACTTTGAAATGGCAATAATTATACTAGTCACCAACGCACGATATATGCTGATGAGTTGTGCGCTGAGTCAACATCTACCACCCACACTCTCTCTGGGACATCGGTTATTGATAGGACATTTTGTAACGGATGAAATTTTTGGCATTACCATCGCCAGACCGGGCACTTTGAATCCATACTACACCTACGGGGCCGCTATCTTCGCAAGCCCTGCCTGGGCCATCGGCACTGCTCTGGGTATTATGGCTGGCAATCTCCTGCCCTTGCGCGTTGTGAGTGCACTGAGCGTGGCTTTGTTTGGCATGTTCCTGGCGGTGTTTATCCCGCCCTGCAAGCACAATCCCGTCATTGCCGGCTGCGTAATTTCAGGCTTTGGGTTGAGCTATTTGATGCAACACCTTGGAAAATGGTACCCATTTTTTGGAACCATATCCGGAGGTACAAAAACCATTATTTTAACCGTACTAATTTCCGCTTTAGCGGCAGTATTCTTCCCGATTTCCGAGAAAGAATAACCGCACAATCACTCTTTTCGAACAGGTAACTATTTACATAAAGGAAACAGTCCCATGAAAAACAATATTTATATTTACATAGCCATCATGACCGCCGTAACCTACGGTATCCGGGTGATTCCCCTGACCTTGATACGCAAACCAATAACAAGTAAATTCATCAAATCTTTCTTATATTACGTACCCTATGTAACGCTGGCTGTAATGACCTTTCCCGCCATTATGGACGCCACCCAATCTCCCATTGCAGGCCTGGTGGCTCTGATTCTGGGCATTGGAGCCGCATGGCTGGGCGCCGGACTGCTACCGGTATCCGTGATTTGTTGTATTACCGTATTTGCACTGGAGTGGTTTCTGTTGTAGTCGTCGTGGGTTTCACCAATGCACCTACCGGCCATTACACTGCATAGGATATGATACAAACCAAACAACCAACTCCCACTATCACTCTAGCTTCCTGCCCAATGAATTCATTGCTGATTCCTATCGGGAAATCGCTTCTGATAACTCCATCCTCCAAGGTATATTTCAGCCCCTTTATGGTGACACCCTTGGCCTCTCCCCCAAGTGCAAGCAGCGAAACATATCCCTCCATTCCTGCACGGAATGTAATCTCCTCTTCTTGGATCAACAGAATCATTCCATCCCCATCTACCAAGTATCCCACTGCCCCCTGATTTTTCAAAAACAACAGGCATTGAATATTGGCATAGGAATGGTCAAATCGTCCTCCCATACCTGCGTAGATACGAAAATCACGATACCCTTTTTCTAATCCCAATTTCAATGCGGCAAGCATGTCCGTATCATCTTTTTCCACCGGCAGGCGGACAATTCTTTCCGGGATGGTTTTCTCTAACATCCGAACCGCCTCAGCGCCTTCTTCCGATACAGAGTCAAAATCTCCAAGGATCATATCCGGTTCTATCTGCAAAATATCGCAATAGGTCAATCCGCCGTCCACGGCAATCACCATGTCCTCTTCTCCCACCGCAATCTGCCCTACGGTAAGGTCGCCTGCTCCGATTACAATACATTTTCCTGATTTCATAACTTTATCCATCGCTTTCTTTGTTTCTCCAATTATCTATTTCTGCATTTCCACAATATTGCTTTTCATTGTTCCGTGTTATTGCTTTTCATTGTTCTTGATTGTAATATTATGCCATTTATGGTATTCTCTTTTCAAGAGCAAATTATGCGTAGAGTAATATTCCTACAAGAAACCATAAACCGAAAAAGGACACATTATGACCAAAAACATATTTGCAAAAAAGCAACTTATAAAACCGGACAGAAGCCAACTATGCCTGATACTAATCATGTGCTTAGCCACTGCTTGCCGCCTGATTGGCTTAGGCGCACATCCACAGGGTGTCCTTCCGGATGAAGCTTACGGTGCCTATAATGCCTTTGGAATTCTGACCGAAGGCATTGACAGTTGGGGATATCGTTTTCCTGTTTACTATGTGGCATGGGGTAGCGGACAGAGTGTATTAAACTCCTACCTGGCCATTCCCTTCTATCTGATTTTCGGCGTGAATATTTTTGCCTTCCGTCTTCCACAGGCATTGATTGGCATCTGGGGTGTTTATGCGGCATATGTGATTGGCAGAGAAACCATCTCCAAACGCTTTGGTCTTTTGTTTGCCTTTGTTCTCGCCATCAATCCATGGCACATTATGAATACAAGATATAATCTGGACGCCAATATGGCACCCGGACTGTTTTTGATTGCGTTTAGTTTCCTGGTGTTAATGTTAAAAAAGAACTCCGTTTATGCTATTTGGGCGGCAATTTTCTTTGGTGCAACCCTATATTGTTATGTTCTCAGTTGGATTGTGGTTCCGCTGTTCTTACTGGCATTCGCAGCTTTTTACTGGAAGCAAATCCCCAAGAACAGATACATCTCGATTGCATTAGGTGTGCTTTTTGTTCTCGCACTGCCCCTGCTATTGTTTGTCGGTGTTAATGTATTCGGCATGCCGGAAATTGTAACTCCTTATTTCAGCATTCCCAAACTCCACGGCATTCGCTCCGCGGAATTGAGCATCTCTCATATCGGCGAAAGTTGTATGGCCCTGGCGGAGCTGATTTTTCAACAAAAGGACTATGCCGGATATACTTCCAGCCATACCACCGGTGGGTATTATTATTTTACTGCACCATTGATTATGATTGGATTGTTGGGACACATTCTTCTGTGTGTCGCACCCCTTATGAAGAAACGAAAGAACACTTCTCTCCCTGCTTTCGTACAGAGAATTCTTGCAGAAAACACAGCAAGCTCCTTACTCCTCATGTGGACACTTAGTGCAGGCATTATGATTGTACTCAATCAAAACGTCACCATGATACATGCCAATTTAATTCATATCCCCATGATATTTTATGGAGCCTATGGCATCTACTTGCTGGCTAAATTGTTGCAAAACCGTGTCCTAATTCCTCTGGCACTCTGCTTCTGGGTGGTTTCCTTTGGATTTTTTGGACACGCCTACATCACAGAGCCTTCCACCTATTTCTTTGGCATTGAAATCGAGGAAACAATTGAGTTCGCCAAGGATACCGCCGGTCCGGAAGGCGATGTAACCATCCTCTTCTATACCACCTATAAATTCAGCAACCTAATGTGGTACGAAAAATTTCCTGTAGGCGAGTTTTCCACACAGGTAGTATACGATGATAATGCACTCAGCGAATGGGCCGAGATGCGTTCCTTTAGGAATTTCCATTATGTGAATTCTTTGGAAGAAGTCACACACGATAGTGTCTATATTCTTCCCTCCACATACAAAGAAGCCTTTGTAGACAAAGGCTTCAGGGTAACAGATGTTAATGAACGATATTGTGTGGCAGCGCCTTAATGGCGCTGCTTTTTTAGTAGCAGTCCGGATACTACCGCCGCACCACCAATGAGCCAAAATAGCCATGTAAGTGCCGGATAATAATCGTATCCCACTCTGTATGTGGCGTTGGTAAATAATCTGCCATTTTGCGCCACACCATTATGGGTATAATTTTGGGCATTACCCAAATATAGATAATCTAAATCGGTGGTCATCATGGCAAATACATTTGTTTCAGCAGTGGGTGCATCCTGTATCGTTTCGGAGGTTCCGTTCCCGATAGGTAGCGAGGTATTTGTAATACGAATGGTCACTTTTTCTTCTGAATTCGCAGAACACGCTACCGAAAAACGCAAGAAGGTCAGTTTATCAAATACCCATACGGCCAATTCCTGGGACTGTAACACCGCATCTCCCTGCAATACTTCTACTAAGACCTTGGTATTCTCCTTGTCCACCTGGTCTGTATAATCTATGGCTACGGATACACTCTCCAGCCAATCCTGCGTAGGCAGGAAACTCTGTTCTACCACATCCCCAGGCTGTAATTCCTTGGATAGCACATATTTCCCCGCAGTTTGACTTTCCTCTGTGTATTGGGGAACTCTTTCCCTGATCACCATAGCGGTCCCCAACAAAATCGTCAGTATCCAAACTGCAGTTACGCTCCATATAATCCCTTTTTTCATTGTATGTTCTCTCCGATTTTTTTCTTATATTGTAATGGTGTCATTCCATATGTTCTCCTAAATAATTGGATATAATTGGAGTAATCGGTAAATCCACTTTCCATTGCAGCTTCTGACACAGTGGAATTTGCTCTCAAATATTTGGTGGACTCTACCAATCGTTTCTTACGCAGCATAACCACCGGAGTTATTCCAAAGACATCCTTGAAGTGCCTTTCAAGGGTATTCACGCTCACTCCCGCGGCATCTGCCAGATTCACCACACTGATAGATTCCTTCAAATGCTCGTCCATATAGTCCAAAGCCTTTTGTATGTATGGAGAAATCTCATGTGCATTATTCTGTGAAATATTCAGGGTAGCCATACTCAGGATTTCAAATATCTGAAGAAAATAAATTCTCCGCCGAATCGGTCCGGTGGCATCGTCTAATAACTGTTCAAATATCATACAAAGCTTTTGTAACTGCTCCTCACCTAATTGAATTAGATTATCCTGCCCCTTATCCCGCGCAAAAAACATATTCAAAAGATTCTGATTGTCACGGGCAGAAAAAGTAATCCAATAATGCTTATGATACGCATTTGATTTATAAATACAGTGATGAGATTCATAAGGTCTCGTAATAATAACACTTCCCCTGGATACAGGGTATAATTTCCCCTCCACCTCAAAACACACATCCCCCGACAAATTCAGATAGATTTCGCATTCATCGTGCATATGTGTATCTTCCGGAATTCTCGCATCAATGGCATCGGCATCCATATCCCCGTAGAAGATAAAAAACTGCACTTCCGGCATAGATTCCATAACAAAAATGTTTGATTGCATATCAACCTCCAACAATGGCGATTATATCATGTTTTTTGTTTATTATTCAATATAAATATTGTATTTTTCTTGTTATTATTTTTTTATCTACTTTAAAACAAGAAAGCGAGGAAGCTATCACAATGGTAAGAAACATGCAAAACAAGCCTTCCCACTTACCCGAAAGGCTTACCATTTCCTTTCCTCTTTGGGCATTGTACGCCACAGAGGAAACCGACACTTACTATGACTGCGACAAGATAATGCGCGAGCACGTGGAACGAGGTTTCAACTGCATACGTTTAGACGACGGAGCTGGCTTGATGCATGATTTGGATGGTAATCTATTGCCTCCCATAAAACTCAAACGCGCCTTTGATCAGTACACGGCGAGAAAAGTATTCACACCCGGTGGCTATTGCGATTTACGAAAACGGCTGATCGATTTCTTTACCGCCGCGAAAAAGCATAACGTATATATCATTCTATCCTCGTGGTATTTCCTACACACCTACTGGATTGTCGGCGAACCTGAATTCAATAAACGTATCTTTGCCATAGAACCACACAAAAGATACGAGGCTTTTGGGAAGTTCCTGCACTATATCCTTTGCGAGTTGGAAGAATATGGATTGGATAGCCAGGTGGCTTTTGCAGAAATTTTTAACGAAGCAAATGGGCTTACTATGTGTGGCGGATATGATAATATGTACAACTGTTCTACCGAAGAACGCCTGCAATTCAGGCAGGAGCACACCGATGCTATCAACTTCCTAAAGGAAAAGCATCCACAGATTTTATTCGCCTACGATGTAAGCTGGCCAACCGTCGAACAAGACCTCGCCCCTCTCAACGTGGATGTTTTTAATTGTCATCACTATTTCATGTGGTCCCTGTACAACTGCCTGGACGAGGAGCCGGACAAATGGCTACTTCCCGACAGAGTTACCAGAGAAGAAATCTTAAGTCATGTGAACTATTCCGAGCTGGCTACCCAGGACTGGATAGACCGCCTTTGGTTTTATTCGAATTTAGATAAAACAAAAATCCCGGAAATAGAGGAGATGCTTGCAAAGGTATTTGATGAAAAGCTGGATTTCTTCTACGAGAAACTACATAAAAATATCGAGCGGTTGGAAGCAGATATCAAAGGTGTCTACCCAAATACGTTATTGGCATGTGGCGAATCTGTATCCTTTGTGGCCATCGACGAAATCTTGTTTGAGGAAAAAAGTGAAAAGTATTGGGATTTGGTAAAACACATGCTTAGCATGTTCCGTGAGGTTGGGCTTTGGGGTACTACTATGCGTACCCTGTGTGCTCCTGAGACTCCCGTTTGGTACATGCGCCCCGAAAAAATACGGGAATGCAACGAACTATTTCTCTACGGGCCAAAATGATTATTATGCATAAAGTGAGGAAACAAAAAAATGGTTAGAAACATTCAAAAAAAACCTGCCCACTTACCGGAACGGCTTACAATCTCATTCCCTATTTGGGGACTATATGCCACCGAGGAAACCGATGTTTACGCAGATTGTGACAAAATGATGCGTGAACATGTGGAACGCGGTTTCAACTGTATCCGCTTGGATGATGGTGCAGGTTTGATGCACGACTTGGACGGCAATCCTTTACCTCCCGTCAAAATCAAACGCGCCTTTGATCAATATGCCACAAGACAGGCATGCAATGCCTTTACTCCCGGATACTGCGATGTAAGGAAACGACTGATTGACTTATTTACGGCTGCCAAGAAATATAATGTCTATATCATCTTATCTTCGTGGTTCTATCTGCACACTTACTGGATGGTAGATGACAAGGACATAACAGATTATTTTATTTACATGGAACCCCATAAGCGATATGAGGCTTTTGGAAAATATTTACACTATATCATCTGTGAGTTGGAAGAACGCGGGTTAGACAGTCAGATAGCCTTTGCCGAAATCTTTAATGAGGCAAATGGTCTTACCTTTAGCGGCGGATACGAGAATATGTACAAATGTCCTGTGGAGGAACGGGTTCGCTTTCGTCAGGAACACACGGAGGCGATTGAGTTCCTTAAAAAAGAGCATCCTCAAATTTTATTTGCCTATGATGTAAGCTGGCCTACCGTAGAAGAAGATCTGGCACCACGCAATGTGGATGTGTATAATGCCCATCAATATTTTATGTGGGCTCTGTATAATGTTTTAGACGAGGAACCGGATAGATGGTTGCTCCCCAACAGAGTGAGCAAGGAAGAGGTGTTGTCCCATACCTATTACCCTGAACTGGTGACCGACGACTGGGTACAACATCTGTGGTTCTATGGAAATTTGGACAAGAGTAAAATATCGGAAATTGAAGAACTTCTCGCTATAACCTTTGACGAAAAAGAAGATTTTTTCTACGAAAAACTGCACCGCAATATTGAACGTCTACAGGCAGACATCAACGAGGTATATCCCGACACATTACTTGCCTGTGGGGAAGGCGTATCCTACAACCCAAGCAACGAAGTTTTATTTGAAGAAAAGAGCGAGAAATACTGGAAACTTATGATGTATATGGCTGCCAAGTTCCGAGAAATCGGCCTGTGGGGAACTATCGTACGCACCTGCTGTGGCCCAGAGGATCCGGTATGGAATATGTGTCCCGACAAAATCCGCGAGTTTAATCATCTATTCCTTTACGGTGACAAATAACTTAATACAAAAACAAAAGGAATAATCCCCCGGCGAAAACCGGGGGATTATAGTTTTGCAACATGAAATACAACACGAAAATTAAAAACCCCCGAACACTCGGGGGTTTTAGGAAGCTGCTGACGGGAATCGGACCCGTGACCTCCGCACTACCAATGCGACGCTCTACCGACTGAGCCACAGCAGCATCATTTGTGTCGTAACCGACGAAAGTTATTATACCAAATCCCCTATGGTTTGTCAACCAAATTTATGTATATTTTGTGGTATTTTTTTCGCATGTATTCTCCATCCACAATTAAACCAATTCGTCCTGTAAATGCTTTTTGATTTTGGCTTTTAATCTCTGCAATGCATTGTCTGTGGATTTCTCGTCCCGTGCCAATACTTTAGCAATTTGCGAATAGCTCATACCGGTAATGTATAGGTCAAGCACCTGTTTTTCGAACTCACTAAGTTCCTGTGCGATCAATTGATTCAAGTATTCTACCCGTTCATTATCCAATATCACCTGTTCCGGATTCATTCCCATTTTATCCAAAAATTCTGTTTCCAGTACGGACTGGGCATTTTCATCATCACCGGAATTATCCAGCGATATGTAGGAATTCAGTGGTATGTGTTTCTTTCTCTGAGACGCCTGCACCGCTGTGTACATTTGACGATTGATACACAATTCCGCAAAGGTATAGAAACTGGCATCCCTGCCCATATCGTAATCCCGGATCGCCTTGAACAATCCCAGCATACCCTCCTGAATCAGATCTTCACGGTCTGCGCCAAGTATGAACATTGACTTTGCCTTGCTGCGAACCATCACCTTGTATTTGTCGCAGATGAAATCCATAGCAGCGCTATCACCAATTCTAATCTTTTCAATCAATTCGTCATCTGTGCAGTTTTTCAATTCTCCGTTCTTGGTCATATCTGTTTCCGTTTCTTTTAGAGAGTCTCCGTCTGCATGCTGCCTATGACGGTTTCCGTCCGCATATTGCTTATGTCAGTCCCCATCCGCTCGGTACTTATAACAGTCTCTGGCGGACAACCTCATACGCTAACACACCTGCTGCCACAGACGCATTCAATGAGTCAATGTCTCCCTTCATAGGGATGGAAGCCACGAAATCACATTTCTCACGTACAAGCCTGCTGACGCCGTCTCCTTCGTTGCCCACCACCAGACCGATAGGTCCCTTCAAATCAAGTTGATACATGCTTGTACCACCCATATCTGCGCAGACAAACCACAAGCCCTCTTTTTTCAGGTCTTCAATAGTGTTGGCAATATTGGTCACCTTGGCCACCGGCGTATAGTTTAGAGCACCTGCAGACGTTCTCGCCACTGTGGCAGTCAAACCGACCGCTCTGTTCTTAGGAATAATTACGCCATGGCATCCGGCCAAATTAGCAGTTCTGATAATAGCTCCCAGATTGTGGGGGTCTTCAATATTGTCTAAAAGCATAATAAAGGGCGGTTCCCCCTTGTCCTTTGCAGCCTGCAAAATATCGTCTACCTGCGCGTACTCATAGGCTGCGGCCACAGCAATCACACCTTGATGCTTACCGGTCTCGGACAATTGGTCCAAACGCTCTTTGGTCACATATTTTACCAGAGTATCCTGTTTTCTGGCTTCTCTTTTTATGGTCATAATCGGACCGTCCTGACAGCCATCCAAAACATATAGCTTATCAATGGTCTTGCCGGAACGGAACGCCTCTATGACCGCATTTCTACCCTCTATGGTAAATTCTGAATATCCCATGTATCTCTCCACCTCTGCTGTGTCAACCTCATCGATTGAAATAGTCGCTCTCTAATGCACATCCTGTTTGCCGGGATTACAATGAAAGTCCTGCCTTCTGCATCCCCAGACGCACCAATTCAAGTGCCCGGTCCGTCTGCTCCGTAAGATACAGATACCCCAATACTGCTTCGAACCCCGTAGCATGCAGGTATTCCGCAGGCGACGCGTTTTTTGCCATGGTATGTGGCTTTGCGTTTTTTCCACGGCGATAGACAGACAATTCTTCCTCCGTGAATTCCTCCATCAGGCAATCTACAATCTTTGCCTGTGCCGTGGCACTTACATATTTCACGGTAATACGATGCAAATCATTTGCAGGTCGGTTGGCCTTGCCCACCACCACCGTTCTGATGATCAGGTCGTATACAGCATCACCAATATAAGCTAAGGTCAGTGGGGAATAAGTCCTCACGTCCACCGCTTTTCCGGGGAACATTTCCTGAATATTTTGCAAAAAGCTTAAGCCTTTTTCCATTTTACTCCCTCACGTGTATCTTCAATGATGATACCTTTTTCCAGCAGTTCATTTCTGATTTCATCGGCTCTCGCGAAGTTTTTCTCTTTCTTTGCCACCTTACGTTCTTCGATTTTATCCAGAATATATGCTTCCATTTCAGCGTCTACACCGTTATTCTCTTCTGCTTTCAACTCTGCCTTGGTTAAATCAATAGACAGCACCTGGTCAAAGCTTTCCGCCAATGCGTATTTTGTGGCGTCAGACATATCGGCCTTTAACATATCGTAAAGTACGGTAATTGCCATGGAGGAGTTCAAATCGTTGCTAAGTGCCGCTTCGAACTGCTCTCTGTATTGATTAAATTTCTCCTGCTCAATTTCACCGTCCTTTTTCAACCCTCTGATTCTTTTCACCAATTTCTCGTATGTAGCTGTCATGTTGTCCAGTACCTCAAACGAGAATTCCAACGGTTTACGGTAGTGAGACTGTAAACAGAAGAAACGATATACTAAGGGATTATAACCTTTGCTTTCCAGCAGGGATACTGTCAAAAAATCTCCCTTGGATTTACTCATCTTACCTGCCTTATCATTCAAATGGTGCACATGGAACCAGTAGTTGCACCATTTGTGTCCCAAAAACGCCTCACTTTGGGCAATTTCATTGGTATGATGGGGGAAGATATTATCAATGCCGCCACAGTGAATATCCATGTATTCTCCCAGATGTTTCATACTGATGCAGGAGCACTCAATGTGCCAGCCGGGATATCCAATGCCCCAAGGACTCTCCCATTTTAATTCCTGGTCATCAAATTTGGATTTCGTAAACCAAAGCACGAAATCGCTCTTATTGCGTTTATTCTCATCCTCTTCGACATCGTCACGGACACCAACCAGCAATTCCTTTTCATTCTGATTGGAGAACACATAGTAATCTTTTAATTTGGAAGTATCAAAATAAATATTCCCACCGGCCTCATAGGCAAATCCTGTTTCTATCAGTTTTTCTATGGTTGTAATAAACTCGGTGATACAATTGGTGGCAGGCTCTACCACATCGGGGGTTTTGATATTCAGTTTTGCACAATCCGCGAAAAAGGCATCCGTGTAGAATCTAGCAATTTCCATTACGGTCTTTTTCTCGCGCTTTGCCCCTTTCAGCATCTTATCTTCACCTGTGTCCGCATCCGAAGACAAATGTCCCACATCGGTGATATTCATAACTCTCTTCACATCATATCCAACATAACGGAGTGTTTTTTCCAACAAGTCTTCCATGATGTAGCTTCTCAAATTACCAATGTGTGCAAAATGATACACAGTAGGACCGCAGGTATACATTGCGACCTTACCATCCTCGTTTGGAATAAATTTTTCCACCTTTTTTGAAAGTGTATTATAAAACTGCATCTTGTTTTCCATATATTTTTCCTTCCTGCTTATGAATTCCGGCTTCATCTCCGGTCACAGCTCTCTTATTCGTTTGTGTCCCCAACCTGCTTCTCCAGCAGTTCTAGTCTTCTTATCAATTCCTCATTGGCTTTTTGAAGTTTGGCAATATCCTCTTTTACGGGGTCGGGCATATCGGTCTGGTTTAACGTCTCCTGTGGTAATGTTTCGTTGTTGCGTTTCACCACGCGCCCGGGCACACCTACCACGGTGGACCCGCTTGGCACCTCACTTAACACCACGCTTCCTGCACCAATCTTGGAATTATCACCGATGGTGAAGGAACCAAGCACCTTGGCACCGGCACTAATCATCACATTATTGCCAATGGTTGGATGTCTCTTGCCCTGTTCCTTACCTGTACCGCCTAAGGTAACTCCCTGATACAGTGTCACATTATCTCCGATAATAGTAGTCTCTCCGATAATTACACCGTGACCATGGTCAATGAAAAACCCTTTTCCTATTTGTGCTCCGGGGTGGATTTCAATGCCGGTTTTACGAACTGCCTTTTGAGATATCCATCTAGCCCAAAAATAAAATCCTCTTTTATATAATTTATGCGCCACACGATAGAACATCATGGCCTTAAAGCTAGGGTAGAGGAACACTTCCCACGCCGAATGAATTGCCGGGTCCCGCTCTCGTATTACTTTGATTTCATCCCTGACATCCTTAATGAATCCCATAATTTTCCTTTCCGAATCCAATGAATGGAGGTATTCCCTTCACAGTTTTCTAAAACAAAAACGCGGATATACTCATCCTAAGAGACGAATATATCCGCGGTTCCACTCTACTTAAAAGCTTACGCTTTTCACTTATATCACTTAACGCGTGTCTACGTATCTGCCTACCGGCCACTCTGCCATTCAACAAATCTGCTCCCGGATGCACTTCATTTTTTCTACGGTGAGGACTGCTCGCAGCCGATGGCAATCCCTCTCTGGCACTGTTCCAAAATTACTCTCTCCATTCATCGCATTTTTTATTCAGTTATAACATGATTTACTCTAGAATATGCAATTTTCGGACATTTGTCAACTACATCTTGACCACGAACACGCCTGTATTTGCGTCCGTTTAATGTTGCCCCCTGCAGCCGCTGCATCCGGCACAATCCGGTGCGACCGATGCTGCAGATAGATCAAATGGGCTGGTCAGTAAGCAAATCGCTTGAGCTGAAATCCCCTCTTTATTCCCGGTGAAACCAAGCCCCTCTTCTGTGGTAGCCTTCACGTTCACCGAATCCACATCCATTTCAAGGACATAAGCGATATTCTCTCTCATGGCGTCAATATAGGGGCGCATCTTAGGCGCCTGCGCTATAATGGTGGCATCAATGTTTTCCACCAAAAAGCCTCTTTCCATCAAAAGTTTATGCACCCTTTCCAGTAAGGTCATAGATGAAATCCCTTTGTTCGCCGGGTCTGTATCCGGGAAATGCTTTCCGATATCTCCTAATGCAGCCGCTCCCAAAAGTGCATCCATAATAGCGTGGAGCAATACGTCCGCATCCGAATGTCCCAGAAGGCCCTTTTCATGAGGAATCCTGACCCCACCTAGAATCAGGTCTCTGTCCTCTACCAACCTATGCACATCATAGCCCATGCCAACTCTCATCTTCAACTCCTATTCCCCTACCGGGAAATTACCGCCATCCTACTCAAACAGTACACGGTATGCACCACCGTAAATGCCTGCATCATTTCCCAAGGATGCAAGCAAGAATTCCTTTTTCGGTGCTGCCGGATAGGCGTATTTTTGATAATACTTTTTAATATAATCGAGCACCACATCACCGGCTTTAGACACGCCGCCACCCACGATAAATGCTTCGGGTTCTACGACAGCTACAACTGCTGCCAATCCCTTCCCGATGGCATCACCAAACTGCTCTGCCACCTCTATCGCAAGGGCATCGCCTTCCTTCACGGCATCAAATACTACTTTGGCAGTCATCTCCTGACCGCGCATAACAGAAGGTCGCTCATCTTTTTCTAACAATTCCTTGGCAAGTCTCACCACTGCGGTAGCAGAACCGTATTGCTCCAGGCAACCATATCCGCCACAACCACATTGTAACTTGCAATCATCATTCACGTGAATATGACCTACCTCACCGGCACCACCGGTGGCGCCAACGATCACTTTACCGTCTGCAATAATTGCCGCACCAACACCGGTTCCTATCGTGATCATTACAACATTCTTATATCCCTGTGCAGCACCTCTCCAGTACTCGCCCATGCCGGCCACATTCACATCATTTCCGCCGATGACCTTCATGCCTGTAAGTTCTGCCAACTTCTTGGAAACATTCATTTCTTCCCATCCGATGTTTGCACTCCAGGTCACATATCCGTCGGCAGTCATGGAAACGGGAGCACCATATCCGATACCTACTACTTCTTCAAACGCAATGTCCTTCTCTGACATCTTTTTTTGAATGGCATCTGCCACATCAGGAAGTACCGGTTCGCCTTTCGGCACCGTACGGGTAGGAATCTCCCACTTTTCTACCAGTTCTCCGTCAATGGTGAACAAACCCATCTTCGTGGTAGTTCCGCCAATATCTACACCAAAACAGTATTTTTTCTCCATTAGCAATATTTCTCCACAATACTCATCATCTGATCCCATTTTTCTTCCATATCTTTTACCAATTTGAACTGGGTTCTGCAACGATCCAAATTGTGTCCGTCTCTGTGTACCTTGAAGTAAACATCACCCTCCAGATAATCAGTCAGGAAACGCATACCGCATTCAAAGGTCATGTTCTTTGCACCCAAGGGAAGCAGTTTTACTTCTGCCTCTGTAAGTCTGCCATCGCAGCCCTCCAAAAATCCCTTTGCATATGCATCGAACAATTCCATACTACAGCTTACCTTGGACAAGTCTTTTTCATCCTCTACCGCCGTACTCGCACCGAAACGGATGGAATCACCAAAATCATTGGCTGCCAGACCGGGCATAACGGTATCCAAATCGATAACACAGATTCCCTTGCCGGTCTTTGAGTCCAACATAATATTATTCAACTTTGTATCGTTATGGGTTACACGAAGAGGCAGTTTACCGGAGTTCAGCAAATTCATCTGCTCTCCTGCCAAATCCTCTCTGTCTAACACAAACTGGATTTCTTCACGAACACTGTCCGCACGTCCCAATTTATCTTCAGCCACTACCTGACAGAATCTCTCAAAACGTTTTCTGGTATCATGGAACCCGGGAATGGTCTCCACCAACTGCTCTGCAGGAAAATCTGCCAGCATGCTCTGGAAATGTCCGAAAGAAACTGCACTCTGGTAGAAATCTTCTACAGAACGCACCTGGTCCACACTAACAGAATCCTCTATAAACAGGAACAAACGATAGAATCCGGTTTCATCCTGATGGAAGGGAGCGTTGTCCAATGTGGGAATCAAATTCAGCGTCTCTCTGTCAGGGTCGCCGCCTGCCTGTACAATCTTCTCTCTCAGGAAAGTGGTAACCTTCTGGATATTCGAAATAACACCTTCAGGATTTGCAAAAATCGTGGTGTTTATTCTCTGTAAAATATATCTTCTGCCGGTTGTGGATACAACAAGATATGTATCATTAATATGTCCGTTGCCATAAGGTGAACACTCTACTGCTTCACCTTCTATCTGAAAATTCTTTAACGCTTCCTTTGCGTATTGTGTTTTCATCTTTGTTCCTCCTTGGATCAACTCACTTCTTTTTCCAAAATAAATCCAGAGACAATGCCCTGCATCATATCTGGATTTATATTATCACATTTTATACTTTCTGTACATTCATTTTTCTTCAAAAAAGTTAAATTCAACCAACTATTTGGTCTCTTCTTTCTCCTCACGATAGAAGAACTTACCAATAAACATTACGATTACTGTTACGATGAGGAAGAAAAGTACAGGGAAAGAGAATTCACCGTTTGCAGCAGCTGCCTGATACTTCATGATACCGTGAGCAAAAACAGCACATGCAACCAGTGCCACGCAACTGATAATAGCCAGCGCCGGGACGATAACTCTCTTACCAAAACCAAGTTCCTTATCCTTAAACATCATTACGAAGATAGGAATATAGAATGCGTACAATGCCACAATTACCAGTTCACTGGAATCGAAGCTAAACAGGCCGGACCAATTCTTTTCGCTCAAGTTTGCTCCAAAGAAGTATACCATCCAAACCATAGAAATCAGTGCACCGAAGAAGGTGGAATTCATAGGCATATTAGATGCTTCATCAACCTTACCGAAAAGCTTAGGATTCGGACCATGTCCACGGGCTGCAATGGAGTACAGGTTACGGCTGTTAGCCATCACCAGGCCATTGGTGGTACCCAAGCAGGACACTACGATAAATACGGACAGCAATGTACCAAATCCATTACCGAAGAGATTCTTAAACGCCTGCGTAGAGCCGGCAACCATCAATTCCTCTTTGGTAATCGCACCACAGATACCTAAGTAATAGAAAATATAAATCGCTACGATTACAATAATACCAAAAATCAGTGCCAAAGGCAGATTCTTTTTGGAGTTCTTCAATTCCGCATTAATTGTAGTGGCTAAAATCCAGCCTTCAAAAGCAAATGCCAATGCAACTACAGATGCTGACAAGCCGCCCATGAAGGATACGGAAGATGTTGCATTCATTTGGAAATTCTGCGCCAACTGGCCGTTTGACAAACCGGCAATAATACCAACCACTGCCATAAGACAAAGGGGAATCAACTTAATAACTGTGGTAGAAACCTGCAACTTTCCTGCAAGTTTAGGGGCTACACCATTAATAAATGCGACAGACACCAAGATCAATCCTGCTACAGCCAATGTTTCACCACTGGTAATTCCGAACCCAAACAATTGACACAGATACCTTGCCGTTACCCATCCGAGAACGGAGGTAATACCGGGGGTATAGATAAATGTCATATACCATCCAAGATAGTATGCATACTTGGAACCACAGGTTGCCTCTGCATAATCCACAAGGCCGTTGACCTTTTCATATTTTTGAGCCAGAATACTGAATGCAAATACACAGAAGAATGCAATCAAGCCCACAAGTGCAATAGCCAGTACACCTGTGAGTACATTTCCATCAGTTACGTTAAGCACGGATTCTGTCTTAAAGAAGATTCCGGAACCAATTACAATCCCGACAACCAGACAAATCGCTGTAGGTAAACCATATCGTTTTTCCATAATGTATAACCCTTTCTATGTAGATAAAATTAGATATATCAATTCTACACTACTTGATGTTTTTTGTCCACAATTTTCTCTTTAACAGGGTAAATTATTGCATCATCAGCACAATAAAGCACAAAATCCATCAAGTTTCCATACTCCGAAGTATCCATCCATTATTCGATACCGGGATCCTCCATGATAATCTCATAACCGACCTTCCCAGGTATAATGGATGGATCATGGAATAACAAAGGAATATATTCTTTCCCACAGTAATCTTGAATAAACTGTTTGCTAAGTGCAGGATTACAGGTGGCTCCGGTGGGAACTTGCTTTTCAAAGCATTCCCGCACATAACACTCGTCTCCGCAGAAAACATACTTTTTATTGTCGGCTTCATAAATCACGATACTGGAACCGGCGGAGTGTCCACCGATTTTGCGTATGGTAAGGTTAGGACCTAGGCTGGTTTGCTCCTCGAATATTTCCACCTTAGATTCCTCTGGGATAAACTTCCTGGTTGGCGCATACTCTTCTTTTTGAATATGAATCACCGCGTTTTTAAAATCTCCTATAGCTTCCACATGGTCGTGATGACGGTGGGTAAGAATCACATCTGTGATGTCCTCCGGTCTCAAGCCATACTTTTCTAACACCTCGATAGGTTTACAAAAGCAGGACATTTTAAATCCTGCGCCGTCATTACAGCCTGCATCTACCAAAATATTGCGATTGCCATCCTGTATCAGATAAATCACGAAGGATATGGGCAGCATAACGTCCGGAGCACCTCCGGCAAAGATATACTTCTCATTGTAAATGGATTCACCATATTTTAATACAACAATTCGTTTCATAAGGGCCTCCTATTAATTACATTATTATACCTGCGGACCGTACGTGAGGTCAATGATTTCTATATGTGATTTTGAGATGACACGAAAGATGACACGAAATAGAAAAACCCCCGAAAATTCGGGGGTTTTATCATAGCGAGAGGGGGATTGGGTCTCCGCTCCGCTTCGGTCGGCGCAAAGCCGAGGTCCCCCGGACCTCGTGCGCCCCTCGACACTACTCCGTAGTGTCTCGTGTCCATATCAACATCTGATATTACAAAAAAGAGAGTCCGTTTGGACTCTCTTTTTTGTAATAGCGAGAGGGGGATTTGAACCCTCGACACTACGGGTATGAACCGTATGCTCTAGCCAACTGAGCTATCTCGCCATATATGCCAACATGTGCTGGAGTGGAACCTATAGGGCTCGAACCTATGACCCTCTGCTTGTAAGGCAGATGCTCTCCCAGCTGAGCTAAGATTCCATTTTGTCGATGGCTTTCGCAACCGACTTTGTTAGTATACTATGCACTTTCGGGTTTGTCAATCATTTTTTGGTGGGATTTTTTATTCTCCTTTTAATGGAGATTCTTATTCTCCCAAATAAAGCTCAAACTGATTGTTTTTTAATGCGTCGGCCAGCTGTTGCGTGGTTCTCAAGCGTCGGTTTGTCATGATACCGTAGGTCTGGCTAAAACTCGTACCGTGCTTATCGCCCCCTGCAATAAAAACCTTACCACTGGTTTTGAACGTCGTTACTGCGCGTTCATTGTCCTCATAATTATTTTCGTGGTTATAAATCTCAATACCATCGACAAATGATAAATCAGGCATTGCATAAGGGTCGGGGATATAATGACGCACTCTGAAAGGATGTGCATAAGCAATGAAACCATCATTTTTGCGGACAAATTCTGACCATACCGCAATATCCTTCGTTTCTAATTGAGGATTGGCAATGAGGAGTTCCGGTTCAATTCCGTATACCAAAAATTCTTTGGCTCCCCCATAACATTCCTCAATACCGAAAAGAAGATCAAAATCAAGTTTTTGCGCTATATCAAGCGCGTCGTAATAATACCGGGCATACTCTTTCACATACTCCTGCCACGGAAGATTTCTGTCGACGCCGGTGTTACCATGTAAAAAGTGGTTTGTAAGCGCAAAGCCTGTCACACCAATCTCTTTATAGCGCTTCATCATCTCCTCAACCGAGTTTATACCGCAGGCACTGCCACCTATAGAATGTACATGTAGGTCGTATATAAACATGTTTGCTCTCCTACTAATTCCTATGCGTGTATATCCTTAAAAACTTTACGTATTGCCTATGGAAGGAATTACTCGTCAGCAATAACGAGCTGGCCGTTCAACTCTTTGATGGGTACGAACACCGTCCGTTCC
>JAFQIE010000001.1 GCA_017397645.1 Lachnospiraceae bacterium | reverse complement strand
GACCAAAATTTCTCAAGAATTTGCCAGGTGGAATCGGGTAAAGAAGTTGCAGCATTAGGATAATATTTACGAAGCTGAGTCATAACAAGGTTCTGATAGGCGGGATGACCGCCGATGTTAACAGGTTTCAATGAAACGCACCTCCAAATCAAAAAGTCTGTTTCGGCAGCGCCGAAACGATATGCCTTATTAATTAAGAGGCGCGAAGCGCCGCATTTTTTGAGGTGTTTGTCAAGTACTTTTTGAAAAAAAGGTGGAGAAAAAATAAAAAGGAATCTCAGAAGCCGCATAAATAAAGGCTTAAAGATTCCGAGAGTCTATAAAATTAAAAGGGAGAGAGACAAAAATAGGTTGTATCCACAGTTGAATGAAAAAAGAGATTTGATTTGCCTGGATGGTATTTGGCAAACCACCGTCCACAATCAAGCGATAGACTTGGCAGTGCCTGCCAGCTGGAACGAACAATGCAGCGAGCTATTCGATTATTTCGGAATTGTAAGGTATAAAAAAGAGGTTTTTATTCCTGGAACTTATGTTGATAAACTGATATGGTTGCGATTTGGAAGCGTAGCAACTAAGGCCACAGTCTATGTGAATGGTACAAAGGTGCGCTATCATGAAGGCGCTCATTTGCCCTTTGAATGTGAAATCAGCAATTACGTTCGCTTGGGGGAAAAGAACATTATTGAAGTGGATGTGGACAATACACTGAATACGTGGGGGCTGCCCCCCGCCAAGTTGCTGGAAAATGAAGGCAGAGCAGGATTTCAAACATCCTACCCGTCTGTAACTTACGATTTTTATCCCTATGGCGGCATACACAGAAGTGTGTATTTGTATAGCACAGAAAAAAATAGAATAGAAGGCGTTAAAATTGATACACAGTTAGATGGTACGGTTCGTTTCCGCATTTCTCTCAATGAAAAAATACAAGGGACACTGAAGGCCACCATCGGTGATTTGGAGTGCCGGATAGTGTTTGACGGACGCGAAGTGGAGGGAAGTATCAAAATCGAGAATCCCATATGGTGGGAATGTGATAATCCGCATTTGTATTTGTTAAAAATCTCCCTGTATGATGCGAAGGAACTCTTGGATGTTTACGAGCAAAGTTTCGGAGTACGGGAAGTTGTGTTGTCAGGGAATCAACTGTTGCTGAATCATAAGCCTGTTTTCCTAAAGGGTTTTGGAAAGCATGAGGATTTTCACATTATCGGAAAGGGCTTTAACCACAGTGTTATGGTGAAGGATTTCGGACTGATGAAGTGGATCGGTGCCAATTCCTTCAGAACCTCCCATTATCCCTATGACGAGGAGATGTTATCTTATGCGGACAGACAGGGAATTTTGGTCATAGGCGAGACACCCTTTGTGGGCCTTAACGACCGAATGTATAAAGAGGATATTCTGGTCAAAGTAAAGGCGGGAATTGAAAAGATGATGGACAGGGACTACAACCATCCGTCAGTTATCATGTGGAGTTTGGCAAACGAGCCCAATGTGACCACAAAAGAGGGAGAAGAGTTTTTCAAAACCATGTATGAGACCGCCAAGGCTAAGGATATTTCGAGGCCCATTACATACGTGGCATATCAGGAACCGGAATATAATCTGGGGATGAAGTATTTCGACCTTATATGCGTCAATAAATATTACGGCTGGTATCTTGGTCCGGGGCAGATTGACGAGACCTTAGAGGAATTGTCTGAGTGCCTTGACCGTTTCCATAACGAGGCCAACCAGCCGGTGCTTGTAGCGGAATTTGGCGCGGATGCCATTGCGGGAATGCACTATGATCCGCCTCAGATGTTTACGGAGGAATTCCAGGCAGAGATTATCAAAAAGCAATATGAGCTGATGAGGACAAAGGATTATATCATCGGTACCCATGTGTGGGCATTCGCAGATTTTAAAACCAACCAGACGGTTTCGAGGGTATTTTTTAACCGTAAAGGTGTATTTACCAGAGACCGTCATCCCAAGATGGCTGCCCATATGCTCAGAGAATTGTGGAGGCATGAATGATACATTCATTTTTATTAATCGGACAATCAAACATGGCAGGACGGGGATTCCTGCACGAGGCGGTGGAGGTTGATAATAGCCATATTAAGACATTAAGAAATGGCCGCTGGGTAAAAATGTTTCGTCCCATCAACCCGGATCGTAGTTTTTCGGGTGTAAGCCTGGGAGAGCGCTTTGCTGAGCGGTATGCTCAAAAGTACGGCGTGGATGTGGGATTAATATGCTGTGCTGATGGGGGGACCCAAATAGAACAGTGGCAGGCCGGAGGAATTTTGCTGGACAATGCCATCTACCAGGCAAAATTAGCATCGAGAACATCTACTATTGCAGGCGTTTTGTGGCATCAGGGAGAATCTGATTGTAGTGACGAACTGCTACGCGCAACCTATGAACAAAGCTTTTTAGCCATTATGAAAGAGTTGCGGGATACATTGGATTTACATGATGTCCCGTTCCTGATAGGAGGACTGGGCGATTATTTGGTCGATTATGCCGGCGTCGACTGCAGTGGTTACCGTGATATAAATGATACGCTGGAGAGAATAGCGCAAAATAATCCAATGACCGGTTTTGTGAAGTCAGAGGGGCTCACGCCAAATTCAGATAATCTTCATTTTTCAGCGCAGTCGTTGTATGAATTGGGGAACAGATATTTTGAGGTTTATGAACAAATCAGGGATTTAAAGAAGGTTTTCCTTGAGAAGGACACGAAAAACGCCGCAATTCAAAGCGGGATGGAACTAATGTGAAACCGAGTAAACAAGAAAGCATTATTTTAGATGTTTCTGAGGAAACTGCGGTGAGAACTGCAATCGCAGAAGCTATTCAGGAATTTGGGCAGGTACATATCCTTGTCAACAATGCAGGTATCTATCGCGGCAACGATTTTGTTACGTCGCAGTCTGCAGAGTGGAAACAGACCTTTGATATAAATATCCTGGGAAGTATGTATCCTACACATGCTGTTTTGCCGCATATGATTGAGAATAATTACGGAAGAATTGTAAATATAGGCTCTGTAGCAGGGGTCTATGGTATCAGTTATTTTGTGGATTATTCTGCGTCGAAAGGCGCAATTATCAGCTTTACCAAAGCGCTGGCGAGGGTAGTTGCAGATAAAGGAATTACAGTAAACTGTATCTCGCCCGGTAGCATTGAGGTAAAAGGCAGAGAGAATACCATGACAGATTTTTCTTATGTTGGCAGAGCGGGAACACCGGAGGAACTTGCAAATGCTGTGCTGTTTGCTGCCAGTGAGGAGGCAAGTTATATGACGGGTCAGAATATCATTGTTGACGGCTGTCGCAAAAAATTATAAAGGGACATCGTTTCTATGCAAACGATGCATGGCCTGTAATGAAGGAACTTTTGGCCAAATAACAAAGACACAATAAGTGTAGACCTTGGAGAGGGTCTGAAAACATTAAAACATGGACGGTGAAACATTCTGATGATACAGAAGGCAAGGGTTATTGTCCGGTATGTAATGAAATACTTAACGGCAAATGTGCAGTACAGGCTCATAACCTTACCTTGACTGATGGTATCATCGTAAACTTCTATATGGATCTCACCGATAAGGTTGACGCAAGCAATACAAAGATGAAGTTTACCTACAACGGCAAGACCAGCGAAGCGACTCCTGTTTCTAAGAAAGTAGAGGGTGTAACCTATGACTATACGTATAGCTGTGAGTTGTTTGCTACGGAGATGAATGAGACCATTACCGCAGAATTCTATGAGGGCGACGAGAAGTTGGCTACTTATACTTATTCTGTGAAGGCTTACTGTGACAATACCTTAACAGATGAGAGCAATACTACAAATGATCTCATCAATGCGATGATGACCTATGGCGGAATGTCTCAGCTTTACTTTGGTCAGGAGAACCCTGTAAGTTCAGTCGAACCGGCAGCACTTGACACGGACGAACTCGATAAACTGAAGAATGGATATCTAAAACAGGATTTTACGTATGATTCTAAATACAATCCTAACGGAGAAAAGATAAGAGTATACGGTATGACTCTGGTACTATACGCAGAAACTGCGCTTCGTGCAGGATTCAGTCTTGGCACAGGATATGCTATGAGTGATTTCGTATTTACACCTTACATGAAGTCGGGTGACACTTATGTAGCAATCTCCAATGAAGTGAAGAGTGGTGTTTATAGAGATGCCAACGGT
>JAFQIE010000010.1 GCA_017397645.1 Lachnospiraceae bacterium | reverse complement strand
AGGCACCGTGATGCTCTTTAGGCTGCTACAGCCAGCAAAAATACTTCCTCCTGATGTTTTAAAATTCATCGGGTATGTAATACTGCTTAAGTTTGTACAGTTATAGAAGGCATTCCAGTCGATTCCCGTGACACTGTCAGGAATCCAAATTTCTGTCAACCCATCACATCTGTAAAAAGCGTAATCTCCAATGTACTTTATAGTTTCAGGCAACGCCACCCTCACTATAGTGCCATTATTAGCAAACGCATTATTCTTTATCGCCACCACAGGATATCCACCCAAAGTAGAGGGCAGAATTATCCCCCAATCGCTACCTGTATATCCGGTAATCGTTGCTGTTTCATTAACTGTATCTGTAGTAAAGGTATAATCCGCTTCATTACATACCAATCCCGGAATCTCGGTCATCGTCACAGCATCGATTTCTACGCCACCACCTATCGCGGTACAGCGGACACTGCGGACACTCGCCTCGCATCCTGCTTTGTAGAATGAAACCGCATAGTCATCACCTATCCATGCCTCATCGATTGACCACTTACCGGCCGCGTTGGTATAGCATTTTGCATACAGTCCCTCGCCATTTGTGATATCAAATATTGTAACCGCAACCTGCGCCATACCGTTTCCATTTACATCCTTCACTGTACCTGATATGGTTGTCTCATACCCAGTTGCGGCCGCAGATACAGCCGTCCTCTGCGGTGACTGAAACGTAGCAATGTCCTCTATCACTACAGTATCATCTGACCCATCTGATAAAACTTGGTCTACGGATGGTTCAACCACTTCTTCCACCTGGCTTTCAATGGATTTACTCTCCATCGTAGATGCCAACACCTCTGTCGGCATCATAGTAAATATGAGTGTGAAAGTCAAAACCATCGCTACTACGCTCTTCATCCTTCTCATTTTTCATCCTCTCTTTCTCTTTGCTATCTTCTCTATACGAACCGGGGAAATATGCATCTTTTTATTTCTATGTTTTCTTCCTCCAATTGGAAAGTCTTCGCTTTCTTTTCCTCAAGTCAGAATTCCTTGTGAAGGTGTTATGCAAAAAAATGCGACCACCGAAGTGGCCGCATGAAAACGCAAACTCCGATAGTCGCCATACTAACTCATGTGAAATGGGGCGTACCCGCACACAGAGAGATGGAATTTGCATTTTTATCAAATTCAACCTCTGTGTATAAATAGAAAAAAGCGTAGTTTCCCGTAGATAGAAAAAATACACCCAATTTCACACATAATTAAGTTAGTTTGGCGATTAACAGTTTAGCACACATTTGATGCATTGGCAATATTTTCCCGAGGATTGGCGCGAAATCTTTCTAAAGTATTCCGATTCGAACACTTTAAAATTTGGACTATACATTGCAACAGCTTAACACAAAAAAAGGGAAATGCCCGCAAGCATTTCCCTTTCCTAATTTACTGCCTATTTTCAATTATTCAACTACGCTAACTGCAGTGATGTGAGCGTTAGGTCCTTCGTACCAGTACATGAAACCTTCCATATCAACAGTCTGTCCGATTTCCAAAGCCTTTACTGCTTCGTATACATCGGTACCTGCGCCGGTCAGATAAGACTCAACACAGAAGTTGAAAGGCTGCTCATTGATAGAAGCGTTGAAATACAGGTCGTCGCCGTCCTGACCGGAACCATCCCACTTGTAAAGGAAAGGAACCTCTTCGCCGTCAGCATTAATAGAAGGCTCAATTACCATGCCCTTGAATGCTGCAAAGATGTTCTGATATTTGATCAGGTCATCAGCCTGCAAGGAAGCTGTGATGTCCTTAGGCTCTGCCACGTAAGTATTGTCATCCAAAATCTCGAAGGTTGCGTCGATGATTTCAACTTCACCGGACCACTCAGCCTTGTAACCGGTTACTTTGATCTTAGTACCGGGAACCAACTGATTGTACTCTTCTTCGGTACAAGCCATCTCATACAGGAAGTATGCGCCTTCTGCATCCTGGGTATAGAAAGTACCTTTGTTCTCCCACCAAGACTGCTTAGCCTGTACATAGGTCTCAATTACAACTTCGCTGTCCACAGGTGCTGCTACGTACTCTGCGTAGGTCATAACGCCTTCGGACTTTGCTTCTTCGAATGCAGGAGCGTCTACAACTGCTTCACTGCTTTCTACTACTTCGCTGCTTTCCACTGCTACGCTGCTGTCTGCAACACTGCTCTCTACTGCTTCAGCGCCACAGCCGATCATGCTTACGGAAAGAGCAAGAACTGCCATCAATGCTACTAACTTCTTCATCCTAATTTTCCTCCTTGTATTTTGTAGCCCTTTGGGGTAGGGCTACCTTATTGGAAATTAACAGTTCCATTATAACTCATTTTTCTTAGAAATCAATGCTTTTTTTATCACATATATTATCATTAACACCCAAATTGTCGTCAAAGTGCACAAAAGTGCGATAGACGCATCGGGCAGGGGACCCAGTTCCTGTTTCCCGGCCGTTACACCATGCTCTCCCAACTGATCCAACCGATACAGAGCTTCCACATCTGTATAAAGTTTCTCCATAAACGCCTCGTCCACGGCTTGCTTCCTGCGAATGGCCTTGGTAGTGTTCTCAATCATCTGTCCGGCCGCGTCTCGCAAAGATGCCGAACCGTTAAACACCGGCGTCACGAAGGTGTTTTCGGTATTTTCCAAAAGTAATTTGGTGGCTTCCATCTTTACATCATAATGCAGTTCCTTGTCGGTGCCTGCTGCCGCCAGATAATTCTGATACCTTTCTGTCTCCCGCGCTTTGCCGGTGACCGGCACATAGCCTTCCGTCTGGGCGTAGGCAATTTGCACCTCATCCGTCAATAAGAACTGTGCAAATAACCAGGATGCCAACACCTCCTGAGGGTCTGCTTTGTCAAAAATACACACCGAAGGTCCCTGAGAAATCATCACCGGTTGTTCCGGCGTAAACTGCGGGATGGGTCGCACCACCGTCTCAAACTGGACAATCTTATCCTCTGCAATATCGCTTAAAGGCGCATCAGAACCCATCCAAGTGGCCCCCGCAGTGGAATCGATGGCAAACACACACTGCCCCGCATTCAGGAAGTTGGCGGGATAACTGGAGATCTTGAAGGTGGAAAAAGCCCCCGTCTCCACATGGTCCGCCACGGTGTAGAGTAGTTCCTTGGTGGTATCGTTGAAAATCTCTATGCCGCCGTCAGGGGTAGAGTATCCCGCCCCTCGCTGGCGTAACATCTGAATCATCATATTGTCGGTGGACTTATAGATGAAGGGAATCATCACCTTCTGTCCGTTCAACAGGTAGTTGCCCTCCTCGTCCATGGCCGCTGCGGCATCCGCCACTTCCCAGATATAGTCCCAGGTCAACACATCGGGCACTTCATAACCCAACTTCTCCACAAATGTCTTATTGATATAACAAGCCTCCGTGGAACGCATATAAGGCATTGCATAATGCTTTTCATCAATGACGCATTCTGCCAAAAACTTCGGAATAATCTCGTCTTGGGTAGGTCCATCAAACTTTAGTTCCGTACCGCCCAAGCCGTACTTAGCATCCGCAAACAGCGCATCCAGCGGCACCACCGTATTCTGCCCTGTAATATAGGTAGCAATATGGTCCGGGTAGGTGATACACACATTGGGGGTGGTATTTGTGGCGATATTGGTAATCACATCGTTATAGATACGGCCGTAATCTGTGTACAAACGGAGATTGATTTTTACATTGGGGTACAGCGCCTGAAAATCTGCGATTGCCTTTTCATAGATTCTGGTCTGGGTCACATTGGTATCGTTCTTTGCCCAAAAAGTAATCTCGATTTCCTTAGATGTATCAAAGTTTTCCGGCATTTCAAATGCTTTGCCCGCCTTCTGTCCGTGGCAGCCCGTCAGGGCAAGTGTCAGGCACAGGGTAGGCAAAAGAAGTTTCCAAAACTTTTTCATCCTTTGGTCCCTCCTCTCGACACGCCCTCCATAATCTTCTTATGGAAAATTAAAAAGAGGATAATCAAAGGCACAGAGATGACCACCACAGCTGCCATCATGGCAGGGATGTTCTCACGGCCGAAGCCGTTTTCTCTGATTTCCTGAATTCCGTTGGACACCAGGAAATAGTTTTCATCGTCTGTAATCAATCTGGGCCATACGTAGGAATTCCAACACTCAATCACCTTCAAAATGGTAATGGTGGTTACCGTAGGCTTGCAGATGGGCAAAAGCACCTTGCACAGGTACTTCAAATCCGAAGTACCGTCCACCTTGGCTGCCTTGTACAATTCCTCGGGCACCTGCTCGAAGTTTTCCTTCAACAGATAAATATAGAACACCGATGTCACGGAGGGCAGAATCAAGCCCATAAAAGTGTTGCGCATATCCCAATTGGTAATGGTCACGAAGTTGGTGATAATCACCAATTCATTGGGAATCATCATCAGCGCCAAAAACAGGGTAAACAATAGATTCTTTCCCTTAAACTCCAGTCTTGCAAAAGCAAAAGCCGCCAACACGATCACCACCAGCATGAGGGCAGTGGTAGCCAATGTGAAAATAATCGTATTCGCAAAATATTTGGCCAAGGGCACCGCCGTAAAAGCATCCACATAATTTTGAAATGTGGGGCTTAATGTAAAAAACTTGGGGATGTATTCGGAGTTGTATGCGCTGTAGCTTTTTACAGAGCAGAGAATCATCCAATAAAAGGGGAACAGCACAATCACAGCCCACAGGCTCAAGAGCACATAGGTCACTGTTTTGCCCGCCGCTTGGCGGCGTCTTTTGTTTCTCCCTATTTTTTCATAATCAGTCAAAGATTTCATCTTCAAAACCTTCCCCTTTCCGGGTTTAATAATGCACGTATTTTTTGCTCAGGAGCAAATTGATGCAGGTGATGGTCAGTACAATCACAAAGAGAATGATGGCTGCTGCCGACGCATAGGACGGGTAGCCGCCGCTGTTGCCGTAGAGCATATCGTAGATATAGCCTACGATGGTGTTCATCTCCGCCGCATTTAAATTGGTACCGAACAATGCCACCGCATCGCTGTAGGCCTTAAACGCACCGATAAAACCTGTGATAATCAAGTAAAACAGCATGGGGGAAATCATAGGCAGGGTAATCCGCCCAAACGTACGGAACGCCGACGTGCCGTCCACTTTCGCCGCCTTGTAATAATCTTCATTCACAGACGCCAAAGCACTTGTAAGAATCAGAATCTTAAAGGGCATCACCACCCACACGGTATAGAAACACAGCACAAACATTTTCGCCCAATATGGACCATCCATAAAGTCGATGGGGCTCACCCCAAACAGACCCAGTAACAGATTCATCAAGCCATCCGAATAAGGCGTTTTCTTAAACAGAATCATGAACACCAATCCCACCGCCAAAGTGTTGGTCACATAGGGCAGGAAAAATATGGTCTGATACCATTCCCGCACTTTTTGGATGGAACTTAAGCCCAATGAAATCAGCAGTGCAATTCCCGTGGAAAGGGGCACGGTGATGATCACCAGTATAAATGTGTTTTTTAATGCCTGCAGGAAATAGGGGTCCCGCAGCACATAAGAGTAATTGTATGTACCTATGCCAAAAAATGTCTGGGACGCGGAGTTATACCCCTCCTCAAAGGAGTAAACAAAAACGTCAATGAGGGGATACACCATGAAAACACCCAAAAACAAAATGGCAGGCAAAAGGTATAACCATGCTTTTAAGTTATTCTTTTCCAAATTGTTGTCCTACCTTTCCGCTACTTAGATGTACATCCGCTCTTCCGTTTCCTTGTCAAATACCAAGACCTTGCCGGGCTTCACGTCAAAGTTTACAGCATCACCGGAAATCTCTGCCAGGTTTTCTGACGCAATGATGGCACGGATGGATGCATCCAAAAATGCAGGATGACCTGCCACCACGCTCATATCTCTTCCCATCACTTCCACGCGGGACAGACTGCAGTGCAAAGGTCCGTCTGCCTGAAGTACAAAGCCTTCGGGGCGAATGCCCACATATACATCTCCCGGTTTTGCATCTGCGCTGACATCAAATAGTTTATCCTCGCCCACATAGAGCGCACCGTTCTGGATTCTGCCGGCGAACACATTGATGGGGGGAGTGCCTAAAAACTTTGCCACGAAAAGATTGGTTGGATTGTCATATACCTCCTGGGGCTTACCAATCTGATGTACCAAACCATCTTTCATCACCACAATCATATCAGAGATGCTCATGGCTTCCTCCTGGTCATGGGTAACAAAGATGGTGGTGATTCCCGTTTCCTTTTGGATGCGGCGGATTTCTTCTCTGGTCTGCAGGCGCAAGCGTGCGTCCAGGTTGGACAAAGGCTCGTCCAGTAAAAGCACCTTAGGCATCTTTACCAACGCTCTGGCAATGGCCACACGCTGCTGCTGTCCGCCGGAAAGTTCTCCGGGTTTTCTGTCCATCAGGTTCTCTATCTGCACCAGTTTCGCAGCTTCCGTGGCTCTTTTCACTCGTTCTTCTTTGGTGAGTTTGGCATCCCCTTTCAGATTCTCCAAGGGGAAGGTAATGTTCTGCAGCACCGTCAAATGAGGATACAGCGCATAGTTTTGGAATACCAATCCCACACCCCTGTGTTCTGCAGGCAGATTGGTCACTTCATCCTCACCGAAGAATATCTTGCCCTCCGTGGGCTGAAGCAGTCCGGACAACAAATTTAGTGTGGTACTCTTACCACAACCGGAAGGTCCCAACAAACCTATCAGTTTCCCGTCGGGGATTTCAAAATTGAACTTGTCCACGGCACGCACTTCCTTGGCACCCTTGCCGCGGCCGGGAAATATTTTTGTCACATTTTCTAATAGGATTTTCATATACTAATACCTCTTATTGTATTGTTATTCCATTGTCAGCTCAACAGGGCAGTGATCAGAACCTAAGATATCCGTATGAATCTTTGCATCCAGAAGTCTCTGCTCCAGCTTGCGGGAAGCCACAAAGTAGTCGATACGCCACCCCACATTCTTACTTCTGGCCTGGAACATGTAAGACCACCAGGAATACACATTCTCCACATCCGGATAAAAATGACGGAAGGTATCGATGTAACCGCTCTCCATCACCTGCGTAAAGCATGCCCTTTCTTCATCTGTGAATCCGGCGTTTTGATGATTGGTCTTGGGGTTTTTCAGGTCGATTTCCTGATGTGCCACATTCAAATCGCCACAGTAGATGACCGGCTTCTTTTCTTCCAAAGTCAAAATATAATTCAGGAATGCTGCCTCCCACTGACACCGGTAATCCAACCTGGCCAGTTCTCTTTGCGAATTAGGCACGTATACGGTCACCACATAATAGTCTGCAAATTCTGCTGTAATCACTCTGCCTTCATGGTCGTGCTCTTCCACGCCAATGCCATAGGTCACACTGATGGGCTCCTGCTTAGTGAAAAGTGCCGTGCCGGAGTATCCCTTTTTCTCCGCATAATTCCAATACTGATGATATCCGGGCAATTCCAAATCTAACTGCCCCTCCTGCATTTTGGTCTCCTGCAGGCAGAAAATGTCAGCATCCGCTTCCTTGAAAAAATCCATGAAGCCTTTTTGCATACATGCTCTTAACCCATTTACATTCCACGAAATCAGTTTCATTTTTTATCTTTCTCCCATCTGAATCAACGTCACTACTTTTCTCTTCCATCCGAGTGAGTGTCGCTACTTTCCTCGCTCCCCGGCCTGCCATGTCTCGCTGGGTGCACA
Source organism: Lachnospiraceae bacterium (assembly GCA_017397645.1). GTDB lineage: Bacteria > Bacillota > Clostridia > Lachnospirales > Lachnospiraceae > Acetatifactor. The sequence goes on along the minus strand of JAFQIE010000010.1, from coordinate 19,203 downwards.
GTTCCAAGTAATCTTTTCTCCATCACTGAAGGCCACCACACTACCCTGTTCGTCGGTGCGGAACACCTGTATTCCTTTGGCGCGGAAATTGATCAAGGTCTCCGCATGAGGGTGTCCGTAGCTATTGCCTTCCTTGCAGCTGATGACTGCATACTCCGGTGTCATAGCGTCCAAAAACTCCGTGGTGGAGGAAGTACTGCTGCCATGATGTCCGGCATGATATACATCCACATCCAAATCCAATCCCGTGGCCAGAATGTCTGCCTCCGCCTCTGCTTCCGCATCGCCGCTGAACAGGAAGGTGTTCTCCCCATGGGTCAGTTTTAACGCCACACTGGTGTTATTAGGATCGTCATAAATCTCCTTGGGCCCCAAAATGGTAAAGGTGGCATCGCCCAGTTGGTACTGCGCCCCCACCTCCGGATTAGCGTATGTCAGGGATTTGTACTTCATAGCTTCTATCAGTTCATTGTAAGTCTTATTATCCTTTTTATAATCCCCCATGAAGATGGTGTCAATATCAAATTTTGTTACCACCACATCTGCGCCGCCGATGTGGTCTGCATCGGTGTGGGTCAAAATCAGATAATCCAGTTTTTTTACACCCTGTTTAGCTAAGTACAACTGCACCTTAGTGCCCATACTATTGTCACCGGCATCAATCAGCATATAGTGGTCGTCCACTTTGATTAAAGTGGCGTCCCCCTGTTCCACATCGATGAAATGGATTTCCATTTCGGAGGTGGTGGGATTAGACACGGCTATCTCCTTTTCGCCAGACTGCGCACTGCTTTCCGACACTTCAACCTGTATACTACTGTTTTCCGTTTCAGCGTTTGACGAACTCTCCAGCACTATCGTCTCTTGCCCATCCTCCGGCGTTCGGGTGGCACCAAATCCCAGAGCAACCGTCACCGCTAAACCAACCAGCAATTTTGATATTGTGCCGCTTCTTTTTCTCATTCTCATATGAAATTCTCCATCTACAGGGATATATCTGGCAACTAATAGTTTTGCTAATGCTATGTTTCCTCTTAAGCAATATGCAATATTAAATATGGGATGATTGTAACATGACGGACAAAAAAAGTAAATTCGACGCCGTAAAATTTCTTCCCACCCGGTATTACCAAAAAACACCCAAGGTCGCTCCCGCCCGGGTGTTTTCTATGCGCCTTTCTGCGCTACTCTATCAATTTTCCATCAACAATCCGCACGATTCGCTTTGCCGACTGTGCCACATTCAAATCATGGGTAATCATAACGATGGTGTTGCCCATCTCGTTCAATTGCCTGAACAGTTTCAGCACATCTTTGCCGCTAGCCTGGTCCAACGCACCGGTAGGCTCATCCGCCAAAAGAATCGACGGGTGACCCACCAAAGCCCTAGCGATGGAAACTCTTTGCTTTTGTCCTCCCGACAATTCACTGGGTTTGTGCGCGATTCGTTCCTCCAATCCCAAAAGCCGCACGGTTTCAATGCATTGCTGCTCCGCTTCTTCGTATGTCAGCCCACGCATCAGCAAAGGCATTACGATATTTTGCATAACATTGTAGGTGGGAATCAATTGGTAATTCTGAAAAATAAAACCTATCTTGCGATTGCGCACCTCTGTCAGGTCGTCTTCCAAAGTTTCATGAATGGGCATACCATCCAAATAATATTCCCCGCTGTCCATCACATCCATACATCCGATGATGTTCATCAGTGTGGTTTTACCGGAACCGGAAGGACCAAGTATCGCTACATACTCCCCCCGCTCCACCGAAAAACTAATGTCCTTCAATATAGGAAGTTTCTGCTCCCCTAACATATACCCCTTATTGATACTCTTCATTGTAATCATATCCGTTCACCACTTTCCTTCCATTATTCCTGATTCAAAGCCACCACAGGCACAAGTCTGGAAGCCTTGTACGCCGGATAGAATCCAAAAATACTTCCCGTGATTACACCAAACAACAGAGAAAGTATTGCGCCTCCAACGGACAACTCCACCCGCACTGACAAAAGTTCCACCAAAGGTGTAATCGCTAACGACAGCATTACACCAATCAAAGCACCCACAAAGCTGGTACAACTTGCCTCCAACAAAAACTCCAAAAGGATTGCCTTCCTGGAGCAGCCGATAGCCTTCAGAATACCAATCTCATTGGTTCTCTCCTTGACGGATACAAACAACACATTCATAATACCGATGCCACCTACGATAAAGACAATCACTGCCATAGAGACCAATAGCAAACTCAAGGTCTCATTGGAAGCTGACGCAGCATCCATTTTGCTACCTGCGTCGGAGATGGTAAATGTGGTGTTGGGATAACTTTCTTTCAGTTCCGTCTCCACATTTTGCATTACAGATTCGACCTGCGTCACGTCTTCTGCAATCACAGTGACAATGGGACTGATGCTGTTGCCGGTAATATACTTTACTCCGGTGTTATAGGGGACGTATATTGCCGTGTCCGGGCTGATGCCGGAAGCCACACTTCCCATTTCCGTCAACACACCCGCCACCACATAAGAGCGGTTGTCTATATACAGCGTGTTGTTGTAAGCGGAATAGGCATTGCCAAAAATAGCATTGGCTACATTAGCGCCCAGCACACACACCTTTTCTTTGTTGTCATTATCATCCTCTGTCAGAAAGTCTCCGATAGCCAATTCCAAATTGCTGATGGTGGCATAATTATGTAAAACACCTGCCACCGTGTAATAAGACGCATCTTCCAAATCTCCTCCTTCCACAGAGGTCGTAGTGGAATAGGAAATGGTGGCATCTGTAATCCCGGGCACAAAGGTCAGCAAAGTCTCCGCATCGTCATAGGTCAAAATCACCTCTTCGTTGACCTGACTTTCTCCAAACATCTCTCCAAAAGGGAATCCTTCCCCCGTTGACGGCATCCCGCCACCAAAGGGTATTCCTCCGCCGGAAGGCATTGCAGGCATCCCGCCTCCCGAAGGCATTCCGCCGCCAAAGGGCATCCCGCCACCCGATGGCATTCCGCCGCCAGATAGCATACGGCCACTATTGCTGCCACCGAAACTACCATTTCCGGAACCGGCTCCACGACCTCCTCCCATGTTAAATCCAAATCCGGAATTGCCACCTTCATAGGAAATATCAATGGCGCCTGCATTTAGGTTCTTAAATTGCTCTGCCACCTCCATCTTACCGCCGGTTCCGATGGCGAGCACCATCATAATGGTCGCCGAACCAACCACAATACCGATGGAAGTTAGAATTACCTTGAATTTATTCTGCGAAAGATTTAGCCAAACCAAACGAAAAATCTCTGAAAATCTCATGATTTACCCACCTTGCTTTCTATCAGCACAATATCCCCTTCTGCAATTCCTTCTATAATTTGAATCTGCGTGCCATCGGTAAAACCGGTGATCACTTCTTTTTTCACAACCTTACCATTTTCGTTACGCACCTTTACATAGGATTTTTCACCCACAGTGGTAATCGCGCGCTTCAACACATACAGGGTTTCCTCACTCTGCTCTGTGACAAAGGTAATTTCTCCCGTCATTCCTTGGAACAATCCGGAAACATCGCCTTCTAGGTTTACCGTTACTTCATATGAAATATTGCCGTTAGAATCGGTGTTTGCTTCCGATATGTCGGTAACCTTAGACACAAACAAGGTCTCCGGGTACGCGTCAAAGCTAATATTAGCAACTGAACCCACCGCAATGTCCGTCATATTGTTTTCATAGACGGACACCGTCATGGTAACCTCCTCCATATCATACAAAGTTACCAGCGTTGTGCCGGTGTAGATGTCATCTCCTACAGCCAGGTCCACACTTGTGATTACTCCATCATACTGAGCCAGGACCGCATTGCCTCGGATATAGGAGCTGAACTCCTCCCATTTTTCCTGGGTTTCACGATAAATTTCTTCCTGAGTTTTGGCATCTTCTTCTAAGTACGCCATGGTCACATCATAGGTCTCCTGCGCAGTCGTATAAGCCAGAGAGCGTAAATCATAAGTTTCATTTGCCGTCAGTTTCCCATGCTCCAAGGAGCGTTTGGCCGCGGCATAATTCTTGGTGGCCTTCTCCACATTTGCTTGGGCCTGCTCTACATTCTTTTCCATCTGCTCCTTCTGTTGCTCCAAGGAATCATAAGTAGCCTGTGCTTCTTCCGTCATCTGATAGTAATAGGCATAGTAGTACGCCTTAGAAGCCGGGGTGATGGTTACACTGTAACGGCAGTTTTCCAATGTTTTTGCTGCCGCCTCAAAGGACTCCGCCACATCCGCCAGGCGGGTCTGGTACTCTGCCAACGTTGCCTGCGCTCTCTCCAATGTAATTCTGCAGTTTTCCACATTGTCCGCCAATTCCTGAAGGGTGGTATCCCGTTCCGTTTTGGCATAGTCGCCGTAGGCGAGACTGCTTTCATAGGTATACTGAGCCACCTGTTTAGACAGGGTCTGATCTGCATAAAGAGCATCCAAGTCCGTCTTTGCTTTCTCCACATTGCTCTCTAACTCTTCTTCCAGTTGTAACACCGAACTGTCTGCCAACAAATACAAGGTATCTCCTTTTGACACCTGCTGCCCCACGGAAACTTCCACGCTCTCCACGGTTAAGCTGGTGGCGTCAGATGATCCGATCAGATTGGCGCCACCGCCCAACATCTGGCTGAACATGTTCATGCCACCGGCACCGGACATTCCCATACCACCTGCTGAAGGCATACCGCCTCCCATTCCCGTGCTACCAAATCCGGATGCACTGCCACTTCTATTCCCTGAAATACCGTTCACGCCGCTGGTGGCATTGCCGGTTTCTACTCTCTGCAGGGCACTCATATCCAAATCGAAAGTCTGCGTGGCAGTACCGATATCCACGGAACCACTTTCTGTCACCCCCACCGTAAGAGTACCATACTTCACAGCGGTTTCTTTATACGACGGCTGATTATCTGCCTTGCCGCTGACAGCTACCGCTATAATCACAATCAATAAAATCAACACGACTGCGGAGGCTATGATTATTTTTTGGGATTTACTCATTTCTTTCAAATCTATCTTCGTCATTGTCTGCCACCTCCACCGGATCTTTCACCGCCAAAAGAAGGTCTCTGGCCACCACCCGGCATTTGCCCCTCTCCCGGCATTTGACCACCGAACGGCATGCCTTCCGGCATACCTTCAGGCATCTCAAAACCTTCCGGAAGTTCTATGCCTTCCGGCGCTTGAAAGTCCGTGCTGTTTTGGCCCGATGTGTCCTTCGATGACTCTTCCTCGCCATTCTGCATGACCGCGTCCTGGGAGCTTACCCTCGTAGCCAAATAAATGGTTTCTCCTTCTTCTAACCCGGAAATAATCTCAATATGCACACCATTGTCAATGCCGGTAGTCACTTCTTTTAATTCCATGCGTCCAAGTGCCGTTTTGGTGTATACATAAGTCCTTCCGTTTTCTTTTACAATGGCCTTCTTGGAAATGTACAGAACGTCCTCTTTCTGCTCTGTCACAAATACAATATCCGCTGTCATGCCTCCATAGAGAAGGGTTGTATCCCCCTCCACAGAGATGACAACCGTATAGCTGACGGTATTGCTATCAGAAGATGTGGCTGTCGTTTGGATGGATTGAATCTTGCCCTGATAGGTATCCTCATAATAAGCCGGGAAGGTGATATCCACCCGGTCTCCCACCTGCAGGTCCACGATGTCTTCTTGGGTTACATCGACAGATATGGTCATATCCTCAGGCTTTGCGTAAGACACCATGATCCCCGTATCTCTAAGGCGGTCCCCAGCTTCGTAGCCCACTGCGGTGACAATTCCGTTCCCATCCGCATACAGACAGCCATCTTCTCCCACAAAAGTCTCAAACGCATCTAATTGCTCCTGCACCTCGTCCCAGTCCTTCTTTGCCTCTGCTAATTCTTCTTTCAGGGCTTCCTGCTTTGCCTCATAATTAATCTGCGCATTATCGCCGGTAATCTTGCTCTCCTGATATACTTCCTTTACATCCAATTTGTTGATTACACTCTTCGCTGTCACGGTAGCAAGCTCCTTCTGCAAAGCAGTGATTTCCCGTGCATTGTCCTCCAACGCTTGTTGCGCCTTCTCTAAAGCACTCTTGGCATTTTCATACCGGCTTTGCAGATTCAAATAGGATTCCTGCATAATCATAAAATTCACTGTATTGGTTTCTTCCACGGAGGGCTTTGCCGCATCCTTAAATGCCGCCCACGCCTCGTCATAATTTTCAGAGGCCTCTTCTATTTTTTTCTCCAACGTAGGTATGTTGGCGGTCCTTTGATTGATTTCTGCCTGAATCGTTGCCGCCTCACTGTTTACCTGTTTAGAAGAATTCTGGTATACAGCGTGGGACTGGCTTCCTTCCAGCTTTTGTATCTCAAATTCAGCCTTTGCCTCCAGAGAAGATAATTTGTAATCCGACTGCGCCTGAGCATACTCCGTTTCTGCCTCCGCCACGGCACTTTTCAAAAGCATCCTCACGTCCGTCACACTATCTTCCGTAAAGCGATACAATATATCCCCCACAGAAATCCTCTGACCGGGTTTGACATATACCTCCTCAATGCGGAGATATTTTTGTACCACTTCCTCATCCTCTTCGTCGTCCTCGTCTTCCTCCTCGTCATCAGTAACATCCAAGTCTAAGTCATAGTCGATGGAAGTCACACCGAACTCCAGCGGTCCACTCTCCGAAACGCCCACCTTTAAAACACCTTTTTGTACGATTTCTTCCTTATAAATCCACTGCTCTTTTTCAAAAAGGGGCGCGATAAGTACCGTGTAGAGGGCCGCCAAAACTAGCAGGCTGCCTGCCACAATAATTGCTATTAGTTTCTTCTGTTTCTTGCTCAGGGGCGTCTTATTCTTCCTTATCTGCATCTTTCCTCTGCCCCTCCCTTCTCTCCGGTCGTTGCATACCCTCATGGAACTCCATTCCCTCCGGCGGTGTCATACCCTCGGGGAACTCCATCCCTTCCGGCGGTGTCATGCCCTCGGGGAACTCCATCCCTTCCGGCGGTGTCATGCCCTCGGGGCGTGCCATCCCCTCCGGCCGTTCCATATTCTCCGATTTCTCCACCCCGAACATTACCGTAACGGATTTGTTTGCCGGAATTTCAAAATCTTCTCCCTGAAAAGTTACCACCACACTGTATGTAACATTTGTGCGGCTATCAGAATTAGATACCGGATGAATCTCCGTCACCACGCCATCAAATCCTCCGTACTCTGTGGATTGAATATAGACACAATCTTCCAGTGCAATCTTTGCTATGTCAGACTGTCCTACCGAAACAGTAACTGTCATTTCGTCCGGATTACTGTACATAAAGATGGTACTCTCCGAAACAAGTGTCCGTCCTGCCCGCACCATGCTACGCAACACCGTTCCGCTTCCGGTAGCATAATAGTATCCATCCCCCACACTCTGCTCAAACAATTCTAAATTCTCTTTTGCATCTTCCCATTCATTTTGCAATTTATCGTAATCTGTCTGGGCTTTCTGAATAGCGATTTCATAGTCCTCTTGAGCACTTTCTGCATCCGCCAAAGTGGTCTGGTAGGTAACTTCGGCCTGTAAAACCTGCTCCTGATAAGTTTTCTGCGCTTCCAGCAAATCATTTTCCAATCCGGGAAGGTTAAACTCTAACGTCTGCAATTCAAAAGGGGCATTGATCAGTGCAGCCTCATAATCTATCCAAGCCTGGTCTAACTTCTTTTTCTGCACCTCCAACACATCATATAACATGGACAAAGCCATAACCTGGTCACTGGTGGGACCACTGCTGACAGCGAGGGTGCTTTCTCCCTCGGAGCCTTCACCCGTTTCTCTACCCGATTCACTCAAAGCCTCTTGCTCAGTGTTCCTGAGTGTACCGCCAAAGCCGCCGTTCCCACCGCCTTGCCCGGTGACTTGGGGCCATGAAACGCCCCACTCATCCATCTTTTCCATCAATGCTGCCAGTGTCCCATCATAGGTTGCCTGATACTCATCCACCTTAAAGTAGGTCTTGTAACCGTCATCTGTTACATAGGACTGGTATTCCGCAATCTGCTCCTTGGCTTCGTCCACTTTTTCCTGCGCAGAATTTACTGCATCGTCGAGACTGGCTATGGTTTCGTCATACACTTCTTTTGCCTGTTTGCCACTCAGGATTTTGCTGTCTCTATCATAAAGGGCTGTGATTTTGCTCTGTTCATATTCGATGGCTCCTGCCCTGCCGGCTAACTCAGCCTCCAACAATTCCTGCTCCAATTCCTCTCTGACTTCTGCCACACTTTCATCAGAAAGTTTTAGAATCTTTGTCCCCGCCTCTATTTCATCTTCGGCACTGATGTACACTTCTTCAATTTCCAAGGCGGTACTTAAATTTTCCACCTCAAATGTTTCCTCCACCACACCCACCGAGGTGACGCCACTTGCCATCACGGTATTCTCTGTCACGGTAAACTGTTGCTCCCCCCTGTTCGGTCGATTCCCCTTAACATTTTCCGCGCGTTCATTCTCCGACGGCTTCAGCATCAGAAACAACCCTACGGCAACAAAAACAAACAGCACCCATATTCCCACAATAATGAAAACGGTTCGTTTCTTTGATCTATGTATTTTTTCTTTTATCTTTGAAAAAAACTCTGGCTTCCTTATCTGCATGCATATTTCCTCCACCATAATGGTTTGTTCTATAAAAAGATAGCACGCAAGTATGTTCTTTTTATGTTGCAAATGTGAAAAAAGTGTGTTCAAACATAAAAGAGCGAAAGAGATTTTCCTCTCTTTCGCTCTAATTACTTGGCTCTAATACTTCTTTCTGTATGATACACTCACAACATGTTCCTTTATCTCCGATTATACACTTTCCCTGCTTCCAGGGCTTGTCCGTCCCCGGACAAAAGTTCGGACACCGTCACCAGTTCATAGCCTGCTGCCTGCAAATCAGGGATCGCCCGCTCCAGCGCTTCCACCGTAGAACCGTATAGATCATGGCATAGGATGATGGCGCCATCCGCAGCCTCCGACATAATCACATCGTAGACCATGTCCGCATTCTTTGTTTTCCAATCCAAAGTGTCCACGGACCAGTTGATCATGGCCACACCCACTTCCGCACAAACTGCCTTGACCTCATCATTATAGGAGCCATAGGGTGGTCTCATGGTGGTTGCATCCACGCCGGTTACATCGTATATCTTTGCACGGGTATTCATGATTTGGTCTTTCAGGTCCTGGCGGTTCAACTTTGTCAGCTGTCTGTGATCCCAACTGTGTCCTGCCACCTGATGTCCCTCATCCACCATACGTTTCAGAGTTTCCACACGGGTGTCCACCAAATTGCCCACCACAAAAAATGTCCCTTTGCCTCCGTGGATTGCGAAGGCGTCCAACAGTCGGTCCGTATATTTACTGGGGCCATCGTCAAAGGTTAAGGCAAGTCTTTTGACAGTCTCCTCCGCAGGAGTGGACGGGCTAATGTTCTGTGTCTGGTTTTGAGAAAGATTCCCTTCGGCCTGCTCCGTGCCGGGGAGTTTAGATTGTTCGGTTTCTTCGGAAGTATCTGTGGTCACCTGTTCCTCACCGGTTTCTGAAGACTCTTCTATGGGCCCATCCTCTGCACCCGACACATTTTCCAACGAGATGACATCCTTCATTTCCTCATATGTGTATAAAAACGTGGTGGTTCCGGAGGACATGGGCAGGTAGGCACCCCGCTCCAAAATAATCTCGATGCCATCAGCGGTCAGCTTCCAGTTGTCCAACAAATATTCATCTACCCACTCCGGATCGATGTTTGCGGCACCCACCACGAGTTCCTGCAAATACTCTCTTCCACCGGGCAGGAGAATATCGTCTAATGCGACCAGTTCTCCCGTTGCCAGATTGGCATGAAAGGTTGCCACAATATCTTCAGGGTGTGCGTTATAAGGTTTTTCGTAAATACCGCGAATCTCTACGCTCACCCAATTGTCATTCACCACGTAACTGTTATAGTCCGCAGTCAACTCAGCGTTATCTTCGCCTTCCTTTACCGTCGCCGCATCCTCCTGATAATAGGAAATGGTCTCCTGTATCCAAGATTCCATTGCTTCATTCAGCGGCTGTATCTCTCCCTCCGGGTACATGATACGCACCATCAGATGACCTTCCATTTGCACCACTGCCGTGCCTTCACCATACTCACGTATCGGTTTGGGCAAAAAGTCCAAATGGGTCAGATACTCGTTCAGCAATGGATCGGGTTTTTCCTGAGATTCCCGACCCGTACTGCAGCCGGTGATGATAAGACTCAATACCACTAATATCAACGATAAAAACTTTTTCATGGTCATAGTATTCCTTTGCTCATTTTCAGAATATATTCCGCATTGTTCGTATGCCCATCGGCCTCCAGCACACCATTTTTTACTAATATTTGAATATATCGCCATGCTGTTGCCAATGATTTACCTGTTATCTGTCCTGCCATCTGCGTAGTAATCGCAGTATGACTCTCCAAGTATTCAATGATAGGAAGAGTCTTTTCATATTCTCTTCGTTGCAAAACTTCTTTCAAAACTTCTTTCAAACTTCTTTCATTTTTTTGAATGAAGTTTACATCTTCCCTCATTTTCTCTTCTTTTTTCACAAACGGAAGTGTCACAACCGTTCTATCAGGATTGAACCTTTCCTCAATTATAGGTTCTTCCCAGCCTTCATTAGCCCATACATTATAGATGTTTGGCACACCACTCCCTGCACGTTCACCAATATTGATAAGATTGAACATTTTCATAAGGCCTTTGTTTCGTGGGTCCGATTCTCCGCCAAGTCGCATTTGATGCTTTCCGGTCCTAATATAACCAGGATTCGCCATAACTATCCTATCTGCTTCTTTGCGGATGACCACCCCTCGCACGCCATAAAAATCTGTATTGATTAAGCAGTTAGCAAGGGCTTCACGAAGAGCTTTATGTACCGGTGTATCATCAATACGCTCTCCTCCTCGCATTTTGAACGGCACCTTGACATCCTTAATGATTTTATTATAGACCCTAAAGTAAAAGTCACATACATTTCCTGACCATTCTCCGGAACTGGAATGTAGCCTGTCGCTCCATCGTGTAGTCGGGTCCATTTCCTCTCTATAATCTAAAAAGTATTCCGGGAAATGCCGCACGATATTGTATTCGTTCCCAAACATTAACATTCCTGCTGCAGTGGGGTGCAATTGGTTATCTTCATTCGAAATACCTGCCGCACCTATAATTCTCAAGTACTCACTATCGCATAAGTGTTCAAAAGGATGCCCTTCCTTCAAAAAGCGATGGCTATTGCGATACCCATGAATTGTATCATAATTCAAATCTTCCATCGGAACACCATCTAAAACTTCCATATCCATGGTTTGCTCAGCCTGGTCTCGAAGCATTGTCTTTACCTGTAATCTGGTGCAGTGATAATCGCCCTCATAGTTTCTGCGAAACGTACCATTAAAAATATCATCATTAATAAACACCGGTTTCTGTTCCCTCGTTGCCATGGGCACGTGAATCACCATGATGACATCCTTAAATTCGCCGACCTCATAGATCTGAACATCCTTTTCTGACAGTAGGTTGATGCTGACCTTATTCATATTGTTGATGGTATCCCAAAACTCCTTACAAAGTTTGGGCGCATTTTGTAGCCCTGTGCTTTTCCAGCTGCCGTCCTTCTCCTCCTTGACACCCAGAATAATGACACCACCATAACAGTTGGCAAAAGCAGAATAGGTTTCCCATAAAGAATGGGGCAATCCGCCACTTGCCGTTTTTACTTCTCTTCTGTTATCTTCTCTGAAACTATTAAATTGTGTTAGGGTAAATTTTGACATTTCTTACCTCCTTTTGTGTCAAAATACCCTTCTCCGACATAACCATGGTATCATAGTTTAGAGTGTTTGTGAATGAGGCAAATCGGATTTAATTCTTTATCTCAAACTCCGCATAATTCAGTTCCTAATCAATCCCGCCTTCATAAGTCAAAGGATCCACCGCCATACCATTCACATAAACAGCAAATAGCAGATTAGGTCCTGTAGCCATACCTGTTTTACCCAGTATTCCGATCATTTGACCTTTGGATGCTTCCATCCCTTGGTACGCGATTACTTTCTCTAAATGCCCATATTTTACATGCACTCCATTTCCCAAATCCAAGATAATATAACCACCCACCGTTGAGTCGTAGCCTGTTTCCAGAACTTTGCCGTCAGCAATGGCAATCACATCATCTCCCTCTGCTCCGGCAATGTTAATGTGCTCCGTCGTAACACCATTTTCATGCTCCCCAAAAGTGGTAGATATCGTCTGGCTGGCAGTAGGCCATAGATAGTCTGGGGCCTTCGGTAAAGAACATATATCCTGCTGAAAAATGTACTCCATATATTCCATCAGCCGCAAAGATGCCGCTGCATTTTCGTCCGTGTCATCGTATTGGTAAAAGATTCCGTCCATCGTCAGCCCATCCTTATATGGAGTAACCGTCTGCAGAACTTTGCCTTCTGCATCCTTCAGCCACATACAATACTGATATCCAACCCTGGAATTAGGCTCATATTGCGAGGTCAGTCCCAACTGGCGATACAGTTTTAACAAGTCATTGTAGTTATAATACTCTTGTGAATACTGCTCTTTCGGTGCAAGTTTCTTCCGCACACCGGTGTCACCGTTCGTTATCTCAATTTCCGCAATCTTAGAGATATCTATTTTGGTGTTTCCTTCCGGCAAAGTTTCGTTTTTTTCCAATGCGCCAAACTTCACAAGCGCCTGACCATAATAATCCAGCGGCGCATATTCATTATCTGCTGTGCTGATAAATTGTTCCTCCACATCAAGATCCACATCCAATGCTGCTATCAATACGCCTCTTGCGATATATTGACTGATTGCCTCCCGAAACGCCGCGCGTTCCCCTGTCACATCCTCATCGCCCACGGTAAACTCTATAGTTTGGTGGTCAACTGTCTCCTTTTCTCCTATCGTACTCAAAGAGAACACCTCGAATGTCCATGTTGCAGCCCCCTGACCTGCCCAAAGGTTGCTGGTAAGCAAACAGTCCTTGCCATCCACCTGCACGACACTTACCTGTCCATTTCCCACATGTACCCAGGAATAATCCTGTGACCAAAGAAGTTGCTTTTCGTTATACGCGGTGGGACTTCCCTGTCCGTCATATACCGATACGTTCACCACATCGTACCTGATTTGCTGCGTGATTTTCTCTCTCAATGGCAGATTCGGATCGATGATGGACGGGTCGTATTTCATGGAAGTGACAATAAAATCCTCCACGCCATCGTGGGTCACATCCCGTTTTTCTAGGTGGATTTCTTCGGTCACCCACGCATCGGTTCCTTCCGCTCCTTCTGCATCGGTGGCATCAGCATTCCATTCGTCCACCCAGGCGTCTTCCCCCGAACTTTCTTCCGGAGTGGTCAAAAAACAGACCGCCACCACCACACAGAGCACAATGGCCGCTACCGTAATCCAAAACGCAGGCTTCTTATAATTCAAAACCGTTTTCACTCTTTCCTTTACCCCCACTTCGCCAAACGCCAAGGGGCAAGTTACCACCAGGTGCCTTTGCGTCGCGCAGGACAAAAGTACCCGTGAGTACTCTTTTTTGTCTTCCATACTCATTTGGCGAATCACTTTTTCGTCACATGCTAATTCTATGTCTTTGCACAGCAAAATATATGCCAGCCAACAAAGCGGCTGGAACCAATATACGCACAAAAGCAGGTACCCTATCGGCTTCCACCAGTGATCCTTTCTGCTTAAATGTGCTTTTTCATGGGCAATGACATACTCCATTTCCTCTTGGGAAAGACCGGACGGCAGGTATACCCTCGGCCTGATACTTCCCAAAATAAAAGGAGATTGCACCCGGTCACATAGAAAAATATTTTCCGTATGACGCACCGATTCCCGAACCTGAAAGCGCAGACGCATCACACTGGTGACTGCAAACAAAACAAGCACTATCATTCCAAGCAGCCATACATTTACCGCAATAGCGGTAACAATCTGTAAAGGTGCCGCACTGCGCATGGGCGGATAATCAAACATCTCAAACAATACCGGATTCACCGCATCATCTATAGAAGAAACACCACTGTCAACAGAGGGTCTGAAGTTGAGAATCTGCCCATCCATCACCGTGCTGGGTCTGATAGGCTCAGCACTAGGTTGTAAACTGAAAACACTTTCAATGGAAAACGGTAAAATCAACCGAACAGCCACCAGTCCCCACAGCAGGCAGTTTACCCACTTGGGCTTTTTTTTGAACAAAAGTCGCACGCAAACAACCGCCAAAATAAGCCACCCTGCAGTAATACTAATATTCAGCAATTTGAAAAACAAATCTCCCATCATCACTCCCTGCATCACTTTTCCTCCGCTTGGTCAATCATTTGACGGATTGCCTGTGCTTCTTCCGGTGTCAATTTTGCATTTTGTGTAAACGCTGCGATAAACGCAGGCAACGAGCCCGAAAAAGAGTCTTCCACATATTGTTTGCTCTGTCTCGCATAAAACTCTTCCCTGGACATCACGGAAGTCACCAATCCGTTATCGTTCCGGAACAGTCCCTTATCTATCAACCTCCGCAACACATTGTGCGCCGTGGTGCGTTTCCACTGAAACTCCACCGCTGTCATCTTCACCAATTCCGACGATGTCACCGGCTCATGCTCCCAAATCATATCTGCGTAACGTGCCTCAATGACTCCCAATTGAATTTCCATCTATGTATCCTCCTTTATCATGTGTTGTATATGTACACAATTATCTATCTGCGCATATTTCTCATTTGGCCAAAAGACCACAAGTAGTAGTCTCACTTATAGACTACCACCTGTGGTCTCTGTTGTCAATTAAATCATTTAATCTATTTTGTTTTCACTTATTCCACCAGTTTGCTTTTTAATTATTGTTCAGTCTTTCCGTTATTTGATTCATCTTCTTGTCCCTGGCTTCCCGGTTCATATTCCCAATGATACGATGCTCCATGGCCTTTCTTGCAGCCTTCATTTTCTTTTCTTCTGCAGTAATTCTTCTGGCCTCGATTCCACGCACGGTTTTCTCGTAGCTAAGACGCAAAGCCTCCTTCTGCTCCGCCCCGCTTTCCTGTTTCCACGCTCCGAGTGCGGATAAAACCTGCTCCTGCAGTTTTGCATTTTCTACGGACAGAAATCCGTCAAAACAGGAAGGATATGCAAACACCCTTGAAGTCTTATCCTTATCAAAAATAACGGTAATATGCTGTTCATCAACATTCTGAACGATTCCGCCACCAAAAGCCCTATGTTTCACGGCCTGATTTAACAACTTATTCATTTCCATAGTTGCTTTTTCTACCTACCTTTTCTTAGGCACAAGTCCTATAAGAAAATTATAAAGGAAAAAATTTTTCTTTGTAAGTAAAAAATTTGCAAGTTTGCTTTTTCGTGAGACTTTACTAGTCTTTATTACGGGAAGGTTTGTTGATTTCGCTAGTTCCTTCAATTGCTGATTTAAGGTAATCTTTGTGATATTCTCACGCTACAAATCCGATAAGAAAATTGCCCCACTTCTTTGATTGTACATTGCCACCGATTATTCCCACTCTATATTGTGCATAAAAACTCCAAATCCTTCTTCAGCACCTCATCCACTGATAAATCGAGCCAATTCTTCTTGGAACGCTCCACTTGCCTTTTGTATGTACTGCTGTTAAAAATTCTTTCTGCTCTTCTTCGAATTTCATCCATATCATTTACATCAATTGTGGTGTCAGCATATATGTACTTCTGTATGCAGAATCGAAGCTTCTCCATATCTGCCAAATCAGACAAATAGCAGATATCAAATACATCTTTATATCTTGTAGACCGAGTTCCGAAACGCATCAAAGATTTCAATTTTTCAGTAATCATCTGCTCGCATGAATTGATTAACACACTAGCAGAATCCTCTTGAAAGCACACATCAAAACAATACTCTTCTTGCTCAATATCTAAATCCTTATGTACACCGATATCCATTTTCAACGAAAGCACATTGCCGAATTCATCGGATATCTCAATATGAATACGCTTGCCTTTATAATCCTGATGTTTTAATTCCTCTATGGGTGCTGACATCCGCAATCGAATTCCATCTACACAATTCAGTTTTTCAACAAATATGCCTATAGATTCTTCAGATATGGAAAATCGAATAAAATCTAAGTCCAAATCCTGCGTAGCTCGTCTTGCATTCTTGGACAGGCTACGCATAACTACACCACCCTTAATGGCGACATTTCTATTCAAACTACTCTGTGAAATTGCCTTTATAATAATATCCTGGCACAACTTTGCTTCCGCATTTGCTTCGCTGTATCCGTCTTTTTTTATTTTATCTACTTCATCCAGCAAGTTCATTACAACACCTCCAACTCAATAACCTGCATCATTTTATCCGAATGCTTAAACTTGGCTGCGTACTTTTCTACCTTTGCAATATCCATAGTCTCCACACGATTTCTGTATGAACCGATAATTTCCTTGTAATAGTCAAATGGTAATTTACCGCGGAATCTCACAAGCTCAATCAGCATTCTTTCCAGGTTGTAAATGCATATTTCCGTGTTATGATATGATATCTTAGCCTGTCCCATATCAAAAATATCCTCTTTCAAAAAAGTCTGCTTCACCCGTTCATCCTTAATCCTGCCATCGGTTCTGACGGTTGCCAAATGATAAAAATCAGGAATCACATCCGTCAGACCATGATAGTAAAAAGCACTTTCCCCGGTAAATACTGCCTTCGGATACTTTACACTGATAATCTCCAACTCAGAACAAGTTCTGTTTACAGAATAAATACCCTTTTCCTTTTGAAAAAGGTTACCTTCCGCTATTTCTTTTTTTAACATATGGTCGCTACCATATTTTTCTATACATTGCTTATATGTCAAAACCATAATCCACCAGCTCCGTTTAAGTGTATATACACACAGTTATGGTTCGTGTGTATTTTTACTTAAATTTTAGCATTACACAGATACTGTGTCAATAAATTCTTAAGTAAAAGTACACACTATTCATTTTTGTGTGTATTTTTACTTAAATCCGCATTTATGCTATAGTGTTTGCAGAATTGACAATTGCTATTCTTTTGCTTGCTCTATACCTACGAAAACTCCTTCAGGTGCATCAGTGCTTTATTCCTGCTCTTAAAATAATAATTGGTCCCCATGACAATCCTCCTCTCCCAAACAAAAATATCCTCTTACCGGAACCCATTCAATGGTCCCGATAAAAGAATATCTCAAAGTCAAGTCTTTGTCATTGGACGGATAGTCCAAATAAGCTTACGCCACCTTCTGAATATACTTTGCATACATCAGCAGTCGCCGCTTAACGATAAGCAACAGCCTCGCGCACCTCGCGACACAGTCGCTCGGTCACGGGCTTGCGCCCATTAAAAATGATTAAGCGGACTTCGAAACATGCTTCGCATGTTCCTCAGGCGCGTTGCGCCTTCAAGGACGCAAAAAAATACCCAGTGGCAAGTAAACTTGCCTCTGGGTATATATTTTGCGTTTTATCAGTCCGCTTAATCTCGACTATTCGATGATAGATGCAACTCTACCAGAACCTACAGTACGTCCACCTTCACGGATAGCGAAAGTAAGACCCTGCTCCATAGCGATAGGATGAATCAATTCGATGGTCATCTCTACGTTATCGCCAGGCATACACATCTCGGTACCAGCGGGCAAAGAGCAAACGCCGGTAACGTCAGTTGTTCTGAAGTAGAACTGAGGACGATAGTTGTTGAAGAAAGGAGTATGACGTCCACCTTCATCCTTGGTCAAAACGTAAACCTGAGCGGTAAACTTGGTGTGGCAGGTTACAGAACCGGGTTTGGACAAAACCTGTCCTCTTTCGATTTCTGTTCTCTGGATACCACGAAGCAAAGCACCGATATTATCACCAGCCTGAGCCTCATCCAACAACTTACGGAACATTTCGATACCGGTACATACGGTCTTCTTGTTCTCTTCTTTGATACCAACGATTTCAAGTTCGTCGTTCAAGTGAAGTGTACCACGCTCTACTCTACCGGTAGCAACAGTACCACGACCGGTAATGGTGAATACGTCCTCTACAGGCATCAAGAAAGGCTTATCGGTATCACGCTCAGGATCAGGAATGTACTCGTCTACAGTAGACATCAATTCCATAATCTTGTCGCCCCAAGGTCCGCTAGGATCTTCAAGAGCCTTCAAAGCAGAACCCTTAACGATAGGGCAATCATTGAATCCGTACTCTTCCAACTGCTCGGTGATTTCCATTTCAACCAACTCAAGCAACTCTTCGTCGTCTACCATGTCACACTTGTTCATGAATACAACGATGTAAGGAACGCCTACCTGACGGGACAAAAGGATGTGCTCCTTGGTCTGAGCCATAACACCGTCAGTAGCAGCAACTACGTGGATAGCACCGTCCATCTGAGCAGCACCGGTGATCATGTTCTTAACGTAGTCAGCATGTCCGGGGCAGTCAACGTGTGCATAGTGTCTCTTCTCGGTCTGATACTCAACGTGAGCGGTAGAAATGGTAATACCACGCTCTCTCTCTTCGGGAGCCTTATCGATGTTTTCGAAATCTACCTTCTCGTTACCTGCGATTCTCTCAGCCAAAACCTTGGTGATAGCTGCAGTAGTAGTAGTTTTACCATGGTCAACGTGTCCAATGGTACCAATGTTACAATGGGGTTTTGTTCTGTCAAATTTAGCCTTTGCCATTTTTAAATCCTCCTAAATAAGATTGATTTGTTTGTTTTTTGTTCTCCGCCGAAGCGCGTTTTGCACCTTCGGCGCTAAATTTACTCGGCTACCTATGATTATATTAAATAACCACAGGTTTTTCAAGTAATTTTTTATACATTTGCTTTAGTTTTAACTCATTTTATGGCATTTATTACTTTTTGTCTGCCAATACCTTCTCCTGAACGTTCTTAGGAACGGGCTCATACTTTTCGAAGAACATGGAGTAGTTACCACGACCCTGGGTTCTGGAACGAAGGTCTGTAGAGTATCCGAACATCTCTGCAAGAGGAACGTATGCACGTACCAACTTACCACCACCGATGTCCTCCATACCTTCAACACGACCACGACGGGAGTTCAAGTCACCGATAACGT
>JAFQIE010000009.1 GCA_017397645.1 Lachnospiraceae bacterium | reverse complement strand
TTTTTCTACTATATAGATATGTAACTGCTGAATGGACACTCATAAGGAGGAGCCATGAAAAAGACAAAAGCCATAACGAAGAAGAGAGGCTTGAAGGATTTGAAGTTGAATAAAGCACAGATTATCACTTTAGTGGTAATGGTGTTAGCATGTATCGCTGTGACCAAGCCCATGTCCTTAAACTGGGTGTGGAATGAGGCCAGCTGGGGACATCACGGACAGTACGAGAAAATGACGGACGCCATTCTCTCCGGACATCTGTATATGGATTATGAAGTGGACCCTAAATTATTGGAGCTGGAGAATCCCTATGACCGTGGCCAACGTGAGGCAAATGGCGTGGCTTACGAATTTGACCATGCTTATTATGATGGTCATTACTATATGTACTTTGGTATTGTACCGGTATTTTTGGTTTGTATTCCCTTACGTCTCTTGGGCATCTATGTGACCAGTACGGACTGTACCCAGATCATGGCGGTGGGTGCCGTTGTAGGATTGTTTGCGCTATTCTATGCAATTTATAAGAAGTACGCACCGAAGCTTCCTTTGGCTACTTATTTGTGCACATCATGTGCGGTCTCCTTTATCAGTTTATGGTATGCGGTGAAATACCCGTCCCTTTACTGTACTGCTATCACCAGTGGTGTGTGTATGGCGGTGTGGGGTGTGTATTTTTGCTTCAAAGCCTTCGTGGTGGATACGGAATTTAAGAAAACCATATTGCATGCCGCTTTGGGTGCGTCCTTCAGTGCTTTGGTGTTTGGCTGCAGACCCACCATCGGATTTATCAGTTTATTGTACATACCTATGATTGTGCATTATGTGAAAGAGAATTATGCCATGTTTTTTGGCAAGGAAAAGGGCAAGATAATTTATTCCTGGAAGGAAATCGGAAAAATCGTGACCGCTTTTGCCCTGCCCTATGTAATCACAGCGATTCTATTGATGATTTACAACTATGTGCGATTTGACAATCCCTTTGAGTTTGGCCAGACTTATCAGTTGACCCTGGTGGACCAAAGTTTCTATATGGATGACAAGCCCATGTTTGGTCCCGGTTGGTTGGCGGGATATTTGAATGATTTCCTGTTCTATTTCGTGAAGTACACAGAGGTCAGCGACGTGTTTCCTTATATCCATGAGGATGGTATGCTGGTGTTATTCCCCATTTTGTTATTGGGTGGTGCGGCATTTCGCTCTGTGAAACAAAAAGACGCAAATGGCTTTGTGAAGGGACTTGGCGGTTCTGTTATTGTAGCGGTTTTGATTATTATTTTGATGCAGTCCAGATGGGCGCCCTTCGAGCATCGCAGATACACCACGGACTTTGCTTTTATGTTAGGAATTTTGATGATGTTTGGTATCTGCCGTATCTTTATGGATGCGGATGAGAAGAAATATAAGATACTGAACTGGGTCATCAGTCTGGCATGCGTAGGTGCGTGTATCGTGGCGGCGCTGTTATTCTTCACCACCGGTGAATCGGCAATGGCAGATATGGATCCGGGACTTCCCCAGAGAGTGGCTGACTGGCTGTTTTTCTGGAAGAAGTAAGTAAATTGTGATAAAATTTCTTGATAAAAAGAGTTGACAAGATACAGAGGATAAGGTATAGTAATGTTTGTTCGCACGAACAAACATACATGCGCGAGTGGCTCAGCGGTGGAGCACCTCCTTGCCAAGGAGGGGGTCGCGGGTTCGATCCCCGTCTCGCGCTTAGAAAAAAGAAGAATCGGTCAAAGACCGGTTCTTCTTTTTTGTGAGCACGAGTGCTCTTTTTATTCTATTAATCGTAAAAAATATCGTTTTTCGTCAAATTGTGACAATAAGGTTTGACATTACGGTGCTTTGAGAGTAGAATAGGATTTGATCAAAATAAGTGGTGGAGTCTGTCATCGAGCATTAGCTTGATTTATCTTGATCGCCTATTACATAAAGGGTGTTCTTATGTATATTTAGGCAGGACTGGACTCGCAGTCCTGCTATTTTTATGCGTAGAAAATCAAAGAGTGTATGGGCTCATAGGACTACCCTACCACGCATAAATCTATTATGTGGGAGGTTCTAGTATGGAACAACATTTATCACTGTTTTACGGGCTTTCATTTTTGATTGCCGCAATCGCATTTGCTTTCGCCGCATATCTGTATGTATGGGTGAAGCGTCAGCCCCTCGAGAACCAGAAGATTATCGAGGTTGCCGGTCTGATTCGTAATGGTGCAAACACCTTTATGAGTCGCGAGTATAAGATTCTTGCAGTCTTTGCCGGCGTAATTGCAGTACTGATTCTTCTGTTTTTGCCTTCTCCTATTTGGAAAGGTGACGCTGTTTCCAATGTGGGAATGGCAGTTTCTTACATCGCAGGTACCGTTCTTTCTGCAATCGCAGGTAAGGTTGGTATTCTGGTAGCAAGCTTGTCCAACGGACGTTCTGCTGAAGCTGCAAAGAAGGGTATCAAGCCCGCATTCTTAATTGGCTTCCGTGGTGGTGCTGTTATGGGTCTTCTCGTTGTGGGATGCTCTGTACTCGGTGTAGCCGCAGTGCTTTGGGTTGTTGGTGATGCTTCTATTCTTTTGGGCTTCTCCTTCGGTGCAAGTTCTCTGGCATTGTTTGCAAAAGCAGGTGGCGGTATCTTTACCAAGACTGCAGACGTGGCAGCAGACCTTACCGGTAAGGTAGAGCTTGGAATCGCGGAGGATGACCCTCGTAACCCTGCCGTTATCGCAGATAACGTAGGTGATAATGTAGGTGACGTGGCAGGTATGGGTGCAGACTTGTTTGACTCTAACGTGGCAGCAATGACATCTGCTATCGTTATTGCGCAGTCTCTTGCAGGTGGTGAGTACAATAACGTATCCATGGTATTCTGCTATGGTATTTTGGGTCTTTTGGCTTCCATCATCGGTATTGCAACTGCACGTATCGGTAAGAACGGTAGCCCTACCAATGCGCTGAACTCCTCTACCTATGTAACAACCGGTATTTTTATGGCATTAACAGCTCTTGCAACCCACTTCTTCCCCGGTTTCTCCTGGAGAATTTGGGGCGCTGCAACCGTAGGTTTGTTGGTTGGTGTTATTATCGGTATCACAACGGACTATTTTACAGATGATTCCAAACCCATCGTTAAGAAATGTGCGAATGCATCCAAGAGTGGCCCTGCATTCACTATTCTTTCGGGTGTATCTTATGGATTTATTTCCTCTATGCCCGCTATGGTTGGTATCGCAATTTCCGCTTTGGCCGCATACAAGATTTGTGAGCCCATGGGTCCCGGATATGCTATCTTTGGTATTTCCATGGCAGCAGTTGGTATGCTTTCTATCGTAGGTATGATTATTTCTAATGACGCATATGGTCCCATCGTTGACAACGCCCGTGGCTTGGCAGAGATGGGTGACTTGGGAGAAGAAACCATTCGTATTGCTGATGAATTGGATAGTGCCGGTAACACCGTAAAGGCTGTAACCAAAGGCTTCTCCATCAGTGCAGCTGGTTTGACTGTTATCTCCTTATTGGGTGCATTTATGTCAGAAGTAAATGCACACTTGGTTGCTTCCGGTGCAGAACCCATTACCGGATTTGACATTATGGATCCTACCGTATTCTTTGGTATTTTGATTGGTGCTTCCATCCCTGCAGTATTCTCTGCAATGCTGATTTTGGGTGTTGATAAGAATGCACAGCGTATGGTTGCTGAAATCCACAGACAGTTCAAAGAAATCGTTGGTCTTCGTGAGGGTGATCCCAATGCGAAACCGGAATACGATAAGTGTATCGACATTGCAACTACCGGTTCCCTCCGTGAGTTGATTCCTGCAGGTTTGATGAGTATTCTTGCTACTATCGCTGTTGGCATCATAGGCGGTGCAAAGGCAGTTGGCGGTTTCTTGCTTGGTAACATCGTAAGTGGTTTGTTGCTTGCTTTGTTCATGTCCAATGCAGGAGGTCTCTGGGATAACTCCAAGAAGTATGTGGAGGCAGGAAATGAAGGTGGTAAGGGCAGTGAAGCTCACAAGGCAGCCGTTATCGGCGACACCGTAGGCGATCCTTTCAAGGATACCGCAGGTCCTTCCATCAACACACAGATTACCGTGGTTTCCTTGGTAGCATCCTTGCTTTCTGCAGTGTTTGCAGCATTCTCTATTTTCGGTTAATCTAAAATGAAATAAAAGCAGTGGTATCGGTTTGATATCACTGCTTTTTTGTGCATATTTACTATTGCAAGTTAGATGCAGAGTGCTATTCTTGAGATAGATTCTTCTATGTGAGGAGGGTTAATTATGTCTGCGCAGAAAAGCACAAAAAACTACACAATGAACATGTGTGAGGGCTCCATCGTTGGCAAAATGCTGCTATTTGCACTGCCCTTGATTGCGTCCAGCTTGCTACAACTATTGTTTAATGCCGCAGATATCATTGTGGTGGGCAAATTTGCCGGCGACAATTCTTTGGCTGCAGTGGGTTCCACCAGTTCCATTATCAATTTGCTGACGCAAGGATTTATCGGATTGTCCGTGGGCGTCAATGTGCTCGTGGCCAGATACTTTGCAGGAAAACAGGAAAAGCAGATGAGGGACCTGGTACACACAGCAATGACAGTGAGTGTGGTCAGCGGATGTGCGTTGGCAATCATTGGGTTTATCGGAGCGAAACAATTTTTGCTTTGGATGCAAAGCCCGCCGGAAGTCATTGATCTGGCGGCATTGTATATGCGCATTTATTTCCTCGGCATGCCTGCTGTCCTTTCTTATAACTTTGGTGCAGCGATACTTCGAGGTGTGGGTGATACCAGGCGGCCTCTGTATTATCTGGCCTTTTCCGGCATGGTAAATGTGGTTCTCAATCTTCTGTTTGTCATCGTATTTCACATGGATGTGGCCGGTGTGGCATTGGCTACGGTAATTTCACAGGTGATTTCGGCGGTGATGGTAATCCGATGCCTCATGAAAGAAGAAGGATCCATTCGGATTGAAAAACAGTATTTATGTATCGATAAAAAAGTGCTGGGTAACATTTTACAAATAGGCATTCCTGCCGGATTGCAAAGTTGTCTCTTTTCTTTGTCTAATGTGGTCATTCAGTCCACCATCAACGGATTTGGTTCCACGGTGATGGCGGGAAGTGCTGCCGCAGCGAACGTGGAGGGCTTTGCCTACGTGGCAATGAATGCCTTTGCACAGGCCACAGTTGCCTTTGTAGGTCAAAACGTGGGTGCCGGTAAGTTCGAGAGAATCAACAAGATTGTGTTGATAGCACAGGGCTGCGCTGCTGGTATTGGATTGGTGTGCGGTAACCTGATTTATATTTTCGGCGAACCGCTACTGGGCTTGTATTCCGACAGTTCTTTGGTAATTGAAGCGGGCATGCTGAGATTGTCATTTATCGCTACAACTTATGCCGTTTGCGGTATGATGGATAGTATGGTGGGCGCACTTCGTGGATTGGGCTATTCGGTGATGCCCATGATCGTATCCTTGCTTGGTGCGTGTGCATTCCGTATGGCATGGATTTTCGTGTTTTTCCAAATCGAAAGATTCCACACCATTGGAACCGTGTATATTGCTTATCCTATTTCCTGGATTGTAACTTTGGTGGTGCATGTGATTTGCTTTTTGGTGGTGAGGAAGAAGTTTGGGAAATCGGAGAGCATTGCTTAGAATTGGTTGAAAATAATGAAAACAGTAGTAAAAGGCATTTTCGATTCAGAAAATGCCTTTTATAATTGACTAAACTAAACCTTCAAACGTGTTATAAGTGAAAGGAGGTCGAAGGAATGGACAATACATTGGTGTGGCCGGCTGATTGTACAGAAAGAATCGTGGACACTTATGGAAATATGTTGTTCCGCCTATGTCTTATCAGGCTTGGGAATTCGCATGACGCAGAGGATGCCGTTCAGGAAACATTGATGAAATACCTTCAAAAGAAGCCTAAATTTGAAAATGCACAACACGAGAAAGCGTGGTTGCTGACGGTGGCATCCAACAAATGTAGGGATATTCTCAGGTATAGAAACAGACATCCGGAAGTGGATTATGACGAAATAAACGCATTCACACAGGATTCTTCCGATTGCGGAATATTGGATGCACTAGTGACACTGCCGGACAAATATAAAACCGTGCTTTACTTATATTATGTGGAAGAATACAGCATGGAACATATCGCAGAAATGATAGGACGTTCCCTTTCTGCCGTGAAAATGCGACTTCAAAAGGGACGCAGACTGCTGGCGGAAACATATCGGAAGGAGTGGATGTAAATGGAAAAAATGGTGAAAAAGATAAAAGAGATTCAAATGCCCAAGGAGATGCAGGAACGCATCTTGAAAAATTGCAAAAAACAGATGGAGGAAAATAGAATGAGTAGAACGCAGGAAAATAAAAAGCCTATGTTTCAGCGCCCTTTGGTGGTAGCTGCATCCGTGGCATTGTGTGTATGCGTAGTCGGGGTCACTGCTTTGGCGGCATCCGAAAAACTGCAAGGGTTTTTTAAGGACGTGAAAAGATGGGATGGCGCTGTTACCGGAACAACCTATGAAAACGCCACCGAGGAAATCAAGGTAGAGGTAGCCGTGGAAGGTGAAATTATCGAAGTATCTGTGGAAGCACAGGACCCAACCAAGGCGCCATATGGTTTCTTTGACATTCTAGAAATTGGCGCATATGAAATTGTTGATGACCAAGGGAATGCCATAGATGTATCTGTAGAACCTGCCCCGTGGGATGCAGGTGAGGCCACCATTGAAATTTTAGCAGAAAGTTTGCCAAGTGGCAGTTACACTCTAATCATTAGCGAATTTGTGGGTAGCGCGAAGGCAGACCAGCCCTTGCCGATTAGAGGAAACTGGGCATGCGAGTTTGAAAAGTAGAATCCATTATAATGGAAAAGTGCGCGTTGACAAGTTGAGATATATCTCATATAATGTTTATGAGGTAAAACAGAGTGGTTGTTCGAGAGGGTAGTAGGAGGTTCAAATCATGACTTTAAGAGAGTACAAAGAAAAAAGATTGTACGACCCTGAGTTTTCTCAAGCATACTTCGCAACAAAACCGGAAATGAATGTCATTCGGGCGATGATTGACGCAAGAATTTCTCAAAACATTTCACAAAAGGAGTTGGCCGAGAAGACTGGTATTGCACAAACGGAAATCAGTAAATTGGAAAGTGGCAAGCGCAATCCCTCAATTAAGTTATTGCAACGACTTGCTGATGGAATGGGGATGGTTTTGAAAGTAACCTTTGTTCCTAAAGATGAATTGGTGAAAAGTTTGATGTTAGACTTGGATAGTGCAGAGAAGCGTGCAGAAACAGAAGGATGGATTGATGCAGAAGATTTAGAGCGAGAAATGAAAGAGTAGGTTTAGTAGGCTGTAGTATATAATATGGGAAGTTACCAAAAGGCGGATAGATTTCCGTCTTTTGTTTTTGTGCAAAAACCTCATTTTTTCTTTACACTTATCAAGCGGCGTGATAGTATTATACTACTCAAAATTTTTTTCAATTAATTTCTCAAAATCTTTATTATATCATCCGCCTAACATCAGGCAGTTTTCAAAAACAATTTATGAAAACAAATTGACACCACATATGACACCACATATAATATAAAGGAGGAATAAAGTTGTCTAAATGGGATAAGTTATTATTACGTATACGAAAAATGTCAGATGATATTAGATTTGACGAAGTGAGTAAAATATTAGAAAGCTACGGATATAAAAAAAGTAATCCACGCGGGGGAAGTAGCCATTACATTTTTCGCAAAAAAGGATGTAACCCTATTGTAATTCCAAAACATAACCCCATAAAAAAGGTGTATGTGGAAATGGTAAAACAGGTAATAGAAAAAGGAGAGGAGCAATGAAATCAGTAAAAGAGTATATGGAAATGCCCTATCGAATGGAAATTATAGAAGATAAGGACGAAGGTGGATATGTTGTATCGTTCCCAGATTTGCCTGGTTGCATTACCTGTGGGGAGACGATAGAAAATGCAGTAAAAAACGCAGAGGAAGCAAAAAGAATTTGGATAGAAGCTGCCATTGAGGACGGTGTGGAAATCCTTGAGCCAGACAGTTTACAAGATTATTCCGGTCAGTTCAAGTTGAGGCTTCCAAAGAGTTTGCACAGGTCACTTGCGTTGAGATCACAGCGTGAAGGTGTTAGTATGAACCAGTATTGCGTGTATCTTTTGTCAAGGAATGATGCTATTCATACTGTGTGATGATTTGCTTGGAAAGTAGGAGATGAACAATAGAAGGAGATATGTTAAAAGGCGGGAACTTCCCGCCTTTTGTGTTTTCCGATTACAATTTATTCTTCTCTGTCCTAAAAAGCTCTAAATTGAGGTTGTTTTCTCCCGCAGTTTTATCAATCCAAAGATTTAAGGAATCCACAGCCAGAGAAATTTCATCTAGTTTCTTGCTAATAAAAGCGAAATCTGGCATTTCAGCGTCGGAGATTTTACCGTCGCGGGCGATTTGAATGAGTCGGTCTGTCAGGGGCTCGATTTCATTCAGGCTTGCGATGGTTTCTATGATAATACTGGACAATTCGCTGACTTCCACTTCGGGAACATATTTCTTTCCAATATCACACTTATGGGAACAAAAGTAATTGCACAAATCAGGTCTGTTGTAACAGTCAGCCATTTGAACCACATCATAGGGTGTGGGCTCTTGCATTTCATACTCAATCTTTTCGATGCGAGAATACGAAACGCCATCCATCTGTTCGCTGGCTTCTTCCCTGGTGAGATCGCACTCTTCTCTACATAACTGGTACATGGTCTTGTTTTCTCTTGTGGACTGTCTTCCCATGGTATTTCCCTCTTTATTTCTCTAAATGTGAGGAATATGCCCCTCTATTCCAACAACGTGGGGGTGTACTCCTTTTGGTGCTTCCATTATACTAAAAACATCTTAGGACAGCAACAAAAGAAGTTTTGAAAAGAATAGGAGGAAAAACATGTTAGAGTTATTATTTGCAATCGGTATGATATGGGTATTTGGAAAACTATTACTATTTGGTATCAAAGCCGCATGGAGTATAACAAAAATACTGTGCATCATTATTCTGCTGCCGGTGATTTTAGTTGGATTAGTTGTGGGTGGATTGATTTGGTTGGCGTTTCCGATACTGATTGTGATTGGGATAGTGGCGTTGGTGATGAGGTAAGCGTTGTTGAGAAATACCGGTAGTTAATGCATACGGAATACAGATTCTAAAAAGGGAAAGATCAATTGAAATTAACAGATGCAATCGCTGAATTCTTTACGAAAATGGATTAGATAAGGAGAGGATGGGGACTATGAAAGAGAAAAAAGAGACTGAGCAGAATTTGGATGAAGGCACAAAGAAAAGAGAAATTATTATGTATATTAAAGAGCATAAAACTCAGTTATTATTTGCTGGTGTTAGTATTACCGTTGTTTTAACGACTGTGCTAGGGCAAAAAAACAAGAATATGATTATAGAATTATGGAACTCCCTGAAGAAGAAAATAGAGAGAGGTTCTTTGTATAGTTCGAAGTGGTTTGAAAAAGCTAGTCTTGAGGAACTGGAAACGGCAAGGAAATCTGTTCAGCAAGATTACAATAATCCAAGATTAGATGTGGATTACAGAAGTGAATGTTGGAACTTACTAAAAAGAATTGATAATGCCATAGGGATAATCAAATGGGGTGGAAAGGAATACGGTTATCCCGTTCATAGTAGTAATGGATGGTATTTGCCTAGTGATGATTAAATGGGGGACTTGAATATACATAGTTTGAGTACGTTTTGATAATGGAAATAGCAGGCGTGAAAATACGCCTGCTATTTCTCTACTATTAGAGTATATCTTGTGTAAATTGTCAAGCTTTCCTTCTATACATAATTTTACTAAATGCTTTGCTATCCACTTGCGCATAATATGCGATACGGGCGTAGAGTAGCACATATTCTACACAGTGAGCGCGTGGGAATACATAGGAATAACATTGCGCTACATCTTTGATGCCTTCGGGAATTAATAACGTATTAAATTTATCTCTGAATTTCGGGGAATTTGCATGCCCTTTTCGGATTTGTTCTGATACATCAAATGCAAGTGCTCTCTCGATTCCTGTTTCGAGAAGGAAATCAAAAAAATCTTCTCTCGCGAAACATGGATATTTTTTGAACGAATCTGATGATATCATTTTGTCGTATTCATACAAATCTGTTTGATCAGTATTCTGCCATGAAAATGTACTGTGCGAAGCGGATTCGGCACAAATCATGTCACGATAAGTTTTGGGTTTTATGTGACGAAACAAATTACTTGTATTTTCGATTAGTACTGCAGAATTCGCTATGTTGCTCCATGTAATGTTACGCAATTCTTTTAGTGTGATTTCATTTGCGTAAATGCCTGTAGCACGTTGGAGATTCAAGAGACTTTCGATATGATCAGATGAAAACAAACGTATTGGCCTAATGTTATTATCTTTTAATTCCCAACTGCCACCAGTCAAGCAAGGCTCACCATTTTCGAGGTAGGATATTAAATCGGGATAATCTTGAATCGTTGTTCCAGTCGGAAGAATGGCATACCCGGACAAACTTACACCTATTGCCCGGTTATCTGGATATGATGTGGCGGTAAAAGGGTCCATTTGAAACATTCCCCAGGGTGCAATACTGTTTTGAGGGTATAGGGATGATAAAACTCTGCCGGCAAATGGTAGGAATTCGGGACTAACATTATACTCAAAGGCTGGTAACTTTTTACCATTGCTACCCCATACGCTTTCAAAAGGCAAATTAAAACCATCTGCCAAAATAGAATTCCTGCAGTTGGGGCACTTTTTTTCGGGTAGGTCGATACCGAACAAGCGAGTAGAAACCACTTCATAATGTCCACATTTTGGACAGTAGTAATGCACTGGAAGTGGATTGAAGCAGTTGTTGCCAAGCAAATAGTAAATAAACGATCCCATAACGGTTCCACGCATACTAATTATGGTGGAGCATTTTAAGGCCTCTTCTGATAGCTTACGAAAAATTTCAAAGTCATTAATATGTTCAGAATTCTTTAGGAAAATAAGTTCCTGTTCGTAACGTGCACTTATATCAGCCGGAATCCCCATTGGATATAGCTCTGTGAGTTTTTTATCGCACGCTTTTTTGATATTAACAAAAGCATTTTCAATATTTGGTATTTTCATTATAATAGCCCTCCTGTAGAATTTGATACGTGTATTATAGCAAAGTGATATTACAAAACATACGCCAACCGCTGTACCAAAGATGGTACAACGAGCGGTTGATAATTTTTGTAGGAGCAACTATAATGTTAACACAACACACACTTGGAGGAGAACAATGATAAGTCAGAAGGCTACCATATTATGTGTATATGAAATTCTAAAAAAGTACTCGGACGAAAACCATATCCTTTCGGCTGAAACCGTAAAAGAAAAGTTAAAAGCGATATATGATGTTGATATGGAACGGAGAGCAATATATAGAAATATAGAAGCTTTACGCGGCATGGGTATAGACATCGAAGGCTATCAGGATAATCGAGAGGGATATTATCTTATAGATAGGCAGTTCGAGCCTTCAGAGATTAGATTGTTGTGTGATGCGGTGGCGGCTTCGGATATCATAAAAGAAGAGACCAGCAAAGAGGTTATTGCTAAACTGATAAATACGCAAAGTGTATTCCAAGGCAGAATGTTACAAAAGACTGTGTATGTCAAAAATCGTGAGAAAGTACTCAATAAGCAATTGTTTTATAACATCGACACACTAAATATAGCTATAAATCAGGGCTGTAAAATATCTGTAAGTTTACTGGAATACAATCTGGAGATGGAACTGGAGGAAGCGGAAGGAGGAGCCATTGTTATCAGCCCATACGCGACAATGTGGGCTTCCGGAAATTACTACTTACTTGCAAAACAGGAAAATACGGATGATCTGACACACTATAGGATTGACCATCTGAAGGACATCTCAATTTTGGAGCGAGGGGTTGATATGGTATTTGGAGGCATCAATCCCACTCAGTATGCAGAGCGTTTTATTCTGCAGAACGGAGAGTACATAGAAAGATATGATATTGAGTGTGAGAAGGACCTGTGGAACGAACTTGCGGAAAAGTTCGGTAATAGCCTGACGGTAATACGAACTCAAAAGGACAGAATTAGCGTAAAGATTAAATGTATTCCATCTGTCATGAGGGAATGGATATTGGCACATTGCGATAAATGCGAGGTAATCGGGCCGAGACATTTTCGGGATGATATTCAAAAGGCGGTTATGGAAGCGTATAAGAAATATTGGTGAAGGTAGAAATATGGTGAGATAAAAAGCAAGACGAATTTCAATATTGTGTGGTGTTTTTGGAATTTCAAAATTTAATACTATAATTTAATGCTACATTTATCTTGATAACACAACAATGTTGTGTTATATTATACTTGATTCGGAAGGAGATGAGGGCATGAAGACTTATAGTGTAAAAGAAATCGCCGATATGTTGAAAACAAACCCAGAGACAGTTCGTCGATGGATTCGTGAGAAAAAACTTGATGCGACAATAGTGTCCAAAAAGGGTGGTCATATTGTATATGAAACTGCTCTTCAGGAGTTTTTAAGATCCTCACCCAAATATGCAGATGTGGCCAGAGCTTCATTAGCTGGCGTGGCAGTGATGTCGACTGTTATGGTAGGTGGATTGATTGCGCAAAAGTTCATTGAAGCAGAACAATTAAAGAGGGCTCGTGTTTCCAACAATGATGTTGCTCACTTCCTTCGCGGAGAAATTCAAAAATGTACGGATGCCATTAAAGCAAAGGAAGAAACTATTTTTCAGCTCCAAAAGCAGATAGAATCCGACCAGATGCAAATTATTGAATTCCAAAAGCTAATTGAAAACTTGTTTATTAAGGAGGGCGAAGATGAGTAGTATAAGTAAGAAAATAGAGGAGTTGTTGAATATAGAAACTGCGGCAGCACCCGATGTAACAAAGCCACTTAAAACCATCGGCGAAGGGAATATGTTAAAAGGAGTAAAAAATATCTTTAATTATGCCCTAATAGAGGGCGAAAAGAAAGGGTTTGTCAAGGGTGAGAGAAGAGGTGTGGTTAAGGGGAGTGTTATCACCATTAGTATATCTGGCGTTTTGTATTTTATTCCTAAAGGCGTGAGATATGTTAGAAAGAAAATGATAGAGAGAAAGGTTCATGATGAAATGGGGGAAAAGATATATACAGTACTTAACAAAGGATTAATGAGAAGAGTGGATCGAGAAGACATGGTAGGTTCAGAAGCAAAATACAATGAATGATTTTGAATGTAAACAAAGATATTCGGAAACTACGATATATGCTTTGTTATAAAGAGAGGGCTATATAATGGGTAGAAAGTCGACAAAAGAGAATAAAAGTGTTTATCAGGAAGCGCGAGATAGCTTGGGGTGGAGTCGAGAAAAAGCCGCTGATGAGATTTTAAAAATTGACCAAGGCAAGTACAACTATCTTGATAAATATAAATTAGTTAAAATAGAAGAAGAGTCAATTAGAATTCATCCAGAGGATATTGTTGCTTTATCAAAAGCATATAATATGCCAGAGTTGAGAAACTATTACTGTTGTCATCAATGCGAAATAGGGGAAAAGGATGTTCCTCAAGTTACATATTCTAAAGGTATACATGAGATTCTAGTGAATATGGCGGTCACTTTAAGAAATGTTAATCATAATAAAATAAGGTTGATGGAGATTCTTAGTGACGAAACGATTTCAGAGGATGAGAGGGATGATTTTGATAAAATATATGAAGAATTAGAATATGTTGCCGCTACAGTCGAGGCTCTTCAGTTGTGGTGTGAAAAAATGAAATTACGTTCTGATTCATAACAAATAAATTTTTGTGGCGCTTAGGCAAAAGTCTAAGCGTATTTTTTCCTGTTTTAGCAAATTAGCCAGTCTTATTTTCCAAAAGCAATTGTTTTTCGTTGCCTCGATACATTGTATCATAAATTTGCGATTGAAATTATTACAGGAGCGGACGCGGATATGATGAGTGCAAAACAAAGAATTTTAGCACTTCGGTTGCTGGATAAACAAAAGAAACACCCGGAATTTATGAAAACACTCGGAGTTGAAGTTAATGTCGAAGATAGAGGAATCGCGAAAACAATTTTAAAGGAGAAAAATAAATGGAAAAAAGAATTGAAGAAATTTTGAATCAAATGAACAGTTTTAGTAAGACAGGATATCCTAAAAAAGAACTTCTTCCCGAAATGTTTGCGCTACAGCAAGAAATTGTAGAGTTAACATTTAACGGAGAACATGCTAATATAGCGGAACTTAAAATATGGGACGTTGTAAAGCATTTAGAGCAAATCAACGAAGAGTGCGGGAATGTGGCTGATGAAAAACTAAGAAAATTTAGAGATGATAGCAGAACATTATCAAACCACATTAAAGCGGAGATTTCTGGCATTAAAGGAGAGTATAGAGCCTTTAAAGCACTTGAAAATATTCAATCACCAAATAGAGTGATAAAAAATGTTGAACTAAGTAATGAAAAATTTAGAACAGAGATTGATGCAGTAGTAATTACTCCTAAGTGTTTAACCATTATTGAGGTTAAAAATACTGCGAAGGATATTTTTATTGATGCTGAAGGTAATTATTATAGAACCGGAGAGTATCTTCGAAAAGATTGTAATATTGCTGATAAAATGGCAATCAAAGAAGAAATGCTTAGAGCAATCCTTAAGGAAGCGGGCTATGGGCATATTTGTATAAAAAGTGTGCTTGTGTTTACAAACAATGGAATAGAGGTCCGCAATAAATTTCCGCTAATACGAACATGTTTTGTGAGTCATTTGGCATACATAATTGATGAAAAAGGAGTTAATGGTGACATCTCTGTAAATGAAATGGATAGTATCCAGCGGGTTATTGAGAATACGAAAAATCAGGAGGCGTATTCGTTTGACTTTGATGTCCGCCGTTATCAGGAAGATTTTGCAGAACTTCTTGCAATGCTTGAATTTGCAAAAGCAAATAAACAGAAAGCGGTATCTGATGATTGTCAAAATAACAGGGATAACACCCCGGTTTATATAAATGCATTGGAAGACACATCATCTATAAAACGGGTAGGAAGAGCTGTAATGGCAGTTACATTTGCGATAGCATCTGGATTCCTTTTTGTAAAATATGCTCGCAAACAAAAAAATATATAATGGAGGTATTCACTATGAAAATGGTAACCGCGAAAAAATGGGCACAGTCAATGGGAATTAGTGAGGACGAGTTTAACGAGTATCTTGAAAAAATCAATTATCAGGTGTGGAAGGATGCTGGGCCATCGAAGACCGAAATGTGGAATATCACAGAAAAAGGTCGCCAGCATAGCAAAAAATCTCGAAATCCTTTTGTTAGAGCGATACTTTGGGATTTTGATACGTTAGTTGAAGTTACGCGGGTAAGAGGAAAGATTACCAAGAAGTACTTCTATTGTGATAAGTGTGGTGCATACTTGTCTACCCAATCTGGATTTGACTTTGAATTGCAAAACTGGGAATGCAAAAAATGCGGGCACACAAGCAAACTATATTATGACTCTAAAGATTATGAATAGGAGGTAATGGCAATGGGTAAAAAAGGGATTTATAAAGGAATGATGCTAATGATTCCTGTATGTGTGGCAGGGTGTGTTTTTACATATAAAAAGGGCGCTCAAGTTGTCAATTACTTTAAAAACAAACTGAGTTGTGCACAAAAACAGCATCCAGAGCGCGAGGGGGGATGCCAGACAGAAGAACAGGAAGAAGTCATACTGGAATGCCCTATATGCGGGCGAAAAGCTTATGGAATGGATGAAATTACGGTGATTTTTGGTTATAGAATAAATGACGTCGGTAAACTTGAGCATCAAGGATGCTGTAAGCGATGTAGGAATAATAAATCAGACAAGTTATCTTTAGACAATATGTGGTAAATGAAATAAACGACAACATTTATTACATTTTTAAAAAAGGAGAAAGATAATGGAACATCAGAATGAATAATCAATAGCATCTGCGTAAGAAGTGGTACAATAAAAATATACGTAGATTCACAAATTGAATAATGGTTTTTAAATATTTTATAGTAAAGGAGAACATACTTATGGGCTGGTTTGCAGACAAGTATGGAAAGGATACTCATCCGAAAATGTCTATTGATACCTATGATAAGCTTTTAGACATGTTTGGAGAAGAAGCAGCTAACGAGACTTTAGCTGATGTTCAGGATGGCAAAATACAAGAAGAAACAATACTCAAATATCTTGATGATTAATGTGCTCTCTAGATTTCTTCTTATGAAGAATGATAACGACAAACTTGTGCTTTATGAATGTTGTAAGCGATGCAGAGCTAGCCGCCAAGAGGCGGTATCAGATAATGCGCGGTAAGCACAATTGTTTTCTACAAGGCACATATCTGGAAGAAAGGAAAGAGGGGTGGATATAGGATGTACATAATAGGAGTCTTTAGAAGGACTGCTCTATGGGCGATGTTGTTAACCGTTCTTGGTTCAATGTCTATGGGGAATCCAGATATGCTATATGCATTGGCGATCTTTGGTTGTGCATATCTGTTATTTGTGGTGATACATTTACTTGCTTGTAAGATTCAAAAGAGCAGTCGTTCGGTAGGAGAGGCTTATTTATCTGCTTTAGGATATGACTTAATAGCTCCTTTTTCGAAAATAGGACTGTTTTTAATAGTCATTACAAGGAAGTGGATAATTCGTGATAAATCGAGAATTCATAATTTTGTTGACGGACTGCAAGCTATTACAGGAGGTATTTGGGCCATTGTTATATGGGGAATAGCGATATTCTTTATAATTAATATGATTTAAGATTGGAGATGAAGAGCATGCCTTACAATTGCAATGGAGATTTACACAAAATGGAAATTGTTAATAAATTGAAGAATATGGGATTTGATGTTAAAAGCGTAAATGCACTAAATAAGATTATGGAAAAAATGGGCTTATTAATTCACTATGGTAATGGCTGGGGAACCACTGATAAAGGAGCCAAGTTTTCGATGTGGCATAAAGGAGTATTAAACTCTAATGCATGGCATCCGGAACTTGTTGACGAGATTATTAACTATTTGAAAAGAGATAGGAATCAAAATTTAACATAAACATGTATTGTTTTCAAATCGAAAGGACGAGCAACGCTCGTCCTTTTCCCATATCCCATATTCTATCTCCAATCTCCCCCGACTTCCCACCACACTGGTGGCACTTTATTCCATAGAGTGTGCTATAATAAATCTCATAAAGAGCATATCAGGCGTCCCAATCATCACGGAAAGAAAATCTCTTGCACCATCAGCATCGTGATGAGAGAGATGGAAGCCAGCAGTACGTCCAAGAGTATGATTCCTATGACTCGGATCAGGGGGTCCTTACTTCTACAGAGCAGGAAGTACTTGTGGATTCCCATATAATTAAAGGTGCCTAAAATGATGGAGAGGAAAGTCGTTAGGCAGAAGAACCGTTCCACCCACAATTCCGGTCTGGTAGTATCCTTTACCTCCAGGGAGAGGCACAGGGTGAAAAGCAGAATGTAGCAGGGAAGGGATACAAGTATTTTCCACACAGTACCGCCTCTGAATCCGGGCAATAACAACCAATCATACCATCGCCTTTGACGCTTAATTTTTTCAGGCGCCTCAGATGGATTATGCAGCAAAGCAGCCTTTAACTCCGAAACGGTCTGATAGCGATCGTTGGGATTTAGTTCTATGCATTTATTTATAATACTCGTAAAATATGCGGGAACATCCGGCAGGGATGCGGTAAGTTCCTTTAGGAGCACGCCCATGGCATAAATATCTGTTTTAGGCGAGGACGAGCCGAATCCGTATTGTTCGGGCGCAGCGTAACCCTTTGTGCCGATTAAGACAGTGTCGTTTGAATCCGGGGAGCAGAATTGTTTTGCGGCGTTGAAATCTATCAGAACCACATGGTTTTGCTCTGTGATGATAATATTAGACGGTTTGATGTCACGATGAACAATAGGTGGTTGAAATGCATGTAATTGAATCAGGATATCACACAATTCTGCAGCGTATTTTGTGATGGTGGCAAACTCTAAATCTGCGGTACTTAAGATTTCATCCAAAGAAGTTCCGGAAATATAGGTTTCAATCACCGTTAGACATCCGTTCACTTCTTCGTAATCAATGACTTTAGGAACTCCTTGAACGGGGTGTAGCAACAATTCCTGAAAAATGTTAGTATTATAAACAGCAAGCTGCTTTTTTACATAGATGCCCTGCGTGGCTCTATGTTGCACCAGTTCTATATGGTGGTCCCGGTTCAGCGTTGCAATTGTTTCATAATCTGATAAAGCAGATTGTAAGGAGTCAGTCATCTGAATTACCTCTCATCTTTTGTTGAGTATATTATAACAGATTGGAGAAATAAAGTGAAAGAGAAAAGCACAACCGAATTAGAAGAAGTATTGAATAACACACATGTGAAAAACTTTTCCCAATTCTGCAAGGAAAACAAAGACAGTGTAACCGATGACGATAAGGCTTTCATAGAATACTTCAAAACTCTGTTTAAGAAGAAGGGTGTCAGCCAGCAGACGGTGTTTTTAAGAGCCGATATACCGGAGAGATATGGTTATAAATTGCTGTCCGGAGAGAAAAGGACCAGACAGAGAGATGTGATCCTGCGTATTTGTTATGCGGCAAACTTTACAGTGGACGAAACTCAAAGAGCCTTGAAAAAGTATGGAATGCAGCCCCTGTATGCCAAGGTAACCAGGGATGCGCTGTTATTGGTTTTGTTCAAGGACAGACCCGGAAGTATACTAGATGTCAACACGATTTTAAGTTCCCGAGGGATGCCACCCCTACGGACCAGTGGTGTACAAGAGTAAATTGTGGGTGACTTGCCACCCTACAGGGGGCAACGGTGCCGCAGATGGTGTGCTATAATGTGCAAAAATAACACACCATAAGGAGGCACTAAAGTGAAAAAAATACTGAAAACTATCGCGATTATTGTTGTAGTAATTATTGTCGCAGCCGTCGCATGCGGAGATTCTTCTGAGTCGGGCGATGAGAAGCAAATAGTAACATCCGGAGACAACAAAGATACATCCTCGACAACGGGTACCGTGGATGAGACAGATAAGGTTGTGTCGGATGCAACAAGCACCGCATCCGGTGATGTCACCATAGAACAGCAGGTATTGTTAGACAGAGACGGTATCGTTATCACCGCTGTAGAGTATGTCACCGACAGCATCTGGGGTGATGGCATCAAATTATTATTGGAAAATAACACCGACAAAACCGTAATGGTTGGATGCAAGGCTTTGATTGTGAATAATTATATGATTTCCGATCTATTTGCGTCAGAAATAGCTGCCGGAAAGAAGGCAAACGAGGTGATGTATCTTTCCAACAGTCAGTTGAAGGCAGCCGGTATCGAAAGTGTTGGACAAGTAGAGATGTATTTCCACGTATCTGATTCCGAGAGTTATGACACTATCTTTGATACAGATTGCATCACCATCCAGACATCTGCTTTTACAACGATGGACACTACCCCCAATGACATGGGTACGGAACTATACAATGCGAATGGCATCAGAATTGTAGGCAAAACTGTGGACGAAGACAGTTTTTGGGGCACTGCCATCTTGCTCTACTGCGAGAACAACAGTGGCCAAAATGCGAACATCTCCGTGGAGGAAATGTCTATCAATGGATTTATGATGAATCCTTTATTTTATACCGAAATCTATGATGGAAAAATGGCAATAGAAGACATTACCGTTTTTTCCAGCGATTTAGAGGAAAATGGTATTGAAGCAATCGAGGAGGTAGAACTGAAATTCCATATTTATAACGCAGAAAATTACGATACAATTGCGGATTCTGAACCGATTACTTTTTCTGCGCAATAGAGACCAGAATGGCGTAGGATTGTAGAGTGACAGTCCTACGCCTTGATTTATAAAATATGTATATCATCATAGCGTGACTCCCAGTCTTTTGGAAGGATATTAAGTTTAAAGATGTCAATTTTACAGTGTTTGATTAGTTTCTTTAAATCATGTTTTAGTTTGTTGTGCTCTGCTACAGGCAGTATCTTTTTTAGCGCATATAGTCTGGAAAAAAGATCAGAGTTAGAAGATAATTTATGAGAATCAGATGTTTCTGGAAGGACGATAGAAGACGTTTTACCCACTAAAAGATTATGGTGAGCGCAAGTGTTTCGCAAATTTCTCAATGCCTCAAGCCAAGTGTCAAATTGTTTGGTGGTACTTTTGAGATAATGGGTTTTAGAATAACCATATTTTAAAACATATGATCGGAGGTCGCCTCTTAAATAAGCATATATATTAACAATCGTGCCTAACTCAATATAAGAAAAAAACACCCAGCAAGGAAGAAAGTTTGTGGCTTTGGTTCCGCCTTTTCGGTATTCTTTTAACTCCGGATACTTATGAGAATTCATAATTAGACTATGTGAATAGTTAGATAGATTACCAACGAATGATAGAAAGAAACGCAGATTAGATTGCTTTTTAACTTTGTCTCGCTCGGATCGAGTGGGAGTAAAATATTGCTGTTTTAAGTAGAAAGAGGCATCATTCAGTTTTATCGAAAGCGCATCAGATAGATAGGTTTTAAATTGTATTTCTGCCAATTGACAATAGTGAAATAAGAGTTCGCGTAATCGGGTGTCAAATTCATAAAGATAAAACAGCATATCTTGTGTTGGTTTGATGCCTAAAACATTTGCGTGTGAAAGCAAAAACTTCCCGTAGCGACTGCACCGAAAATACCCAGCGTGTCTTAAAAAAGAAATCATACGCCTTCTTTTGGTGAAGGTTACATAGAATTTCATTTTCTTCAATTGCATATCTAAGTCAATTGGAGAGGCGATGTTGTTTAAGATCATAAATCCTCCGCGAAATAAAAAAAAGAATGGATATACCATTCTTAATCCCGTCGATGGAATATTTGGATTCAGGCACTACCCACGCCTTCCCACGGTGTAGATTAAGTATAGCATAGTTAAATAAAAAAACAAGTGGCAATTTAGAGAATTTCTAAAAGATTCTATAGATAATCTCCGACTTTCCAGAAAAGTGATAGACAAGAGCGTTCTTGTTAAAAAGAGGAGACCCCACAGGTTCTCCCCCGTTCGCAGGCCTCATAAGTTTCAAGCAACTCATCGGGGCTGTCCTTTACAGCATTACAGAGGTCGGCAATAGCACTTGGATCAATGGTATTGCCAACCAAAATTCGTATTTTCTTGTCCTTCAATTCTTCTGCTAAGGCATTAAATCCCGAAAAGTAGAAGAACGCAGTCAATATATCAACACTCTCGGCTTGCTTCAACGAGTTTTTCAGCGAGTCCAGCATCGTTTTATTTCTGTTATCTATGATAGAAGCCATTTTTATCTCTCCTAACAAATTAAGCCTTTACAAATTTCTGATTTGAGCTTTTAGGCTTGTCGGGCATTGTCATTTTAAGCTTTCCGTCAGCTACAAGCGGTGCCACAATCTGTGACATTACGTGATTTTTGGATTTTCCTACAAAAGCAACAATTTCTGCTCTTGTTCTGGGTGTAGAGCAAAATTCTATAAGCGAATCCGCAACGGGCATTGTTTCAGCAAATAGTCCGTTTTTCATAACCACCTTGAATTCTCCGTGAACAACGGAAAATAGTGGCGCAGGAAGTCCCGCATTCGCAAACTCGCTACGCATTGTAGGAATGCCGGAATACCTATTTTCAGTTACATTTAAGAGTTCAAGCATATTTGCGAGTGCAGCGTTTCTTGTTTCGGGACGAACCTTGCCAAGCACATCAATAGATATTTTCCCATATAGTCCACCGCTATTGATAATCTCCATACGGTCACGGTACATTTCAATACGGATGGGCACGTTTTCTGTATGAACGCTATAATCACGGTGTACCAAAGCATTAAGGATTGCTTCACGAACAGCCTTTATCGGATATTCGGGTTTATCTGCACGTTGTCCGTTATCATTTATGATTGTCTTAGTGCGGCTGTTCTTGCGAACAAATTCCACCGCATCTTCAAGCATATCGGGGATTGCCCCTGTAATACGTTTGTTATCAATAAAACGTTCACCGTCGCCACCAACTGTTCCTTGTTCAGTTCCGGGGAGCGAAACCGCGGTAATACAAAGTTGAGGGAAATATGCTTGCGGATATTTTGAGAAGGTCATAAGTCCTGCAAGAGTAGGAATGCCATCATTTGTAATGCCCATTAGCTCCAAGATTTCTTCTTCGCTAACGTTCTCAGCAAGATTTTTCCTTTCACTCTTAACAGCGGCGAGATAATCGTTCATACGCTTTTCGTCAATCATATTGAGTTTGCCATTCTCAACAATGCGAATATCATCTCTTGTCCTTTTGCGAAATGCTTCATAACTATATATTTCATATTCGCTCATTGGCTCATCGGACTCGCCAACACGAACATAAGACCCTTTAATACGTCCTACACCTTTATAAAAAACAGGTCGTTCGGAAATATCAACACCGGGAATTTCGGCAGACACAACGGTTTTGCCATCGATCTCGCAAACAGTAAATAACGCGCGTACAGACGGCTCCATTTGCTTGCACTGTTCGGTTATTTTTTTCTGAAGATCCTGAGCATCATATACGCCTTTGACAGAATAATTATCCGCTTCGTCAACACCAAAAATAATAATACCGCCTTCATCTTGATTTGAGAACGATGAAAGAGTATCAAACAATCTCGTGGGACAGCCTTGTACTGCCGCTTTCAATTCAATAGTTTGGGATTCGGTTTTTAAGTTTTTAATATCTAAAACGATTTTTTTGAGAGCTTCAGTTTGCATTAACGCTTCCTCCTTAAAGATACTATCTTTATTATACACTATTTTCATTATAAATGCAATAACTAACGGTGAAAGTTCGCGTTTTAACGATAAAATTTAAGAATTAACGATGCCATTAATTCGAATCGTTAATTCTCAATTTATTTCTTGTACCATTTCGAAATAGAAAAGCGGCCAGATTTCTCTGATATGTACCCTCCTTACTGGTTTGTCCAGTAAAGAGGGTACATATAAAGTTATCTACACCCCGTTTTTTGACGGAAAATCTTTAAAAGATATTTGGCATGAAATAGTTTCATTAGAATGTTAAAATCTAGAGAAATCGTAAGAGCAATATTAAAAGAAGCAGAGGCGTAGTTCCTCTGCTTTTTGTCTCACTTCATCTTCCCCCTCCCCCATACAGTGGATGGTTGAGCCTTGGGCGTAGGGCTGCGAAACAGCAGCCTGCCCAGGGCTTTTTTGTTGAAGGGAAACAGGGGCCACAGGTAACTGAAGCCTCCGAAAGTGGGTGTGGTGGCAGTGGAGATAAGAATTGCCAAAAGACCACATAAATATCCCGGTAGTCCCCAGAAACCGGTTACCAGAAGCAGAAGAATACGGAATAATCGGATGCCGTCCCGGAAGCCACTGTCTGACAGGGATAGGGAAGCCAGCAAAGTGATAGCGGCGTAAAACAGCACCTCGGTGGTAGCCCATTGTAGTTTTACCGCCACTTCTCCGATGATTAGACCGCTGACAATAGAGAGCGCGCCGGAGTACACATTAGAGGTTAGAGCCGAGGAATACTGGAACAAATCCAGGATAAACTCTATGGCCATCACATAAAAGAACAGCCGCGGGGCAGTCATGCCCTCCATATCCATAAGCTGCCAAGCGCTGGCTAATTCCGGAAAATGAGCTCCAATCAGCAGAAACGTAGGCATTAGAAGCAGACTGACCGGGATGCATAGAAACCGAACCAGTCGGAAATAAGTTCCCACCAGGGGGCTCTTATAATAGTCTTCCGGGCTCTGTGAAAACTGAAATATGGAGCATGGCAGCACCAACACCAAAGGTGAGTTGTCTACCATGACAAGAATGTGTCCCTCCATCAAATAGCTGCTTGCCACATCCGGACGTTCCGTCGTCAGCACGCAGGGCAGAGGGTTCCACCAGCGTTTGGAAATGATTAGTTCTTCTAAGCTTTTTGCGCCCATGGTCAGAGAGGTGATATGAAGGGAATCGATGATTTGCTCTATATGTTCCAAAAGGGAAGCGTCGACTTTGTCCTGCAGATAGGCAACCGCCACATCGGTCTGGCTTTCTTCTCCTACAAAATGTCTGGAAAAGACCAATTTCGGAGAACGTACACGACGGCGCAAAAGGTTAGCGTTGGTAAGCATAGCCTCCACAAAACCATCCCGGGAGCCCTTTGTAACTCTTTCCATATCCGGCTCTTCAATGCTCCGGGTGGGATAGGTGCGCACATCGATGACTACTGCCTGAGCAAAACCATCAAGAAATAAGGCAACGGGACCGCAAAGCACATTCAGCTGTATTTCCTCCCAAGAATCCATTAATTGCACGCTGATGTAGCCCATTTTGTGGCCGATGTAATTTGCGATATTTTCCACCGTGGCATCTTCCACATACATGGGATTCTGTAAATCGGAAAAAATTCTTTGCAGGATGTCTGTTTTGCAAAGCCCATTGAAGGCCAAAAGATATGCCTTGGTGTCACCCACGTAGAATTCCCTGGTTATTAAGTCATAACTTAAGCCCACAGGTAATTGGGAGGCAATCAACTGGATATTGTCCTGCAGATTTTTGGAAAGATGAGGTTGGTTCGCAGGCGTAGAATTTACATTTGTGGTTTGGTTTGTGGAAGTGCTCATAAATTTCCCCTTGTCTGATTTGATACCAATTATTGTGGCATTTTTTTGCATGATTATTCCGCGAAGCAAAGTTGAAAATTAGGATGTTACATTCCTCAATACTGTGGTAAAATAAATGCAAGAAAATTCCAATGGACAAGTCTGGAGGAAAACGGATGAACATCAGGGAAAAATTAGTATCACCAATTGCCCATACCTGTGACGTGTTGGTATGTGGCGGTGGTTTTGCCGGTATTGCAGCGGCACTTTCCGCAGCGAGAAGTGGTAAGCGGGTGATTTTATTAGAAAAGACCTATACACTCGGTGGCTTGGGAACTGCCGGATTGGTGACCATCTACCTGCCCCTGTGCGATGGCATGGGCAAACAGGTTTCCTTCGGCATTGCTGAGGAATTGTTCCGTCTGTCTATTTCCATGGGCATGGAGCCCCAGTTGGAAATGCGGTATCCCGACATTTGGCTGGATGAAGATAGGGCTTCTGAGCGAAACGAAAAAAGTATGCGCTTCGAGACCCAGTACAATCCTCACTTGTTCGCTATCATGGCAGAACAACTGTTGCGCAAAGAGGGTGTGGTCATTCTGTATGGTGCTTCCGCTGTGGCTGTGAAGATGAAAAAAGACAAGATATCCTCCGTATTAATTGAGGGCAAATCAGGTCGTCAGGCCATTCAGGCGGTATCTGTGGTGGACGCCACCGGGGATTGTGATATTGCTAAATTTGCAGGTGCCCGAACGGAGAACTTCCAACAGGGCAATGTGTTGGCATCCTGGTACTACTTCATGGATGAAAAAGGGTATCATTTGAACATATTGGGTTTTGCTGATATTCCGGATGACCAAAAGACTGATGCAGACAGGGAGAAGGATAAAGGAAAGAAGCGTTATGCAGGTTTGGGGACAGAAGAATTGTCCCGGATGATGCAGGATTCCCATAGTTCC
This sequence comes from Lachnospiraceae bacterium, assembly GCA_017397645.1. Lineage (GTDB taxonomy): Bacteria > Bacillota > Clostridia > Lachnospirales > Lachnospiraceae > Acetatifactor. The sequence goes on along the minus strand of JAFQIE010000009.1, from coordinate 27,960 downwards.
ACGATGCAGGATGTGATTTCCCGCAGGGGAAAGGGACAGGATGTTTGGCCTGTGACCATTGCCTCTATCCCGCAGGTGCGAATGACCAGAAAAATAGTGGGTGAGTACACTTTAGATGTGGCGGAAGAGCATACCTATATGGCAGACTCCATTGGTATGGTCTCTGACTGGCGCAAGAGGGGCCCGGTGTATGAGGTGCCTTTTGGCACACTATATAGCAAAAATGTGAAAAACCTGATTACCGCCGGCAGATGTGTTTCTGTCACGGAATCCATGTGGGATATTATGCGTGTGATTCCCTGTTGCGCTGTGACCGGTGAGGCAGCAGGATTGGCGGCAGCCATGACGGATGATTTCAGCACACTGGATGTTCATGCACTTCAGAACGAATTGGTGCGCCGGGGAGTTGTGTTGCATGAGCAAGATAATGGGAGGGACCTATCATGACAGAAGAAATGACAAGAATTGCAGAAGAAGCATACCTTGCAGCGAAAGAATTATTGGACACGGCAAAAGCCAAAGAAGGACAGTTGTTTGTGGTGGGATGTTCCACCAGTGAGGTAGCGGGCGCCGGTATCGGCACCTTCTCCAGTCCGGAACTTGCAGAAGTGGTGTTTGGTGGTATTTATCAGGCAGCGCAGGAAGCGGGTGTGTACTTAGTGGCACAATGCTGTGAGCATTTGAATCGTGCCTTGATTTTAGAGCAGGAAGCAGCAGAACGCTACGGATATGATGTGGTGAATGTGGTGCCCCAGCCAAAGGCAGGCGGTTCCTTTGCCACCACAGCTTATAAAGCATTCGAGTGCCCTGTGGCTGTGGAGCATGTGAAAGCCCATGTGGGAATGGACATTGGGGATACTTTGATTGGAATGCACATGAAGGATGTGGCGGTGCCTGTCCGTATCCGTATCGGTGAAATCGGGGACGCGCATGTGGTTTGTGCTAGAGTGCGACCGAAATTCATTGGTGGCTCCAGAGCGGTGTATGATGAAGAATTAAAATAGGACACCTTTAACTCATTTCTTTTATTAACCCCATAATCGTCTCAATAGAATCCATCTGTCCGCTGTTTGCCATGGTTTCTATTACCTTTCCGCGGTTTGCATAAAGCTCTTTTACTTTTTCGGCCAACAACTCTTTGGTCAGGTCGTCCTCGTCGATGACGGTAGAAAAGCCCTGGGTCTCAAAAGATTTAGCGTTAAGAAGCTGGTCTCCGCGGCTGCTGCTGGCAGGGAGAGGAATCAATATATTGGGCTTTTTCAACGCTAACAGTTCGCAGATGGCATTGGCACCTGCCCGGGAGATAACCACATCTGCCATGGCAAACAGGTCTTTTAATTCTGCTTTGATGTATTCAAATTGTTTATAACCCGGAGTGTTTAGAAGGAGATTATCGACTTTGTCCTTACCACACAGATGTACCACCTGGAAATCCTCCAAAAGCAGGGGGAGGGCTTCCCGCACGGCTTTGTTCACATTGACGGAGCCCAAACTGCCACCGATGACCATCACCACGGGTTTGTTGGCGGTAAAACCACACATCTCATAGCCTGCCAACTTACTTCCCTGAGACAATTCCACGCGGATGGGCGAGCCGGTCAGGACCGCTTTTTCCTCGGGCAAAAGTTCCAGAGTTTCCGGGAAATTGCAACAAACTTTTTTGGCAACGGGAATGCAAAGTTTGTTAGCCAGACCCGGTGTCATATCGGATTCATGAATGATACAGGGGATTTTCAGAGCGGCCGCGGCGCGTACCACGGGCACGCTGACAAACCCGCCTTTGGAGAACACCACATCAGGGCGGTACGCCTTCAAATGTCTTTTCGCTTCCGCATATCCTTTGATGACGCGAAAAGGGTCCGTAAAGTTCTTAGGATCTAAATAACGTCTGAATTTTCCCGTAGAAATACCAATATAGGGAATGTTAAAATCAGCAATCAGTTTCTTCTCTATGCCGTCATAGGATCCCATGTATACGACTTCATAACCGGCTTCCTTGAGGGAGGGCAACAATGCTATATTGGGTGTCACATGACCGGCAGTGCCGCCACCGGTAAGCACAATTTTTTTCATAACAAAAACTCCTTGTGGTTGTAGGCGTGTTATATCATCTGTTCCAAAGCTCTTGCCAATTGGTCAGGGCAGGAGGTGGACTTCATACCGCAACGGATGCCCTTTATTTTGGAAATGGCTTCCTCGGGAGTCATACCTTTCACCAAGGCGCTGATTCCCTGAAGGTTGCCGTTACATCCACCGATAAATTCTACGGAATCTATGCGTCCTTCTTTTAATTCTACATTAATTTGCTTGGAACAGGTTCCCTGTGTTCTATAAGATAATGAATCCATTTTATTCGCCCTTTCTCTAATAGGTTTTGCTTCATTTTAACAGATATGCGTAAAAACTGCAATGTGCAGTGGCAGATATTTCCGTGGGATGAGATTTCAATTTGTGCCGGCAAAATCTGTCGAAAATGCGTGAAATAATACGATGAAAAAATCTGTTTAAGGTGGAATTTTTAAGTTATACTTTGAATAAGACAATAGGTTGACCTGAATTGCTTTCGGGTAGAAAAGGGGTGCATCGTGTTTGAAATATTTTATGAAAAATGGTTTCTGTCAATTCTTATGTTTGGCTGTTTATTTGTGGGCATTTTCGCCAAATTATTTTTGGGATTTTTGTATCAGAACATGATTAGGGAATCGGACAATATGGCCGTTACAGAAAACAAGGCGCTGAAGCAGTGTAAGCAAAGGTACGCAAATTACTGTGCCGGGCGCAGAAGTATGCCCAATGTATCTGTTTTCGTAGAAAGGTTCATGAACCGACTCAGTGTTGGCAGACTGGCTTTTTCCGGAATTTACCGGATGTCAGAGCAAGGCATGATGCTGTTCGTGCTGGCAGCAGGCGTGGGCGTCTACACTTCTATAAGAGAGGGGCACTCAACCGGTAAGATTGTTCCATATTATATTGTTGCTTTTTTCGGACTGTATCTTTATTTCAGCATTTCCTCATTGGTGGATATCAGGAGGAAGCAGCAGGTGCTGAAGGTTAATTTGGTGGATTATCTGGAGAACTATTTTCTGCCACGAACGGAAGGGTCTAAAAAAGATATTGAAATGTTGTACGGAGAAGACACCACGCAACATCTTTTGGCTTGAATTTAGGCTGTAAATTTGCTACTATGTAATGGATAAAACAAGCGTAATTTTCGCGGAATGAGAGGATAGCATGAGTAAACAGATTACATTTGATTATGGGAAGGCATCTTCTTTTGTTTCTCAGGAAGAAATCGGATACATGAAGAAGCTGACCTTGGATGCGAAGGATGTGTTGGTATCAAAGAGTGGTGCCGGCAATGATTTTCTTGGTTGGATAGATTTACCCGTAGATTATGACAAAGAAGAGTTTGCAAGAATCAAAGAGGCTGCGAAGCAGATTCAGAGTGATTCTGAGGTGCTGTTGGTAATTGGTATCGGTGGCTCTTACTTGGGCGCCAGAGCGGCTATTGAGTTCTTGGGACACAGCTTCTATAATATGCTCGACAAGGAACAGAGAAAAACTCCGGAGGTTTATTTCTGTGGTAATTCCATCAGTTCTACCTACTTAAAGCACTTGATGGATGTGGTGGGAGACAGGGACTTCTCTATCAATATGATTTCTAAATCCGGCACCACCACGGAGCCTGCCATTGCGTTCCGTGTATTTAAGGAAATGCTGGAGAAAAAATATGGCAAAGAAGCAGCGGCAAAGAGAATCTATGCCACCACCGACAAGGCAAGAGGAAGCCTTAAGAATCTGGCAGATGAAGAGGGTTACCAGACCTTTGTAGTGCCTGATGATGTGGGTGGACGTTTCTCTGTGTTGACAGCAGTAGGTTTGTTGCCCATTGCAGTCAGTGGAGCAGATATCGATAAATTGATGGCAGGTGCCGCAAATGCGAGAAAACGCGCTTTGGAAAATGATTTTGAAAGCAACGATGCGTTGCAGTATGCAGCGCTCCGCAATATCATGTTGCGCAAGGGCAAGAGTGTGGAAATCATGGCAAATTATGAGCCTGCGCTGCACTATATCTCTGAGTGGTGGAAGCAGCTGTACGGCGAAAGTGAGGGTAAGGACCAGAAGGGTCTGTTCCCTGCCAGCGTGGATTTGACCACCGATTTGCACTCCATGGGTCAGTTCATTCAGGATGGTGCGAGATTGATGTTCGAGACCGTTTTGAATGTGGAAACATCCAGAGAGGAACTGATTATCGGCAAAGAGCCCGTGGATTTGGACGGCTTGAATTATTTGGCCGGTAAGACCGTGGATTTCGTCAATAAGAGTGCTATGAACGGAACGATTTTGGCACATACCGATGGTCGTGTCCCTAATTTTGTTATCAGTATTCCTGAAGTGGACGAATTCTACTTGGGTGAATTGTTCTACTTCTTTGAGTTTGCCTGTGGTGTCAGCGGATACCTGTTGGGTGTCAATCCTTTTGATCAGCCCGGTGTGGAAAGCTACAAGAAGAATATGTTCGCACTACTTGGCAAGCCCGGATACGAAGCTCAAAGAGAGGCATTGCTGGCTCGTTTGAATTAAACAATAAGCCTGTGGGAGCTTGCTCCCGCAGGTAATTTATTGCTGAAGAGTTCTTTCTTGGAGGCATTGCTTAATGAAAGGAAATTTGCCTATGAAAATAGTCATATTGGAAAGAAATAGTGTAGGAACCGATGTTTCCGTAGACTGCATCAGTGATTTTGGCGAGGTGACCATCTACCGCAACACGGTGACCATAGAAGAAGTAAAGGAACGCGTGAAGGATGCGGACATCATCATTGCCAACAAGTCTCCGTTAAACGAAGAGACCCTGAAGGATGCTCCCAATGTGAAATTGATTTGTGAGTTTGCAACCGGCTTTGACAACTGTGATTTGGCATATTGTAAATCCAGAGGCATTCAGGTACGCAATGTGGTGGACTACTGTACAGGTATGGTGGCACAGCACACTTTTGCATTGGCTCTTGCGCTAAGTCAGAAATTGATTCATTATGATACTTATGTGAAAAGCGGTGCGTACAGTGCCCAAGACAGATTTTCCAATTTTGATTTGCCATTCTATGAGTTGGAGGGCAAGACTTGGGGTATCGTAGGCATGGGCAATATCGGAAGGCGGGTAGCCAAAATGGCCGAAGCCTTCGGATGCAAGGTAGTATTCCATTCCATCACAGGGAAAAGCAGTTGTGCGGATTATCCCCAGGTGGACAAGGACACCCTTTTGGCAGAAAGCGATTTTCTGTCCCTGCATTGTCCTTTGAGTGACCTTTCCAGAAACTTTATTGACGCAGATGCGCTGAAGAAAATGAAGAAGACGGCAGTGCTCATCAATGTGGCAAGAGGTCCCGTGGTGAACAATGCAGATTTGTATCAGGCGTTGATGGATGGGGAAATTGCGGCAGCAGGCTTGGATGTGGTAGAGAAGGAGCCCTTGGAGGTTAGCAATCCTTTGAGTCAGATTAAGGACAGTACAAAATTGATTATTACGCCTCACTTGGCTTGGGCCAGCGTGGAAGCTCGCACCCGCTGCGTGCAGGGCGCATATGAAAACATTGCGGCATTTATGCGCGGCGAAGACACTAATGTAGTGAATCCGTAGGGAAAAGGAGTACAGTATGATAGAAAAAATCAAAGCACTTTTGAAAAAGCATGAAGAAATCATCGCATACCTAATCGTTGGTGTGCTGACTACCATTGTGGCGTGGGCGGCAAAGTTTATTGCCAATGCGATTTTCTTTGACAACACTATGTACCCCACCCCTCTGGAGAATTTCATCTTAAGTACCATCAACTGGACCGCGGGCGTTATATTTGCATATTTCACGAATAGAAAATATGTGTTCAAAAGCAAGGAACCCATGATGATAGAAATTCCCCCCTTTGTGGCATCCAGAATTTCCACTTGGGTTTTGGACATCGTGGTGATGTGGATTTTTACAAAACTTGGTTTCAACTTAGTAGTGGGTACTTTGATTTCCGCAGTGCTTGTGACGATTGCTAATTACGTGTTGAGCAAGGTGTTTGTGTTTAAGAAGAAGGATGCGTAGCGACTTTTGCGAATGTTTCCCCTTTGCATAGGAAAACAAGTTAAGAGCCACTCTCAGCTCATAGGTTGAGAGTGGCTCCTCTTTTTTGCTCATTCAGAATCAGATTTCTTTAGTTTTGTTTTCTTCTTCTAGTATCATTAATAATGCAGAGGGTTCAAAAACCTTAACAGTAGAATTTTTAAAGTCTTTAATATTTCTAGTTACGATACAATCTATTTCTGAACGAATTGCTGTTTCCACCATAATAGCATCTTCGTAATCACTAATTTCAGAAGATATCGCTTTTCGGCAGTCTAAAGAAGTAGTATCCAGCAAATGAAACAAAGTAAAAAGTTTGCTCAAAATCTTTCGTGTTTCTGAGTCACTATGTGTTAAACGATGTGTCAAATAATATATATCTGTAACTGATTTTGCGGTAATATATCCTTCAAATTGCTTATTCGCGGAATATAGAAAAAGCCTTTGTGCGGCTTCAGCAAAGGGAACACGAGACTGTAATGCATCGATGATAACACATGTATCGATTAAAACTCTCATATTGCATTCAACCTTTCTTCTTGTGCTTCTTCCAGCGTCATATCATTTGAAAGGACGCCAAATAACGACTTAGCAACATCTACTCTGTCCTGGTATGGATTAGACAGTTTTGCGACAACTTTTCCGTTGCGGGTAATATAGATATCCTCTGTTTCTGCAAGCATAAGATACTTCCCGAGATTTATTTTTAATTCTGTTGCGGTAATAGACATATCATCAACTCCTTTCTACTATAACTTGTTATCCTGCAAAGTAAAATTTTATAGTTCACTTATATTATACACAAATCGAACGATTCTATCAACTAAATCGTTCGATTTTATAAAATTTAATATATACCATCTTTTGAGCCTATCATTGAGTCCCTGAAAATTTTTTATACCACTTTTGCGCTTCTTCGCGATACTTTTTAGCAGTATCCATTAATTCTTCATATTGTTTTTTGATATGCGCAATCAGAGCTTCCTTTTGCTGTAAGGATGCTTGCAGGTTGCGCATTTTTTCTTCCTGTGATTGTAGCAAGGCATCGTACTTAGAATGGTCTTCGCAGGGTTGCAAAGTGAAATCATCTCCGACCAAGGACGCATGGTGGGTGTTGCCATCGTCTACGATAAAAAAGAGTTTGTTTTTGGTGGACACGGTTTTGACCACAGGCAAAGATTGGAATAATCCTACTTCGATGGGAACAAGACTCTCGCTGGAGGAGATGTCCTCGAAAGGAAGAATGCCTTTGCACAGATAGGTGTCGTTCAAGGGGTTCTTTAAAATGTAAATCAGAAGAAGTTTGCCGCACCAAGAAATAATCTGCGGCGAGATACATTCACCCACCTCGCCGGCAAGCAATTGATACAGTGGCTTGCTGTCCAGAATACTCTTGATAAGAATGTCGCCCTGTTCGTTTTGGTAAGCGTAGTACAGGGTGTTATTATAAATGGCTTCGGTAAGGTTGGAGTGGAAGTCATTGGAAAGCAAAATAGACCGGTTAAGAGTCTCGCCGGTTGCGGAGCGCAGGTAGATATACTGCTTGTAGTGATATATAATCAGACTGTTTTCACTGTCTGTGGTAAATACATTGCTCATAGAGAAGCCTTTTTTCTTTATCTTTATGGTAGCATAGGGATTTTTAGAACATATAATGTAGTAAAGAAAATGGAAAGGCAAAAGCTATGGCTAAATGTAAAACAGGAAAATGTGGTTGTAGAACCAGAATTATCAGTAGCGCTGTGAGTCAAATGAATGGTCAAGAATGTTTTGATGTGTGTACGACGCCCATTTGCGGTTCTCCCGACTATTTGGGTTTGTTTGCTCCCGTAATATATGATGAAATAGGAATCAATCTGTGCACTACCTTCGATTTGGGAATTGATATTCCTACAGCGTATCCTACCGCTACCACTGCGACGGCGCAGATCATCGACATCGCCTACACCTATGGTGATGGAGGAGTGGAAATCACGCAGATTTCCGGACGTCCTAATTGCTATTCGGTGACGCTGACCAATCTGACTGTGCAGTTTGCAATCAGTCTTTTTGACGACGCCTGCAGATTGTTGGATACCATTTTTGTGACGGCTCTGTATCTTCCTTCGGATACCACGGCTGTTACCTACGATGAGGATACCAATCCTACTTCTGTCACATTGGAATTGTTCGCGCCTTATGGTGTGGCGTACAACGCTGTCGCTGGTGGCTTTACGCCGGCACTCAACAATATTGGTTTTGGATCCACAGATAATTTTGTGAGACAGGGGCTGAACTTCTATGGTGTGGCGAAACTGTTGAGCTTTGACGAGACTGACAGTACCGTGACAGTGGGAGTCACATTGGTTCTTCAGAGCTTGTATTTCGCAGGCTACAGGGTAGCAAGTGCAGGTAAGATTGCAATTCCTAAGGGATGCATCGTATCCCCCGAAGATTCGGATTGCCTGAAGTTCGTTGCGGGTGATTTATTGAATTTGGAAATCAAGCCCTTGGATTTGGGTATGCCGGAATGTCAGGAAAATCTGAAGCAGGATTGTACGCCGGCGTGTGATTTTGATTGTATTTCCACTGATACCTGATAAAAATAGAGCCACATTGGGGCACCCTCTTTCGAGGGTGCTTCGATGGGCTCTTTGTTTGTGCAATATATGTGGGTGTTATCCTTGCGCTTGCAGTAGGTTTGTTTGATACGCAGTTTACAGATATGCCACCATTTCCCTTACCAAAGCAGCAGAGTGCTTCGCAGCCGCCTTTTCAAAGGTAGGATAATCCATCTCTGCGCTATCGTCTGCCTTGTCGGAAATGGCACGGATAATGACGAAGGGCAAACCGTTCATGTATGCGCCGTGGGCGATGGATGCGCCTTCCATTTCTGTACAATCCCCGGCAAATTCGGTTATAAGATGGTTTTTCACTTCTTTGCTGGAAATAAACTGGTCGCCGCTGACCACACGACCGGTCAGGACGTTGATGTCGGGATTTACCTTGCGGCAGCAGTCATAGGCTAATTCGCACATTTTCTCATCTGCCTTGAATTCGCGGAAGCCCATTTGGGGTACTTCGCCCAAGCGGTAATTGAAAATACGCAGGTCAAAGTCGTGGTGCACCGCGTCCTTGGAAACAAGGATATCGCCAATATCAAGCTTTGCGTTCAGGGAACCTGCGATACCTGTGTTAATCACATGGGTCACTTCAAATACATCTGCCAGTATTTGTACACACAGGGCAGCGTTGACTTTGCCGATACCACAGCGGACAATTACCACTTCCGCACCATTTAAGGTGCCCTCGTAGAAGTCCATATTGGCTTTCCTTGTGATATTTTTTACGGTCATTTCTTCTTTCAGTTGGTCTACTTCCAGGTCCATTGCACCGATAATTCCGATTTTGCTCATGGGGGTCATTCTCTCCTTATATTTCATTCGATTGATAGTTTCTCCATATTATTTACACGGGATAATTCAGCCGGTCATCCGTAATGCAATACAGAACTTCGTCCAAATATTTTTTTGCCAAAAATTTTGTCATGGGCAAATTCATATCCAGATAATTGCCACAATCCTTGGCAGAGGCACCGGGTACATCGCCCTCAAAATCACGGATAAACTCGTACATTTCAATCATGAGTGGCAGGATATCCTTAGAGGTATATTCCCCGGCCAGCAAGAGATAAAACCCGGTACGACATCCCATGGGACCAAAATAAATGGTTTTCTCCTTGTACTCCGGATGATTGCGCAGAAAGGTTGCCGCCAAATGCTCTATGGTGTGCATCTCGGCAGTGTTCATGACAGGTTCCTCGTTGGGGCTGGTCATGCGCAGGTCAAAGGTGGTGATAACCTCGGCTCCCACGGTGTCCTTGCGGGACACATAAATGCCGGGCTGCAGTTTAATATGGTCTATGGTGAAACTTGCGATTTTTTCCATGATAAGCGCACCTTTCTGGTCAGTATTGCTATGTTTTATTGTATTTAGAGGAGGCAAAAAAGTCAAGAGTTGGCAGATTATCAGTATGTTAACTTTATAACGTGTTGTCAACTGTAGAATTACCCACTCTGGCGGAGTTTTTGCGGCTTAGTTGGTAAAATATATGATTTACGAGCATATTTTACCTACTGCGTTGTTTTTTGTGGGTTATAGTCTGTAAATTTTTGAGAAACACATAGGTTTTTACCCACTAAACAGCAAATATTGAACCTGTAGTGGGTAAAACGTTTGAAGTTAAGTAGAGAATTACCAACTAATAGATATGAAGTTGTACACAGTTGGTAAGAGGGTAGTGTAAACATCAATTCTTGCTCAGAATAAAGATTGTTTCGTGCGTTAGAAAGGCTTGTTTTGTGTCCGCGTCTGTGCTACACTGGGAACAAGTCAATAAAGACACGATAGGTGCCAATCAAAGCCGAAGATATCGGTTGGTGATTGGTGAAAAGGGAAGTGGGTGAGAATCCCACACGATCTCGTCGCTGTAAGAGCGGAGTTTTGTTTCCGTTGCCGGGGCAACGCAAGTCACTGAGGAATCGGGAAGACGAAACAAAGCGCAGATGCTTAAGTCAGAAGACCTGCCTATGGTGTGTACTGTAAGACCACGAGGAATTGGTTAGTACATGGAAAAGCGAATTTGCTTTGTACTTCAACTCCTGTGTCATGCAGGAGTTTTTTGTTTGCAAGTTTTTTGTTTCGGGCTTTTGTTTTGCAGAAATCCGTTTTGAGAAAATAACTTTGAAACAAAAACTCCGACTTTATTTTTCAAAGGAGGAAAAAGAAATGACAGAAGGAAACAAGAAGAAACTTAATTGGAAAGGGCTCGTAGGAGTGGTGGCACTGGCAGCACTGATTGTGGTGTTTGCTTTTTGCTACAATGCGTTCCGTGAAAAACCCGTAGAGGGCAACAAGTCGATTGTCATCGAAGTGGTGAATAAGGCGGGAGAAAGCACGGAGTACCCCTTGCAGACAGACGCAGAATACCTGCAGCAGGCCATGGATGAAGCGGCAGAGTTTGGTCTGACTTATGTGGGCGAAGAAGGCCCCTATGGACTTTCTGTTCCTGAAGTAAATGGAGAAGTGGCAGATTACAATGTGGATCAGTCCTATTGGGCGTTCTATGTAAATGGTGAATACTGCAACTATGGCATTTCCACACAGCCCGTAGAGGATGGAGATACCTTTTCCATAGTGTATACTGTTTATAGCGCAACAGAGTAATGCAGGGTGACATATGAAAAGCGAGAATAGTAAGAAATATGCGGAGAACAGGCATCTTTCCATCCGTGACATTGCTCTTATCGGTGCCATGGTGGCGGTCATCGAGGTGTGCAAAATGGTCATGGCACCTTTGCCTAACATAGAATTGACTAGCTTTTGGGTGATTCTGTTTACCTTATTTTTTGGCTGGAAGATGGTATTTGTGATTCCTGTTTTCATCCTAATAGAAGGTTGTGTCTACGGATTTGGCTTGTGGTGGATTATGTATTTGTATGCGTGGCCCCTGTTAGCGCTATTTACATATATGAACAGAAAAAAAGAAACCCTCCTGTTTTGGAGTTTGACCTCCGCCACATTTGGGTTGTTGTTCGGTGCCATGTGCGCCATTCCTTATTTTTTTATCGGTTGGGTGGACGGTGGCATTGCCGTCGGTCTTCGCACCGCTTTTACCTGGTGGGTGGCGGGAATCCCTTGGGATATTACCCATGCCATCGGTAATTTTGCGCTGATGCTGGTGCTTTTTCGTCCGATGAGAAGAATCATGGAAAAAATCAGATATTAGTCTTCATCTTCCATCACGTCCGTCATGGGAAGGGTAAAGATGAATTCGGTCCCTACGCCTTCGGTGCTGATGACATTGATGTTTTCCTGATGGGAATTAATGATTTCTTTTACAATGGAAAGACCCAATCCGGTACCTTTTTTGTCCTTTCCTCTGGAAACATCGGATTTGTAGAATCTATTCCAAATCATCTTCACATCGTCTTTGGGGATACCAATACCCGCATCCTTCACCGAGACAAAAAGGCGATTCTTCTTGATGTAGGTCTCTATCTTGATGGAAGAGTCTTGGTGACTGAATTTAATGGCATTGTCTATCAGGTTATATAGAACACGCTGTATTTTTTCGGTGTCTGCATTTACGAGCAGTTCTTCCCCGGTGAGAACCAGTTCAATATGGATGTTTTTTTCACGGCATCTTCCTTCGAAGGAGGATGCCGTGTTTCTTATCACCGTGTTAATGTCAAAATCCGTTCTATCCAGTAACATGCCTTTGGTGTTGAGGTTGTTCAAAGTCAACAGACTGTTGGTAAGTTTGGTCAGACGCTCGGTTTCGTTTAGCACAATCCCCAAATATTTCTCGTGCATCTCAGGGGGAATGATGCCGTCCTGCATGGCTTCCAAATATCCTCTGATAGAAGTCAGGGGTGAACGGAAATCGTGGGAAATATTGGCCACCATCTTTTTCTGATCGTCCTCAAATCCGGCAATCTGTCCTGCCATGTAACGCATACATGCGGCAAGATAGCCCATTTCGTCTTCACTTTCCACCTGGAATTCATAGCGCATGTTGCCTTCTGCATAGTTTTCTGCCGCGCGGGTGATTTTTTTCAGGGGAACATACACTAATTCCGTGAAGAAAATCAAAATAATTAGGGAGAGCAATAGCAGGATGCCCAACATTAGAAAAGCAATGTGCATCATGCTGTCGCAGGCTTGCTGAATGCTTTCTGTGGGGCTGTGTAAGGCTACGTAGCCGTGGGTTTTGAACTGGGATGTAATGGGCACCAATACATTCAGTCTCTCATCATCAAAGCTATGAAAGAAGGAATTGACGGTGTAATAGGAATCACCGAAAGCTGTGGGGTCAAAGCCCTCAATCTGGCGGATACTTTCTACATCCAGTGGCAGAGCGGTATCCAATACGATTCTGCCGGAAGGATTGATGATACGAATGCTACAGTTCAAGTATCCGGCCAAGGTATCTAATTGTTTTTTGACTGTCTCAAGGTCGGTTTCACTTTGGTAAAGTTCGGAGGCATAATTTTCCGCAATCAGCGTGGCTTCTTCATACAGATGGGAAGCATGTTCCTTCATCAGATGTCCGTAGGTCAGATTCTGAATCAGAGTGGATACAATCACAAAGCTGAAGATACCGAAGATTACATACCCCAATAAAAACTTCAGGTAAATGGTTTTTTTCATGAATTATGTACCTCAAATTTATAGCCAATGCCCCAAATGGTGGCAATTTCCCAGCTTTCATGGTCTTTGATTTTTTCTCGGAGACGCTTGATGTGAACATCCACCGTACGGGTGTCGCCGATGTACTCATATCCCCAGATTTGGTCCAAAAGCTGCTCTCTGGTAAACACATGATTGGGTGAGGCTGCCAGGAAATACAGAAGTTCCAGCTCCTTGGGAGGCATGTCTATCCGTTGGCCCATATAGGTGACAGAGTAATTGGTCAGGTTGATAATCAGGTCAGGATATTCCACACATTTTTCATTCTTTTTCTCATCCGTTGGAGCAACAGTTTTATAGCGGCGTAACACCGCCTTGGCCCGTGCTACCAATTCCTTAGAGTCAAAAGGCTTTTCAATGTAGTCGTCAGCACCCAGTTCCAATCCCAGAACCTTATCAAAGACCTCTCCCTTAGCAGATAGCATGATAATGGGAGTATTGTATTTTGCCCGGACTTCTCTGCAGACCTGGTATCCATCCATGCCCGGAAGCATGATATCCAGTAAAATCAGATTGGGTTCGAAACTTTCCACAGTAGAAAGAACGGACTCACCCTCGTTCAGAATCTGGGTTTCATAACATTCCTTAGTGAAGTAGAGGGAAATCAGTTCCGCTATATTATTGTCGTCATCTACAATCAGTACTCTTTGTTTGATTGCCATAAAAGCCTCCTTAGCAAGCATGCTTACGGGTACAAAACTATTTAAAGGTTACAATGGTAACACCGGCATCCCCTTCGCCGTATTCGCCCAGGCGATATTCCTTTACATAGCGAAGGCGTTTGAGATGATTGTGCACCGCGCTGCGCAGGGCACCGGTGCCTTTTCCGTGTACCACACGTACACTGGGCAGGTGTGCCAAATAGGCATCATCTAAATATTTATCCAGGGTAGCCAGGGCTTCGTCCACCGTTTGGCCAAGCAGGTTAATCTCCGTGGAGACGGACAGGCTCTTGCCCATCTTGATTTTGCCTGCACCGCCGGATTTTAATCCGGGGGCGGAAATGGTGGCTTCCTCTACCAGCACTAAATCTCTGATATTTGTCTGGGTACGTATAATACCGCACTGCACAAAAAGATTTCCCTTGGCATCAGGCAGAGTGCTGACCGTACCCTTTAATCCCATGGAGACGATTTTTACGCTGTCGCCCTTTTTTAACTTTTTGGGATCGATGTTACTCTTAGGAGTGTTGCCTGAAGGTTTGTTTTTGGGTGTTAGCGAGCTGTTTTTTTCTTTAATTTTCTCGCCGACTTTTCTTCGTTTCTCTTCCAAAGCCTTGATGTCTGTGCCGGGATGAAGTTGGTTGAAATCGCGGATGGTTTCATCCGCCACCTCCTTGGCTTCTTTCAGAATTTCCTTTGCCTTTTCATTGGCTTCCCGCAAAATTCTCTCTTGGGACTGCTCTATCTTTTCGTTTTTTGCCTGCAACTGTTGCTGTAATTCTTTGATGCGTGCTTTGTATTCCGCCAGTTCCCGCTGTTCTTTTTCTATGGTGAGACGGCTGTTTTCCAAATCTGCAATTACATCCTCGAAGGACTGCTCTTCTTTGCTGATTTGTTCTTTGGCTGCGTCTATGATTTCATCGGAAAGCCCCAACTTGGATGAGATGGCAAAAGCGTTACTTTTGCCGGGAATGCCGATTAAGAGACGGTAGGTAGGTTGCAGTGTCTCCACGCTGAATTCACAACAGGCATTTTCCACGAAATCGGTGGAAAGTGCGTAGACTTTTAACTCGCTGTAATGGGTCGTAGCCATGGTGCGGATACCACGATCGTGCAAAAAGTTTAGAATCGCAATAGCCAGTGCCGCGCCCTCTGTGGGGTCTGTGCCGGCGCCCAGTTCGTCAAACAAACATAGGGAGTTTTCGTCAGCATGTTTCAATATGTGGACAATGCTCTTCATATGGGAAGAGAAAGTGGACAAACTTTGCTCGATGCTTTGCTCGTCACCTATGTCTGCAAATACTTCTGTAAAGAGAGCAAGTTCCGAACGGTCTAATGCAGGGATATGGAGTCCTGCCTGTCCCATCAAGGTAAATAATCCCACCGTCTTCAGGGATACTGTCTTACCGCCGGTGTTGGGACCGGTGACAATCAATAAATCGAAAGCTTTACCCAAATGCAAGTCAATGGGAACTACTTTTTTCTTATCCAACAAGGGATGACGCCCCTTGCGTATCTCGATATAACGGTCCTGATTGAACAGAGGTCTGGTTGCGTTCATATCCAACGCCAATTTGGCTTTGGCAAAAACGAAATCCAGCGTAGTCATAATCTCTTGATTGCGTAATAATTCTTCCGTATGAACGCCCGTCATGGCACTTAATGTTGCCAGGATTTCCTGAATTTCATCTTTTTCTTGAATCTCTAATTCTCTCAGTTTATTGTTCAGTTCTACCACAACTGCCGGTTCCACAAAATAAGTGGACCCGGTGGAGGATTGGTCATGAACCAAGCCATTGACCTGGCTCTTATATTCTGCCTTCACGGGAATGCAATAGCGGTTGTTACGCATGGTAATGACCGCATCCTGCAGGTAATTTCGGTAGGAACC
Source organism: Lachnospiraceae bacterium (assembly GCA_017397645.1). Lineage (GTDB taxonomy): Bacteria > Bacillota > Clostridia > Lachnospirales > Lachnospiraceae > Acetatifactor. Next base: position 12,073 of record JAFQIE010000009.1, on the reverse strand, counting down.
ATTCAGCAGAGAGGTCAACTGGCTGTGAATCTTATCCCCAGTCTGCACCATGGATGTGCGGATTTTTCTGAGGGTAGGGCTGGCATCGTCGGCAATTTCTTCTTCTGATAGAATGCAACGGCGAATTTCGTTTGCCACCTGCGTCAGAGGAGTCAATTCCTCAAAGAAACTATCCAAACTGTCGGTGGGTGCGTCCTCCCGCTCTTTTTTACCGTAGGCCTTTACTCTGGCAACATTGTCCAGCATTCCTGCGATGTGCAATAGTTCCACGCAGGATAAGGTGCTTCCGATTTCCAAGGCGCGGATGGCAAAACCCAAGTCTCTGTTATTGCCGAAAGAGGTACTGCCGGATTGGAACAATCGTTGCAGGGCATCTGCCGTTTGTACCTGATGCTCATTGATAGCATTTAAATCGGTCATGGGCACAAGCTGTCTGCACACTTCCCGTCCCGGATTGGAATCCGCTTTTTCCACCAACATATCTATGATTTTATTGTATTCTAATGTTTTCAGTACTTTTAGATTCATGTAGAACTCCTAAATTAAAAACAGCTTTTTTAGAGTATATCATGAATTGGGAAAAAACGCGAGAGGCTTCACTATTTTATTGACTTTTTCGTCACGACTATGAATAATGGTAGTAGGAGGAATGGTAGTGATGGCTGATTTAGAACATAAGGAGCCAACTGAATATGTGAAGGAGACCATCAAGGTAAAGCCGGTGAACAAGAGAAAACTTTTACGGCGGACGCTTATCACTGCGTCGATGGCACTTCTTTTTGGCTTGATTGCATGTTTCACATTCCTGGTTTTGGAGCCGGTAATCAGTAATTGGTTGTATCCGGAAGCGCCACCTCCGGTGGTTACATTCCCGGAGGATGAGGAGGAGATGGAACCGGAGGATATGCTGGCAGAGAATATGCAGGAGCCGTCATCTGACGTGATAACGGAATATCAGGCAGATGGAGTGCAAATGCGTTTAGATTGGACTGACTATGATGATATGTCCAAATCTCTTGCAAAATATGTAGGCATCGTGAATAGAAGCATGGTGACGGTGACTTCGGTTACCTACAATGTTAATTTGTTTCAGGATATTCAAACCTATCAGAACCAAAGCAGTGGCATGGTGATTACAGAAAATGGTGTGGAACTTTTGATTTTGGCGGATTATGAGCAAATCAAAGATGCCCAGAAGATCATGGTAACCTTCCACAACTATTTGGAGATGGAGGCAGTGCTCCGGCAGTATGATACTGCAACCAATATCGCCATTCTCGCCGTGAGTCTGTCTGCGCTTCCAGAGCAGAGTAGGGAAGAATTATCGATTGTCAGCTTTGGCAGTTCCAAGAGAGATGATCTGGTAGGAATGCCGGTGGTGGCCATCGGCAACCCCATGGGCACCGGGGTGTCAGTGGGATATGGCTATATTACAAATGATGGGACGCCACTGAAATTAATTGATAGAAACTATAAACTACTGCTCACGGACATACAGGGTAGTCCGGAGGGCAGCGGAGTGCTGTTTGACCTGGAAGGCAAGGTCGTAGGCCTCATTACCAATCAGCATAAGATTCCACACATGGAAAATATGATAACCGCCATCGGAATTACAGAGGTTAAGGGTGTGATCGAGAAAATGTCCAATGGCAAAAGGATTCCCTACATGGGTATTGGTTGCGTGGATGTTCCCAGGGAAAGTCAGAAAAGTCTTGGGCTACCTGAAGGTGTATATGTGACGGATATCGCCATGGATTCGCCGGCCATGAGGGCAGGTGTGAATCAGGGAGATGTGATTGTCAGAATCAACGCCAAGGCGGTGCGTGATGTGGAAGATTTCAATGAGGCTTTGATGAATTTGTCTCCGGAGATGGAGATTGAAATGGCAGTTCGAAGACAGTCCCAAGGGGAATACAAGATAAAAACCTTTGAAATTGTGTTGGGAGAAGCAAAATAGAGAGGACAGAAAGTTTATGAAATACATCAAGGATTTAAGAGAGGGCGACAGACTGTTTGATATTTACCTGTGTAAGCACAGACAGTCGGCCGTTACCAAAAACGGAAAGGCATATGAAAATCTTATTCTACAGGATAAGACGGGAGCCATAGATGCAAAGATTTGGGAGCCCAACAATCCCGGTATTGAGGATTTTGATACCCTGGATTACATAGAAGTATACGGCGATGTGACCAGCTTTCAGGGGGCGCTACAAGTCAGCGTGAAGAGAATCCGTCGATGCCGCGAGGGCGAGTATATTCCCTCAGATTACCTGCCTGTAAGTTCCAAGAATATTGACGAAATGTACGGTGAACTCACGGGATTGATTCAAAGTATACAGAACACCTATCTGAAACAATTGTTACAGCTGTTTTTTGTGAAGGATGAGGCATTTGTCAAAGCATTCCGCAATTCTTCTGCAGCGAAATTTGTGCATCATGGATTCGTGGGCGGTTTGCTGGAGCATACCTTGAGTGTGACCAAATTATGTGATTTTTATTGCAAGGCATACCCTGTGTTGAATAGGGACTTGCTCTTGTCAGCAGCTATTTGTCATGATATCGGTAAAACAAAAGAGATTTCTGCATTTCCGGAGAATGATTACACGGATGAAGGCCAGTTCTTAGGGCACATTGTGATGGGTGCCCAAATGGTGGCCCAGAAGGCTGCGCAGATTGACGGATTTCCTGCTCATATTTTGACCCAATTGCAGCACTGTATTTTGGCACACCATGGAAAATACGAGTATGGTTCTCCTAAGGTGCCTGCCATTATCGAGGCATTGGCGCTGAACTACGCGGATGACACGGATGCAAAAATAGAGACCTTTAAGGAAATCCTGGACAACAACAGTGAGGACAAGGGCTGGCTTGGGTATAACAGATTGTTGGAGTCCAATGTGAAAGCGACACAGATATGATTTTCAAAAAGAATGATATTGTGACAGTGACAATTGAAGACATCGGCAACGATGGCAAAGGCATTGGCAAGGTGGACGGATTTGCGCTTTTTGTGAAAGACGCAGTGGTCGGAGACGTGGTAGAAGCCCGCATTGTCAAAACTCAGAAAAACTTTGCTTATGCCAGATTAGAGAAGGTGATCACACCTTCTCCTTTTCGCGTGGAACCGAAATGTGCGTTTCACAGACAATGTGGCGGATGTCAGTTGCAAACGCTTGACTATCAAAAACAACTGGAATTTAAGCAGAATAAGATCCGCAATAACTTAATTCGCATCGGTGGCTTTGATGCTGCCGAAATAGATGCCAAAATGGACACAATCGTAGGGATGGAGGAGCCTTTTTATTATAGGAATAAGGCTTTGTATCCTGTGGGCACGGACAAAGAAGGCAACCCTATTGCCGGGTTTTATGCCGGTAGAACCCACAGCATCATCGCAAATACGAAGTGCCACTTGGGTGTGGACGAAAATGAGCCGGTGTTACTTGCGGTTTTGGACTATATGAAAGGAAATCACGTAACGGCATACGACGAAACCACCCATCAGGGATTGGTGAGACATGTCTTGATACGAAAAGGTTTTACCAGCGGAGAACTGATGGTATGCCTGGTGGTTAACGGAGATAAATTGCCGGCGGAGGACAAACTGGTGGAGGGGTTGAGAAGCATTGCCGGTCTGTCTAGTATATCCCTTAACGTGAATAAAGAAAAAACCAATGTGATCATGGGAAAAAAAGTGCGTACTCTTTGGGGAAAAGATACCATCACGGACAGCATTCATGTGAGAGATACGTCCAAAGAGGGATTCCCTCGGACGGGAAGATCATTGCAGTTTCATATTTCGCCCCTGTCTTTTTATCAGGTCAATCCCGAACAGACAGAAAAATTGTATAGCCTGGCACTGGAATATGCCGGTCTATCCGGACAGGAAACAGTATGGGATTTGTATTGCGGTATCGGTACCATATCCTTATTTCTGGCAGGGGATGCAAAGAAGGTGTGTGGAGTAGAGATTGTCCCTGCGGCAATTGCTGATGCCAAGGAAAATGCCCTGCGCAATGGTATTGATAATGCAGAGTTTTTTGTGGGTAAGGCGGAAGAAGTGTTGCCCGCGTTTTATGCAGATAGTGATTCAGATATGCGCCATCCTGATGTGATTGTGGTAGACCCACCCCGTAAAGGCTGTGATGATGCCTGTCTGCAGACCATGCTACAGATGGCACCGGAGAAAATTGTCTATGTGAGCTGCGATTCCGCTACCCTTGCCAGAGATTTGAAGATTCTCTGTGATGGTGGCTATGAACTGCAAAAGGTGAGAGGTGTGGACCAATTCGGACAAACCGTGCATGTGGAGACGGTCTGTTTCTTGGGCCGTATAAGCAACCTAGAACCAAACATTCATGTGAATTTGAGTATTGATAGGGAGGATTTCTACGGAAAAAAGAAAGGGAAAATGTGTAGCACAGGGCAAGGACGATGGAAGTCTAAAGAAGGGAGAGAATGCACTTGAAAGATTGCAATAATAGTGAAATTTTGATTTATCAATCAGAAAACGGAATAACTAAGATTGATGTGAAGATAGCAGCTGAAACAGTCTGGCTGACACAGGCGCAATTATGTGAACTGTATCAGACAAGTAAGTCGAATGTCAGTGAACATATTAAGCATATTTTTGAGGAGGGAGAATTGGAAGAAGATTCAGTTGTTCGGAAATTCCGAACAACTGGAACAGACGGAAAAAACTATAATGTGGTTCATTATAATTTAGACATGATTATTTCTCTCGGATACAGAATAAAGTCTATCATTGCTACAAATTTCAGACGCTGGGCAACAGAACGTCTGAAAGAGTATATGATAAAAGGTTTCACAATGGATGATGAACGATTAAAACAACTTGGTGGCGGAAGTTACTGGAAAGAGTTGTTGGATAGAATCAGAGACATACGTTCTTCTGAAAAAGTGATGTATCGTCAGGTTTTAGATTTGTATGCGACAAGTGTAGATTATAATCCGAAGAGTTCAGAATCTATTGCATTTTTTAAGATTGTTCAAAATAAATTGCATTTTGCAGCACATGGTCATACAGCGGCAGAAGTAATCTATGAGCGCGCTAATGCAGAACAACCGTTTATGGGATTAAGAACATTTTCTGGAGATTTTCCAACAAAAAAAGATATTGGTATTGCAAAAAATTATTTAGATGAAAAAGAATTGAAAATTTTGAACAATATTGTTTCCGGGTATTTTGATTTTGCTGAAATTCAGGCTATGCGTCATAATCCTATGTATATGAGTGATTATGTTGAGCATTTAGATAATGTTCTCAAAGCGACTGGGGATAAGTTATTAGAAGGAGCCGGCAGTGTTAGTCATGCACAGGCAATGACAAAAGCGAATGAAGAATATCAGAAATATCAGATTCAAAATCTTTCACCAGTAGAGGAAGAGTATCTTTTAACCATTAAGAATATTGAAAAGCAAGCAAAATCGTGTCAATAGTTGTGAGTGTATTCGTGTAATTAATCGTCATAGGGTTGCATCGACAGTATCTGACCTCTGTAATCAAGCATCTATTTTGATAAGTGAGAGTGATATGGAAAATATGTATAATAAACTATATCCATATGCTCAGGTTGATGATGATATACGGAAGCAACATATTGAAAATGTAAGCCGAAAGGAGCCTTTATGAAGAATCTGTCAATTATAAGAAAATGTCCTGAGTGCAGGAAGTTATTTGCCTTATCGAAGGGGCAAACCACGGAAATTGCAAGAGAGGACACTCGGGTTGTTGAGTCCTTGACTCAGCCACATCTGAAGGGTGAGTTGCATCAAATGGCAACTTATCATGTGGCAGGTGAGCGAATTACCTATGCCACGGAATATGTCTGCAGACATTGCGGTAAAACGCAGATTGTTGAGACAAGTAAGGTCAATAAGAAATAAAAAATTTAGGAGGCAATATGGGGTCTAGAGTTTTGGATTTTATAAAAAATTTTCCTGTTGAAAAGGTAATATCCCTAGTGTTGTTAATTGCAGTTTGTTTAGTCGCCGTTAAGTTGATTTTAGCTGTTTTTGACCGCTTTGTAAGGAAAGCAAAACTGGATTTACTTATAACCAAAATTCTTCGGATTGCGGTAAAAACACTTTTGCTTTTTGTTTCTCTAATCATTGTTTTGGGAAGTATGGGAATTACGGTTTCTTCGTTGGTAGCAGCTCTTTCTGTTGTGGGAGTTGCGGTTTCCCTGGCTGTTCAAGGATTCTTGTCCAATGTGTTCGGAGGCATTCAAATCATATCCAATAAACCTTTCCAGATTGGTGATTTTGTGGATGCCGGTGGAGAATCGGGGATTGTGAGGGAGGTGGGATTGTTTTACACTAAACTGGATACTCCTGATAAGAAACTAATTCAGATTCCAAACAGTGCCATTGCCAACTCCAATATAACCAATTATACATGTGCCGTAAATCGACGGGTGGACATCACAGTGAGTGCGTCGTATGACGATGACATCGAAAAGGTGAAAGCGGTTCTACTGGAACTTTTGGAGAAACATCCTTTGATTTATACGCAGGAAGAAATGAAACCTGTAGTTCATGTCAGTCAGTATGGCGCTAATGATATTACTTACGTTGTTCGTGCCTGGTGTTCCAGCGCTGATTATTGGACCGTGTATTTTGATGTTATGGATGCAATAAAACCTACTTTCGACAAAAATGGGATTACCATAAGTTATCCTCATGTCAATGTACATATGGTATAGAATATAAACAAAAAGTGAGCCGATGGCTCACTTTTTGTCAAATAAGGTTCTTCTTTCGGTGGAGTGGCGCATCATGGCGCGCATTCCGTCGATGTCTTCTGTTTCCAACATGGTTTTCAGTTCGTTGAATTTATCCATAAACAAATCCATCTGTTCTAAAAGAGCGGCTTTGTTGGCCACAAATAGTTCGCTCCACATCAGGTCGTTGATTCTGGCGATTCGGGTCAAATCACGGAAGGAGTCTCCGGTGAATTTCTCCATGTCTTCTTTGTCGTTGCAGGTCATTAGAGTGATGGCGATGCAGTGAGTTAATTGTGATAAGAAGCCTATCATTTCATCGTGGTCTTCCGGGGATAGTGTGGCTACGTTGGAGAAGCCTAACAGTTTACCCAACTCCAAGCAGGTTTCGATTGCCTCGGGGGTATTTTTCTCGGTGGGAGTCACAATGTAGTTTGCTCCGGCAAATATTTTGTCGGTACTGTTCTCTACACCGGAAACTTCACGACCTGCCATTGGGTGGGCTGCAATGAATTCCACATCGGAACGGAGCATATCCTGTATTTTGTATACAATGCTTCCTTTTACGCCTGTCACGTCGGTAATTAGGGCGCCGCTTTTCAGAAGACCTTGGTTCTGCGCAATCCACTCTACAAATATCTTGGGATAGAGGGCGAAAACCACAAGGTCTGCATCTCCGATAATTCGCTCATCCAGTGTGGTAGAACCTTCGTCGATAATTTGTTCTCTGATTGCGTAGTCTATGGAACTCTGTTCCTTGGTGATGGCGCTGATATGAAAGCCAAAACGTTTCAAAGCTCTGGCATAGCTTCCTCCCAAAAGGCCCAAACCTACAATTAATATTTTTTTGCTTATATCTACAATCATTTTTATATCTCCACATGTGGCGCGAAAGTACCGGCCACTTTCAGTTTATCGCACACCTGTTTTAATTCACTAATCATCTGCTGTCCATCAGGGGTTTCAGTAGCGCCGTTGATTTCGATATAGAAGTAATATTGCCAGGAGTGTTTCTTCATGGGACGGCTTCTGAGGGCGGTCATATTATATCCGTACTTTCCGATGATGCTGATGGCTTTAGCCAAAGATCCCGCTTCATGTTTTACGGTGAACAGTAATACGGAATTGGAAAGTGCAGGTGTGCTGGCCTGTACTTTGGACAACACTGCGAAACGGGTGGTGTTTTCCGCACTTTTATTAATGTTCGCTTCCAATACCTTAAGACCATAAATTTCAGCTGTCTCTACACTTGCGATGGCGCCGATGGATTTGTCCTTGGCATCCGCCACGCTTTTTGCTGCTACGGCTGTATTGCCGGCTTCTTCTGCATCCAATCCGCGCATTTTGATATAATCATGGCATTGGCTAAGGGCTTGGGGATGGCTGACTACCTTTTTCACATCTTCGATGGTGGCACCGGGAATACCCAAGAGGTTCTGGTGAATGGGAAGTTCGTAGATGCCGTTTATGAACAGATTTCCGGAAAAGATAAGGTCCATGGTCTGTCCTACTTCTCCTGCATAACTGTTTTCAATGGGGAGTACAGCCACATCGCATTCCCCGTTTTCCACAGCGCGATAAGCCGCCTTAAAGTCCGGACAGGAGATCCGTTCGCTTTCCGGAAAGATTCTTCCTGCTGCGATATGTGCAAAAGCACCTTCCACTCCGCTATATGCCACTTTGAGCCCGTTTTGAAGGCGGTACTGATAAGCACGGGAGACGGACATCATATTTTTGATGTAGTCAATATAGTATCCCTTCAGGATATCATCTTCAATCAAGGCCGTATTCTTCTCGATGACAGCCTGTTCCCTTGTGGCGTCTAAGATGGGCAGACCAAATTCTTTTTTATGCTCGTACACCATTTCTGCCGCACGCATTCTTTTCACAAAAAGTTCAGCCATCTGGGAATCTACTTCGTTGATGATTTGTCTTGCTTCGTCCAATTTGTTCTTCATTTCGTGGTCCTTTCTCGAGAGTCTTCTCTTGTAGAAATCCGCTTGCGCAAAATCATTCTATAATTGTCTTACCTCTTTACAGCTTGTCTGCAATATCCAAAATAAGTTGCTCGGTTTTTTCCCATCCTAAACAAGGGTCGGTAATGGATTTGCCGAATACATGCTCGTCGGCACTTTGCGCACCGTCTTCCAAGTAACTTTCAATCATCAAGCCCTTCACAAGGGATTTGATGGTGGAGTTCTGATTGCGGCTGTGAACAATATCCTTAGCGATACGAATCTGTTCTAAGTATTTCTTGCCGGAATTGTTATGGTTGGTATCCACGATAACAGAGGGATTTGCTAAATTCAGTTTTTCATATAAATCCATGACTCTCAGAAGGTCTTCGTAGTGATAGTTGGAAACGCTTCGCCCGGTATAATCCACAAAACCACGCAATATAGCATGTGCATAGGGGTTGCCCTCAGTGGATACCTCCCAGCCACGGTACAGGAAGGTGTGACCGGATTGCGCAGCCACCAAAGAATTCATCATGACATTCAGATCACCGCCGGTGGGATTTTTCATTCCCACAGGGATGCCCACACCACTTGCTGTCAGTCTGTGCTGCTGGTCTTCCACGGAACGCGCACCTACGGCAACATAGGAGAGTAGGTCGGAGAGGTATCTGTGGTTTTCGGGATATAGCATTTCGTCCGCACAGGAAAATCCATAGTCCCGCAAAGCGGACAAATGTAATTCTCTGATAGCAACAATTCCCTTATACATATCAGGTTTTGCCTCGGGGTCGGGCTGATGTAACATACCCTTGTAACCCTGCCCTGTGGTACGTGGTTTGTTGGTATAGATGCGGGGGATAATCACAATTTTGTCGGATACCTGTTCCTCAATGCGGCGGAGTCTGCTGATGTATTCCAGCACGGGCTCGCTGTGGTCTGCGGAGCAGGGGCCGATAACCAAAATAAATTTGTCAGATGTACCATCAAATACGGCACGGATACTTTCGTCCCGCTTGGCTTTCATCTGTTCCATCTCCGGGGTCAGGGGAAATTCTGCTTTTACTTCCTTAGGAATAGGAAGTTTTCTGTGGAAATTCATCTGCATAGTTAGTTACCTCTTTTCAAATTCTGTTGACATTAAAAAAGCCGCTTCATAGTTGCTGAACAAAGCACAATGAAAGCGGACCGTCCGTCGTCTATTCCTAAAGCACAAATTTATGCGATAGTCATCAAAGAAAGCGGGCAGTCCTGAACAAAGTAATAAAAGTAATAAAACGCTTTATTCATTGTTTTGCTGCCTCCTTCTTTCTAAATTTGATTTGAATGATACGCCTTTCGTAAACATTTGTCAACGTAAAATTTAATTTTTTATTGGGATTCGTTTCCGCTGTGTTTCAAGCGGTATCCTCTGGGAGACAATTGATACTTCTGTTTAAAACTCTTACTGAAATGAAATTCGTCATAGAATCCTAATGCATTGGCGATTTCCCGCAGTTGCAAATCGGGTTCGTTTACCAAAAGGGATGCAGCCATCTCTAACTTTCGTTCTTTTTGATATGCGTGGAAGGATAAGCCGGTTCTGTGCACCATGGATTTATCCAGAGTCTTGGTGCTGACGAAAAGCACCTCTGCCATTTCCTTACTGGTATAATGAATGTGGGGGGCGGCAGTGAGGAGTGAGATTGCCTGCTCCGCCAAGTCGCTGTCCTGTTTTGCCTGTGTCAGAGAGCGAAGTTCCAAAAATAGCAGGTCCAATAGAGCAGAGAGTTGTTTTTCTTTATAATCACCTTTTCCCCAATAGACTGTTACGATTTCGCTGAAATATTTTTTTATCTTGGGATTATTATGTGCGTGAATCAGAGTGGGCAGTTCAATCACATCATTCTGTTCAATTGCTGCCTGCGTGTCACCGGAAATATGAATGCAAAAAGTCCGGGTGCCGGGCGCGCAGGGAAGGCGGGTGTAGTGATGGCGTCCTGCGGAAAGCAGGAGACAATCATCCTTTTGCAGGGGATATTCCTGTTCGTTTTCTGTGATGGACCAGCTGCCCTCCACCAGATAGATTAAATCGTGGTGAGGCAGGGTTCTGTCTATATATCGTTCCTCGGTGGGTACTTTATAATAATGCGCATTCGCTGCCATAACATAGTGTGTGGCGTTGAGATTCATATGAATGGACATAGTAAACTCCTTTTTATACATGCGTATATTCCAATTTTTCCATGTTAAGATAACATAAAAAGTGATAAAATTCAAGTAACATAGGCGGTATATCTGCCAAAGAGATAAAAGTAAAGGAGAAAATTACATGCGTGCAGTATTGAATGGCGAAGACGGTCATCTGCATTGGACAGAGGTGCCGGACCCACAAATTAAAGAAGATGAAGTGTTATTGGAAGTGGAAGCTGCTGCTTTAAACAGAGCGGACTTATTGCAGAGAGCGGGCCAGTATCCCCCTCCTCCCGGATGGCCGGATTGGTTCGGCTTGGAGGCAGCAGGTGAAATCAAGGCTGTTGGTAAAAAGGTAGAAGAAGAGGGCAAGTGGCACGTAGGAGATAAAGTGTGTGCATTGCTGGGAAGCGGCGGATACGCAGAATACGTAGCTGTACCGGAAGGAATGCTGATGCCTATTCCCAAAGGGCTGTCTATGGTTGAGGCGGCGGCTCTGCCTGAGGTATACGGAGCAGCATACCTGTTCTTGTTTTTGGAAGGCGGATTGAAGTCCGGAGACACCCTTTTGGTGACAGCCGGTGCCAGCGGCTTGGCAAGTGTGATTATTCCCATGGCAAAATGCTTTGGTGTGCGTGTTCTCACAACCGTTATGAACGATGAGCAGGAACAGGCAATTGGACACCTAAAGGCAGATTATGTGGTAAATACTTCCAGAGAAAAGTTGGTAGATGTAATGAAGAGAGAACTGGAAGCAGGTACCCCTGTGGATATCACCGTAGACTGTCTTGGTGGTGATACTGTCGGCGAATGTTTGCCTTACATGAACTTTGACGGCAGATGGATTATGATCGCTACGTTGGCAGGCGATCCGTCCACCATTAATTTGAAGAGTATGTATGTACGCAGAACCCGCGTCATCGGTACCAATCTGAGAAGCCGTACTCCCGAGCAGAAGAAAAAACTGCTGGGCGACATGGTAGATTTGATTTGGCCTAAGGTAGAAAGCGGAGAAATCCGTCCTACCATTTTTAAGGTATACCCCATTACTCAGGCGGAAGAGGCGCAGGATTTGATGCAGTCCGGCAAGAGCGCAGGTAAGATCGTGTTGACCGTAAAGGGAAATGAATAAAAGAAGTCGGACAAATTGCCAAGATGTATTTGTAGATGAATGAAAAGTAAAGCAGGAGGGTCCCATGAAGG
>JAFQIE010000008.1 GCA_017397645.1 Lachnospiraceae bacterium | reverse complement strand
TTCCCTTTTTATGATAAAGGTTAGAGAAAACGTGTCCAATTAACTGCATTATACACAAACAGCCATGGTGTTGTCTTTCGACTTCACCATGGCTGTTCTTTTAGGGGAGTTTTTTTACAGCCCCTTTTTATTCTCTGTTTATTTACGCTTTTTTCGCCTTGCGCAGTCTAACACGGACCACCACATCAATGGCAACTGCCGCCACCAACATAACCAATGCCAACACCTGGGACACAGGCACTGTGGTACCGGGGATAAACAATGTATCCGTTCTGATTCCTTCGATAATGAATCGTCCCAGCCCGTATCCTGCCAAATACAAAAGCCCTAATTCTCCGTCAAACTTTTTATATTTGCGATATAGTAGCAAAACTGCAAATACCAGCAAATTCCACAAACTCTCATACAAGAAGGTGGGATGTACATTGATATAATTAGCACCCTCCGGAATATTGACACGAATGGTCTCGGATATATCCTTCGCCCGAACCGCCGCTATCGGCAGCTGCATGGACAGCAGACCATTATAATACTCTCCAAACACCTCTCTATTAAAGAAATTGCCCCAACGGCCAATGGCCTGTCCCAAAATCAAACTGGGCATTGCCGTATCTAACAACAAGAGTGCATTTAACTTCTTAATCTTTGCATAGATAAATACCGTCAGGAATCCGGCAATGACTGCACCATAGATTGCCATACCTCCGGCACGGAGATTGAAAACCTGCCAAAAATTATCCTTGTAGTATTCCCATGAAAAAATCACGTAATAGAGACGACCACCAATAATGGAGAAAATCACGCAATAAGTAGCCATATCCCAAATGGTATCCGGGTTCTGCCCCGTGATTTTAGCAATTCTAGCAGCCACCAAGATACCGGCCAAAACACCTAAGAATATGATTATCCCATAAAAAGCGATTTCAAATCCAAAGACACTAATGGACTTTGGTACATTTTCCAAATAAATACCCAAATTAGGAAACGCAATATCTTTTACGCCCATCATTCATAATTCCTTCCTACACATTACTTTATATTATCTTACCGTTTTCTCACCACATAATACTTCGGAGCCATCGGATATGTTTCAAACGGTATCACTTCGTAGATATCTGCAGGGAAATACGACAAATCGTAATCTCTCACCACGTACACCGCCTCTTCCGAATGATCAATGCTTAAATTGCCGATACTGGAGAAACGATATCTCTCCCAGAACGGAAGCCACCCGGAAATATCCTTTTTGCCTTGATAATACTCAGCATCCGTCTCATGGAAAAAGAGCGTTAAAATTTCGGACACATTAGACGCTCCGGTATACTGACTGTCTGCCGTAATATAAACCTTATCCTCCGGTGCATCCTTCACATAGGTTACTGCCTCGCCGAAGTTGCCAAAGAAGTGACCCGACAAGTCATCTGCCGTTTTCGTGAAATACGTATTGGTAAACATCACAAAAGCCAATGCGTATGCAACTATTATTCCCCACTTTGCACGAGGAATCCATTTCGCACAATAACCGATTCCCAATCCCCCCATAATGATAATGGGATAATAAACGATATTAATACGGTTTACATTCACGCCGTTTGTGGTCAATCCTGCCCAAATACCGGTGCACAAGAAAATAAATGCTAAAACCGCCCCCGTCTTCTTGCGATGATTCTTGAAGAAATCTACAATTCCCAATACCACAAAAGGCATGGAGAATAAATATACCGTTCCAAAATTGTACACATCATTCCAGGGTAAATCCTTCCTTTGCAGAAGCGTGGTATTCAATAGCGACTGAAAATTTGCTTTCAGCTGCTCCCCAATATTCCCGGAGAAAAACAAGATATCGCTACTTCTTTGGCTGTACGGAAAGTAAGCAATGGTAAAGAACGGGGTATTAATGGTCTCCCACTGGAAAAAATTCACCATCATGGTCAAGATGAAGGGCCATGCCACCAGCAGATATACCCCTGCTGAAATCAGCGCCTCTTTCCAGTTTAGTTTCTTGCTAATCAGCAAATATGTACAAGCCGCCACCAAAAATACCGGCAGGGTATAAATAGAGACGCCGTAGCAGTACATACACAAGCCAAAGGACACCATAGACATATAGAGATACCTTTTCTTGGTTCCTTGGATTCCCCTATTCAACAAGTAAACACCCAGCATAAAGAAATGGGGATACAGATTACAATCCAGCGCCCAACGGCTTTGCATAATATGCCAGGGATTGACAGCCGCAAAAAGTAAAACCGCCAAGGATAAATTCTTACCAAATATATCTTTGATGAAAAAGTGTAGACTCACAATTCCCACCATGCTCATAAGCAGCATAGGGAACCGCGCGATACCGGGTCCAAATCCGAACAGGTCTATAAAAAATGCCATCATATAAGACAGCAACGAACTCATCTGTCCATAGCCCCAAGCAGTCAAATGCACCGGTCGGTACATACCATATCTGTCTGTGCCGTAGTCCGCCAACGCCTTGGCGTCCACTGCAGCCATAGCGCCATCCTGATTGAAGCCCGCGGGAACGATACCGAATTTGTAGGCACGCACAAGCAAAGCAATAAACAGCAATACACCAAGGATAATATAATATGTCTTGTCCGACATCTCCTTGGGCTCCATTCCGCTCAAAAAACCTTTATTTCTTACCTTACTACCAGACTTATTGCTTGACTTATTACCCGGCTTACTCCTTGCCTTCATGGTAGTCACGATGTCCCTTATCAGTGCCGCCGCACATAAAAGAATCGCTGCCCACAATAAATATGGATTCCATTGCGCCATATTCATAGCTCATTTCTCCTACACATTAAATCTAAAGAGAATTACATCTCCGTCCTGTACTACGTATTCCTTACCTTCGATACCAACAAGGCCCTTCTCTCTTGCCGCAGCCAAAGACCCCTGTTCCAGCAGGTCTTTGTAGTTTACCACTTCCGCTTTGATAAAGCCACGCTCGAAATCAGAGTGGATTTTTCCTGCGGCCTGCGGTGCTTTGGTACCAATTTTGATGGTCCATGCGCGGGTCTCATCCTCTCCCGCGGTCAGGTAACTCATCAGTCCCAAAATATGATAACTTGCTTTAATCAACTTCTCCAAGCCGGATTCGGACAACCCCAACTCTTCCAAAAACATGGACTTTTCATCATCGTCCAATTCGGAAATTTCCTGCTCTATCTGAGCACAAATGACAAACACCTCACTCTTCTCATCCACTGCAAAGTTTCTGACTTCCTCCACCATTGCATTGGAAGCACCGTCATCCATCAAGTCATCTTCCGCCACATTGGCTGCATAGATTACCGGCTTAGCAGTGAGCAGATTAAACTCCTTCATCAGAGCCGCCTCGTCCTCATCCTCTATTTCAAGAGATTTGGCCATATTACCACCTTCCAGATGGGCTTTGATTCTCTCCAAGAGTGCCAATTCCTTGCCAAGCGTCTTGTCCATTCTGGCTGCCTTTGCCACTTTGGACAGTCTTCTCTCCAGCACCTCTAAGTCAGAGAAAATCAACTCTAAATTAATTGTCTCAATATCACGCAAAGGATTCACACTGCCGTCCACATGGATCACGTTGGTATCTTCAAAGCAACGCACCACATGTACAATGGCATCCACCTCACGAATATTGCTCAAGAACTGATTGCCCAGGCCCTCTCCCTTGGATGCACCTTTTACCAAACCGGCAATATCTACAAATTCAATCACTGCCGGAGTTACCTTTTTAGAGTGATATAAATCGCCTAACAGTTTCAGTCTCTCGTCGGGCACAGCCACGATACCCACATTGGGATCTATGGTACAGAAAGGATAATTTGCAGATTCTGCTCCCGCCTTTGTCAACGAATTAAATAATGTACTTTTTCCTACATTGGGTAAACCAACGATACCTAGTTTCATAATTGATTCTATCTCCTTGTAATCTCGACTTTTCCTTCTGACTATTATATCAAAACATAGCTTTGCTCTTCAACTATTTTATGTTCTTTTTACCAAAGTCAAATCATAACCAAGCGCATATATTATGCTGTAAAACAGTTTCAGCGAGGGGCTATGCTCTTTGTTCTGTGTTCGGGAAATAGCCTGCTGTTTTGTTCCTGTCATTTCAGCCAGTTCTTTCTGAGAAATATTTAGGTCATTCTACAAATTTCCCCGTCAAATAATTATATAACAATTTCATCCTCATCTCAAGATACAATGCAGAATCTACAGCAGTGAAAAAAAGCGGATGCATTCCGCATCCGCTTTACATAACCATATCAATATAAACACTCTACCAAAACCCAATGGCAATACCCGTCTTAATCTTCGGCATACAGCTTCATATTGTCCAAAGTAAGTATTGTGTCAAAACTATATATCGGCTGACAAGGCATCGTATACCTTATGCTCTTAAGGGCAGGTGTTTCTTCTGCGCCGCCACACAAAGCAGCAACATCGGATTCTACCAAAGTACCATTCCAGTACCAACTATAGGTTTTCGTCTCTCTGTCAAGCACCCATTTCAATTGACCGGTGGTACCGTTGGTATACGCATTCTTGTTGTCGTCTCTAAGTGCTGTTACAGTTCCGTCATTCATCACGCGGCCCATGCGCTCGCTGTTCATCTTGAAGGTAGCGATTGCATTGTCACCGTTGCCCCGTAAACTGATTTCGAAATCTTCCTCAAACGCCTCATCACCGTAAGCTGTCAAATCAAGTTCGTATACCAGATATCTGTCAGAGGTTGTAGTGCTTCCAAGAGGCAACCACTTCTCTTCCACAACATGCAAGGTCCAAACCAAATCAATTTGCAAATGTTCCTGTTCACTATAGTCTTCAGGGTTAATCCGCAACACCTTATCACCACTTGCTGCAGTAGCATCAAATAATGACTTATTTACCACACGGACATCCACCGTACAATAACCATTTTTTGTGTCCCAACTGCTGGTCCAATTGTCCCCATCAAAATGTTCCTGGGCATTATTTATTCTTGCATCGAAGTTGTCATCAATGATAACAATGCCGGCAGGCTCTGCGGTCGGCTCCGCTGTAGGTGCAGGGGTAGGCTCTGCCGTAGGTGCAGGTGT
>JAFQIE010000007.1 GCA_017397645.1 Lachnospiraceae bacterium | reverse complement strand
CAGGGGTAGGTTCTGCGGTAGGCTCCGGTGTGGGCGGCTCTATGGAAGGCGCATCCGTAGGTGCCGGTGTGGACACAGGCGAGGTGGGGGAAGGCACTTCCGTAGGCGGTACAGGAGGTTCCGTAGGCTCTACAGGCGGTACTGTAGGCAATTCGGTAGGCACCACGGTAGGTGCTGCAGTAGGCACAGCGGTAGCTGCAGGTGCACTGCTTCCGCCGCCGGTAGGATAATTGGAAGCTGCGAACTGGTTCCTTGCTTCAATATCTCTGAATCCGGCTGCTGTACCCTGGGTTCTGCCTTCATTCTTACCGATAGCAACATAATGCTCAATAATACCATTTATATCGTTTCCGTATACCGCTGCAATATCCGGATATGCCGCTGCATATGCGATGGGGTCAAAAAGAACACCTTTGGTTCTTCCTTCACGGACACCAATTGTCAACCAATGGTTCACATATGCTGTTGTGTCGTTCCCAAATGCTCTCTGCAAATCAGGATGTCCGTTTTTGTACTCCTCTACATCCAATACATACTTAATCCACGCAGGGATGGCAGGTTTTGCCACAACAGGAGAAGAAACTTCTTTATCGTCTTTGTCAACTACAGGCTCTTCTGTCTCGTCATCAACAGCCTCCGCGCCAACAACCTCTGCGTCATCATCCACTGACTCTGACACATCGGTAGCCTCATCGGATGCTTCTTCCACTACTTCGCCGGATTCCTCCACAACTTCGTCAAATGCTTCCGCGGATGCCTGGGATTCCCCGACAATCACAGATGAGGGAATCACATCTTGGGATGCGTCAGGAACCTGACAAGCAGTAAGTACCAATGAAAGAACCATCATCAATGCAATTTGCTCTAACAAAATTCTTGTCTTTTTCATTTTATTTCTCCATTTACTTCTATATGTCTAATCCTTCTTAAAACCAATGTTCTTCGCTTTGTCAGGATCGAAGTTCAAGTTGCAAATTAACGCAACCAAACCATAAATACCAAAGGAATTAGCCAAATACTTCGCTCTCTACAGCCAACAACCACTCTTCAACCTGTCCGAGAACCTCGATAAAGTCAGCATACTCTTCTTCTGTCAATTCAGCCCCTGCCTCAAGTCCTGCCTTGCACTCTGTAAGGCCTTCGCTGATTCCAATCATCTGATCGATGAACTCCTCAGTGTATGCGTCAGGGTTATTGTTCACTTCAGTTGCAATTGCATCAAATGCGGTAGAAACACTGTTAAAATACTCGATTGCCGCATCCATATCTACAGAAACTTCTGCTTCTACTTCACCTTCTACAGCTGCAGCTGCTTCCTCTTCAGCCAAACCTGTTGCGTCTGCAACCCAAGCTTCAATGTCATTCAACTGGGTAACCAAATCTGCTACTGTCTCCTCTGTCAACTCGGTATCGCTTTCTAACAGTTCCTTGCACTGTGCCAAGGAATCGGACATTCCCATCATAACCTCAACAAATTCGTCGGAGTAAAGGTCAATGTTCTCGTTCATAGCGGTTGCCAACTCGGTAAATGCGGTGTTTGCGCTGTTAAACGCATCAATAGCGGGCTGCTTGTCCACGCCGCCGCATGCTACCATGCTCAAACACATAACTGTTGCCAATACAAGTGATACTAATTTTTTCATACTTTCATCCTCCTAAGGGTAAATATAATTGCTTTACAGTTTTGAGACAATTATATGCGTTCCTTTTCCCAAACGGAGAAGAAGCGACCGAAACGGACGATAAACGTCCTGAAACGTCGCTTCTTATGCTTGCAATAAATTATATGGAAATCCGCAGGACGAAGAGCCCATCTGACGCCTTAAAATCACAAACACCCTGATACTTTTCTACGATGGCACATATGCTCTGCACGCCAATACCATGCCCCGGGCTATGATTCACCGGAATCCCGTTTTCGAAGGCAACCTCCCCTATGTATGGATTGGATATCTGCAAAAATATTTTCCCGTTTCGTTCGAACATTTCCAAGGCGATTTTGCTATCTGCCATTTCCGCCATCGTTTCCCGACAGGCGTAAAGCGCGTTTTCCAACGCATTGGACAATAACACGCATAAATCACTATTGGACACAGCGATATTGCCCGAAAGCACACAATCCATATCCACCTTGATTCCCTCCTTCAAGGCACGCCCTGAAAACGCCGAAAGAATTAAATTAACCTCCTCATTCTCGCAGTACCTTTCCACTTTTTGCGCTTCTACCTCCCGAAAAATTCCGGATATATAACCCTTTGCTTCTTCCGGCTTCCCGTTCTCTATACAAGTCAAAACATACTGCAGATGATGTCTTAAATCATGACGATACCGCTTTGCCAATTCCTGGGATTCTCTCAACGCATAAATTTCGTGAACCGATTGGCGGAGTTGTATACGGAGATATTTTTGTGTCTGTTCCATCCGCCTTTTCTTGTACTCCGTCAAGACATTGTAAATCAGGAAAGAAAAATAGGCGATGCAGCAAACAAACGGCATAAACTCTACTGCTATCGTGGAGCCATTGTATAAAAGCTTCGTATACACTCTGGTCGCATAATCAAACAGATAACTCAGTGCCGGGAAAATAGCCAACTGGCATTGTTGGGCAAGCGAACAAACAGACAATTGCCGTACAATAGGCGATATTTTCCACAGGATAAAACACAACATCGGAAGAGTCAGAAGCACTTCTGCGACGGTTTGTGATACCGTTCCTGCCGGAACCATTGCCACAATCAAAAGAGCCAGCCACCTACGCATTTGACAGCAGGAATAAGCAGTCAAAATACAGATGATAGGCCACATGCGTTTTCCCGTCAAAATGCGAAGCAGGATATACAACATCAAATGTATCAAAACGGGATACAGTTTTCTGACCAGCGCAACACTCCCCACAAAATATAAGGCACATTGTATGAGTATCAGGACGGTGATTCCGGACACAAAAATCCTGCGTTTCTTCTGCGAAGGGAACACATCACAGAAGGACGCAGATAAAATACATCCATACAAACTGGAAACAACACCATATAACATCGACAATGTAAAATTCATACAAGCACCTGCCTATTCTTGAATGCATGCTCCAAAAACACATCTTTCACATCATGATACTTTCCCCGCGGAATGGGAATCTCCACCTGACAGGACATGGTAATCGCACGATATGAAATATTTGTAATATAATCAAGATTCACCAAAAAGGAACGATGCGGTCGCAGGAAACCTCCGTACACATCCAGTTCCTTACACAAACCATCCAAGTTTCCAATACACTCCAATACTTTACCGTTATCCATATGGATAAACAGCGTTCTGTGAATCACTTCGCAATACTCCAGATGCTTCAATTCAATGCGGGTGATACCGTTTTTGCTCCGCAAAACAATACTGTTGGTACGTTCCCTGTCCCAAGTCCACAACACAGAATCCAACAACCTCTCAAAATCGGCTTTCTTTATGGGCTTCAATTGGTAATAAAATGCGCCAACCGTATAGGAACGGACCGCATACTCGGAGGAAGAAGTCAAAAACACAATCTTCACATTGTCATCCACCCTGCGTATCTCTGCGGCAACATCCATGCCATTCTCGCCCGGCATAATAATGTCCAAAAAAAGAATATCAAACCGGATTCCCTTTTCAATGGCTGCCATAAGTTCTAATGGACTGGAATAAGAGGCACAAGCGATTTTCCGCTCGTGCTCCTCTTCATACTGCCTTATTAACCCCTGTAATTCCTCTAATACAGAAATATCATCATCACAAAATGCAATATTTATCATCTTACCCCACACCGCCATGGTTTGACTTACTTCAAATACTCCAACAACTCATAGGCTCTTTCTTCGGTCATTTCGGCCGCCTCACTGTACATCACAAAAGGAGCCATATACACGCCGTCAAATTTATTTTGCACATTTTTCTTCATAGTGCGTTTCTTTTCAATCCAATTCTGCTCTTCTTTGAGCACCTTGGCATAAATCTTTTCGTCCAATGTATCCTCTAAAATACTCCAAACATGGTTCAATGCCACATCCCATTCCTGATACATCTCATAGGTCAGCATATTCACTTCCTGCTGGGTCTTTGCGTTTGCGCGTTGGGTTTTCAGTTCCATCACCGCCGTGCCGGCTTCTTTCAAAATCCCCTCTGCCTTGGCATAATCAGATTCCGTTTCATAGCCAATGAAGCCTTCCTTTTCGCCCTTGTGATACAAGCCGTAGAATTGAATGGTATCCTTTTTCAAAAGGTCTGCGTCCACAGACTCCACCTGCTCTATGTACTCCTTGGGCAAATCCCCATATTTCGTACCGGGAAGATAGAAATAAAACATTTTACTGCCGTCCACCCCGGGTGCCTTGCTGTACGCATAAAGTGTTTCGTTCACAATCTTTTTGGACTGTCCCAGGGGATATTTAATGCTCTTTATCTGGACGGAATAGGTGGTATCATTCACCTTCTCCGGCTTGGTGAACTCACCGCTAAACTGGCTGTAATACACCACGCCCTCGTAACCGTCGCCCTTTTTGCCCATATCGTAATCCTGATAAATTCCGGTGAATTTACCATTCTTGTCAATTTCCAACTCTGTGCGCCAACCGGCACCGCTGTAAATAAATTTTATGCCTTTCACATCTGCAAAGGCAAATCCATTCTCTTTTGTATCGGACTTATCGTCTTTTTCATCCGCTTCCGTTGCCTCGCCGGATGCTTTCTTATCCTCTTTGTCTGTTTCCTCTTCCTTTTCACCGAAAATAGAGGCAGCCACATCTTCCATATCCACTACAATGGGCGCCTCTACTTGCGCACAGGCGCATGACACTATCGCACAGGCACAAAGCACCACAAGCATTTTTATCTTTTTCATCTTCCATTCCTCCCTTGTATCGCCGAAACCTTCTTTGCAGGAAATATACACTCCCTAAAGGTTATAAAACCACACTCCCAACTGCTTTTTACAAATCGTACGGTGTCACCTGATAAACGTAATAATTGATCCAGTTGCTGTACAAATTATTGCTGTGAGAACGCCACTGGAGCAATGGTTTGTTCTCCGGATTATCTTCCGGATAGTAATTATGAGGCACCTGAATGGGTAATCCCTTATTCAAATCCCTGAAATACTCATTGTTCAATGTATATCTGTCATACTCCGGATGCCCGGTAATAAAAATCTTCTTTCCTTCTTCTGCAATTGCCAAAAAAACCCCTGCGTCATCAGATTCTGCCAACACAGTCAAATCCTTGCAGGCATGGATGTCCGCCGCATTGGTCTCAGTATGACGGCTATGGGGTGCCAAAAACACATCATCAAAACCTCTTACCAAGGGAATTTTGCGGTTATGCACTTTGTGCTCATAGATGCCGAACAGTTTCTGAGGCAACATCTTTTTGTTGATTCCATAATAATGATAGAATCCTGCCTGTGCCGCCCAGCAAATATGCAGGGTGGATGTCACATGGGTTTCTGCCCAATCCAAAATCTCACAGAATTCCTCCCAATAGTCCACTTCCTCGAAGGATACATCTTCCACGGGAGCTCCGGTCACGATCATTCCATCATATTTTAAATCTCTGATTTCATCCAAAGTGGTATAAAACTTATTCAAATGGCTTGCCGCCGTGTGCTTGGAAACATGACTCTTCACATTCATAAAGGTCACATCCACCTGCAGAGGAGTGTTGGAAAGAGCGCGCAATAGTTGCAGTTCCGTATCCTGCTTAATGGGCATGTTATTCAAAATCAACACACGAAGGGGACGGATGTCCTGGTGCATTGCCCGAAATTCATCCATCACAAATATATTTTCATTTTCCAGTATTTCTTTTGCAGGCAAATCGCTCTGTGTCTTAATGGGCATAACTACAATTTCCCTTTCTGTTCTCGTCATTCAACGTCCATACACTATAGTCTGTTTAATAAATGTATGCACTTTTCTATCTTACTTCTAATTCAAGTACTTTTCAAGAAAATCTTCTTCCGAAAAGATGGGCACACCCAATTCCTTTGCCTTCTTATTCTTGGAAGAAGAACTGGTCACATCATTGTTGATGAGGCAGGTAGTTTTGCTTGTTACGCTACCCGTTACCTTTCCGCCCTTTTGCTCAATCTGTTCCTTCAGTTGGTCTCGATTCTCGAAATGCACCAAAGACCCTGTTATGACAAAATTCATGCCATCCAACGTCTGACTTCCTTCTTCCACAACAGGAATTTCTATATTTACTTCTTCTAGCAAGTGGTCCATGACGTCCTGATTGGCAGGATGTTTCATATACTCCACAAAGGTGGTGGCGATTACCTCTCCCACACCTTCAATGGCACTCAGTTCCTCCACATCCGCAGACCGCATGGCGCCAAAATCATGATGGAAATGCTTGCACAACATTTTTGCATTGGCCACGCCAATCCCACCGATGCCTAACGCATATACAAGACGGGGTAGTGTGGTATTTCTGGCCTGTTCCACACTCTCTATCAGGTTATGATAGGACTTCTCTCCGAATCCCTCTAAAGATACGATCTGTTCCTTGTATCTGTCCAAACGGAACAAGTCTGCAAATTCATGCAAATATCCCAATTCAATAAATTTCTCTAATGTAGCTTCGGAAAGACCTTCCATATTCATGGCATTGCGGCTGACAAACAAGGTAAACGCCTTGATCTTCTTGGCAGGGCATTCCTCATTGATACAGTATAGGGACTTCACATCGCTGACCTGTTTTATCTGCGTATCTCCGCCACAAACAGGACAATGGGCCGGGATTTCCACCGTACCGCTTCCCGTCAGATTCTCTGCAATCTGAGGAATAATCATATTTGCCTTATATACCGTAATTCTATCTCCGATACCGAGGCGAAGCCCCTCCAAAATACTAACATTATGCACGGAGGCACGACTCACCGTGGTGCCTTCCAACTCCACCGGATCAAAAATAGCCACAGGATTGATGAGTCCTGTTCTGCTGGCGCTCCACTCTATTTCCTTCAGAATCGTTTCCTTCTTCTCGTCCGCCCATTTGAAGGCGATGGAATGACGCGGGAATTTCGCAGTTCTACCAAGCGATATGCCATAGGCAATATCGTCATATGTCAGCACCAACCCATCGGAAGGAATATCATAGGTTTCAATCTTACGGGCAAACTCATCCATACAATCCCAAATGGTATCTTCTGTCACCCGGAAATGCTCTACTACCTCAAATCCCTGCGCCGTTAAAAAGTCCATCTGGTCGCTACGGGTAGCAAATGCGGATTGTTCTGCCGTCTCCATAGAAAAAGCATAGAAACGAATGCTTCGCCCTGCTGCCACCTTTGCATCTAACTGACGGACAGAACCGCTGCATAGATTTCTGGGATTCTTATACTTTGCGTCCACGTCCTCGATACGGGCGTTGATTTTTTCGAAATCAGAATAGCTGATGACTGCTTCGCCCCGCAACACCAGTTCTCCCTGAAAAGGAATTGTCATAGGGAGATTTACAAAGGTTTTCGCATTTCCCGTCACAATTTCTCCCACTTCACCATTTCCACGAGTCAGTGCTTTCACCAGTTTGCCATCCTGATAGGTCAAAACGATGGTCAAACCGTCCAATTTCCAACTAAGAACACCTATCTTTCCCTGAAGCCACTCCCGCAGCTCTTCTCTGCTCTTTGTCTTATCCAAAGAAAGCATGGGACTGGGATGGGCTTCCTTGGGCAATTCATCCACCACTTCGTAGCCCACCTTCGCTGTGGGCGAATTGGCAAACACAACTCCCGTCTCCTGCTCCAAAGAAAGCAGTTCATCATAGAGCGTATCATATTCTAAATTGCTCATGATTTCCGTATCTTGGGCATAATATGCTCGGGAAGCTTCATTCAGCAGCTCCACCAAATACTTCATTCTATCCAATTTAGGTGACTGATTATTATCCTTCATTCTGTAGCTGATTCCTTATGCCTTTTCTACTATTTGCAAACCAAACTTGATTTCTTATCTCACAGTTTTTAACACTTACTTGTATGCAAGTCCGCAATCTCGATACAATCGTTCAACATCTTCCTTAGACAATTCCCGATATTCTCCGGGCTTTAACTTTCCCAAGGTGACGTACATCACTCTTTCTCTTTTCAACTCAGTCACACGATTACCGCAGGCTTTTACCATTCTTCGAATCTGCCTGTTCAATCCCTGTGTCAGCACAATTCTAAAAGTATATTTCCCTATTCTCTCTATTTTGCAGGGCTTTGTGGTTACACCCAAATCTTCCAAATATACACCTTGCCCCATTTTCTCTACAAAGTCCGCAGAAATCTCTTTTTCCACCCGGACCACATACTCTTTTTCGTGATTTGCAGACCCCTTCATCATGGCTTGTATCAGATCACCATCGTCTGTCAAAAGCAGAAGCCCCTCCGAATCCTTATCCAGTCGGCCTGCATAAGTCACGCGTCTTGGGTATTTCACCAGATCAGAAATCACCCGCTCTGCGTGGGGATCCTTTTCCGTACAGGTCACGCCCACAGGTTTATAAAACGCCAACACTACCGGCGCGTCAAACTGTTGTACCACTTTTCCTGACACCATAATGACATTTTCCGGCCCCACTTGACAACCGGGTGTGGGCAACTGCCCGTCCACCAGCACCTGTCCTCGGGCAATCAACGCATCCGCATCTCTACGGGAACACACGCCGGCATGGGCAAGATATTTATTCAATCTCATTCGTTCCAAAGCTTCATATCCTCCAAGGCACGTACCTTCGGCACGCCGTCTGCTTCTTCCAACCCCCGTTTTGCCGTTTGGTCCGCCAGTTCATTGAAAAACACATTGGAATGGGCCGGTACCTTAGTAAATGTAATTTGAATGTCTTTGGACCACTCACGCATAGAATGGGCATACAATCCGGTAAGCTCCGTTTTAGAACGCCACTCACCCGTCACCCATTTTTCAATACCTTCATAGTCATACCGAATCTCCACCTTAGGATATCGGTTCCACATAGCAGTTTTTACCGCATACATGGCTCCAAGCATTTCACCGGTGACATTCCTATGCTGCAGGGACTGTTCCCTGTCCCCGTTGCCACATTCCGTGTAAATACGTCCGTCCGGCAAAAGAAACACACAGCCAAACGCATATTTTTTAATGGCATCATCATAGCTTCCGTCCACATATACGAGTAATGTGTCGACTGGTTGTGTCCCGGAGCCCTCCGGATTTGCAATTTCCTCCGGACAAGGAATCCCCAGATACTCTGCCGCTTCCTGTATTGTGGCAAATCCTTTATACTCCGCGCCCGGATAACCGGTCACGGATGCTTTGCATTCTTCCCAGGACTGAAATATCCCGGTTACCATTCCTACCTTTACTGCATAATACTTTTTTGCTGCCATATGCTGTCACACCTTATATTTACTTTTTCCCTTTGTGCAAAATATGGCAAAACTCCCGCCAAAGCACTCTGGGATGTACAAATATTCCTCGTACTACCCGCCACAAATTTCCTATGGGACGAAGCCACTTATGACGATAGAAAAATGGATAATACGCCTTTAGGAACTCTTCATCCGGGGAGAACCGTTTGAAAAAATACTTTATTTTCAGCCGAAGCGTAAGAACTTCTCCGTCTTCCATAAGTGCGTCCATACGTCCGTCGGCCCGATTCTTCAATGTGCCGTAAGCACCTGACCCGAGCATGCGTACAAGCATTTCGTTTTCCGCATCCGTCAAAACTGCACGTTCATCTCCCAGCAGCTTTTCCGTCAGCCCGCGGAGCGTTTCCTCGTATTCTGTGATACCTAATACTTCCATCTGCTCTGCGATATATACAAAATCCATCTTTTCCCGATTGGCCTTGAGATAATAATGCAAATCGGCAAATATTTTAATACCGATACCATCCGATGCATGGTGATGATAGGCATGGGCAATCAAGTATACATAGAAATCCTCTTCCGAAAACCGATACCCAAACTCTCTGTTCTCTATGCGGACCAGCCTATTACGGATTTCGTCGTAATACCTATCCCAAACCTTATTTTCACCCTTGTGCCAAAGGGATCGGTGCATTTCGAAATTATAGACAGGGTCCTTGCTGTATACATCATGATTTGCCTTGCCGTAAGAAACTATCCTGTAGCCTTGACTAACAAAATAATCCCTCACCTGTTCCGTGTATGCACTGTCAAACCATATATCATTGTCTGCCATTTTACGCAGTCCCGCGGTGGGATACAAACTGTGAAGCACAGCGCCCTTCAGGGATACATACCAAATACCATTTTGCTCCAACCACTGTTCCGCAACAGTTCTTTCCATATCCAAAAGCAAATTTTTCCGTGCCGTTTTGTGCACAGCTTCCTGAAACTTTGCCATAATTTGCGCTGTTTCCTGCTCGGTTTCTACATGCAGTCCACCGTCAACGCACCCGTCCGCATCCTCGCCTGAGAAAAAACGTAACAATGCTTTCCCCACCAATGGCTCCACATTATGAAAAGAACTATAGTCGTACAATCGACCTAAATCCATTCCGGCAATTCTTTCAGCGGCGGGACATTTATCTTTGATAGCACAGACCGCCAGATATAACACATCTGAGGGTACATTACTTCGTCTCTCCTTTGTCATACCGGCGCTCCTTTCCTTGCTTTTCATTACTTCCGTATTCTTCACCACATCAGTGCAACTATTCTCTTCACTCTGATGTTCAAAACTCTATCACCCTGTCACACACCTTTAACGCCTGCTGTCTATGGGTAACAATCAATAAAGTCCGGTCCGTCATAGCACGCAAATTCTCCAAAACCTTCGCCTCTGTAGGCCCATCTAACGCACTGGTGGCCTCATCAAAAAACAAAACCGGATGCCCCGAATAAATCGCTCTGGCAATGGCCAACCTCTGCATTTGCCCCTCGCTGAGACCTGCACCACGTTCTCCCAGACGCGTGTCTAAGCCATCCTCCAATTCGTAAACAAACTCTGCGCAAGCGATTTCCAAAGCTTTTCGCAAGCGTTCCTCGTCCGCCTTGGACTCTTCTGCAAATGCAACCACCTGCCGGATGGTTCCGCTCATCAAATGATTTCCTTGGGGTACATAGGCAAATAGTTTCTGGTATACTCCCGTAAGCTCTGCCTTGCCCTTCTCCGTAAGCAAATATCGACTCCCCTGCTGCAAATCATACAGACACATCATGATTTCCAAAACGGTACTCTTACCGCAACCACTACTACCGGTAAAGGCAACGAACTCGCCCTTTTTGATATCGATAGAAAAATCCTGTAATACGTTATTTTCCTCGCCTCTATATGCAAAAACCGCTTGCTCTAAGCCAAGTCCAAACAAATCCTCTTCATAGAATCTATGGATTTCGGACAAGGTCATACTTTCCTTCACATGTTTGTCCACCCACTGCTCCACCTCTGTAAGGCGTTCACAACTAGCCATCACGGCATAATATCTGGGCAGAAATCCACTGATATTGGCAAAAGGCATCTGCGCCTGTCCAATCAACTGCATGACAGCCACAAACGTACCATAATCATAGACACCAACAAAAATCCCATAGGCACAGTAGCAGATTCCCAGTACCATAGCACCATTCATGGTCAGCGCTAATCCCGTATGGGACAGATTTGAAAAAGAAGCCTTCCGCATGCGGGTTTGCTTGTGTTCCCTCATATGGGTGCCTGCGGTCATAGCCACTGCTTCCTCCATACCATAGGAACGCACCACCTTCATACTGCCCAAGCTTTCTTGGAGAAAGCTTCGCAATTCTCCATCCTTCTCGCGTACCGATTTATGCAATTTCTTCATGATTCTTCTGAATGCATAAGAAATCACAATCATCAAAAAACCGCCCACAAGTATCACCGTTGCAAATTTCGGTTCCAACGCAATCAGCATAGATGCCGCTGAAACCAACCGCACTACAGTCCCCAGCAATCTGGGCAAAATCTCCGTCAGACCATTGGCTACCAATGCCGTATCCCCGGTCAAACGATTCATCCATTCTCCGGAGTGCACTCCTGCAACGCTTGCATACTCACCGGACATCAGGGAGCCAAACATTTTTGCTTTTAAGCGGTTCTCCAGTAAAGCCCTGGTAATAAACGAAAGTCTCTCGGCATCCGTGGCCGAACGCAAAAAAATGATTGGCATAGGCGAGGAACGTGCGGATATAATTCTTGGCGGACTGGTGTTTATAAAGTGTCTTGTAGACGCATTAAAT